>DATAID010000078.1:0-24396 GCA_036262835.1 Burkholderiales bacterium | reverse complement strand
GCGATCGCGTACAGGAGCAGCGCGCTGATGCGCTTCATCCACTTCGTGGGCAGCCGGTGCGCGGTGGCGGCGCCGAGCGGCGCGAGCAGCATGCTCGCCACGATCACGCCGGCGAGCGCGGGCAGGAACACGAAGCCGAGGCTGTAGGGCGGCAGCGTCGTCTCCCCGAGCCCAGAGGTCACGAAGCCGACGGTGCCCGCGAGCGCGATCGGGAATCCGATCGCCGCGGCGGTGCCGATCGCAGTGAGGAGCGGGACGTTGCACCAGAGCATGAACGGGACCGTCATGAAGGCGCCGCCCACGGCGGCGAAGGCGGAGAGGGCGCTGATCGTGAAGCCGGCCGCCGCCAATCCGGCCAGGCCCGGCGGTTGGCGCGAGGGCTTGGGCTTCAAGTCGAGCAGCATGCTGGTGCCGGCGAGGACGATGACCGCCGCGAAAAGCGCTGCGAACACCGCCACCGGAACCAATCCCGCGACCCACGAGCCAAAGAGGCCGCCCGCGAGGATGCCCGGCGTCATTTTCCCCGCCAGGTCCCAGCGAATCGCGCCGCGCTTCGCGTGCGCCCGCGCGCTCGAGAGCGAGGTGAAGAGGATCGTCGCCATCGCCGTGCCCACGGCAAGATGCAGAATGTGGTCCTTCGGCAGCCCCTGCGCCTCGAAGAGCAGCACGAAAAGCGGCACGATGATCGCGCCGCCGCCGATGCCGAGGAGCCCCGCGAAAAAGCCGGTGATCGCGCCGGTCCCCAGATAGCCGAGCCACCACTCCATCTCAGGAGATTACGGCGGCTTCGACGCTCAGGGCGTCCAGTTTCGCTCGATCGAGCGCCACGCCGAGGCCCGCGCCGCCCGGAAGCTTCATCGCGCCGTTTCTCACCACCTGCGGCTCGGCCAAAACGTCGGCGGTAAGGAAATGCAGGCCGGCGTCGTTGGGATACTCGACTTCCGGCAGGGCCGAGGCGAGATGCAGGTTGGCCACGGTCGCGATGCCGGTTTCGTAGACGCTGTGCAGCGCGGGCTTCAGGCCGAAAACGTTCGCCGTGCGCGCCATGCGGCGCCAGGCGTCGATCCCGCCCCACATGAAGAGATCTCCGAGGACGACGTCGACGGCATTTCGCCGGATCGCGGGGGCGAGGTGCTCGTCGCGCACCACCCACATGTTGGTGGCGACGGGCGTCTTCACGGCGGCTTTCAGGCGGGCGATGGCTTCGAGCTCGCCGGTCGGATCCTCGAAGAATTCGAGCCCGAGATCATCGAGACGCCTGCAGAGCTCGGTGGCCACCGCGGGCGGGTAGTTGGCGTTGGGGTCGAAGCGGATGCGCGCCTCGGGCATCGCCTCGCGCAGCTCGTGCAGCAGCTTCCAGTCCCACTCGGTGGAGTACGCGGCGCTTTTCAGCTTGAAATTTCTGAATCCGAACTTTTCAACCTGGTCTTGGGCAAATTGGACGACAAGTTTTGTATTCGAAAGAACATCCAGGTGCGTCGTCAGCTCCTTGCGGGTCACGGCCCTGTCGAGGATCGCCGCAGGCAGCGTGCAAACCACGTCCATCGATTCGCGGCGCCGCGCGCCGATCAGCTCGGCGAGCGGGAGCTGGAGGCTGCGCGCGGCGGCGTCCCAGGCGGCGAGGTCCAGCCCCGCGAAGGAGGCGAGGCCGTTGCGGCCGTTGCGATTGTCGTAGCCGCTCTTGCCGAGGGTCGCATCGCGCAGCGCATGGCGATCGAGCGCGTCCTTGCCGATCCAGCCTTTGGCGAATCTGCCGGTGAGCGCGTAGGCCTCGGGCGTGCCCCAGGTCTCGCCGAGGCCCGTGATGCCGTTCTCGAGCAGAAGCTCGATCACCGTGCGCTCGGTCTTCTGGATCACGTACATCGAGCCCGCGTGCACCATCGTGAGCGGGATCGAGACGCGGCTCAGTCGGACCGACTTTATTTTTGCGGATTCTGCCAACGGATCTCTTTGAAGCCGGGTTCCGAGGCCCAGTCGACGCCGATCCCGGGCTCGTCCTTCACTCGAAGTTCCCTGTCCTGGAAGGCTTTCCTGAAAATGACCTTCGAATCCTCGCCTTTGACGGTCGCGGCGAGCGCGGCGCAGTACTGGAATTCCCAGGGATGCTCGTTCGGCGCGAGGAACGCGATGCCGAGCTCGAAGCTCGCCGCCGAGGCGGCAAGCGTCTGCACGATCTCGACCGAGCCCCAGGCGAAGGGGTCGATGCGCAACAGGTTCCAGCGGCTCTCGAGGATGCCTTTGCGGAAATTGGGCCAGTCCGGCGCGATGCAGGGGTAGTCGTCTTTTTCCGCTTTCACGCTCTTCCGGTACGAGCCTCCCAAAAGAGCGAGAAGCGAAACCCCTTTGCTGCGCGCGAGCGCGTCCCATGCGGCCATGTCGCGCGCGACCGCCGCGTCCTCGTTCAGCGTGAAGCCGTAGCCGGCGGCGCCGCCGGCCGCCAGCACGCGCGCGACCAGCACCTCCTTGCCCGAGGCCGCGCGCATCGAGTGCACGTGCGTGTGCGCGATGGCGAGCGGCGCGGCCAATCAGGTCACTTCCAGACTTCGCGCGCGACTTCGACCACGCGCTCGAGCTTGCGCCACTGCTCGTCGATCGAGAGCGCGTTGCCGTGATGCGTGCTGGAGAAGCCGCACTGCGGCGACAGGCAGAGGTTTTCCAGGGGAACGAACGTTTCTGCGGCTTTTATTCGCTTGAAAAGGGATTCCTTTGATTCAAGTGAACCGGATTTCGTCGTGACGAGCCCGAGAACCACTTTTTTACCCTTCGGAAGGTAGCGCAGCGGCTCGAAGGTGCCGGCGCGCTCGGAATCGAACTCCATGAAGAAGGCATCCGGGCCGCTCGCGAACATCGCCTCGGCCACCGGCTCGTAGCCGCCCGAGGCGACCCAGCTCGACTTGAAGTTGCCGCGGCAGGTGTGCATGGTCACCGTCATGCCGGCAGGGCGCTCGCGCAGCGCTTCGCTGACCGCGTTCGCGTAGGTGCGCGGCAGCTTCGCCGGGTCGTCGCCGTTCCTGCGGCAGTTCTCCTGGATCTTCGGGTCGCACAGGTAGGAGAAGCTCACGTCGTCGAGCTGGAGGTAGGTGC
The DNA here is from genome assembly GCA_036262835.1 of Burkholderiales bacterium. Classification (GTDB taxonomy): domain Bacteria; phylum Pseudomonadota; class Gammaproteobacteria; order Burkholderiales; family SG8-39; genus RBG-16-66-20. The sequence continues at coordinate 21,312 of DATAID010000078.1, read as the reverse complement.
AGCCGGCGTCGGCGAAATTGCGAATCGCCTTGCGGTAGGCGGCGGAAACGTCGCTCCAGAACGCATCGATGTCCGGGTAGACGTCCCTGGAAATGGAGGCGCGCCCTCCGCGAAGATGGAGCATCGAGGGCGACGGAATGGTGAATTTCGCGGTTTTCCGGGTGGCTCTCTTCAGGAACAGGAAATCCTCGACCATGATCGGCTTCGAGCAGCCGACTTTCCCCGTCACGGAAGGAATCGGCGGCTGCTCCTCGGTGCCGCCGAACTTCGGGCCCGGATTCGCCGTAGCCGTCACGCCGTCCAGCTGCAGCATGAAGTCGAGGTGCCACCAGTCGCGGCGCATCTCGCCGTCGGTGATCGACTCGAGGCCGATCGCTTCCTGCGTCTTCACGGCTTTTTCGATCGCCTGGTTCTCGATCTCGCGCAGCTCGGCGGAGCCGCGCTGGAAGCTGCCCCTCGCCTTGGCGAGATCCGGCGGCCGGAGCAGGCTTCCCACCTGGTCTGCTCGAAAGGGCGGCTTCATCGGATCGGGTTGAGTCCGCTTCGGGTGACGCGGCCGTAGAGCTCACGGCCAAGCGTCTGCTCGCAGAACTCGGCCGTCGCGAGCAGGCCCTCCAAGTCTATCCCGGTGTCGACGCCCGTCGATTCGAGGAGGCTGACGAGGTCCTCGGTGCAGACGTTGCCGGTGAAGCCGCCGCCGTACTTCACCTTGGCGGGATGCCCGCCGACGCCGCCGAAGGAGGAGTCGAAATGCGTGACGCCGGCTTCGAGCGCCGCGACGTAGTTGACCAGCCCCGTGCCGCGCGTGTCGTGGAAGTGGGCGATCGGGACGAGCGCTTTGATGCTTTTCGCTTCCTCGAAGAGCTTTTTCACGGCCCGCGGCGAGGCCATGCCCGTCGTGTCGCCGATCGCCACCTGCTGCACTCCCAGTTCCGTGAACCGGAAAATATCCTTCAAAACAGTTTCAATGCCGACCTTGCCTTCAAATGGGCACCCGAAGGCCACCGACACCACGCCGACCATGCGAAAGCGTCCGCCGGCGAGGCGCACCATGTCTTCTATGTTCTGCCACTGCCCGGCGCGCGTGCGGTTGAGGTTCTTCTTCGTATGCGACTCGGTGGCCGAGACGAGGAGGCTTATTTCCTGCACACCAAAGCCGGCTTCGGCGTCGGCGAGCGCCCTTGCTACTGCTCTTGGGTTTGCACAGGTGGCTTTTAAAGAAACCCCTGGGAGAGAAGGAAGGGATTTCAACAATTCGCTCGCGTCGGCGAACTGAGGGACGACCTTCGGGTTGGAGTAGGAGGTCGCTTCGACCCGGGGAAAGCCCAGCGCCGCAAAACGCTCGATCAGGGCGCGCTTGGTTTCAGTAGGGACGAAGGCGGGCTCGTGCTGCAAGCCGTCGCGCGCGAAACACTCGCACAAGGTGACTGCCGACATGGTTGACATCCTCAACTATCGTCCTTAGGCTGTCAACGCCATGGCCACCGTGATCGAGCCGCTCGACCCGCGCACGCAGCCCGCGCGCCTGATCGCGGGCTATCCGCAGACCGCCGTGCGCAATCCCGCCCAGCCGCTCGTGAAGCGCGCGCCGACGCTCTCCGAGCTGACCGGACCCGCCGGCCTCGAGGGGCGCGTCAAGCTGCTCGGCGGCGACATCGCCGGCCACGGCGCGAAGCAGGCGATCGGCCAGCTCATCCACCTGAGGCTGCGCGTACTGGACGAGGACGGCGCGCCGGTCGGCGGCGCGATGGTCGAGATGTGGCAGGCGAACGCGGCCGGCCGCTACACGCACCCGAACGACGACGATCATGCGCCGGTCGACGCCAATTTCCACGGCGCCGCGCGGATGATGACCGACGACTCCGGGCTGATCGAGCTGCGCACGGTGAAGCCGGGCGCCTATCCGGTGCCTACCAAGGACGGCTGGTGGCGCCCGCCGCATATCCATTTCTCGGTCTTCGGGCGCGTGTGGCTCTCGCGGCTCGTCACGCAGATGTATTTTCCGGGCGAGCCGCTCAACGCGCTCGACCGGATCATGAACGCGGTGCCCGACCCGGCCTCGCGCGGCCGGCTCGTCGCGCGCCTCGTGCCGCCGACTCCCGAGCTCTACAACGCGCTTGCCTTCGAGCATCAGATCGTGCTGCGCGGGCGGAACGCGACTCCTCCTCAACAATGATTTTTTGTCCCACAGGGGAGGCGACCCTAGGGCCCTTCTTTCCTCCCCGCTACGTAGACGAGGGCGCGAACGACCTGACGAAGCTCGAAGGCCGCCCGGCGAAAGGCGAGGTGATCGAGATTTCGGGAAGCGTCACGCAGGAAGACGGCGCGCCGCTCGACAACCTTGTCCTCGAGATCTGGCAGGCGGACGCGAGCGGCATCTACCGGCATCCGGCCGATCCGCGCCACGCCCGGGCCGATCCCAACTTCCTCGGCTGGGGCCGCGCCGCCACCGACAGGGACGGGCGCTACCGGTTTCGCACCATCCAGCCGGGCGCGCCCGAGGGCCGCGCGCCGCACATCAATTTCATGGTCATGTATTCGGGCTTGATGAGGATCTTGAAAACGACTCTGTTTTTCGATGATTCGAATGATCCTGTTTTGAATTTGATTCCGCCTTCCCGCAGGAAACTTCTGGTCGCCAAAGGTAAAAATCCCTTCGAATTCAACATCCGTCTTCGCGGCGAAGACGAAACCCCGTTCTTCGACGACTGATGCTCCAGCGCACGACGCCCACCATCCGCGAGCTGCTCTCGTACCGCCTGCACCAGGTCGCGAACCTGCTCTCGCGCGGCGCGGAGATGCGCTACCGGCGCGAGTTCGGCGTGAGCCTGTGGGAGTGGCGCACGATCGCGCTCCTCGGCGGCAGCCCCGAAGCGCAGTCGCTCAACGAGCTCGCGCGCGCCGCGGGCGTGGACAAGGCCCAGATGAGCCGGGTGGTCTCCGGCCTCAGGACTCGCAAGCTCGTCTCTCGCGAGGCCGACGCCACCGACGGGCGCGGCATCCGGCTCTCGCTCACGCGCACCGGCATGAAGCTCTATCAGCGGCTCATCGACGCGGCCGCCGAACGCAACAGCGCGTTTCTCGGCTGCCTGACTGCGCGCGAGCGCGCGAGCCTCGACCTCATCATGACCAAGCTCGTGCGCGAGGCGAGGGCGTTCATCCACCGGGAAAAGGGCGGCCGGTGAGCGTTCTGCTGACCGAGGACCGGGGGCCGCTGCGCATCCTGACGATGAATCGTCCGGAGAAGCGCAACGCCCTCAACACCGAGCTGACGAAGCGGCTCCTCGAAGGCTTGAGATCCGCGGACAAGGAAGACTCGATCTCGTGCGTCGTCCTGACCGGCGCCGGCAAGGGCTTCTGCGCGGGCGCGGACCTCTCGGAATTCAAGGATCTCGTTCCCGAGAAGCAGCACCTGGTGGAAGAGCGCGCCGAGCTGACGATGCAGCTCCATCTCGTCTTCTCGAAGATGCAGAAGCCGGTGGTGACCGCGATCAACGGCGCGGCGATGGGCGGCGGGGCGGGCCTCGCGATCGCGGGCGACCTCGCAGTCATGGCCGAAGGCGCGACGCTCGGCTACCCCGAGGCGCGCCACGGCATCGTCGCCGCGATCGTGATGGCGAACCTCACTCGGCAGGTGGGGCGCAAGGCCGCCTTCGAGCTGGTGTCGCTGGGCGAAGCGATTGACGCGGCGAAGGCGCTTTCGCTGGGAATGGTGAATTGCGTTGTCCCGGATTCGGAAGTTATTGCAAAGGCCGTTTCCCTGAGTGAAAAGCTGTCGAAGCTCGAACCGAAGGCGCTGAGGGCCACCAAGGCGCTCTTCCACGAAGTCGCCGACCTGCCGCTCGAAGAAGCGCTCAAGCGGGGGCGCGAGGCCAACAAGCGCATGCGCGCGTTCCGGAAGGGGTGACGATGCATGGGCATCGCGCTCTCGATCGCCGGGATGCTGTCGTTTGCCACGAACATCCTGCTGACGCGCTACGCGCTCGCGCGCATGCCGCTCGAGGCCGGGTTCTTCATCGTGCTGACGGTCAACACGCTGTTCCCGGCGATCCTGTTCGGCGGCGAGCTCGCCCTGCGCGAGGCGCCGTGGACCTGGGACTGGACCAATGCGGGACTCTTCGCGCTCGCCGGCATCATCGGCACCTTCGTCGGCCGCCGCATGCTCTTCGACGCGGTGAAGCTGCTGGGGCCGGCTCGCGCAAGCGTGTTTCATTCGACCGCGCCCATCTTCGCGCTCATCGGCGCCTGGCTCTTCGCCCAGGAGCGGCTCGGCGCCTACGAGCTCGCGATCGTGGTCGTCGTGATGGTGGGCCTGCTCTGCACGCAGCCGCGCGCGACCTACACCTCGAAGAACGCGGACGCAGCCGCGCTGCGCGGGGGGATGCTGGCGGGGATCGTCGCGGTGGCGGGCTTCGGCATGAGCAACGTGGTGCGCGGGATTGCCGTGCGCGTATGGAACGAGCCGGTGCTCGGCGCGGCGCTCGCCTCGTTCACGGCGCTCGCGGCCCAGGTGGCGGTGACGCGCGGCTGGTCGGTGATCGGCGCGCAGCTGCGCAAGGCCGACCGGACGGCGCTGCTCCTCTACGCCGGCTGCGGCGTCGCCACGACATTCGGCTCGATCTTCCTCGCCACCGCGATGCGCCATATGGAGATCGCGCTCGCGGTCCTGGTCGTGCACAGCACGCCGCTCGTCATCTTTCCGGTGAGCGTGTTCGTGCTGCGTAACCGCGAGGAGGTGACAGGCCGCACCGTGATGGGGGCCTTCCTGGTCCTGACGGGAATTCTTTTGCTGACCTTGAGATGAAGCCACTTCAACACCTGACCATCCTCGATCTCTCGCGCGTGCTCGCCTGCCCGTTCGCGAGCATGATCCTCGCCGAGCTCGGCGCGACCGTGATCAAGGTCGAGCAGCCGGGCGTCGGCGACGAGACGCGCGGCTTCGAGCCGCACCTCGCCAAGGACAGCCCGTACTACTTCGCCTGCAATCGCTCCAAGTCCTCGATCACGGTGAACCTGCGCAGCCGCGAAGGCCAGGGCGTGATCCGCGACCTCGCCGCGGGCGCGGACGTGTTCGTGGAGAACTTCCCGACCGGCTCGCTCGGCCGCTACGCGCTCGACTACGCCGCGATCTCGGCGCTCAATCCGGCGATCGTCTACGTCTCCTGCACCGGCTTCGGCCAGACCGGGCCGTACGCGCACAAGAAGGGCTACGACACCGTCTTCCAGGCGATGGGCGGCCTGATGAGCCTCACCGGCGAGAAGGATCGCGGGCCCGTGAAGGCCGGGCTGCCGATGGCCGATCTCACCTCGGGGCTGTGGGTGGCGATCGGCATCCTCGCCATGCTCGCCGGGCGCGAGAAGACCGGCCGCGGCGCCTACCTCGATTTCTCGATGCTCGACGGGCAGGTGAGCCTCCTCACGCTCGCCGCGGCCCGCTACTTCGCGCTCGGCGAGGTGCCGCCACGCATGGGCACCGAGCATCCCGGCCGTGTACCGACCGCCGCGTTTCGCTGCAAGGACGGCAGGTATGCGCAGGTCACCGCGAGCGACCAGCACTGGGCGCCGCTCTGCAAGGCTTTGAACCTGTCGTTCGACGCGGATCTGTCGAAGAACGACACGCGCGTGATGCATCGGGAAGAGGTGATGAAAAAGCTCACCGATGCCATCTCGAAGATGGATCGGGCAGAACTGATCGAACGCCTGGACGCGGCCGAAGTGCCGGTGGGCCCGATCAACGACGTGGCGGACATTCTCGCCGACCCGCACACCCGCGCGCGCGGGCTGGTCGGCAGCTTCGACTATCCCGAGGTGGGCGAATTCAAGGCGCTCAAGCTGCCTTACCGCTTCCTCGGCTGGGACGATCCGCAGATCGGCACGCCGCCGACCTTGGGAGCGGACACCGACCGGATTCTTTCGGAGCGGCTCGGCTATTCCAGGGAAAAGATCGCCGCCCTGAAGGAGGCCAAGGCGATATGAACGCGGTCGTCCATTCCGAAAGCGAGGGCGTCGCGACTCTTCTCCTCAATCGCCCCGAGAGCCGCAATGCGCTCAATCTGGAGATGTGCGAGGCGCTGATTGGCTTTGCAGATCGGATTTCCAGGGATGAGGGCGTCAAGCTCGTCCTCGTCAGGGCGAAGGGGCCGGCGTTCTGCGCGGGCGCGGACCTGAAGGAGCGCCAGGGCATGAGCGAGCTGCAGGTGCGCAACCGGCGCATGCGCGCGTTCGACGCCTATGCGGCGCTCGAAGCGCTGCCGATGCCCGTGATCGCCGTGGTCGAGGGGCCCTGCGTCGGCTCGGGCTGCGAGATCGCCGGCGCCTGCGACTTCATCGTCGCGACGCCCGCGGCGTCGTTTCGCACGCCCGAGGCGCTGCGCGGCACGGTCGGCGCCACCCAGCGCCTCGCGCGCGTGCTCGGCAAACGGCTCGCCAAGGACATGATGTTCACGGGCAGGGCCCTGGGCGCCGAAGAGGCGCGCGATGCGGGCCTGGTATCGCGCCTTGTGTCCCCCAGTGATCTGAGTTCATTGATTGAAGAGATCACCACGCAAATTGCAAAAGCGCCCCCACAGTCGCTTCGCCTCGCCAAGCGCTGCATCGACCGGGGCGTCGAGCTCGATCCGAAGGGCGCGCTCGAGACGGAAATCGCGGCGATCGAGGAGCAGCTCGCCTCGGGGCAATGGATGGGCAAGACGTGAGCTGGCGCCCCACGACGTTGGGAGATGTTCTTGCATCACTGCAAAGTGACCGTGAAGCGCTTGTGACGTCCACGGGCCGTTTTTCCTACAAGACACTCTTTGAAAAGGCGAAACAGTACGCCGGAGGAATGCAGGCGCTCGGCCTCGGCAAGGGCGACCACGTCGCCATCCTGCTGCCGAACGGCGAGGACTGGCTCGCGCTCTTCTACGGCGCGGCGCTGATCGGCGCGGTCACGGTGCCCGTCAACACTCGCTTCAAGGCGTCCGAGATCGATTACTGCCTGAAGAAGTCGGGCTGCAAGGCTGTTTTCCATTACGAGCGCTTCTTCGGCAACGACTACGGGAAAATGCTGAAGGGTTGTGAAGTCGCCTTTGATCTTTCAAAAAGGACCCTTCAGGGAGAATTCAAAAGCACCCCGGTCTCGCCCCAGGACCTTCTTCTCATCCAGTTCACCTCCGGCACGACCGCGTACCCCAAGGGCGCGATGCTCACGCACGACAACATGCTGAGGAACGCCTGGGCGGCGGGCACGCGCATCGGCGTGCGCGCCGAGGACCGCTACTTCAACTGCCGGCCGTTCTTCCACGTCGGCGGCTCGACGCTCTCGGCGCTGATGTCGCTCGTCTTCGGCTGCTGCCTCGTGACCCTGCCTACGTTCGAGGCCGGCGCCGCGCTCGAGACGATGGAGAAGGAGCGCTGTACGCTCATCTCGGGGAACGACACGATCTTTCAGATGCTGATGGGGCATGCCGATTTCCCCAAGCGCAAGCTTTCGCTGCGCGGCGGCTGGGCGGCGGCCGGTCCGCAGACGATGCGCCGGATCATCGACGAGCTCGGCATGACGGGCGTGTGCGCGGCCTACGGGCTGTCGGAAGCCTCGCCCAACGTGGTGATGAGCGACTGGCGCGAGCCCGAGGAGCTGAGAGTGCAGGGGCTGGCGCTTCCTCTTCCGGGGATCGAAGTGAGAATTTCCGAGGAAAAGGAGATTCAGGTCCGGGGCTGGAGCGTGATGCGCGGCTACTGCAACGATCCCGAGCAGACCGCGAAGGCCTTTACCGCCGACGGGTGGCTGCGCACCGGGGATCTCGGCGAGCTCACCCCGGACAACCGCCTGCGCATGCTCGGGCGCCTGAAGGAGGTGTTTCGCGTCGGCGGCGAGAACGTCGCGCCCGCCGAGGTGGAGGAGGTGCTGCTCGCGCACCCCGCTGTGGAGACCGCCCAGGTCGTGGGCGTCCCGGACGGGAGATTGGGAGAGGTGGGGTGTGCTTACGTGACTTTGCGGTCCGGATTTTCGGTTTCCGAAGAAGAAATTCTTTCGTTCGTAAAAAGCAGAAGCGCCAACTTCAAGGTGCCGCGCTACCTCAGGATCGTCTCCGACTTCGAGTCGATCGGCATGACCGCGAGCGGCAAGGTGCAGAAGCAGAAGCTGCGCGAGCACGCGCTAAAAGAATTCAAGCTGTAAAGGGAAACATGAGCAGCCGCGCCGTGGTCGTGCTCTCGCTTGCCGCGTTCGTCAGCGCCGGCTCACAGCGCGCGGGCGACCCGCTCCTGCCGCTCCTCGCCGACGCGTTCGGCACCACCGCGGGCGGCGCTTCCGCGGTCCTTACGGCCTTCGCGATCGGATACGGCGGCCTGCAGCTGCTCACCGGCCCGCTCGCCGACCGCGTCGGCAAGTACCGGATGATCTGCTGGATGGCGGGGGTATCAGCGCTCGCTACGCTCGCCTGCGCGCTCGCGCCGACGCTGCCGCTGCTCGTCGCGGCGCGCTTTGCGAGCGGAGTGACCATCGGCGCGATGATTCCCGTCGCGATCGCCTGGATCGGCGATGCCATCCCCTACGAGCGGCGCCAGACCGTGCTCGCGCGCTTCCTCATTGGCAACCTGCTCGGCGGCGCGCTCGCCACCGTCGCCTCGGGCGTCCTTGGCGAGCGCTTCGGCTGGCAGGCGATCTTCTACGCGCAGGCGGTTCTCTACCTGCTGGTGGCGGGGCTGCTGTGGCGCGAGCTGCGCTCCAACCCGGCGGCGCAAAAGCACACGCCCGTGCAGGAAACGCTCCTCGAGTCCTTCACCCGGATGCTGGGGCTGCTGCGCCTGCCCTGGGTGCGCGTGGTCCTCGTCACCGTCGCCCTGGAAGGCGCTTTCTCGTATGGCGGCTTCGCGTTCGCGCCTTATCACCTGCACCATGCGCTCGGCATGAGCGTCTCGGCGAGCGGCATGATCGCGGCGCTGGTCGCGCTCGGCGGCCTGATCTATGCGGGGACGGCGGGGCGCCTCGTGCCGCGCCTCGGCGAGCGCGGCCTCGTGACCGCCGGCGGCATCCTGCTTGCCTTCGGGCTGCCGGGCCTCGCGCTCGCGCCGAGCGCCGGCTGGGCGGTGCCCGCGCTCGTCGCGCAGGGGCTCGGCCTCATCATGCTGCACAACACGCTGCAGGTGCACGCGACGCAGATGGCGCCCGAGTCGCGCGGCGCGGCGCTCGCGCTCTTCGCGTTCTCGCTTTTTTCCGGGCAGTCGGCCGGCGTCTGGCTCTCGTCGCGCTTCGTCGACGCCCACGGCACGTTTCCGGTCTTTCTCGCCGCCGGCGCCGGGCTCGTCGTCCTTGCCTGGGCGTTCCAGCGCCGGCTCGGCGCGCGGCGCCGGCCGTCGGTGCAGCCCGCCTAGAAGTCGAGCCGCGCCTGCACGCCCGCCAGGTAGTTGCGGCCGGGCGCGGGCTCGTAGAAGCGCCCGTTGGCGTCGTTCACGACCACCGAGCCCGCATAGCGCCGGTTGGTGACGTTGTCGGCGCGCACGTATTCCTGGAAGCGCCACTTGCCGCGGGTCTGCGTGAAGCCGGCGGCGAGGTTGGTGATGCCCCAGGCGTCCGCCGCCTCGCTGTTGCGGTCGTCCACCCAGACGCGCGACTTGTGCAGGTGCTCGATCGCCGCGACGAAGCCCGCGGGCTGGTAGCGCCAGCGCAGCTCGGCGTAGAGCGTCGCGCGCGGCACGCCGGGGAGGTTGCTGCCCGCCGGCACGGTGACCGCGACCGACGGCGTGCCGGCGACCGAGCGGAAGCTCTCGAGGAACTTCGCTTCCATCCTCGTCCAGGCGAGTGCCGCCTCGAAGCCGTGCGCGAGGCGCGCATCGGCGCCGAGCTCGAAGCCGCCGCGGTGTGTGCGCCCGACATTCTTGAAGGTGGAGCGCCCGCCCGAATTGGTATCGGTCGCGATCTCGTCGTGCGTCACGATGTCGAAGAGCGCGGCGTTCACGCGAACCTGGCCGAAGATCGCCTTCACGCCGGTCTCGAGGTGGCGGCTCTTCGCCGCCTGCAGGCCGAAATTGAGGCCCGGGCCGCCGCTCCGGTAGGCGAGCTCGGCGAGCGTCGGCGTCTCGAAGCCGCGGCCGTAGTTGGCGTAGAGGCTCGCGTTCGGCGCAAGGCGGTAGAGCAGGCCGGCGGCGGGCGTCGCCGCGTTGTAGCGCTTGCGGCCGCTGTCGTCGCCGTTGCCCGGAGCGACGAAATAGTCGGCGGCGCGAAAGTCGATCCGGTTCGTGCGCACGCCCGCGACCGCGATCCAGCGCTCGGCGAAGCGCCATTCGCCCTGCGCGTAGACGCCCGAGGAGGTCGCGTAGTCGTCCTCGTCTCGCTTCAAGCCGCCGATGCCGCCGTTATTGTTGATGAAGCCCTTGCGCCGCTCTGCCATCCGCTCGTACTCGCCGCCCAGGTTGAGCGTGAGCGGCTTGCCGAGGAGCGTGGTGTCGCGCGACAGGCGCGCCGACATGCCGCCGTAGTCGCGGTCGAGGTCGACCACGCCGCCCGAGTGCGTCGCGCCGTTCTGCGTGGCGAGCGGAATGGCGAGGTACTGGCGCACGTCGCGGTGCCCGCCGTAGACCGAGGCGTTCAGCGTCCAGCCCGCGAACTGATGGCTGAGCGCGGCGCCGAGCTGGTTTTGCGCCGCCGTCTTGCGCGTGTCGAACTGCAGCGCGGTGGCGACCACCTGCCGGGGGTCGGCGGCCATCTGCGCGCGCGTGAGGCCGAGTGGGTCCTGCGTCTCGGGGCTCGCGAACACGTTGGCGATCAAAGTGACATTCGTGCCGGTGCCCTGCGGCAGGACGAATTTCGCGTTCATCTGCTCGCGGTCGGCGACGCTGTGCAGGCGGTAGCCGTCGGTGTGGAAGTGCGAGGTGCTGACGAGGCCCGCACCCGCCCCGATGTTCGCCCCGAACTTGAGCGCCTCGCGCCGCTGGTTGAAGGTGCCCCACGCGCCGTCGAACTCGAATCCGGGCACCGGCCGCTCGGTGGTGAGGTTGATCACGCCGCCGGCGGCGTTGCCGTAGAGAACCGAGAAGGGCCCGCGCAGGATCTCGATGCGCTCCGCCGAGCCGAGGTCGAAGTGCGAGACCTGGCCCTGGCCGTCGGGAAAGCTCGCCGGAATGCCGTCGGTGATCAGGCGCAGCCCGCGGATGCCGAAGGTCGAGCGCGCGCCGAAGCCGCGCGAGGAAATCTGCAGGTCCTGCGCGTAGTTCTGGCGGTTCTGCACGGAGATGCCCGGCACGCGCCCGAGCGATTCCGAGAGGTTGATGCCGGGCCGCATCTCCTGGATGTCTTCCGCGGTGACGCGGTCGACCGAGGCAGGCACCTCGAGCGCCGGCCGCTCGACGCGAGTTCCCGTGACCGTCACCGTATCGGAGGTTGTCTGGGGTTTTTCCGTTTGAGCATTAAGTCCCCAGGGGGAAAGGCAGACGAAAATGAAAAGCCACCTCATCTCAGCCTCGAGAGATAGTGCGCAAGCGCTTTCAGGTCGCTCTCCGGAATGCCGTAGAGCTGCGCCGCCATGATCGTGTCGCCGCCCGGTCGCTTGTTCTGCCGGTAGGCGAGCATCTGCTCGGCGAGGTACTCCTCGCGCTGGCCGGCGAGGCGCGGCATCTGGTCGCGGCCGCGGAAATCCGGCAGGTGGCAGCTGCCGCATCTGTTTTTCGCCGCTACCTGTTTGCCTTTGTTGAAAAGGCTCTTATCGACAGGGCCGGAAAAACCTTTTGGAGGTAAACCCGAGAAGTGCTTCGCAAGGGCGGAAATGTCCTTGTCCGGAACCCCCTTGAGAAGCCCGCGCATGACCTCGGTCCCGGCGATGCCTTCGCGCGTCAGCACGAGATAGTTCTCGAGAAAGGTCTTCGGCTGCCCGGCGAGCGAGGGCACGCCGGCGGTCTGCGACACGCCGTCGGCGCCGTGGCAGGAGCCGCAGACCTTGACCCGGTCCTCCGTCTGGGCACCCGCCGCGCCAAGAAAAAGGGCGGTGAGCACGATCGCGCACCGCCCTGCCTTTTCACCGCGCACTTACTTCTTCTGGTAGGTGATCCGGTAGATCGCGCCCACCTGCTCATCCGAGACGAGCAGGGAGCCGTCCTTCATCTGCGCCACGTAGGCCGGGCGGCCCCAGAACTTGGGCGTCTTCGGGTCCTCGACGAAGCCGGTCATGAACGGCGTCATCCTGGCGCTCTTGCCGTCCGCCGAGGGCCGCACGTTGACCACGTCGAAGCCGATCCGGTCGGAGCGGTTCCACGAGCCCTTGCGCGCGATGAACATCGTGTTCTGGTACTCCTTCGGGAACATGTCGCCGGTGTAGAACTTGACGCCCATCACCGCGGCATGCGCGCCCATCAGCGCGACGGGCTTGGTCACGCCCTTGCACGCGTCCTTGCGGCCCTTGGCGAGATCCGGGTCGGCGATGCCCTGCGCATGGCAGAACGGATAGCCGTAGAAATCGCCCGCCTTGGCGATGCGGTTGAGCTCGTCATCGGGCCCCTTGTCGCCCATCCAGTCGCGGCCGTGGTCGGTGAACCAGAGCTCGCCCGTCTTCGGGTGCCAGTCGAAGCCCTGCGTGTTGCGCACGCCCGTGGCGATCACCTCCATGCCGCTGCCGTCCGGGTTGTAGCGCCGGATCTGCGCGTACTCCTTGGTCGGCGGCTCGCAGATGTTGCACGGCGCGCCGAAGGGCACGTACAGCTTGCCGTCGGGCCCGAAGCGCACGTACTTCCAGTTGTGGTGCTGCTCGGGCGGCAGGTTGAAGGCCTTGGTCATGTCGACCGGCGTCGCCTGCGGGTTGCCCTCGATGCCGTCGAAGCGCAGCACCTTGTCGATCGCGAAGACGTAGAGCGCGCCGCCCTTGAAGGCCACGCCCGAAGGCTGGGTGAGCTTGTCGGCGAGCACGCGCACGGTGCGCTTGTCTCCCTCGTCGGTGATCTCGTAGACGCGGCCGATCGTGCGGGTGCCGACCCAGGCCTTCTTGCCCGAGTCGCTGAAGGCCATGTCGCGGGCCCCGGGCAGGCCGGTCGCCCAGAGCTCGGCCTTGAAGCCCTTCGGCAGCTTGATCTTGTTGACCGGAATCTCGCTCGCCGGCGTCTCGGTCAGCTTGCCGGCGAGCGGCGCGAGCTTGGAATCGGCCATCGCGGGCGGCTTGCCCTGGTGCCAGGCCGGAGGGGGCGCTGGCTTGTCCTGTGCGAGGGCCTGCAGTGAAATGGCGAGCGTCGCCGACGCGGCGAGCGCGCATGCGGTTCTATTCATGGAGTCTCCCTTTCTCCCTGAGTGAGCGTGGCAAAGTACACCTAATGGCGCTATTCCGCCAGCGCGACGACCGCTCCTTCCTCGACCATGTCGCCTTCCTTCACGCGCAGCTCCTTGAGCGTGCAGGCGCTGGGCGCGACCACGGGGATTTCCATCTTCATCGATTCGAGGATGAGGATGACGTCCTCGGCGGCGAGCTTCGCGCCCGGCCGCGCCTCGATCTTCCAGACCTTGCCCGCGACTTCGGCGACGATGTCCATTCAGTTCGCGAACCGGTAGGCGCCGCCTTTTTCCAGCGCCTTCTTCCACGCCGGCCGCGCGTGCAGGCGCTTGATCCAGGCATCGAGGTGCCTGAACGGCGCGCGCTTGCCGAAGACCTCGGCGATCTCGGGAATGAAGCTCATCTGCACGTCCGCTCCGGTGAGCGAGCCGCCGACGAGGAAATCGCGCCCCTTCAGGTGGCTGTCGAGATAGCCGAGGTGGTTGGCGAGCTCGCTCTCGATCCTCGGATGCAGCGGCTTGCCTGCCTCGCCCAGGCGCGAGACGTAGAGGTTGAGCATGAGCGGCAGCATCGCCGAGCCCTCGGCGTAGTGCAGCCACATCTGGTAGTCGTCGTACTCCGCGCTCGCCGGGTCGGGCGCGAGGCGGCCTTTGCCGTGGCGCCGGATGAGGTAGTCGATGATCGCAGCCGACTCGAAGACGACGCGGCCGTTGTCGGTGATGACCGGCGACTTGCCGACCGGATGGATCGCGGCGAGCTCGGGCGGCGCAAGGCGGGTTTCCAGCCGCTTGTAGTGCCTGATCTCGTAGGGCACGCCCAGCTCCTCCATCAGCCACAGGATGCGCATCGAGCGCGAATCGTTCAGGTGATGGACGGTGATCATGGAATCTTCCTTACTTCGACACGATGATGCGGACCGGTGTCGGATTGAAGCCGTTGCAGGGGTTGTAGATCTGCGCGCAGTTGGAGATCACCGCGATGACGTCGCGCTCGGCGCGCAGCTCGACGTAGTCGCCGGGCTTCGAGCTGCCCTCGGTGATCGCGGTGTGGCCGTCCGGCTTCACCGGCACGTACATGAAGAAGTTGACGTTGGCGACGACGTCGCGCGCATCGAGGCCGAAGGGCTTGAGCGCGGCGATGAACGTGTCCCGGCAGTTGTGCGTGCCGGGCTTCGAGTAGCGGAGCAGGTTCATCGGCGCGCTGCAGCAGCCGCCGATCGTGTCGTGCTTGCCGCAGGTGTCCTCGATCACGGTGAAGAGCGTCTTCGCCTGCTCGGAGACGAGGATCGAGCCCTTCTCGACGAAGAGCCTGGCGTTCAGCTTGAGCGTGTTGGCGGCGTTGTAGCGATCGCTCGGGTCCGCCGCGTCGAAGCAGAGGAAATCGACCGCCTGCTTGCCCTCGAGATCGACGATCCGGAGCCGCTCGCCCTTCGAGAGCTTGCGTCCCCAGGGCTGGCCGGGCTGCAGCACCGTGTTTTCCAGCTCCGCCACTAGCCGCCCGCCTTGAGCGCGGCGAGCTTCTTGCGGGCCTCGGCCGCGAATTTGCCGTGCGAGAACTGCTCCAGATAGAGCTCGATCTCGTCGGGGTCGGTCGAGTCCTTCACGTCGTTCCAGAATTCAACGTCGGCCTCGCTGCCCGATCCGTCGTTCGCCTCCGCGGCGGCGACGCCCGGCACGGCGATCGGCGCCTCGCCCGGCTCCTCGGGCGCCTTGCCCTCGAGGAGGCGCTTCAGGGCGGCGGCGAACTTGCCGGCCGTCCCATAGCGCTGGTCGGGCTCCTTGGCGAGCGCGCGCGCCATCACGCGGTCGAACTCGGGCGGCACCTGCACGAGCGCGGAGGGCCAGACCGGATGCTCCTGCACGATCTTCGCCTGCAGGCCGAACTGGCTGCCGGACTCGAAGGGCTTCTTGCCGGTGAGGAACTGGTAAAAGATGATGCCCGCCGAGAACACGTCGCTGCGGCGGTCGAGCGGGACGCCCTGGATCTGCTCGGGCGACATGTAGGAGGGCGTGCCGATCTGCTTGCCCATGCGCGTGGCCTCGCCCGTCGGCCCGTCGGTCATGCGCGCGACGCCGAAGTCGGTGAGCTTCGCGTGCCCGCCCGCGTCGATCATGATGTTGGCGGGCTTCACGTCGCGGTGGATGATGCCCGCCTCGTGCGCAAAATCGAGCGCATCGAGCAGCTCGATCTGCAGGCGCAGCAGGTTCTTCATGTCGAAGCGCTCGCCCTTCTTGAAGTAGCTCTCGAGCTCGCGCCCCTGGATGAACTCCATCACGATGTAGGCGAGATCGCTCTCGGAGCCGAAGTCGTACACCTGCACGATGTTGCGGTGGTTCAGGCGCGCGACCGCCATCACCTCGCGCTCGAAGCGCATCGCCACTTCCTTCTGCTCCTTGGCCTCGAGCTGCCGGGTGAGGATGGTCTTGATCGCGACCCGGCGATCGAGGTTGGGGTCGTGGCCGTCGTAGACGAGGCCCATGGCGCCCTTGCCGAGCACGCCCTTGATCTCGTAGCGGCCGAGGGACTTCAGCTCTTCGCTCATGCCGAGATACGTATCAGGGCGACCGTCACGTTGTCGCGGGCTTTTTTCTCCAAGGCCGCCTTGAGCAGCGCCTCGGCCGATTTTTGCAGGTCCGCGCCGATGAGGCCGGCCATTTCGTCCTCGGGCAGCGTCTCGTACAGGCCGTCGCAGCAGAGGAGGTAGGTGCTCCCGGCCACGCAGGGCTCGACGTGCACGTGCGGCTGGATGTCGGAAAACGTCGTGCGCCCGCCGAAGCATTGCAGGAGCTTGGTGCTGCGCTCGGCGCCAGCGCCCGCCTTCCAGCCGGCCGCGCCGAGGACGTCGTCCACGGAGAGCTGCATCAGGCCCTTGTCGCCGAGCTTGTAGGCGCGGCTGTCGCCGACGTTGAAGATGCCGAGGCGCGCGCCGTTCGCGGTGAGTCCCACCGCGGTCGAGCCCATGCCGGCGAGCTCGGGCTTCTCGCCCACGAGCGCGAAGAGTTCCGCATTCACCGCGCGCATCTGCACGTCGATCCTGTCCGGGCCCGTCAGGGCGAGGCGGCGCGCGAGGTTCTTCGCCACGAGCAGGCTCGCCTGCTCGCCGTCGTTATGGCCGCCCATGCCGTCGGCGACGACGCAGGCGAAAGGCAGGTCGAGCTCATGGTCGAACTGCTTGGCGGCCTCGAGCGTCTCCTGCGAGACCCAGAAGCCGATCGCGATGCAGTCCTCGTTGTTGTCGCGGACCGTGCCCTTGTGCGTGATGCCGGCGGCTTCGATCTTCACCGGCGAAACTCGCGCGCGAACTCTCGCTCCTGCAGCGCGCGCCACATCAGCTTGCCCGAGGCGGTGCGGGGCAGGGCGTCGGTGAACTCGACGAGGCGGGGGGCTTTATAGGCGGCCATCTGGGTTTTCGACCAACTGAGTATTTCCTCTCCCGTGACGGACGAAAATTCTTCCTTCAGGACCGCCACCAGCTTCACGGTCTCGCCGCGGCGCTCGTCCGGAGACGCAATGATGCAGCATTCCTTGATCGCCGGGTGACGGTACATGGTCGCCTCGACCTCGGCGGGCCACACCTTGAAGCCCGCCGCGTTGATCATGCGCTTCAGCCGGTCGGATATATAGAAATAACCGTCCTCGTCGATCCGCCCGAGGTCGCCCGTGCGAAAGAACGATTTTCCTTCGACCTCGCACCACGAATCCCGGAAAGATTTCTCATTTTTCCAGTAGCCGGTGAGGAGCTGGGGCCCGCGGACGACGATCTCGCCCTGTTCTCCGGGTTTTACAGGAGAAAAAGACTCTGGATCAACCACAAGGGACTCCGTATCGAAGGTCGGAATCCCCAGGCATTGCTTCTTCGGATTCTGCGGCGGGTTCACATGCGTCTGGGAGATGGTCTCGGTCATGCCGTAGCCCTCGATGTAGCGAACCCCGCACACCTCGAAGAGCTTCTGCGCGATTGCCTCCGGCATCGCCGCGCCGCCGCCGAAGATGAACTGCAGCGAGGACACGTCGTGCTTCATCGCCTCGGGGTGCGAGAGCAGGTCCACCACCATCGTCGGCACGTTGTCCCAGTGCGTGCAGCGGTGCCGCTCGACCAGGATCGCCGCCGCATGCGGATCCCAGCGGCGCTGGATCACCATCGTGCCGCCGGCGTAGACGGTCGAAAGAAAGCTGTGGATGAGTCCGGTGACGTGGAAGAAAGGCGCGGTCGCGAGCGCGACGGTCTTCTCGGTGATGTTCTTCCAGGCGCAGGCGCCGACCACGTTGTGAAGGACGGTCGCGTGCGTGTGCATGCAGCCTTTAGGGTTGCCCGTGCTGCCCGAGGTGTAGGGCATGATGCAGAGGTCGTTCGGTTTCGCCGTGCCCGGTTTTATTTCATGTCGCTTCTCCGTTCCGGGGATGACGACATGATCCACAGCCAACCCTTCAAACCGTTTCGCCAGATCGTCCTCCGCGATCGCCACCCTCGCGTCGCTGTCCTCGAGATAGTGCGCAAGCTCGGAGGCGACGTTCATCGGGCTGACCGGAACGACGACCGCATCGGCGCGAAGAATCGCGAGGCAGGCGACCACGAAGTCGATGCCGTTCTGCATGTCGAGCAGCACTCGATCGCCCGGCTTGACCCCGCAAGCGTGCTGAAGATGTGCTGCGAGCCGTTCTGTCCTTGCCTTTAACTCGGAATAAGTTAAAGAAACATCTTCAAAAACCGCCGCAACCTTGTCCGGATGCTTCCGGGCCGAGGCCTCGAACGCTTGCGTGAGCGTGATCTCCGGCGCCCGCAGCGAGCGGGGCAGGCCGGGCGGCCAGTGGCGGAAATGGGCTCTTTCCTTCAAAAAACAGCTCTCCTTGGCCGCGAAGTATATTGCGCCCAATGGGGCACACGTTCCTCTTTCGCGAGGGCCTGTGGCGGGTCGAGGGGGAGTTTCTCGACGGTCTCGGCCACCGCATCGCGGTGGAAGGCACGGCGCAGATTCGCCACTACCCCGATAAGTGGATCTACGAAGGCACGCTGCGCACCCGCGTCGCCAAGCCCGCCGAGCACAAGACCCTGTACGAGATCCAGCCCTTCGCCGACGGCAATTTCGCGACCTCGTGGACCTCTTCCAGCGCCTCGCTCGGCTCGCTGCGTGGGCGCTTTCTCGTCGTCGACGACGCGATCCTCTCGGCCTACGAGTCGGCGACCGGGCGCTATCGCGGCCAGGACACCATCGTGCGGCGCGAGGACAGGCGCTATAGCGCGCGCGGCGCGCTTTTCGACAGCGCGAAGCTTTTGTCCGCCTGGGCGGTCGAACTCACCTTGGGCTGATCGGGAGAGGTCATGGCCGTGAGCTGGATGGGCGTGTTCAAAGTCATTCCGTGGCGCGACGTGATCGAGAACGCGCCGACCGTGGTGCGGGGCGCCCGCAAGCTGTGGGGCCTCGTGGGCGGCGGCGCGCAGCCGAATGCACAGCCGCCGGCGCCGGCGTCGGCCGACCCGGACACCCGGATCGCCGCCCTCGAGCGCGAGCTCGCGCGCCAGAACGACGAGCTCAAGGCCGCGGCCAACCTGCTTTCCACGCTCGCCGAGCAGAACGAGCGCCTGATCGAGGCCGTCGAAATCCTGCGGCTGCGCACGCGCGTGCTGCTCATCGCCGGCTGCGTGCTTGCGGTGGGTTTCATTGCCCTCGGCATCGCCTGGTTTCGATAGGACAAGGAACGAATGTCGAACCTCAAGGGGAAAACGCTCTTCATCACCGGTGCCTCGCGCGGCATCGGCCTTGCGATCGCGAAGCGCGCGGCGGCGGACGGCGCCAACGTGGCGATCGCCGCCAAGACCGATACGCCGCATCCCAAGCTGCCCGGCACGATCCACACGGCGGCGAAGGAGATCGAGGCCGCCGGCGGCAAGGCGCTCGCGCTCCTCTGCGATATCCGCGAGGAGGCGCAGGTCGCCAAGGCGGTCGCGCAGACGGTCGAGCGCTTCGGCGGGATCGACATCTGCGTCAACAACGCGAGCGCGATCCAGCTCACCGGCACGGCCGACACCGACATGAAGCGCTACGACCTCATGAACCAGGTCAACGCGCGCGGCACCTTCCTCACCGGGAAGATGTGCCTCCCGCACCTCAGGAAAGCGCAGAACCCGCACATCCTTACGCTCTCGCCGCCGCTCGACATGAAGGCGCGCTGGTTCGCGCCGCACGTCGCCTACACCATGGCCAAGTTCGGCATGAGTCTGTGCACGCTCGCCTGGGCAGAAGAATTCAAGAAGGACGGCATCGCCGCCAACTCCCTCTGGCCGCGTACGACGATCGCGACCGCCGCGGTGAAGATGCTGGGCGGCGACCCGCTCCTCGCGCGCTCTCGCTCACCGGAAATCATGGCCGACGCCGCGCATGCGATCCTGACGAAAGACAGCCGCAGCTTCACCGGCAACTTCTGCATCGACGACCTCGTGCTCTACGAGGCGGGGGTGCGCGATTTCTCGAAGTACGTCGCCGTGCCCGGGACGAAAGAGTCAAATTTGCAGCCCGACTTCTTCGTCCCAGCCGATACGCCGCCGCTGCAGCGCTAAGCGCCACCCCGTCGTCCCCGCGAACGCGGGGATCCAGGTTTGCTTGTCAGGATTTCCTTACGGAAGGGCTCCGCTCCGCGAAGCATGACCGGGCGAGGGCTATGATGTTCAGCATGGGCCTGCCCCAAAAATTCCTCATGGCGACGCTCCTTCTGCTGGGCGTTAGCAGCTCGTTATTCGCCATAGACGAGCAAGACAAAGGCATATATCTCGTCGTTAATACGAAGGGCGAAGTCACAACAAAGTCTTTTCGCGTCTCCCAACGCGGAAGCGAATGGATCGTCGAGGATCGGAAATCGGATGGATCCTGGGTCGACGTCACTTGCGAATCGGACTGCATGTTGAAGGTCTCGAGTGAGAGCGATGTTCGACGATTTTTCACCGAATCCGCCCTTTCGGTGATTACCCCGGACTGCATGCACAACAAGGCGTTTGCCTTTTGCGGGTACTCGTTGAAGACGGACTACAAGTTCAGAGGATATTTGTTGGTCGCACTTACCCAGCAGCAACCGATTGTTCTGAGGCTCGCGCGGGTCGTCCCCGACAAGAAGCAGAATTCGAGCGACAAGCTTGCCGATTTAGCCAAGCAGGGGTATTCGGTTACAACAGTAACGCCCGTTTATAGCCAGCTCGTCGCATTTGCCTATCCCCGGGGATTTAAGCCGGCCTTCGCGAAGGATTCCGGCCCAAACTACATTCAGGAATATGTGCCCGAAGGAGAAGCGCTCGAAAGATGGTCGCAAATAATTACGATGACTGGCGTCAAAGGTCTTGCGGCAAACCAGGCAGTAACTCCACAGAGGGTTGTGGAGCAAATCGCCAGTGGATTTCAGCGCGCGTGCCCGTCGAGCTTTTCGGTGCAGCCGTTGGGGGCGCTAAAGATAAGTGGGTATGACGGTTTTGTTGCTGTGTTTGGGTGCGGCACCGTATCGACTGGGTCGCCGCGCAGCGAAATTGCGATTGTGCTTGCGGTCAAGGGAGCTGCCGATTACTACACCTTTCAGTGGGCGGAACGCGCACAACAGTCGGCGCAACGTCCCGTCCTGGATGGCGAGAAGTGGCTGAACAAGCTAAAGCAACTGAACCCGATAAAGATATGTGACCGCATTCCCAATGAGGCGGCTCCTTACCCTTCGTGCATAAACCAGAAGTAACCTATTTCTCGCCACGAATTAGGTGCTACGTGCGAATCGCACATGTGATAGTGCTTTCGAGCATTGTCTTGTTGGCGTCCTGCAGCAACAAATATTTCCCAGGGCGGCCGCCAGGGGAATTGTTCCGGGGCGTCGAGAAGCCGCCTGAAGGGAGCGCGCGTGTCTACATTTTCAGGCCGGGGTTTTCCACTCTTTCGACAAGTGACAGTCCAAGCGTTCTTATCGACGGGAAGCAGATCGTCCGGCTGTCGGTTGAGAGCTATACCAACGTCACCATGAAGCCGGGCACCTACCGGATTTCGTTGAGGCCGAACGTCCTCGAATCGGACATCTGGAATGGCGACTGGAGCCTGAAGGCCGAAGCCGGACAGGT
>DATAID010000077.1:0-39219 GCA_036262835.1 Burkholderiales bacterium | reverse complement strand
GTATTGGGCCAGTCGTGCCAGTAGACGAAGTCGAAGTAGGAGTCGCCGGAGTGGTCGGCGATGGCGCCCCAGTACTTCGGGTACTTCATGCCGTGGATGATCGCGCCGTAGCCGCCGGAGGATTTGCCGAAGCAGCCGCGGTGCTCGCGGCTGGCAAGGGTGCGGAACTCGCGATCGACGGTGGGGATGATTTCCTGCGTGAGGTAGTCCGCGTAGTCGCCGATGGCGGAGGAGTTGACGTACTGGTTGCCGCCGAGCGCGGTGAAGCAGTCGGGAAAGACGAGGATCGCCGGGCCCATCTTGCCTTCGTGGATCAGGCGCGCCGCGCGCTCGCCGAGGTTCTCGCTGAAGGGCTTCCAGCCGAGGTGCGAGAGGCCGGTGCCGGTGAAGCCGACGAGGTCATAGAGGACGGGGAAGCGCTTGCGGCCGGAGCCGCGCATGTTCCCGTCATACTGCGGCGGCAGCCACACGGCGAGCTTGCGCACGTGCGGGTCGCCGAGCGGGTTGTTTCGCAGGATCTTCGAGTCGTGCTCGAGGACGACGACGGTGCCGGCGCTGCCTTTGGGGCGCTTGAGCATCGCTATTGCCGATCGACGCCGGGGATCATCTCGATGTCCGTGCACCACTCGAGCGCCGACCCGCACCAGATCTGGTGCCGGGGCGGAAGCTCGGCGCGCTGGTCGATGAGCCCGACGCGCAGGGAGTAGGACGCCGGCTTGGGATCGGGCGAGGTCGAGTAGACGGGCGAGCCGCAGTTGCCGCAGAAGGCCTGCACGCGCTTCGCGCCGCTCTCCGCGGTCTTGACGTAGGTCCTCGGAATGCCGGTCAGGAGCTTGAAGTCCTTCGCCTGGGCCGGCACCGCGACGCGATAGGGCGAGCCGGAGAGCTTCTGGCAGTCGGTGCAATGGCAGATGCTCACCTTCGCGGGGTCGACGCTGGCGCGGTAGCTGATGTCGCCGCAGTGGCAGCGGCCGGTGATGTCCATGGCGCTAGCCTGCCAGAGCCCGGTCGAGGAAGTCGAGCCGGTCCTGGCCCCAGAAGCGCTCGCCGCCGGGCAGCACGTAAGTCGGCGCGCCGAAGACGCCCAGCTTCTCGGCCTCCGTGCTGTACTGCCGGTAGAGCGCCTGCACGCGCTCGCTCGTCTCTTCCTTCTGCAGCTCGGCGCCGGGCAGGCCGTTCTCGTCGGCGACCTGGATGCGCACCTTGGCGTCGGCGGTGTTGCGCTCCTCGGCCCAGAGCGCGCGGAGGAGGGCGTGCGAGAGGCGAGGCGCGTCGAGCCCCCGCTCCTGCGCGGCGATCACCATCCAGCCCGGCGGCTTGTTCCAGCCGAGGGGCAGGCCGTCCTTGGGATAGAACTTCGGCTCGAGGGTGAGCGGCATGTTGAGGTGCTTGCGCCAGCGGTCGAGCTCGAGCGCATGGTAGGTCCGTCGCGGCTCGGGGCGCGTGCGCAGCGGCACGCCGCCCGTACGCGGCACGACCTCCTGGAAGTCGAAGGGCTTGAGCGCCAGTTTCGCGCCGCGCTTTCGCACGATCTCCACGAGGCGCGGGCCGGCGAAGTAGGCCCAGGGCGAGGACAGGCTGTAGTAGCAGGAGACTTCGACCATAGAATCCGCATCTTAATGGCCTCCTCTCTTCACCGGCTGGCCCGGTTCGCGCGGCGCGAGCTGGAGCAGCTGCGCTACCCGCTGCCCCGCTGGACGCTGCCGCACCGCGGCCCGGACGGCAAGCCGCTCCTCGATGCGCTCATCGTCGGCGGCGGCATGCTCGGGCAGACGGCGGCCTTTGCGCTGCGCCGCGAAGGCGTGACGAACCTGCGCTGCGTCGACCGCGCGCCCAAAGGCCTCGAGGGCCCGTGGAAGACCTTCGCGCGCATGGACATCCTGCGCTCGCCCAAGCACCTCACCGGCCCGGACCTCGGCGTGGCCGCGCTCACCTACCGCGCCTGGCACGAGGCGAAGTTCGGCGCGGCGCACTGGAAGAGGCTGCACAAGATCGACCGGGTCGAGTGGGCGAACTACGTGATGTGGGTGCGCGAGGTCGCGAAGCTGCCTGTTGAAAATGGTTTGGGGGTCAAGCGTCTGGAATTGCTCAACGGAGGGGTAAAAGCAATTCTGATGAACGGCAAAAGCATTTACAGCAGGAAAGTCGTCCTCGCCATGGGGCGCGAAGGCAGCGGCGCGGCGAGGTGGCCCGCGCTCGAGACCTTCGACCCGGAGAAGCCGCGGCCGAACGTCTTTCATTCCGCCGACGACATCGATTTCCGGTCGCTCAAGGGCAAGGCGGTGGCGGTGCTCGGCGCGGGCGCCTCCGCGTTCGACAACGCGGCCACCGCGCTCGAGGCGGGCGCGAAGTCCGTCACGATGTTCGCGCGCCGGCGCCAGCTCCCGCAGGTGAACAAGTCGAAGTGGGCCTCGTTCCCGGGCTTCTTCCACGGCTACTGGGCGCTCGACGACCGGCGCCGCTGGCGCTTCACGACCCACATCTTCAGCGAGCAGGTGCCGCCGCCCTACGAGAGCGTGCTGCGGGTGGAGAAATTCAAGGGCTTCGAGCTGAGGCTCGGGGAGGGATGGAAGGACGTGGTGCCGGGGAAGCCGGTGCGCGTAAAGACTTCAAAGAACGCGTATGCGTTCGACGCGGCGATCGTCTGCACGGGGTTCGACGTCAACCTGACCGAGCGGCCGGAAGTGGCGCCCTTTCGCGACGCGATCGCGACCTGGCGCGGCCGGATCTCGAAAGCCGAGGCGCGGAAGTTTCCGGAGGAATCCAGGTTTCCTTATCTTGGAGATTCTTTTCAACTACAAGGGAAGCACCCCGCACTTTCCAGAATCCACGTCTTCAACTGGGGCGTGACGATGAGCCACGGCGCGCTCGCGGGCGACATCCCCGGCATCGAGACCGGCGCGCGGCGGCTCGCGCAGGGGATTGTGCGGGATCTGTTCGTCGAAGATTCGGATTGTTATTTCAAGCAATTACAGAAACATAATGAGGACGAGCTGCGCCCGACGCGCTACTTCGTCCCGCTAGTCGATCGTCGCGCCGACTGACTTCACGACCTCGGCCCACTTCGCGCGGTCGTTTTTGACCGTCTGGCGGAAGTCCGCGGGCGATTCCCAGCGCGGCGTGTTGCCCATCTCCTGCAGGCGCGTGCGCACCGAGGGCGTCTCGAGCGCGGCCTTCACCGCGGCGTTGAGGCGATCGACGATCGCCGGGTCGAGCCCCT
Organism: Burkholderiales bacterium; assembly: GCA_036262835.1. Taxonomy (GTDB): domain Bacteria; phylum Pseudomonadota; class Gammaproteobacteria; order Burkholderiales; family SG8-39; genus RBG-16-66-20. The sequence continues at coordinate 35,999 of DATAID010000077.1, read as the reverse complement.
TCGGACCGAAGAGGCCGAACCAGGTGTAGCTCTCGTATCCCGGCACGCCGGCCTCGGCGATGGTCGGAATGTCCGCCACGGCCTGCACGCGCTGCTTGGTGGTGACGCCGAGCAGCCGCACCTTGCCCGCCTTCCAGTGCGCGAGCACCGTCTGCACCTGGTTCATGATGCAGCAGGTGGTGCCCGCGATCACCGACTGGATCGCCTCGGGGCCGCCCTTGTAGGGGACGTGCACCATCTGCAGGCCCGCGCGCGCGGTGAGCTCGGCGAAAGCGAGGTGCGTGCCCGTGCCGTTGCCGGTCGAGGCGTAGTTGAACTTGCCGGGATTGGCCTTCACCAGCGCGATGAACTCCTTCAGCGTCTTCACGTCCATGACCGCCGGGTTGACGGTGAGGACGTTCGAGACGTTGACGAGCGGCGAGATCGGCGTGAAGTCGGCCTCGACGTCGAAGGACAGCCGCTTGTAGAGCGCGGCGTTGACGCCGTGCGTGGCCGCGGTGCCGAGGAGGATCGTGTAGCCGTCGGGCTTCGCGCGCGCCACCGCTTCGGAGGCGAGGTTGCCGCCGGCGCCCGTGCGGTAGTCCATGACGAGGCGCCCGCCGAGGGACTTCTCCATCGGCTCCTGCAGCATGCGGGCGACCACGTCCACGCCCGAGCCGGCCGGGAAGCCCATGAGGACGGTGACCGGATGCGCGCCGGGCCAGGCCTGGGCGAGGACGGCGGCGGGGAGGAGGGCGAAACTGAGAACCAGCAGTCGTAGGATTTTCATAGCCCGGTATGCTACGACGATGCCGGCCCCCCTGCGCAGCTCGACCTGGATCGCCGCGGCCGACATCGGCGTGATGTTCGCGGGCAGCACGATCGTCACGCCGCTCTACGTGCTCTACCAGCGCGAGTTCGGCTTCTCGGGCGTGATGCTGACGCTCATCTACTCGGCCTACGCGCTCGGCAATGTGGGCGCGCTCTTCCTCGTCGGCCGGCTCTCGGACCAGATCGGCCGCAAGCGCGTGGTGCTGCCGGCGATCGGCCTCGCCGGCGTGGCGACCCTGCTCTTTTTCTTCGCCAAGGGCATCGGCTGGCTCTTCGCGGCGCGCGCGCTCTCCGGATTCGGCATCGGCATCACCGCGGGCGCCGGCATGGCCTGGGTCGCCGAGCTCGTCCCGGGCGAGGACAAGTCGCTCGCCTCGACCGTGGCGACGGTCGCCAATTTCGGCGGCCTCGCGGCTGCGCCGCTCCTCGCGGGCCTGCTGGCCGAGTACGCGCCCGCGCCGCTGCATGCGCCCTTCGTCGTCTACTTCGTCGTGCTCGCGGCCGCGGCGCTCGCCACCGTGGGCGCGCGCGAGACGGTGGAGAAGGGCGAGCGCCGGGTGTCGCTCCGCCCGCGCGTGGGCGTGCCCAAGGGCATCCGCATGCGGTTCCTCTCGCCCGCGGCCACGGCGTTCGCGAACTTCGCGCTCATCGGCTTCTACGCCGCGCTCGTGCCGACGCTTCTCGCGCGCGACCTGCAGATCGGCAACAAGGCCGCCGCCGGCGCGATCGCCTGCGAGCTCTTCGCGGTCGCCGCGCTCGGCGTGTACGCGACCCGCGCGGTGACGAGCCGCACGGCGATGCTGGCGGGCGCGAGCCTGCTCATCCCGAGCGTCGGCTTGCTCGTCGCCGCGCAGGCGTTGCACTCGCTCGCGCTCCTCGTCGTGGGCGCCGCGGTGAACGGCGTGGCCGCGGCGCTCTGCTACCGGGGGACGCTCCAGGTCGTGAACGAGATCGCGCCCCCGGACAAGCGCGCCGAGGTGCTCTCGAGCTACCAGATCGTCGCCTTCCTCGGCAACGCGGGGCCGGTGATCGGCGTGGGCGTGCTGACGGCGGCTTTCGGGCCGAAAGCCGCGACCGGGAGCCTCGCGGTGGTGGTGGCGCTACTGGCGTGCCTTGCGCTCGCCGTGGAAATCCTGCTCGGCAAGCGCTAGGCGAGCGCCTGCGCGAGCGTCCGGGTCAGCGCGGGAGCGGCGCGGCGAAGCTTTGCGTCCTCGGTGACGAGCTTTTCGCCGAGCTGGCGTGCGACGGCGAGAAACCGGGCGTCATAGGCCGAGACGCCGAATTCCTCCGCCAGCGCGAGGGCGCGCGCGTGCGGCAGGCTGACGGCCCCGGCGAGGGTTCGCTCGGCCGACGCGAGCAGGGCGAGCGCGGGGCCCGAACCCAGCCGGGCGGCCCGGACGTACGTCGCCAGCAGATTGGAGAACTCGACGAGCAGGAAGCTCTCGGTCCGCCAGTCCGGGTCGCGCGCATAGAGCGCCTGGGCGTCGGCGGTACGGTCGCCCTCGATGAGCAGGTAGGCAAGGACGTTGGTGTCGACGACGACCACGGCCGGCGTCAATCCCGCCCGAGCGCGATGGCGTCCTCGATGTCCCGCGCCGTCAGCGGCCGCCCGCGCAGGCGCACCGGCCGGGGCGGCCGGGCCGGCGCCTCCGCATCGACCGCCTGAGCCATCCCGGCTTCGAGCAGGTGCGCGATCTCGTCCTTGAGCTTGCGCCGGCGGTGCACCGCGCGCAGCTTGATGCGCCGCATCAGGTCGTCGGGCAGCTCGAGCGTGGTCTTCATGAGACCCACATTACCATAAAAGCATATTCCCATACGACACTCGGGCGCCGGATGCGCTACCTTCGCTCCTCGAACGGAGGAGAAGCATGGCCCAGGCGCTGCTGTCAGGCATCCGCGTGCTCGAGGCGGCCTCGATGATCATGGTGCCCTCGGTCGGCGCGATCATGGCCGACTACGGCGCCGAGGTGATCAAGCTGGAACCCCTGGAGGGCGATCTCAACCGCCGCGGCCACCAGCTGCCTGGGATGCCCGTGCACGAGAAGAGCCCCGAGTTCTGCTTCATCCCCGACAACCGCGGCAAGAGGAGCCTCGCGATCGACATGAAGGCGCCCGAGGCGCGCGCGATCTTCGAGAGCCTGATCAGGAAGTCGGACGTGTTCCTCACCAACCTGCGCCCGGCGGCGCTCGGCCGCGCCGCCATGGACTGGCCCGCGCTGCAGAAACTCAATCCCCGCCTCATCTACGCGCACGGCACGGGCTTCGGCGACGCCGGGCCGGAAGTGGACCGGCCGGGCTTCGACTCGATCTCGTACTGGTCGCGCTCCGGCATGGAGTTCGGCCTTTTTCCGCTGGAAGGGTGGCTCGGCTCCTTCGGCTACGGCACGGGCGACCACCCGAGCGGCATGGCGCTCCTGTCGGCGGTGCTGATGGCGCTCCTTGCGCGCGAGAAGTCGGGCAAGGGCACGCGCGTCTCGGTCTCGCTCCTCGCCTCGGGAGCGTGGTCGAACTCGGTCATGATCCAGGCGAAGCTCCTCGGCGCCAGGTTCCTCGAGCGAAAGCCCCGCGAGCAGGCGCGCAGCTTCACCGCCGTCTACTACCGCGCCGCCGACCAGCGCCTCTTCAAGATGTCGATCGTCGACCAGGAGCGCGGCTTTCCGCGCGCTGCCCGAGCCATCGGCCGGCCGGAGCTCGCCGAGGATCCGCGCTACCGGACGATGGAGGCGAGGAAGGAAGAGGGCCGCGCGGCCGAGCTGGTGAAAATCTTCGACGCGGCCTTCGCCACGCAGCCCTTCGCGCACTGGGAGAAGAAGCTGCGCGAGGCGGACGTGCCGTTCTCCCTCGTCGTCAACTACGACGAGGTGATCGCCGATGAGCAGATGGCGGCGAACAGGGTGTTCACCGAGATCGACGACCCGGTGCACGGGCGCCTGCGCACGGTGGATTCGCCGATGCACCTCGAGGGCCACGCCAAGCGCGCGCCGCGGCCCGCGCCGCGCCTGGGCGAGCACACGCGCGAGATCCTGAAGGAAGCGGGGTTGCCGGAAGGTGAAATCGAAGTCCTGGCCAGGCGTGGAGTGATAACTTAAGACCATGAAAACCAAGCTCACCGAAATGCTCGGCATCCGGTATCCGATCGTCCAGGGCGGAATGCAGTGGGTCGGCTACGCGGAGCTCGCCTCGGCCGTCTCCAACGCGGGGGGGCTGGGGATCATCACGGCGCTCACGCAGCCGACGCCCGAGGACCTGAGGAAGGAGATCGCGCGCTGCCGCGAGATGACCGACAAGCCCTTCGGCGTGAACATGACGATCCTGCCGACGATCAAGCCGCCGCCGTACGCGGAGTACATGCAGGTGATCTTCGAATCCGGCATCAAGATCGTCGAGACCGCGGGCAACAACCCGCGCGACTTCGCGCCCAGGTTCAAGGAAAAGGGCATCACGATCCTGCACAAGTGCACCTCGGTGCGGCATGCGCTCTCGGCCGAGAAGCACGGCGTGGACGTGATCTCGATCGACGGCTTCGAGTGCGCCGGCCACCCGGGCGAGGACGACGTGCCGAACCTGATCCTCATCCCGGCGGCGGTGCGCGCCGTGAAGATCCCGGTGATCGCCTCGGGCGGGATCGCCGACGGCTACCAGATGGCGGCGTGCCTGACCCTCGGTGCGCAGGGCATCAACATGGGCACGCGCTTCATGTGCACGAAGGAAGCGCCCATCCACGACAACGTGAAGCAGGCGCTGGTCGGCGCCGACGAGCGCTCGACCAACCTGATCTTCCGCACCATGAGGAACACCTCGCGCGTCTTCAAGAACAGGATCTCCGACGAGGTGGTGGCGATGGAGAAGAAGGGCGCCGCCTTCGAGGAGGTGAAGCACCTGGTCGCCGGCGCGCGCGGCAAGGTCGCCATGAAGGACGGCAACGTCCACGACGGCATCGTCTCGGCCGGCATGGTGATCGGCCTCATCAAGGACGTGCCGAGCTGCCAGGAGCTGATCGAGCGGATCGTGCGCGAGTGCAGGGAAGCGCTGGCGGCGGCGGGCCGGATGGCGGCGTGACTGTCGGGTGGAAATCGCTGGGCAAAGGCCCGCTGATCGGAATCGGGGTGCTGGGCGTACTCGTGCTCGCTGCGGGAGCCTTCTGGTACCAGCAGCACCGTTGGGCTTCTGCATGTGAAGACGACGGGATGCGCGAACTGGAAAAGGCGATGCAGCCTTTCCGGGAGCTAGAAGAGGCGCGCAAGTCCGGAGACGCGGCCAGGATCAGGAAGGGATCGTCCGCGAGGTCTTGACGGTTAGCTACGAGGGCTTCACGAAGCGCACCTGGTGGCGCTCGCCGATCTCCGGCATCTTTGAAAGGTCGCGCGGCAGCTCCTTCACCTCGCGGTCGCAATCGCGAAAGAACGCCTCGGAATGCGCGGGCGCATCGAAGATGATGACTCTCGCGGGCTTCTCCGACGTTCCCTTGAACGCGTGCACCGTGCCGCCGGGCGCGTAGATGAAGTCGCCCGCTGTCGCATCCATCGCCGAGCCGGCGAGCTCGAAGCGCAGCTTCCCCTCCACGACGTAATAGGCCTCGTCCCAGGGATGGTGGTGCGGCGGCGGGCCTGAATCCTTCGGCAAGAGCACCTCCATCAGCGACCAGGCCTGGCCGGTCTTCTCGGCGCCGCAGAGGAAGCGCACCTGCGCGCCCATGACGTTCAACGGCTCGCCTTCGCCCCTTCGCATCGTGACGGGCTCTCTTTTCTCCATGAGACCTCCTCGCGTTGAGGCAACATTGGAGTGAAAGCGCCGGAGACAAGTTCCATTAGGATGGCGGGCCGGGAGTCGGAGGACTGCGATGACGAAGAGCATCACGATCGACCGCAAGAAGCGCCTGCGCGAGGAGCCGCATAAGGGCCACAACCGCTGGCATCCGGACATCCCGCCGGTGATCGAGGTCGAGCCGGGCGAGGACGTCGCGCTCGAGACGCGCGATGCCAACGACCTGCAGATCCATTCGAAGACCACGGCCAAGGATCTGGAAAAGCTCGAGCGCACGGTCGCGCACCCGCTTACCGGGCCGGTCTACGTGAAGGGCGCGCAGCCGGGTGACCTGCTCGAGATCGAGTACCTGGACATCGTCCCCGAGCGCTACGGCTGGACGCGCTTCGCGCCGGGCGGCGGCTTCCTCCCCGATCTCTTCGACTACCACTTCGTCTGCCACTGGGACATCACGCCCGAGTACGCGACCAGCCCGCAGCTGCCGGGGGTGCGCATCCCGAACGGCGCTTTCATGGGCACGGCGGGCCTGGCGCCGTCGCGCGAGCAGTTGAAGGCTTGGACTTTGCGGGAAGAAGAGCTGCGTTCACGAGGAGGCAGGGTCTTCCCTCCCAGTCCCGCTCACGCCATCCCGGCGGGAAAAGTCGCCGAAGAAGGCCTGCGAACCATCCCGCCGCGCGAGAACTGCGGCAACGCCGACATCAAGCAGCTCACCAAGGGCTCGAAGCTCTTCGTGCCGGTGGCGGTGGATGGCGCGCTCTACTCGGTGGGCGACGGGCACTTCGCGCAAGGCGATTCGGAGTGCTGCGGCACCGCCATCGAGATGGGGGCCACCGCTGTCGTGCGCTTCAAAATTCATTCTGGAGTGGCTAGAGAAAGGAAAATCATCTGGCCTCGGCTCTGGCATCGCGGCGCCACCCAGGGCCCCGAAATCGCCACCATGGGCATGCCGATCACGGCCGATGGCAAGAACGAGAACTGCGACATCACGCTCGCCTCGCGCAATGCGGTCATCGAGATGATCCAGCTGTTGCAGGAACGAGGCTGGTCGCGCGAGCAGGCCTATGTGATCTGCAGCGTCGCGGTGGACCTGCGCGTCTCGAACGTGGTCGACGTGCCGAACGTGACGGTCTCGGCCTTCCTGCCGGAGAATATCTTCCAATGAAAAAGAGCCTGCTCCTCGCCTTTTCGCTCCTCGTGCCCGCGTTCGCGCAGGCGCAAACCTATCCGTCGAAGACGATCCATTTCGTCGTCCCGTTCCCGGCGGGCGGCGGCGTCGACATCGTGGCGCGCGCGCTCGGCGAGAAGCTGCAGCCACGGCTCGGCCAGCCGATCGTGGTCGACAACAAGCCCGGCGCCGGCACCGCCATCGGCACCGAGGCGGTGGTGAAGGCCGCGCCCGACGGCTACACGCTCCTCGTCGGGCCGATCGGCAGCCAGGCGATCGTGCGCCTGATGCGCTCGGACCTTCCCTTCGACGTGCGCCGCGATCTCGCGCCCGTCTCGCGCGTCGGCCACGGGCTGATCGGCCTCATGGTCCCGGCGGGCTCGAAGGCGGGCTCGGTGCGCGAGCTGGTCGCGCTTGCCAAGGCGAGCCCCGGCAAGCTCACGTTCGGCTCCTCGGGCACGGGCGCGCTCATCCACCTGACGGGCGAGCTCTTCAAGCAGGCCGCCGGGATCGAGATGACGCATGTGCCGTACAAGGGCACGACGCAGCTCCTTCCGGATGTGCTCGACGGCCGCATCGACATGGCGCTCGACAGCGTGCCCGCTTACCTGCCGCACCTGAAAAGCGGCAAAGTGCGCATGCTCGCGCTCGCCGCCGAGCGCCGCTCCTCGCTTTTCCCGGACATGCCGACGATGGCGGAGGCGGGCGTGCCGGGCGTGGTGTCGCGCACCGACTACGCGGTGTATGCGCCGGCCGGCACGCCGAAGGAGGCGATCGCGCGCCTCAACCGCGAGGTGAACGCGGTGCTCGGGCTGGCCGACCTGCGCGAGAAGCTCGCCGCGCAGGGCATCGAGCTCGTCGGCGGGCCGCCCGAGGCGCTGCGCGAGGAGCTGCTCGGCGAATTCGACAAGTGGGAGCGCGTGATCCGGGCGGGCAATATAAGAACCGAATAAGCGCGTCACGGGTCCAATCGACCATGCGTCTTGGGGACCAGGAAGCCAGCGGCAACGTCGAGGACCGGCGCGGCATGGGCGTGGGCCTGGGCGGCGGCCTGGGCATCGGCGGGATCGCGGTCGCCGCGCTCGCCTATTTCCTCGGCTTCGATCCCGGCACCGCGCTGCAGATCGGGGAGCAGGTCTCGCAGCACGCGCCGGCGCAGCAGCAGCAGGGCAAGCGCGGCGCGCCCGCGGACGAGGCCGGCCAGTTCGTCGCGCGCGTGCTCGGCTCGACCGAGAAGGTGTGGGGCCAGATCTTCGCCAACTCGGGCAGCCAGTACCGCGCCCCGACGCTCGTCCTCTTCGACGGACAGGTGCGCTCGGCCTGCGGCATGGCGGGCGCGGCGATGGGGCCCTTCTACTGCCCGCAGGACGAGAAGCTCTACATCGACCTTTCCTTTTTTCGCGACCTGCGCACGCGCTTTCGCGCGCCGGGCGATTTCGCGCAGGCCTACGTGATCGCGCACGAGGTCGGCCACCACGTGCAGAAGCTGACGGGGCTGCGCCGCCCGGCCTCGAACCAGGCCTCCGTGCGCACCGAGCTGCAGGCCGACTGCTACGCGGGCGTCTGGGGCTACCACGCCGGCGCCATGAAGCAGCTCGAGCCGGGCGACGCGGAAGAAGCGCTCGCCGCGGCCACCGCGATCGGCGACGACCGGCTGCAGCAGCAGGCGCAGGGGCGCGTCGTGCCCGAGTCGTTCACGCACGGCAGCTCGGAGCAGCGCGTGCGCTGGTTCAAGCGCGGGCTCGACTCCGGCCAGCCGCGCGGCTGCGATACCTTTTCCGCCGCTTCGTTGTAAAAGCGTCGGATTCCCGCCGGCGTATAGTCGGGCCGCGATGGAGCCCGACCGATGAGCGCGACCCTTTGTCCCTGGTGCCAGGCGCCGCGCGCCGAAGGGCCGAACTGCCTCAAGTGCGGCGCGAACTATGCAAAAGCCGAGGCGATCAAGAAGCAGGGGAAGGTCGCGTTCGAACCAAATACGAAGGACCTGCGGCCTCTGAGCGAATACGTCGATCCCGACCAGGCGATCGACGTCGAGGGCGAATGGAAGCTCTGCCTCGCCGCGATTCCGGGGGCGCTGCTTGTCGCGCTTGCCCTGCATTTCGTGCTGCCGTCGCTGCAGCGAATCGTGTTCGCCATGCCGCTGCACGAGCTCGGCCACGCGGTGAGCGGGTGGCTCTGCGGCCTGCCGTCGATCCCGATGCTGTGGGTGACCTCGATTCCCCGCGAGCGCTCGTTCATCGTGCCGGTCGCGGTGGCCGGCGTCATGGGTTTTCTCGCGTTCCGCGCCTGGCGCGCGGAGAAGCCGTTCTACGCCGGGCTCTGCGCCGCGGTGCTCGTGCTCGCGGCGGTCGGCACTTTCGTCCTCAAGCCGAAGACGGTGCAGATGCTCGCCGTCTTCTCCGGCGACGGCCTCGGCCTCGTGTTCTCGACGCTGCTCATGGCGAGCTTCTTTTTCGGCAAGGGCACCCAGCTCTACCAGGGCAGCCTGCGCTGGGGGTTCGTCTTCATCGGCGCCTCGGCCTTCGTCGACCTGTACGCCGTCTGGTGGGGCGCGCGCAAGGACTTCGGCCTGATTCCGTTCGGCGAGCAGGAGCGGGCCGGCCTCTCGGATGCAACGAAGCTCGTCGACGTCCACGGCTGGACCGCCGACCAGCTCGTGCACCGCTACGTGCTCTTCGGCGCCGTCTGCCTGCTCGCGCTCGCCGCGGTCTACGCCTGGGGCGTCTGGCGCGCGTGGCGGTACGCGCAGAAGTAGTCAAAGCGACTCGGCGAATTCCTTCATCAGCTTTTCGTGCGTGCTCCAGAAGCCGCGCGGCTTCACGCCATTGAGCTGATCTTCCAGGATGCCGGTGTGCGCGCCCCAGCCGCCGCCGACGCCTTTCTTCAGCTCGGCGTCATCGGGCAGCTCGTGGTGGATGACGAGCAGCACGTCCTTGCCGCGCGGCGTGAGCTCGAAGAGCACTTCCGACTGGCCGCGCGCCTTCGGCTCCCAGTTCCAGGTGAAGCCGAGCAGCCTCATCGGCTCCAGGCGCGTGATCTTTCCTTCGAACGCGTGCTTGCCCCGGGCGCGCGCGCCTTCGGGCGGCGTCTCGTCGGAAAGAAGGTCGTTGTCGAAGCGCAGCTCGATCTTGCCGCCGACGCGCAGGTCGAACTCCCCGGCGGCGAGCCAGGTGGCCCGCTTCTTCGACTCGGTGAGGTAGGCCCACACGCGCTCGACCGGCCCGGGCAGCAGGCGCTCGTAGCGGATGGTGGAGGGCTTGATCAGCGTGGCGCGGGCGGTGCTCATGGTTTTCTCCTGGAAGGGGTTCTGGAAGGGGAAGCCTTGGCCTTGTCGATCGCGTCCTCGGCGCGCAGCGCCGCCTCGAGCCGGTCGAGGCGCCGGCCCCACGCGAGGCGCTGGCGCTGCAGCCATTCGGAGGCGTCGTCGAGCGGGGCGGAATCGAGCGAAAGGAAATGGTCGCGGCCCACCACGCGGCGGCGCACGAGGCCCGCGCGCTCGAGGATGCGGATGTGCTTGGAAACCGAGTTGAGCGAGATGTCGAAGGGCGCGGCGACCTCGGTCACGCGCGCCTCGCCGCCGGCGAGCCGCTCGAGGATGCCGCGGCGCGTCTCGTCGGCGAGCGCGATCAGGGTGTGGTCGAGAACCGGCAAGGCCATGCGCACAACATTAACCCAAAAGGGTGAATGTTGTCAACGCAGCTCGAGGACGCCGTCCTTCACCCTGCCAAAGTACTGTTGGGAATCGAAAACGAACGAGACCTCTTCCCCGAGCACCTTGCCTGCGAGCGGCGCGCTCCAGCCGTTCGAGCTCACCGTGCCCGAGAGCTTCTGGTACTTCTGCGTGAGCGTCACCTCGCCGAGCCGCGTCCGATAGGTGCCCTCGACCTTCGCCGGCACGATCCACAGGTGCACCACGCACCACGAGTACTTGCAACCGTCGATGTCGGAGATCTCGTCGGTCTGGTCGGGCGCCCAGTCGCCGATGTTGAAGGTGTTGGCGACGATGCGCGTGCCGGGCCTGAGGGCGAGCAGCCGGGGGCGCAGCCTGATGTTGAGGTCGGTGAGCAGAAAAAGCGTGATCACCGTGGCCCTGGAAAAATCGGTCTCGAAGAGGTCGGCCTTGACGAACTGCGCGCGCCCGGCGACGCCTTCCTTCTCGGCGTTGCGGCGCGCGAGCGCGACCATGTCGGGGTTGTATTCGACGCCGAGCCCGCTCGCGCCGCGCTTGGCGGCCGAAATGACGAGGCGCCCGTCGCCCGAGCCCAGGTCCATGACGAAGTCCTCGGGCCCGACCCTGGCCATGTCGAGCATCCTGTCCACGGTGACTTGCGGGGTCGGCACCCAGACGACGTCCTTGCCCGCCTGGCCGGAATGGGGTTCGTAGGGGGCCTGCGCAAAAGCCCCAAAGGAGAGGACGACGAGCAAAACAACAGCAAAGCGGCTCACGCCGCGAGCATAACGCCGCAGCGGCTCTCCAGGTCGCGGAAATCTTCCGGCAGGTCGAGGTCCAGGCCGAGCCGCTCGCAGCGGTGCAGGCGCGTCTGATAGCCGAGGACGCGGGCGCGCTGGGCATGGCGGCGCAGGCTGTCCTCGCCGAACGCCGGAAGGCGCGGGTCGGCCGGCTGCATCGCGAGCAGGTTGGTGCCGCTCGCGCGCCGGTCGCCCACGAGCACGCAGCCGGGCGATGCCGGCAGGAAGGCGAGGGCGCTTGCGAGCGCCCCGGCGGAAAGGAGCGGCAGGTCGGTCGGCACGATCACGGCGCCGCTCGCGCCGAGTTGCTGCGCGAGCGCGATGCCCGCGCGCACCGCGGCGTTGAGCGATTCGTGCGGCGCCGGCGCCGCGAGCGGCTCGTCCAGCACGTGCGCGCCCGCCGCGAGCGCCAGGGCGCCGATTTCCGCCGAGCCGCTCACGACGACGATGCGGCCGGCGCCGAACGACTCGGCGCAGACCTCGAGGGTGCGGCGCGCAAGCGCGAGGTTGAGCGCGGCGCGGGCCGCCGGATCGAGGAGCGGAGCAAGGCGCGACTTGCCGAGGCTCGTCGCTTTCGCCGGGATGACGGCGTACAGGCTCATGCGCGCACCTCAACGGCGTGAGGACGTTTCGCCGCCACCGGCGTCAGCACGAGGGGCGCGAGGGCGGGCGCGGCGAAGCTCGCGCGGCGCCGCTCGGCGCTCGCCGGGCGATAGAGCGTGGTGCGCTGCTCGGCGATGCGGCCGCTCCGCGCGATGAGCGCCTCCATGTCCTGCGGCGGCAGCTCCTGGCCGTGCTCGTTGCCGGCCGCGCGCGAGATGCTCTCGTTCATGAGCGTGCCGCCGAGGTCGTTGGCGCCGGCCGCGAGGCACGCCGCGGCCGCCTCCGGGCCGAGCTTGACCCACGAGACCTGCACGTTGCGAATGAGCGGATGGAGGACGAGGCGCGCCACCGCGTGCACGAGCAGCGTCTCGCGCCAGGTCGGCCCGCGCCGCGCGCCTTCGCGCAGGTACATGGGCGCTTCCATGTGCACGAAGGGCAGGGGCACGAACTCGGTGAAGCCGCCGGTGCGTTCCTGCAGGTCGCGCAGGGCGAGCAGGTGCCGCGCCCAGGCGAGCGGCGTGTCGATGTGGCCGAACATCATGGTCGAGGTGGTCGGAATGCCCGCGCGGTGCGCGGCTTCGACGACCTCGAGCCACTGCCGCGCGTCGAGCTTGTCCGGGCAAAGGCGCGCGCGCACCTCGTCGTCGAGGATCTCGGCGGCCGTGCCGGGCAGCGAGCCGAGCCCCGCGTCGCGCAGCCGGCCGAGGAAGCTCGCGACGCTGATGCCGAGCGTGCGCGCCCCGTGCGTCACTTCGAGCGGCGAGAAGGCGTGCACGTGCATGCCGGGACAGGCCTCCTTCGCCGCGCCGAGCAGCGCGAGGTAGGTCGCGCCGGTGTAGGCCGGATGGATGCCGCCCTGCATGCACACCTCGGTTGCGCCGCGATCCCAGGCCTCGCGCACGCGCCGGGCGACTTCTGCCAGCGCGAGGTCGTAGGGCTGGCCGCGCAGCGTCTCCGCGGTCCTGCCTTTGGAGAACGCGCAGAACCGGCAGCGGTAGGAGCAGAGGTTGGTGTAGTTGATGTTGCGGTTGACGACGTAGCGCACCGTGTCGCCGGCCGCCTCGCGGCGCAGCTCGTTCGCGGCGGCGAGCAGCTCGTCGAGATCGCCTTCGCGCGCCGAGAAGAGCCGCACGATTTGGTCCTCGTCCGGCCGTTCACCCGAGTGGGCCTTCGCGATAACGCGATCAGATCCAACCCCAACCCTTATGGTCGGAATGGCCGGAACTGCCGTGGCCACCCCGGGAGTCCACGGATCATTGCGGGCATAGCCCTCGGCATCGCTCGCCTGCAGGAGCGGCTTTATCAACCCGGCATCCACCCAAGCCCAGGGCGCGCGCGCATGGGCGGGATAGATCGCGAGGCGCTCGAGGGGAACGAGGCCGGCGGCGCGCGTCGCCTCCTCGAGCCGGTCGATCCGCGGCCAGGCGCGCTCCGGGTTCACATAGTCGTCGGTGACGGGCGAGATCCCGCCCCAGTCGTTGATGCCCGCGGCGAGGAGCTCAGGGAAGCGCGTGTCGCTCAGGTTGGGCGGCACCTGGATGTTCGCCTGCGGCCCGAGCACGAGCCGCGCGGCGGCGGCCGTCCAGAGCAGCTCGGCGAGCCCGGGGTCGGCGCGGCCGGCCATGCGCGTGTCGCTCTTCGCGCGGAAGTTCTGGATGATCGTTTCCTGCAGGTGGCCGTGCCGCGCATGCGCGTCGCGTAGCGCAATCAGCGCCTCGATGCGCTCGAGGCGCGTCTCGCCGATGCCGATGAGGATGCCCGAGGTGAAGGGAACGCGCGCGCGGCCGGCGGCCTCGAGCGCTTCCAGCCGCACCGCGGGCAGCTTGTCGGGGCAACCGTGATGCGGCCCGCCGGGCTCGCACAGCCGCTCGGCGGTGCTCTCGAGCATCATGCCTTGCGACACGCTCACGCGCCGCAGGGTGGCGATTTCCGTTTCCGTCAGCACGCCCGGGTTCACGTGCGGCAGCAGGCCCGTTTCCTTGAGCACCAGCGCGCACATCGCCGCCAGGTAGTCGACCGTCGAGGCGTGCCCGAGCGAGCGCAGCGCCTCGCGCGCCTGCGCATGGACCGCCTCGGGGCGGTCGCCGAGCGTGAAGAGCGCTTCCCGGCAGCCCGCGTCGCGCCCGAGCCGCGCGATCTCGAGCACTTCCTCCGGCAGCAGGTAGGGGCGCAGCACCTGCTTCGGCCCGCGCACGAAGGTGCAATAGCCGCAGGTGTCGCGGCAAAGGCGCGTGAGCGGGATGAACACCTTGCGCGAGTAGCTCACGCGCCGGCCGTGGCCTTCCGCGCGCAGCTCGCGCGCCTCGGCCATCAGGCGCTCGAGCGCGGGCCGCTCGAATCGCGCGAGCAGTTCCGCCGCCTCCGTGTCGTGCTTGCTCAAGATTTTTCCGCTCGCCGCGCCTTGACAACGCAGTCTGGCATCATAAGATTATTCCTTGATGTGGATCAACGTTCCACATCGTTGAACATCCCTTTCCGAAGGAGTTCCACACTCCGCATGAGCACGAAAAAAATCCATTTCGGCCTCGGGCTGCGCGCGCGCGATCCGTCGATCCTGCAGCCCTACGCGCGCGACGCCGAGGCGAGCGGCTTCGACCACGTGTGGGTGTACGACTCGCCGCGCTTCGCGGAGCCCTACGTCGCGATGTCGTACTGCGCCATGGCGACCCAGCGCGTCACAGTGGGAACCGCGGTGACCAACCCGCAGACGCGCGAGCCGGCGGTGATCGCCAACGGCTTCGCCACGCTCAGCAACCTCACCGGCGGGCGCGTCGCCATGGGCATGGGCCTCGGGGACAGCGCGGTCAAGTTCATCGGCAAGCAGCCGGCGCGCTTCGAGGAGTTCCGCGACAAGATCACGACCATCCGGCGCCTGCTCTCGGGCGAGGAGATCGAGTACAACGGCAAGCCGCTCAAGCTGCCGGTGCCGCCGAAAAAGGCGCCGCCGGTGCTGATCGCCGCCGAGGGCCCGAAGACCTTCGAATTCGCCGGCGCGGGCTGCGACGGCGCGATCATCAGCCCGGGCGGCTCGCCGCACTTCCTCAAGTACTCGATCGAGAAGATCCGTGCCGGCGCCGAGAAGGCCGGGCGCGACCCGAAGTCGCTGCACATCTGCGCCTGGACGCACTGCGTGGTGGCGCCCACGCGCAAGCAGGCGATGGAGGAGCTGCTGCCTCAGGTGAGCCGCACCTTCTTCAAGGCCGCAGTGCGGGTGCCGCACCACGTGCTCGGCTTCGACAAGCCGCTCCTTTCGGACCAGGTGCGCGAGGAGGCGCTGCGCGACGTCGGCCGCCAGGACATGGAATTCAAGCTCGCCGAGAAGCTGCACTCGATCATCGGCGACGACCTGATGCGCGAGATCACCGTGGTCGGCACGCCCGACGAGATTCCGGCCAAGATCAAGCAGCTCGTCGAGGTCGACGGCGTGAGCCAGCTCATCATCAACGTGCATGCGAAGGATCCGAAGCTCACCTTCGACACCTTCAAGAACAAGATCATTCCCGAATTCGGACTCTGAAAAAGGGGAGGAGGCCCCCCATGAAGATGCTGAAACACCTGATCGCGGCGTTCGCCGCGCTGTGCCTGCCGGCGCTCGCGCTCGCGCAGGCCTATCCGAGCAAGCCGATCACCCTTTATGTGCCCTTCGCGGCCGGGGGCGGCACCGACCTGTCGGCGCGCATGGTCGAGGACGCAGTCTCGAAGAACCTCGGCCAGAAGATGGTGATCGTGAACAAGACCGGCACGGCGACCATCTACCAGGTCGTGACCGGCGCGCCCGACGGCTACAACCTCGTGGTCGGCTCGACCGGCAACCTCGCCGCGGTGCCGCACAATCCCGGCGCGCCCTACAAGCTCGACGATTACATCCCGGTGGTGCAGCTCACCGCGGTGCCGGCGCTGCTCATCACGCCGGGCAACAGTCCCTACAACAATCTCACCGAGGTCGTCGCCGCGGCGAAGAAGTCGCCCGGCTCGATCAAGGTCGGCATCAGCCCGCTCGGCTCGATCAGCCACCTGGCCATGATCCAGCTGGAAAAAGCGTTCAACGTGAAGTTCACCTACATCCCGCACAAGAGCAACGGCGACGTGATGACCGCGGTGCTCGGCGGGCACGTGGACGTGGGCAGCGTGGACATCGCGGCGGCGGCCCCGCGCCTCGCCAACAACGCGGTGAAGGGCATCGCGCTCTACAACCCGACCCGCATGCCCGACCATCCGAACATCCCGACGGTGAAGGAGCAGGGCGCCGACATCGGCTTCTTCGGCTTCTACAACGTGATTCTCGCCGCCAAGGGCACCCCCGAGCCGATCGTCGCGAAGCTGCACGAGGCGTTCAAGAAGGCGCTCGAGGATCCGGCGGTGATCGCGCGCGCGAAAAGCCTCAACATTCCGATCGCCTACCTCGGCCCCAGGGAGAGCCGGCAGGTGATCGACCAGAGCTACGAAACCTTCGGAAAGCTGCTCGGCGAGCTTGGACTGAAGAAGCAGTGAAGTCGGACGTCGTCAGCGGCGCGCTGCTCGCCGCCGCGGGAACCTACGCCGGCGCCAAGGCGTGGGGCTTCGGCCTGGGCCAGCTGCACGAGCCGGGCGCGGGCTTCTTTCCGTTCGTCGGCGCCGCGCTGGTCTTCGGTTGCGGTGCGGTGATTGCCATGCAAGGCCTGATGAGCAAGCTGCAGGCGGCGGGCGAGGCCGCCGGCGGCTGGAAGCTGTGGGCCTGCGTGGCGACGCTCGTCGCCTATGCCGTGGCGCTGCCGCTCGTCGGCTTCGCGTTGAGCACCTTCCTCATGCTCGGCGCGCTCTGCCGCCTCGACAAGCGCACGGGCTGGGTCGCGAGCTTCGCGTGCGCGCTCCTCGGCTCGGCCGGATTCTGGCTCATCTTCGTGCGCGGGCTGGGCGTCAATTTCCCGCCCTCGATGCTCGGGATCTAGCGCGTGGAGCTCATCGGCCAGCTCGCCCACGGCTTCGGCGTCGCGCTGCAGCTGCATAACCTCTACCTCTGCCTGATCGGCGTGCTCGTCGGCACGCTCGTCGGGGTGCTGCCGGGCCTCGGGCCGGTGGCGTCCATGGCGCTGCTCATGCCGCTCACGTATTCGCTCGGGCCGACGGGCGCCGTGATCATGTTCGCCGGCATCTACTACGGCGCCATGTACGGCGGCTCGACCACCTCGATCCTGCTCAACATCCCGGGCGAGGCGGCTTCCGTCATGACCTGCGTCGACGGGCACGTCATGGCGAAGCAGGGACGCGCCGGCGCCGCGCTCGGCATCGCGGCCTTCGGCTCGTTCATCGCCGGCACGCTCGCGATCATCGGCCTCACGCTCATCGCCGCGCCGCTCGCCAGGTTCGCGCTCAAGTTCAGCTACCCCGAGTACGTCGCCCTCATGGTGCTCGGCCTCATGCTCGTGGTGGTGCTTGCCTCGGGCTCGATGCTGAAGGCCTTTGCGATGCTGGGCGTAGGGCTCGTGCTCTCCAGCGTGGGGCAGGACGTCGTCTCCGGCATGTTCCGCTTCACCTACAACCAGCCGACCTTGATGGACGGCTTCGACCTGGGCCCCATGATCATGGGCCTTTTCGGCGTCTCCGAGGTGCTCGCCAACATCAACGCGCCCGCCGAGCGCGTCATCGTGCGCACGCGCATCAAGGATCTCCTGCCGACGAAAGAAGACTGGCGGCGCAGCATCGGCGCCATCCTGCGCGGCACCGGTCTCGGATTTCTGCTCGGCGCGCTGCCGGGCGGCGGCGCGATCGTTTCCTCGTTCGCTTCCTACGCGGTGGAGAAGAAGGTGTCGCGCCATCCCGAGCAGTTCGGCAAGGGCGCGATCGAGGGCGTGGCCGGCCCCGAGTCGGCCAACAACGCGGCGTCGGTCGGCTCGTTCGTGCCGCTCCTCACCTTCGGCATCCCCTCCAACATCACGATGGCGATCGTGATGGGCGCGCTCATGATCAACGGCGTCACGCCCGGACCGACGCTCATCACCGAGCGCCCCGAGCTCTTCTGGGGCGTGATCGCGAGCATGTACATCGGCAACGCGGTGCTGCTCGTGCTCAACCTGCCGCTGATCGGCGTCTGGGTGCAGGTGCTGAAGGTGCCCTACCGGCTGCTCTTCCCGCTCATCCTCGTGTTCTGCGCGGTGGGCTCGTACAGCATGAACAACAACCTCTTCGACGTCTACATGATGACGGTGTTCGGCGTCATCGGCTACCTGATGAAGCGCCACGGCTACGAGCCGGCGATCCTCGTGCTCGCGTTCGTGATCGGGCCGATCCTCGAGCAGTCGCTGCGCCAGTCGCTGCTCCTGGGCGAAGGCAACTTCGCGATCTTCTTCACGCGGCCGATCTCCGCCACGCTGATCGCGATTGCCGCCATCCTCGTGGCGAGCTCGGCGATTCCCGCGATCGGCCGGCGCCGCCGGGCGATGGTCGCGGCCGCCGCCGAGAGCAACAATTGAGAATCACGGTTGCCGCCGGGCCGTACGCGCACCTCGCCTCGCTCGGGACGGGGAGCGACGGGCTCGAGGTGAGCCTCGAGACGCTCGAGCCGGGGCACATTTTCCCGCGCATGCTGCGCGAGGCGCCCTGGGATGTCGCCGAGATGTCGCTCGCGACCGCCTACATCCTCGCCGCGAAGGGCGACCGGCGCTTTCGGCCGATGCCGGTGTTTCCCTCGCGCGCCTTCAGGCACTCGGCGCTCTACGTGCCGGCCGCGGGCCGCGTGCGCACCGCCGCCGACCTGCGCGGCGCCCGCATCGGCGTGCTGCGCTACGCGATGACGACCGCGGTCTGGGTGCGCGCGATGCTCGCGGGCCAGTACGGCGTGCCGGCCGAGGGGATGAAATGGTTCGTCGGCGAGGATTCCGCGCATCCGGCCTCCGTCTCGCCCGAGATCGTCGGCGGCGCGGCGGCGCTCGAGCGCATGGCGGTGGAAGGCGGCCTCGATTGCCTCATCTCCGGACGCACGCCCGCCGCCTTCGCGGAGGGCCGCCTGCGGCGCCTCTTCGCCGACTTCGGAGCGGAGGAGAAAGCCTATTTCGCCTCGAGCGGCGTGTTCCCGATCATGCACGTGATGGTCGCGAAGGCGGAGCTCCTCGAGCGCGCGCCCGACGTGCTTGCGCGCCTCATGCAGCGCTTCGAGGCGGCGAAGCACGCAGCCGAGGAAGGCTTCGCCAATTTCGACATCTCCACTTATCCGTTGCCCTGGCTGCCCGCGTACGTGGAAGACGCGCGCCGCGCATTTTCAATGGGCGCCGGCGCCGATCTCTGGCCCTACGGCGTGGAGCCGAATCGCCGGACCTTGGCGACTTTCGGGCAGGCGATTGCCGCCGAAGGGCTCGCGGCCCGCGCGCTCGCGCCCGAAGAAGTCTTCGCCGCCTGATGGAAACGCACGACTTCGACGTGCTCGTCCTCGGCGCCGGCGGCGCCGGCCTGCGCGCGGCGCTCGCGGCGAGCGAGGCGGGCGCGCGCGTCGCGGTGGTGTGCAAGTCGCTCCTCGGAAAATCGCAGACCGTGATGGGCGCGGCGCTCGCCGCCGCGCTGCCGGCGCCCGAGTCCCCCGACCGCTGGGAGCTTCATTTCGCCGACACGGTGCGCGGCGCGCGCGGCGTCAACCATTGGCGCATGGCGGAGCTGCTCGCGCGCGAGGCGCCCGGGCGCGTGCTCGAGCTCGAAGCCTGGGGCGCGCTGCTCGGCCGCACGGCGCAGGGCGGGATCCGGCTCGGCGAAGGCAGCGGCCACCGGCACCCGCGTCTGGCGCGCTCGGGTCAGCACCAGACGGGGCTGGAGCTCCTGCGCACGCTGCAAGCACAGCTCGCCACGCGGGGCATCCCCGTGTTCGCCGAGCATGCGGTGGTCGAGCTCCTGAAATCAGGCGAGCGGGTCGGAGGCGCGCTCGCCCTGCGGCGCGCGGACGGTGCGGCGGTGCTTTTCGAGGCGGGCGCGGTGGTCGTGGCGACCGGCGGCTGCGGCAAGGCGTACGCCTTCACCTCGAACTTCCACGACTCGACCGGCGACGGCTGCGCGCTCGGCCTGCGCGCCGGCGCTGCGCTCGTCGACATGGAGTTCGTGCAGTTCCATCCGACCGGCATGGTCGCCCCCGCGAGCGCGCGCGGGCTGCTCGTCGCCGAGAGCATCCGCAACTTCGGCGGCGTGATGCGCAACGCGCGCAACGAGCGCTTTCTGTTCAACCACGTGCCGGAAAGCTATCGGGCGGAAATCGCGGAGACAGAAGCGGAAGCCGACGCCTGGTACGAGACGCCTGCGGGACGGCGGCCGCCGGAATTGCTCCCGCGCGACGACGTGTCGCGGGCGATCGACGCGGAGATCCGCGCCGGGCGCGGCACGCCGAACGGCGGCGTATGGCTCGACATCGGCTCGCGCCGGCCGGCCGAAACCATCCGGCGCCTGCTGCCGCACATGTACCGGCAGTTCCTCGACCTGGCGGACGTCGACATCACGGCGCAGCCGATGGAAGTGGCGCCCACCTGCCACTACATGATGGGCGGCCTGCACGTCGACCCGGAGACCTGCGCGGCGAGCGTGCCGGGCCTCTTCGCCGCCGGCGAGACCGCGGGCGGGTTGCACGGCGCCAACCGGCTCAACGGCAACGGCATCTCGGAGCTGCTCGTCTTCGGCGAGCGCGCCGGGCGACACGCGGCGCAGTCTTCCGGTTTTCAGTCCAACGTGAACCGGGAAGATGCGGAGCGCCTCGCGCGCGAGGCACGCGCGCCGCTCGGGCGCGCGCATGGCGAAAACCCGCACGCGCTGCAACGCCGCCTGCAGGAGGGCATGCAGCGCTTCGCCGGTCTCACCCGCGACGAATCGGGCCTGCGCGCCGGACTGGCCGCCATCGAGGAAGTGGGCGACCGGCTCGCCTCGGCCTCGGCGCCCGGCGGGCCGGGCGCCAACGCCGCGTGGCAATGCGCGCTCGACCTGCGCTCGCTCGTGCTCGTCGCCGAGGCGATCGTGCGCTCGGCGCTCGCCCGGCGCGAGACGCGCGGCGCGCACGTGCGCGCCGATTTCCCGGCCGCCGCGGCGGGACTCGAAGCGCTGAACGTGGTCGCGACGCACGCGGGCGGGCGCCTGCAGACCGAGTTGCAGGGACGGCCCGCCGTCCCCCCAGCCTTTCAGCAATTGCTCGAGGAAACCGATGAAGCCCTTGCCTAAGGAAGAAACGGGCAAGGTTCTGTACGCCGAGGCGATCGACCGGATGCTCGAGAGGATCGAGCGCACGGCCGCGCAGGTCGGCGAGGCCTTTCCGCTCAGCGCGGATCCCGCGACCGGCCAGTGGCAGACCGCGCCCGACGGGCGCTGGACGGGCGGATTCTGGGCCGGCCAGCTCTGGCTCGCGCACCGGGCGAGCGGCGCGGCGCGCTTTCGCGACCTCGCGCTCGCCGCCATGAAGCGGCTGGAGGTGCGCCTGCCGATCGACAACGTGCTGAACGGGCTCGTCTTCCACTACGGCGCCGCGATCGGCGCGATCCTCGGAAAATGCGCGGGCAACAGCGATGCGCCTGCCGCGCTCGCCCTCAAGGCGGCCGAGGCGCTCGCGAGCCGCTTCAACGTGCAGGCGGGCTTCATTCCGCTCGGTCATCAGAGCGGCTCGCTGACGGGCGACCCGGCGGGAGAAACCAACATCGACGGCGTGCCCGGCATGAGCCTGCTCTACTGGGCGGCCGCGAACGGCGGCTCCGGCGAGCTCGCCGCCATCGCGAGCCGGCATCTGCGGCGCCACATCGAGCTCTGCCAGCGCGCCGACGGCTCGCTGCACCAGGCGGCGCTCGTCGACCCCCGGACCGGCGCGACCCTGAAGCAATACAGCCCGCGCGGTCTTGCGCCCGAGGGAACCTGGGCGCGCGCGCAGTCGTGGGGATTGGTCGGTTTCGCGCAGGCGCATGCGTGGACGCGCGGGAACGATTTCCTCGTCGCCGCGCAGCGTGTGGCGGACTGGTGGCTCGCGCATGCGCCGGCGGATCGCGTCGCCTTCTGGGATTTCACCGACCCGGCGATCCCGAGCACCTTCCGCGACACCTCCGCCACTGCGATGGTCGCCGCAGGCCTGCTCAAGCTCGGACAGGCCGGGCGCTACCGGGCCGAGGCCGCCGACATCGTGCGCGCGCTCCTCGAGCATTACCTCGTCAAAGGCGCGCTGACCCAGGGCTGCTGGCAGCGCAACGAAGGCATGGCGACCAGGCACGAGCTCGTCTGGGGCGACTATTACCTCCTCGAGGCGCTGCTCGTCCTCGATGGCCGCGTCGGGGAGACCCTGTAGTGGACCGCTTGATGCGCCGCGATTCCCTTGCCGAGCTGATCGACTGGGCGCGCGGCGTGCGCTGCGAGGATTTGCCTGTGCCGGTTCGCGCGGCCTCGAAAAACACTCTGGTCAATACGCTCGCGGCCATGCTGGGCGGATCCAACGCGCCCGGCGCGATCGAAGGGGTGCGCCAGGTTCGCCACTGGGGCGGCCGGCCCGAGAGCACGGTCGTGATCCACGGCTTCAAGGCGCCGGCGCCGCTCGCCGCCTTCGCGAACGGCGTGATGGCGCACGCGCTCGATTACGACGACACGCAGGTCGGCACGGGCTTTCATCCCAACGTCTCGCTCGTCCCAGCGCTGCTGGCCGTGGCAGAAACGCGCTCCATTCCGGGGAACGCGTTCCTCGCGGCGCACGTGGCGGCGCTCGAAATCGCCTGCCGGCTCACCTTGGCGGCGACGAACCGGCAGAAGCATCCGTGGCTCACCACGACGCTCTTCGGCGTGTTCGGCGCGGCCCTCGGCGCGGGGCTCGTGCAGGGGCTCGATGCCGGGCGCCTGCGCCATGCGCTCGGCATTGCCTACAGCTCCGCGGGCGGCAACCGCCAGGGGCTGCTCGATGGCGCCATGATCCAGCGCGTGCAGCCGGGCTTGAGCGCGCAGGCCGCGGTCGCCGCGGTGGCGCTCGCCGCGCAGGGCGTCACGGGCGCGCACGACATCCTCGAAGGCCGCTACGGCCTGTATCCCTCGCACTATGGCGCCGACTACGAGCCGCGCCAGCTGCTGGAGGGACTGGGGCGCGAGTTCCGCATGCTCGATCTCGCGTTGAAGCCCTATCCCTGCTGCAGCTACAGCCAGGAGCCGATCGAGGCGGCGCTCGGACTCGTGCGCGAGGCCGGCTTCGACGCCCAGGCGGTGCGGGAAATCGTCGTCTCGGTCGCCTCCCAGCACGCGGCCGGCCTCGTCGACCATCCCTATGCGCCGCGCGGCTGCGCGCAGGTCGACGCGCAATTCAGCCTGCAGTACGTCATCGGCGCGACGGCGCTGCGCGGCGACCTGGGGCTGAAGGATTTCCAGGAAGCGGCGCTGCACGACCCGGCCGTCATCGATTACTCGCGCCGCGTGCGCGTGGTCGTCGATCCGAAGAAGGAAGGCACCGTGGAGCTGCACATGAAGGACGGCTCGAGGCGCGAGCGGCGCGTGACCGTCGCGCGCGGCCCGGACCTCTTCGGCAAGCTCGCGGAATGCGCCGCGCTCGCGGCGACGCCGCTCCCCGAGGCGCGGGTTCGCGCGCTCTACGACGCGGCGATGGGGCTGGAAAACCTCGCGGACGCTACGCTGCTGGCGCAGGAAGCTCGATGAAAACCTCGCCGTTCTCGATCGAGACCGGAAAGCATTCGAGCTTGGCGAGCCGGGGCATGCGCGCGTTCACGCCGGTGCGCACGTCGAAGGTCCAGCCGTGGAAGGGGCAGGTGACGACGTGACCCTTCAACTTCCCTTCGCCGAGCGGGCCGCCCTGGTGCGGGCAGGCGTTCTGCGTCGCGTAGCAGCGACCCTCGACGCGAAAGAGCGCGATGGCGCGTCCGTCCGCCTGCACCACGCTCGCGGCGCCGTCGCCGAGCTCGGCTTCGGCCGCGACGCGGACCTTTTTCATGGCGCGCTCCATGCCGGGATTATAGAATATGGAACATAGTTCAACATCATGAAACAACAGAACTTTCTCTCCCGGGATTTCTCATGATCATCGACTGCGACACCCACTACATGCCGCGCGACGCCTTCGAGCGCATGCCGGCGAAATTCGACTCCGTGCGCCCGCGCCTGAAGTTCGACGAGCACGGCATCTACGTCGGGATGGATTTCCCCGGCATCCCGAAGCCGCTGCCCCTCGCCACGCCGCTCAAGGCGCCCGGCACCGGCTCGGAGTACCCGGGCATGTGCGACATGGAAGCGCGCATCAAGGACTACGTCGAGATGGGCATCGAGCGCACCTGCCTGCTCGCGCAGTTCTCGGGCTGGTGGTCCTACCTGATCGAGCCCGAGCTCGCCACCGCGATGGCGCACTCGTGGAACCTCGCCGTGCTCGAGCTGCAGAAGAAATATCCGAAGCACGTGAGCGGCATTGCGCTCGTCGCGCTGCAGGATCCGGACGCCGCGGCGAAGGAGATGGCCTGGGCGAAGGAGCAGGGCTTCGGCGGCGTGGCGGTCGACAAGGTGTTCCCGGTGCACACGCACGCCTACAGCGAGGGCCTCGGCAGCCAGAAGCAGCTCTGGCCTTTCTTCGCCGCCTGCGAGAGCCTCGACATGCCGATCTACCTGCACACGGTCCAGCACGGCCACCGCGTGAGCAACAACCCCTGGTTCCAGAAGGACGGCCTGGATCTGTTTTCCCCGAACGAGGGCCAGCTTTCGCTCGTCTCGCTCATCACGAGCGGGCTCCTTGATGCGCACTCCAAGCTCAAGTTCATCTTCACCGAGGCGGGCACCGAGTTCATCCACCCGCTCATCGACAAGCTCGACAAGTCCTTCGGCAGCGCCGTGGTCGACTACGACAACGAGGACGCCACGCCGTACTTCCGCGGCCGCGGCTCGCGCCATGGCGACGAGAACCTGCAGCGGGCGCGCGCGCTCACGCCGCTCGAGGTCTACCTCGAGAAGAACAAGAAGCCCTCGAGCCACTACTTCAAGAACAATTTCTTCTTCACCATCGAGACCGAGGAGGCGGGGCTGCCGGATTCGGTGCACGAGCTCGGCGCCGAGCGCTTCCTCTTCGCCACCGACTACCCGCACGACGATCCGGGCGGCGCGATGAAGTTCCAGGACGTCGAGCTCCTCGAGAAGAACCCGCGCCTCACCGAGCGCGACAAGCAGCGCATGCGCTTCGAGAACGCGCGCGAGTTCCTGCACCTGTAGCCGCCGCGGCCATGCTCCGGTCCTTCGAGAAGGTCTTCACGCTGCTCGACGCCTTCACGCTCGAGGCGCCGGAATGGTCGCTCGCGGATCTCACGCGCAAGGTCGGCATGGCCAAGCCGACCGTGCACCACATCATGTCGACGCTCATCAAGGGCGGCTGGGTCGACCGCGATCCGGAGACCAAGCGATTCCGGCTGGGCGTGCGGCTCTGGGAGAAGGGCTGGCTCGCGATCAACCACATGGAGGTGCGCGAGCGCGCGCGGCCCTACATGGAGGCGCTCGCCGAGTCGAGCGGCGAGACGGTGCGCCTCGGCATCCTCGACACGGTCGATCCCCGGTGGGTCCTCTACGTCGACCGCGTCGAGAGCAGCCACGCGGTGCGCGCCGCCGTGTCCGCCGAAGTCCGCTCGCCTTCGCACAGCGTCGCGACCGGCAAGGCCCTGCTCGCGTATCACGGCGAGGTCGTGCAGCGCCTCGCCGCGCAGCCGCTGCGCGCTTACACCAAGGGCACGCTCACCAACAGCGCCGCCCTGCAGCGCGATCTCGCGGCCACGCGCGAGCGCGGCTATTCCGTGAACCAGAGCGAGTTCCGCAACGACGTGGTCGGCATCGCGGCGCCCATCTGGGGCCACGAGGGCCGCGTGATCGCCGCCATCGGCATCTCGGGGCCGGCCTATCGCATCACGCCGGCCGTGATCAGGCGCCTCGGCGCCACCGTCATCGCCACGGCGGCCGAGATTTCCAAACGCATGGGATACGTCTCCAACGGAGGGAACAATGAAAAGCCTGCTGAAGCTCCTCTGCGCCTGCCTGGCGCTCAGCGCGCCGCTCGCCAGCGCGCAGAACTTTCCGGTGCGCCCCATCGAGGTCGTCGTCGGGTACGGGGCCGGGGGCGGTAGCGACCTCTCCATCCGCATGGTCGAGGCGGCCGCCGCCAAGCGCCTCGGCCAGAAGATCGTCGTCACCAACAAGCCCGGCGCGGGCGGCGTGATCGCGTTCAACCAGTTCATCCGCGCGCAGCCCGACGGCTACACGATGGCGATCGGCACCACCGCCATGCTGACGGTGCAGCCGCACATCGACTCGCAGGCCGTCCTGTACAAGCCGGACGACTACCTCCCGGTGGTGCAGATCTCGTTCATCCCGAACGTGCTCATCGTGCCGGCCGATTCGCCGATCAAGACCTACGCGCAGCTGATCGAGACGGCCAAGAAAAGCCCGCCGGGCAAGCTCAAGGTCGGCGTGACCTCGATCGGCGCGATGACGCACCTGCCGTTCGTGCAGGTGGAGAAGCTGCAGGGGATCAAGTTCACCTTCATCCCTCACAAGAGCAGCGCGGCGATCGTGACCTCGGTCATGGGCGGTCATCTCGACGCGGCGGGGGCGGACCTGCCGGCCGTCGCGGCGCAGATCCGCGCGGGCTCGGTGCGGGCGATCGGGCTTTTCGCCGGCAACCGGCTGGCGAGCCTGCCCGCGATCCCGACGCTGAAGGAGCAGGGCACCGACGTCGAGGCCGGCTTCTACAACATGCTCTTCGTGCCCAAGGGCACACCGCCGCAGGTTCTGGGCACGCTGCGATCCGCGTTCAAGGAGGCGCTGCACGACCCGGAGGTGATCGAGCGGGCGAACAAGGCGGACCTGCCGATCGAGTATCTCGACGGCGAGGCCTGCCGCAAGCGCCTGCAGCGCGACTACGAGATCCACGGCGCGCTCATCCGCGAGCTCGGGCTCGCCAGGTAGGCGTTGAGATGCCGGCGCGCACGATTCCGCTCAAGCCTGCGACCGCTCCCGGGCGCACGGACGCCTGGTGGCTCGCGCCGCTCGGCACGGCGATCGCGCTCGTGCTGCTCATCGCCTATTCGCTGTGGGCCGCGCTGCAGGGCGCGAACTACTACGTCGCGCCTTATCTCTCTCCGCTGTATTCGCCGGCCCTTACGCCGGGCTGGTGGAGCGCCTCGCCGGCGTTGCTCGTGCTCTGGGTGCCGGCCGGGCTGCGCGCGACCTGCTATTACTACCGCAAGGCGTACTACCGGTCCTTTTTCCTCTCGCCGCCCGCCTGCGCGGTGCCGGATGCGCGCGTCGAGTACCACGGCGAAAGCCGCCCGCCGCTCGCGCTGCAGAGCCTGCACCGCTACTTTTTCTATCTGTCGCTGCCGATCCTCGGCTTCCTGTGGTGGGACGCGCTGCAGGCGTTTCGCTTCGAGGATCGCTGGGGCGTGGGGCTCGGCTCGCTGCTGCTTCTCGCGAACGTGGTGCTGCTCAGCTTGTTCGCCGCTTCGTGCAATTCGTGCCGGCATGTGTGCGGCGGGCACCTGAAATCGCTGCACGATGCGCCGCTGCGGCATCGCGCGTGGAAGCTCGCGAGCCGCCTGAACGCGCATCACCGCGAGTACGCCTGGGCGAGCTTCGCCAGCGTCGTTGCCGCGGACCTGTATATCCGGCTGCTCGCCTCGGGCGCGCTGCACGATCCAAGGCTCCTCTGATGGCGGCGCACTGGCTCGAGCGCGAATGCGACGTGCTGGTGATCGGCGCAGGCGCTGCGGGGCTTCGCGCGGCCATCGCGGCGGCCGGGCAGGGCGCGCGCGTCGCGGTCGCTTGCAAATCGCTGCTCGGCAAGGCGGCCACGGTCCTCGAGCGCGCCGTGCCCGCGGCTGACGAGGAGCTCGAAGGCTGGGGCGCGCTTCCCCTCGCCACGCGCGGCGAGAAGGTCGGCCTGGAGACGCTGCGCACCTTGCAGCATCGCGCCGTGAGCCTCGGGATCGAAGTCCACATGGAGTGCGCGATCCAGCGCCTTTTCGCGAGCCGGGGGCGGGTCGCGGGTGCGCTCGGCGTGCGCCGCGCCGACGGCGCGCTCGTGCGCTTTCGCGCGGGCGCGGTCGTGCTCGCCGCGGGCGGCGCCGCACGGCTCTGGCAGAGGGACATCGCGGCTGCGGATGCGACCGGCGACGCTTTCGCGCTCGCGCTCGACGCGGGCGCGGAGCTCGCCGACATGGACCTGGAAACGGGCGGCGTGCGCGTGGATCCGGCAACCGGCGCCACCACGGTGCCGGGCCTGCATTCGGCAGGAGATGCGGCGGCAGGCAAGCACGCGCTCCTGGAAGTGCTGCTTTTGGCGCGCAGGGCGGGGGAGCATGCCGCGGCGTATGCCCGATCGCATCCGCGCGCGCTGCTTTCGGTGGAGCGAATCGAGCGCGCCGTGACGGAGCTGCTCCGCCCGTTCGGGATGGAGAACGGGGAAAGCCCTTATGCGCTCCTCCTGGATCTCCAGGATTGCATGCAGAACCGTGAGGGACTCGCCGGGCTCAAGCAGCGCGCGAAGCGTCTCGCCGCAGCTGGCCCGCGCGCATGGAATCCGGCCTGGCTGCTCGCGCTCGAGCTTCGTTCACTGCTCGTCGCGGCGGAGGCCACGATGAGCGCCGCTGTCCAGCGCGAAGCGAGCCTGGAGACCCGTCGTGCCTGAGCGGACCTTGAACGTCTGGCGCGGCGACGCGAGCGGCGGCGCCTTCACCCCCTACCGGCTGCAGGCCGCCGAGGGCATGACCGTGCTCGACGCGCTGCATCGCGTGCAGGCGGGCGAGGCGCCGGACCTCGCGGTGCGCTGGAACTGCAAGGCGGGCAAGTGCGGATCGTGCAGCGCCGAGGTCAACGGACGACCGGCGCTCCTGTGCATGACGCGCCTCTCCAGCCTGCCGGAGAGCGCGACGGTCGCGCCGCTGAAGGCGTTCCCTGTCATCCGCGACCTCGTGACGGACGTCTCGTTCAACTACCGCAAGGCGGCGGAGGTGGGCGCCTTTGCGCCCCGCGACGCGACAATGGGCGCGCCGCTTTACCAGGAGGACGTCGACCGGCTGCGCGAATTCCACAACTGCATCGAGTGCTTCCTCTGCCAGGATGTGTGCCACGTGATCCGGGATCACGAGGAGCACAAGCCCCGCTATTCGGGCCCGCGCTTCTTTGTTCGCCTCGCCGCGCTCGAGATGCACCCGCGCGACGCCGGCGATCGCGTTGCCTTTGCCGAGCAAAACGCCGGGCTCGGCCGCTGCAATGTCACCAAGTGCTGCAGCGAGGTGTGTCCGGAGGGCATCCGGATCACCGATAACGCCATCATCCCCCTGAAGGAGCGCGCGGCCGACCGCTATCGCGATCCGCTTGCGCGGCTCCTCGGGCTTTTTTCCAACTCGAGGAAAGACGCATGAAGCTCGCCACGCTGAAGGACGGCACGCGCGACGGCGTCCTGGTGGTGGTCGCGCGGAACCTCGCGCGCGCCGCGCCCGCCGAGGCGATCGCTCCCACGCTGCAGCGCGCGCTCGATGACTGGACGCACTGCCGGCCGGCGCTGAAAAAGCTTTACGAGGCGCTGAACGCGGGCACCGCCGCGGGCGCCTTCGATCTGCAGCCGCATCGGCTCGCCGCGCCGCTGCCGCGCGCCTACCAGTGGCTCGACGGCAGCGCCTACCTGAGCCATGTCGAGCGCGTGCGCGCCGCGCGCGGCGCCACGATGCCGCCCGGCGCGACCGAGGAACCGCTCATGTACCAGGGCGGCTCGGACTCGATGCTCGGGGCGACCGACGACGTGCCGGTCGCGAGCGAGGACTGGGGCATCGACCTCGAAGGGGAAGTTGGCGTCATCACCGGCGACGTTCCGATGGCCGCGAGCGAGGCGGAAGCCGCGACCTGCATCCGCCTGCTCGTGCTCATCAACGACGTGTCGCTGCGCAACCTCACCGCGGCGGAGCTCGCCAAAGGGTTCGGATTCGTCAACTCCAAGTCCTGGACCGCGTTCTCCCCGGTGGCGGTGACGCCGGAAGAGCTGGGCGAGGCCTGGGATGGCCGGACCGTGCACCTGCCGCTCGAGGTCCAGGTGAACGGCGCGCGGCTCGGCGCGCCCAACGCGGGCGAGGACATGCAGTTCGACTTCCCGCGCCTGATCGCGCACGCGGCGCGCACCCGGCCGCTCGGCGCGGGAACCCTCGTCGGCTCGGGCACCGTGTCCAACCAGTCGCGTGCGGCGGGCTTCGGCTGCCTCGCCGAGAAGCGCGCGGTCGAGACGGTGGAGAGCGGCAAGCCGCAAACGCCGTTCCTGCGCCACGGCGATCGCGTGCGCATCGAAATGCTCGACCGCGAAGGCCGCTCGGTCTTCGGCGCGATCGACCAGAAGATCATCGGCAGGCAAACCAGAAAAGGAGGGTCACCATGATTCGACGCATCACGCTGGCAGCACTGCTTTCGCTCCTCGCCGGAGGAGCGGCGGCGCAAGACTATCCGAGCAAGCCCATCACGTTCCTGATTCCGCAGGCGCCGGGCGGCGGGACCGATCTCTCGGTGCGCATGATCGAGCCGGCCGCGTCGCGCGCGCTCGGCCAGAAGATCGTGCTCATCAACCGCGCGGGCACCGCGACCCTCTTCCAGCTCACGCAGGCGGCGCCCGACGGCTACACGCTCGGCGTCGCCTCGACGGGCAACACCGCCTCGCAGCCGCACAACCCCGGCGTGCCCTACGAGCGCTCCGACTACATTCCGATCATCCAGCTTACCAACGTGCCCTCGGTGCTCGTCGCGCCGGCGAACTCCCCGTTCAACAGCGTCGCCGACGTCATCGCGGCCGCCCGCAAGGGACAGGCGCTCAAGGTCGGCACCACCGCGCTCGGCACCTCGAGCCAGCTCGCCGGCGTCCTGGTCGAGCGATCCTTCGGCGTCAAGTTCACCTACGTGCCGCACAAGAGCAACGGCGAAGTGATGACCGCGATCCTCGGCGGCCACCTCGACCTCGGCAGCGTCGATATCTCGTCCGCGGCGCCGCACCTCTCGGCCGTCAAGGCGCTCGGCGTCTTCACCGACGAGCGGCTGAAGGATGCGCCCAGCCTGCCGACGATGAAGGAGCAGGGCGTCAAGGGCACCATGGGCTTCTACAACATCGTCATCGCGCCCAAGGGCACGCCCGAGCCCATCATCGCGAAGGTGCACGACGCATTCAGGAAGGCGATGGAGGATCCCGAGGTGATCGCGAAGGCGCGCGCCGCCAACATCCCGCTCGCCTACCTCGGGCCCAAGGCGAGCCGCGCGCACATGGACGAGGCCTACGACCTGATGGGCGTGCTCATGCGCGAGCTCGGGCTGAGCAAGAAGTAGCGCCCGCGTGGCCCGCGACGCCGCGCCGCTGCACCCCGATGCAGCGCCGAGCACGCTCGGCGCGCTGCTGCGGCGCGCCGCGGCGCGCCATGGCGATGCGCCTGCGCTAAGCGACGGCCGGCGCCGGCTGACCTACGCGCAGTACGACGCCGAGGTCGACCGCCTCGCGCGCGCGCTGCTGCGCGCGGGAGTCAGGCCGCGCGAGCACGTGGCGCTGTGGATGCGCAACTGCGTCGAATGGGTGCTGACGGAGATGGCGGTGTTCCGGCTCGGCGCGGTCCTCGTCCCGCTCAGCCCGCGCGGCACGAGCGAGGAGGCGGCCTACATCCTCGCGCAGTCGGACAGCCGCACGCTGGTGCTGGACGAGGCGATGCAGATTCCGCCGGCGGCGCGCGAGGGGCTGCAGCGCGTGATCCGCCTTGGCGCGGCACGCAAGGGCGAAATGTCCTTCGAGGCTTTGCCGGCCGGGCCGCATGCGGACCTGGAAGAAACCGCGGGCGTCGACGACACGGCCATCATCATCTATACCTCCGGAAGCACGGCGGCGCCCAAAGGCGTGATGCTCGGCCACGGGCAGATCACGCGAAACCTCTACGAAGTGCGCGTCATTCCGGAGGAGCTCACCTCCGCCGACCGCGTGCTCTACGTGCTGCCCATGTGCCACATCATGGGCGCGTTGAACAGCGTGGTCGGCATGATGCACGTCGGGGGCTGCCTCGCGCTGCGTGAGGGCTTCTCGCCGCAGGCGACGCTCGAGGCGATCGAGGCGGAGCGGCCCACCTGGTTCTACGGCGTGACGGCGATGTTCGTGGACCTGATGCGAAGCGGCCTGCTCGGGCGCCATGACACCTCTTCGCTGCGGCGCTTCACGCTCTTTCCGGGCCCCTTCAAGCGTGAATTCCTCGCCGAGCTCCTGAGCGCGTTTCGCGCCGAAGGCCTGAACACCCGCTACGGCCTCACCGAGACGACCAACGGCCTCACCTCGGCCGCGACCTGGCGCGACGGCCTCGACAAGGTGGTGGAGTCGATCGGGCGGCCGCTCGGCAGCATGGAGTTCCAGATCGTCGACCCGGCGACGCGCCACGAAGTGGCCGCGGGCGAAGATGGCGAGCTGCGCGTGCGCGGCTTCGCGGTCATGCAGGGCTACTACCGCAACGAGGCGGAGACGCGCAAGGTCATCGATCCGGAGGGCTGGTTCTACACCGGCGATCTCATGTGCCGGGACGAGGCGGGCTACTTCTACTTCAAGGGCCGCATCAAGGACGCCCTCAAGACGCTCGGCAACAATGTCTCGTGCCTCGAGGTCGAGGCGGTCCTGCAAAGCCATCCCGCGGTCGCTTCCGCCGCGCTGGTCGGCATTCCGGACGAGCGCGCGAGCGAGGTCGGGGCGGCGTTCGTCCAGCTGCGCGCGGGCATGCGGGCGAGCGGCGCGGAGCTCGCCGAGCATTGCCGGCGCTCGCTCGCCGGATACAAGGTGCCGCGGCACTTCCGCTTCGTGGAGACGTTCCCCTTGAGCACGAGCGGCAAGATCCACAAGCCGGCGTTGCGCGAGCGCATCCTCTCGGAGACGGTCTCGTGAGCGACGTCGTGCAGGTCGAGCGCTCGGGGGGCATCGCGACGGTGACCTTGAACCGCCCGGAGAGCCGCAACGCCATCGATATGCCGATGCGCAAGGCGCTCATCGAGGCGCTCGAGACGCTCGAGCGCGAGCCCGGGACGCGGGTGCTCGTTCTCGCCGGCGCGGGCGGCCACTTCTGCGCGGGCGGCGACATGAAGTCCCTGCGCGAGCGGCGCCCGACCCGCGAAGAGCACCTGGAGCGCGTGCGGCTGCTGAACCGGCTCGTGCTCGCGCTGGCCGCGTTTCCGCGGCCCACGATCGCGAGCGTGGACGGTTACGCGGTGGGCTCGGGCTGCAACCTCGCGCTCGCCTGCGACCTGATCGTCGCCTCCGACCGCGCGCGCTTCGGCGAGGTGTTCGGAAAAGTGGGGCTGGTGCCCGATGGCGGCGCCTCGTGGCTGCTGCCGCGCCTCATCGGCGCCGCGCGCGCGAAGGAGCTGCTCTATACCTGCGAGATCGTGGACGCGGCGGCGGCGGAGCGCTTCGGCCTGGTCAACCACGTCGTGCCCCAGGCGGAGCTCGCTTTGCGGACGCGCGCGCTCGCCGAGCGCATCGCCAAGGGCCCGCCGCAGGCCCAGGCGGCGGCCAAGCGCCTGCTCGGCGCGGCGGCCGGCTCCGATCTGGCTGCGGCGCTCGAGGCCGAGGCGCAGGCGCAGGCGCTCGCGGTGACGGGCGAGGAGCATCGCGAAGGGCTAGCGGCGCTGTTTGAAAAGCGCGAGCCGAAATTCCAGGAACCGGGGACATCATGACCAGAAAAACGAGCAATCCCGCGACCCTCGCGGTGATCGGGGGCACGGGAGCCGAAGGCGGCGGCCTCGCGCTGCGCTGGGCGGCCGCGGGCCATCGCGTGATCATCGGCTCGCGGGATTCCGCCAAAGCGGCGGCGGCCGCGGGCGAGTTGCGCGCGCTCCTGCCCGCCGGCAGCGGGAGGCTCGAAGGCGCGGCGAGCGGGGCGGCGGCGAAGGAAGCCGCCGTGGTGGTGCTCACGGTGCCCTTCGCGGCGCAGATGACGACCGCGCTCGCGCTCAAGCCCGTCCTCGGCGGCAAGATCCTCGTCGACGTCACCGTGCCGCTCGTGCCGCCGAAGGTGTCGACCGTGCAGCTGCCGGCCGGCGGCTCGTGCGTCGCGCAAGTGCAGAAGGAGCTCGGTCCCGGGGTGCGCGTGGTCTCGGCGTTCCAGAACGTATCGGCGCACAAGCTGAAGAAGCTCGAGCAGGCGATCGCCTGCGACGTGCTGGTGTGCGCCGACGACAAGGAGGCGCGAGAGCGCGTGATCGAGCTCGCCGCCGACGCGGGCCTGCGCGGCATCAACGCGGGGCCGCTCGCGAACTCGGCCGCCGCCGAGGCGCTGACCTCGCTTCTCATCTGGATCAACCGCGCCTACAAGGTGCCGGACGCGGGCATCGCGATCACCGGGCTCGGCTGAGCGCGGATGGCGCGCCTCGAGCTGATCGCGCTGGAGAACGTCGGCCGCGTCCGTCCCGGCGACGATCTCGCGGCGGCGGCGATCGCCGCCTGTGGCGCGATGGGGCTTGCGCTGAGCGACGGCGACATCCTGGCGTTCGCCCAGAAGGTCGTATCCAAGTCGGAAGGGCGCTTCGCGGTGCTGGAGGAGATCGAGCCTTCGCCGCGCGCGCGCGAGCTCGCGGCGAAATGCCTGAAGGACGCGCGCTACGTGGAGCTCGTGCTGCGCGAGTCGCGCGAGGTGGTGCGCGCGGTGCCGAACGTGCTCATCGTCCTCGACCGGCGCGGCCTCACGCTCGCCAACGCCGGCGTCGACCAATCCAACGTCGAGCCCGACGAGCGCGGGCGCGAGCGCGCGCTGCTCCTCCCGGAAGATCCCGACGCGAGCGCGGCGCGGCTGCGCGGCCGGCTGCGCGAGCTGTCGGGGGCCGACCTCGGCGTGATCGTGAACGACAGCCTCGGCCGCGCCTGGCGGCAGGGCACGGTCGGCATCGCGATCGGAATCGCGGGCCTGCCGGGCCTTCTCGACTTGCGCGGCCAGCCGGACCTCGCCGGGCGCACGCTGCAGGTCACCGAGGTCGGCATGGCGGACGAGCTCGCCGCGGCGGCCTCCGCGCTCATGGGACAGGGTGCCGAAGGGCGGCCGATCGTGCTCATCCGCGGCGTGGCCTGGCCGCGGCGCGCGGGCAGCGCCGCCGAGCTGCTGCGGCCGCGCGACAAGGACCTTTTCCGGTGATTCTCGCGCTGGCGGGCGGCGTCGGCGGGGCGAAGCTCGCGTCCGGGCTCGCGCGCGCGCTCAAAGCGGACGAGCTCCTCGTCGCGGTGAACACGGGCGACGACTTCGAGCATCTCGGACTGCACATTTCGCCGGACCTCGACACGGTGATGTATACGCTCGCCGGCGTCGCCAATGCGGGCACGGGCTGGGGATACGCCGGCGAATCGTGGCGCTTCATGGAATCGCTCGAGCGCCTTGGCGGGCCGACGTGGTTCCGTCTGGGCGACCGCGATCTCGCCACGCACATCGAGCGCTCGCGCCGCCTTGCCCTCGGCGAATCGCTCTTGGCGGTGACACGCGCTCTCGGCGAGCGGCTCGGCGTGCGCCACGCGATCGTGCCGATGTCGGACGACCCGGTGCGCACGATCGTGCATACCGACGAGGGCGCGCTCGAATTCCAGGATTACTTCGTGCGGCGCCGCTGCGAGCCGCGCGTCCGGCGCGTGGAATATCGAGGCGCGGAAAGGGCAAGGCCTTCGGCGATTTTCAGGGATGCGCTCGCGCGCAAGGACCTCAGGGGGATCATCTTTTGCCCGTCCAACCCTTATCTCAGCATCGCCCCCGTGCTCGCGATCCCGGGCGTGCGCGAGGCGATCGAGCGCCGGCAGGCACGCTCGGTGGCGGTCTCGCCGATCATCGGCGGCAAGGCGGTCAAGGGGCCGGCGGCCAAGCTGATGGCCGAGCTCGGCCTCGAGGCGTCGTCGGTGGAGATCGCCCGCTGTTACAGAGGGCTCGCGGACGTGCTCCTGCTCGATCGCGCCGACGCTGCGCTGGCCGGCGCCGTGGAGGCGCTTGGCCTGCGCGCCCACGTGACCGACACGCTCATGCGCACCGACGAGGACCGCGAGCGCGTCGCGCGCGCCTGCCTCGAAGTCCTCGAGGCGGCTGGCGCGTGACGGCCGGCGCGGTGTTTGTATGCGCGCACGGCGCGGGCGGCCACAAGGACGACAAGAGCATGCTGCGCCTCGCCGGGGCGCTCGAGCCGCGCGGCTTCGAGGTCGTGCGCTTCAACTTCCCCTATCGCGAGCGCGGTTCGACGC
>DATAID010000076.1:0-80474 GCA_036262835.1 Burkholderiales bacterium | reverse complement strand
ACCGCGACGTCGTTGCCGAAGCGGTAGCCGCCGAACGCGAGGCTGCGGTTGGCGCTCGGGTCGGGGGTGATCGGCGAGGTGAAATGGCCCCAGGCGGACGTCAGATGCCCCAGTCGGATGCCGCTCGTCTCGGCGCCGGATTCGCGCACCGAGACACCGCCGTAGAAACCCGCGGATGACGGCGCGACGACGTCGGCCGCGAGTGCCGACGCGGCGCAGAAACTACCGAAGGTCACTGCGATAAGAGTATGTTTTAAAAGCATGGTCGGCATCCTGCGCGTCTCGCGCCCACCGCGCGCCGCTCAACTGCGACGCGGCCACCTCAACGTAACCCTCCGCCAGCGGTTCGTCAATCGTGAACACTGCAGTCGGCGGCATTTTGCACGACGAATGTGGCGATCGCATCGGTGTCGCGCAAGTCGAACACCGGAAGGCCGTCGGGCATTCCCGCCGGCGTGTCGGAAGCGACCGCGATGACGTTGGCGTCACCCGGCGCGAGCCGCGGCTTGCCCAGCGCCTCCCGCCACACCTCCAGCTTCGGGATGGCGGCCCGCTTGAAGCCCTCCACGAGCACGACGTCGCACGGCGACAGCCGCGCAAGTGCATCGGCGAGCGAAAGCTCGGGTGCCCCGCGCAGCTCGCCGATCAGGGCGTAGCGCCGCACCGACGTCACCAGCACTTCGTCGCACCCCGCCATCCGGTGGCGGTACGAGTCCTTCCCCGGCTGGTCGATCTCGAAGTCGTGGTGCGCGTGCTTGACGAGCGACACGCGCATCCCGCGCGCCACCAGCCGCGGAATCAGCGCCTCGACGAGCGTCGTCTTGCCGCTTCCGGACCAGCCGGCAAAGCCGAACACGCGCACGTCAGTTCGCCTCGGCGTGGATGGGCAGTGGCGCGTGCGGTCGGCCGGCGTCGTGTGCAAGACCCGCATGCACGATCCGCCCGTCCCACACCATCGCGCCGTCAGCGAGTCCCGCGTCGAGCGCGAGGGCGGCGAGGATGCCAGCGCGGGCCATTGCGCGGACGTGCGGCAGCACCGCGGCGGCGAGCGCCTGCGTCGCGGTGCGCGCGACGAGCGCCGGCATGTTGGGCACGGCGTAATGGACGATGCCTTCTTCGACATAGGTCGATCGGGTGAGCGAGGTCATGCGCGACGTCTCGGCGATGCCGCCCTGGTCGATGCCGACGTCGACGAGGGCCGAGCCGGGCCGCATCCTGGACAGTGTCGCGCGCGAGACGATCTTCGGCGACATCTGCCCCGGCGTGAGCACGCCGCCGATGACGAGGTCCGCCTCGCGAACCTCGGTCTCCGGTTTTTCGTCCTTGAATTCCGCTCCGGGGAAAAGCGCCTTTAGTTTCCCGAATCGCTTGCCGGTCCTGGCAAAGACGGTCACCGAAGCGCCCAGCCCGCAGGCCGACGCAAGCGCGTTGGCTCCCACGTTGCCGGCGCCAAGAATCACGACTTTGCCGGGCGCCACGCCGTCGATGCCGGAGAGAAGCACCCCGCTGCCGCCGTGGTGCTTCTGCAGGCACCAGGCGCCCGCCTGCACGGCGAGCCGTCCGGCGATCGCCGACATGGGCGAGAGGATCGGCAAGCCTTCGTCCTGGCCCACCGTCTCGAAGGCGATGAACATCGCGCCGGAGGCGAGCGCAGCCTCGAGGAGCGGCGGCTCCGGGCCGAAGTGCTGGAAGCTGAAAACCGTCTGGCCCCTGCGCGGCTTGGCGTATTCCGCCGGCTGCAGCTCCTTCACCTTGACGACGAGCTCGGCCTCCCACGGGTTCGCCGGCGTTGCGCCGCTTCTCAGGTAGTCGTCGTCCGGGAAACCGACCCCGAGACCCAGCCCGGGCTGAAACAGGACTTCATGGGAGGCCTGCACCAGCGCGCGCACGCCCGCCGGCGTCAGCGCGACGCGGGATTCGCCGTCCTTGATCTCGCGAGGCAGGCCGATACGCATTCTTCGATGAGGGCGGGTCCGCGGTAGATGAGTCCAGTGTATATCTGCACGAGCGTTGCGCCGGCGTCCAGTTTCTCCACGGCATCAGCACCGGAGAAGATACCGCCCGCGCCGATGATCGGAATCTCGCCCTGCAAATGCTTGTGCAGGCGCCTGACGACGGAGGTTGCTCTTTCCTTCATGGGCGCGCCGGAGAGCCCGCCTGCCTCGGTGGCATGCGGCAAGCCTTCGACGCCCGTGCGCGACGTGGTCGTGTTGGTCGCGACGATGCCGTCGATCTTCGCGCGGCGCGCCGCGACCGCGATGTCCTCGATCGCCTTGTCGTCGAGGTCCGGCGAGATCTTGAGCGCGACCGCGACCTGGCGGCCGTGCTTTTCGCGAAGCGTCTCCCGCTTGGCTTGTACCCTGGTCAGAAGCGTTTCGAGGGCTTCGAGCTGCTGCAGGTCGCGAAGCCCCGCCGTGTTCGGAGACGAGACGTTGAGCGTCACGTAGTCGACGTGCGGATAGAGCTTCTCCAGGCAGAACTCGTAGTCGTCGGCCGCCTTTTCGTTGGGCGTGTCCTTGTTCTTGCCGATGTTCACGCCGACGACGGTTTTGCAGGTCCTGATCTTCAGGTTCTCGACAAACCGATCCGCGCCGATACTGTTCAGCCCGTAGCGATTGATGAGGGCTCGCGCCAGGGGAATCCGGAAGAGGCGCGGCTTCGGATTACCCGGCTGCGGCTGGGGCGTGACGCCCCCCAGCTCGAGGAAGCCGAAGCCGAGCGCCGCGAGCGCATCGACATGCTCGGCGTGCTTGTCGAGGCCTGCCGCGAGGCCGACCGGGTTGGCAAATTCGAGCCCCATGGCGCGCACCGGGGAGGCGGGCACCGGGCGCGCGAGGAGCGCGGCGGCGCCGGAGAAACGAAGCGCGAGGTGATGGGCTGTTTCGGGATCTAGCGAGAAGAGGAAGGGGCGGGCCAGCGCATACAGCATTCGCTAGAGGCTCATCCCCTGACTCTCATTCCATGTCCTCGCCCGACAGGCGACGCCAGGCGCCGCCGACGAAGCCCTCGATCGGCGCGAAGCGCGACTTGTACGCCATCTTCGGGCTTTCCTTGATCCAGTAGCCGAGATAGAGGTAGGGCAGGCCGAGCGCCCTGCACGACTCGATCTGCCAGAGCACGTTGTAGGTGCCGAAGCTGGCGCTGCGGCGATCGGGCTCGAAGAAGGTGTAGACCGACGAGAGGCCGTCGGGCAGGTAATCGACGATCGAGACCATCACGAGCTGGCCGTGCTCGCGGAACTCCACCAGGCGCGTGTCGACGCGGCTCTGCAGCAGGAAGTGCGAGTACTGGTCGCGGCTGTCGTTGTCCATGCCGCCGCCGGAGTGCCGGCGCGACTGGTAACGGAGGTAAAGCGCGTAGTGCTCGAGGCGGAACTTGAGCGGCTGGGCCTGCGAGCTCAGCTCGGAATGCAGGTTCCAGGCGCGCCGCTGCGAGCGGTTGGCGACGAACTCGCGCACCGGGATGCGCACCGGCACGCAGGCGCGGCAGCTGTCGCAGTGCGGCCGGTAGGTGAAGATGCCGCTGCGGCGAAAGCCGGCCTTGACCAGCTCGCCGTAGAGCTCGGTGTTGATGAGGTGCGAGGGCGTGGCGACCTGGGAGCGCGCCATGCGCTCGGGCAGGTAGCTGCAGGGGTAAGGCGCAGTTACGTAGAACTGCAGTACTGCATGCGGGAGGTCGTTAAGCTTGGACACGAACCCATTTACCCATCGGTTCCGGATAGTTTACCAACGCCGCGATTCTTCGCACAAAGTGGCGGCGAGGTATTTCGCGGGCACCGAGCGAGGCGAGCAGCGGCGTGTTCTGCTGGCAATCGATGAGAGGGAAGCCCCGGGCCCTCAGTTCCCCGACCAGGGCGACCAGTGCGACTTTTGACGCATCGGTGGCGCGGGAAAACATCGATTCGCCGTAGAACATCCGGCCTATCGCCACGCCGTAGAGGCCGCCGACGAGCCGCTCGCCCTGCCAGGTCTCGACCGAGTGGGCATGGCCAAGGCGGTGCAGGGCGGCATAGGCCGCCTGCATCGCAGGGGTCAGCCAGGTGCCGCCTTCGCCCTTTCTCGGTTCAGAACAGGCTTTTACGACCCGGGGAAAAGCCGAATCGAGCCGGATTTCAAAGCCCTTGTTGCGGATGTTCTTGGCGAGCGAGCGCGAGACCTTGAGCTCGTCGCAGAAAAGCACCATGCGCGGATCGGGCGACCACCACAGGATCGGCTCTTCCCCCGAGTACCAGGGAAAGATGCCGCGCCGGTAGGCCTCCAGGAGCCGGCCGGTGGAAAGGTCCCCGCCCGCGCAGAGGAGGCCGTTGGGATCCTTCAAAGCTTGCTCGAGCGGCGGGAACGCGTCGCCGCGTTCCAGCCATGTCAGCATTTCACCTGCTGCTTGCAGTAGGTTTCCAGCGGCTGCACCACGCAGGTGCCGGCGCTCTCGCGGCGCGCCGCCGCGCCGCCGTTCTCGAGCTCGAGCCGGAAGCCGAACTTGGCGAAGAACTGGTTGAACATCTCGCCGCCGAGCGTGCCGACCGCGGCGAGCTCGTCGGTCTTCGGGTCATGCTCGAGAAGGATGGCGGCGAGGGGCTGCGGCGCCGGGCCGGCCAGCACGCGGGCACCTTCAGCCGGGTCGTACTGGCTGTGCTCCGAGCAGCAATGGATGACGTTCGAGAAGCGGTTGCGCGCGCTTTTTTCGGTGCGGTAGCTGATGAAGCTGATTTCCCTGGTCGGATAGGTCATCTGGTGCGCGCAGATCGCCGAGTAGGCGACGATCGAGCGCCCGGCGCCCACGCCGCCCTGCCACTCGTAACCTTGCCGGTCCGCGGTGGCGAGGCGCGCGCCCTTTGCCGGCTTGCCGAGGTTCAGCAGGAAGCACGGCGTGCTCGCGAACGGGTAGTTGAAGATCAGGTTGCGCTGCGCGGGAACCGATTTGGCGCGCAGCGGCGCGCCGTCGGCGGAAACGAGCTTGGCGCGGTTGTAGAAGTGGGGGCGGGCGTCTTCTGCGAGAGCCGCCGAGCTGCCGGTCGCGGCGGCCGAGGCCGCGCAGAACTTGATGAACTCCCGGCGCTGCATTTCCTACAAATTGTAGCCCTTCTCGTTGTGCAGGACCGTGTCGAGGCCCTCGGTTTCCTGGTCCGAAGTGACCCTCATCCCGGTGGTCGCGTCGCACAGCTTGAGCAGGATCCAGGTCGCGATCGCCGACCAGACGCCGATCGCGAGGATGCCGACGACCTGGACCATGACCTGGTCGCCCATGGTCATCTTCTCGGCGTAGCCCACCCCGCCGAAGGTGGCGGAGACGAAGATGCCGGTCATGAACGTGCCGATGATGCCGCCCACGCCGTGCACCGGGAAAACGTCGAGCGAGTCGTCCATCTTGAGCGCCTGCTTCATGTAGCTCGTCGCGAAGAAGCACACGAGCCCGGCGGTCGCGCCGATGACGAGCGCGCCGATCGGGCCGACGAAGCCCGAGGCCGGGGTGATCGTGCCCAGGCCCGCCACCATTCCCGTCACCAGGCCGAGCGCCGAAGGCTTGCCGTAGCGCAGCCATTCGCATGCCATCCAGACGAAGGCGCCGGTCGCCGCGCCGATGTGCGTCACCAGCATCGCCATGCCGGCCGTGGGATTGGCTTCCAGCGCGCTGCCCGCATTGAAGCCGAACCAGCCCACCCAGAGCAGGCAGGCGCCGGTGACGGTCATCGTCATGTTGTGCGGAAGCATCGGCGTGGCGGGGAAGCCCCGGCGCGAGCCGAGCACGATCGCGCAGACGAGGGCGGCGACGCCGGCGTTCAGGTGTACGACGGTGCCGCCGGCAAAATCGAGGATGCCTTTCTTCTGCAGCCAGCCGTCGCCCCAGACCCAGTGGGCGACGGGGCAGTAGACGACGAGGAGCCAAAGCAGGCTGAAGAGCAGCATGCCGGAGAACTTGACCCGCTCGGCGTAGGCGCCGATGACGAGCGCCGGGGTGATGATGGCGAAGGTCATCTGGTACATCGCGAACACGGTCTCGGGGATGCTGGTGCCGGCGCGGATCGCCTTGGCGTCCACGCCCGCCAGGAAGAATTTCGCGAAGCCGCCGTACCACGAGTTCAGGTCGCCGCCGTCGCCGAAAGCCATGCTGTAGCCGCACACGACCCACGCGAGCGTCACGATGCAGGTGATCGCAAAGCACTGGGTGAGGACCGACAGCACGTTCTTGGTGCGCACCAGGCCCGCGTAGAAGAGCGCGAGTCCCGGCAGCGTCATGAACAGAACGAGGAGCGCGGAGGTGAGCATCCAGGCGGTGTTGCCGCCGTCGAGCTTGGGCGCATCCGCCGCCCACGAAAGGGGCGCATGGAGCAGCAACAGTGCAGCCGGAACCAGCACCGAATTACGAGCGGTCATGCGCGGGCCTCCCCCGTTGCGGTGCACGAGCGCACCAGCGCGAAGCATACCGCAACTTACTTGAGGTCTTCTTCGTGAAAGGCGAAGGCGCCGCGCGCGCGGTCGGCGAACCAGTGCTTGAGCGTCGTGCCGACGGTGCGAAACGCGATTTCCTGCCACGGGATCTGCGCCTCGTCATACAGCGCGACCTCGAGGCTCTCGACGCCGGGCTTGAACTCCAGGTCGAGCAGCCGCGCGCGATAGAAAAGGTGGACCTGGTTCACGTAGGGCACCGAGATCATGCTGAAGGGCGCCGCAAGCTCGACGCGCGCGCCCGCCTCTTCGAGCGTCTCGCGCGCGGCCGCCTCGCCGGTCGTCTCGTCGTTCTCCATGAAGCCCGCGGGCAGCGTCCAGTAGCCGTAGCGCGGCTCGATCGCGCGCCGGCAAAGCAGCACGCGGCCCTGCCACTCGGGAATCGTGCCGACGACGAGGCGCGGATTCTGGTAGTGGATGCTGCCGCAGGAGTCGCACAGGTAGCGGGGCAGGGAATCGCCTGGCGGCACGCGCCGCGTCGTCTGAGCCCCGCAATTGGCGCAGAATTTCATCGCAGCTATGATACGCGCCGCCTTGCGCCTCACCGACCGCATGCTTCGCCCGATTCTCGCCGCGCTCGCCCTGCTTTCGCTGCTTGCCGGCTGCGCCGCGCCCGGCGTGCAAAGCTCGGGCGGCACGCTCGCGGTCGAGCAAAAGGCGGTCGCGGGCGAGGGCTACCTGCTCCTCAAAGTGCAGAACGCCCGCCCGGTCAGCGTTCTCAATCCCAAATGGAAGAGCGTGCGCCTGCAGCCCAAAGGCACCGGGCAGGTGATCGAGCTCTACGACATTTCCGACCCGACGGCGGCGGCCTCGCTCTTCTACGCCCGGCTGCCGAAGGGCGAATACGAAATCACCGAGGTCGCGAGCCTCGGGCCCGGACCCGGATTGCTGCTCGCTTTCATCGCCTCGGACTTCCAGGACCTGCGCGAGCGCAGCGGCACGTTCGCGGTGCGCGAGGGCGGCATCGCCAACCTCGGCACGCTGGTGGTGGCGCGGCCCTCCGGCAAGGAGGCCCGCTTCAAGGTCGAGCTCCTGCGCGATGCGCTCGGGCGCGCCTCGGCGCGCGAGGACCTGCAGCTTCGCACCGCCCAGGCGCTGACGCTTCAGGAGAACGACGGCTGGCTGCGCCCCGAGACGCCGCAGCAGGCCGAAGCGGCGCGAGCGCGGGCGCGCGCCAGCATCTCGAACCTTTCGTACGGCATCGATGCGATGAG
This sequence comes from Burkholderiales bacterium, assembly GCA_036262835.1. Classification (GTDB taxonomy): domain Bacteria; phylum Pseudomonadota; class Gammaproteobacteria; order Burkholderiales; family SG8-39; genus RBG-16-66-20. Next base: position 72,817 of record DATAID010000076.1, on the reverse strand, counting down.
CGCGTCGGTGATCGGCGGCACGGCGCTCGGACAAATTCTCGTGCGCGAGGCCTCGGGGCGCTGGCGCTCCGAGCCGCTCGACACGCTCGCCCCGGTCACCTACGCCCGGCGCCTCGCCGACGGCACGCTCCTCGCCGGCTCGGACCAGGGGCGCTATTTCACGCGCAGCCCCGGCGGCGCATGGCGCGCTTCCAGCTTGCCGGTCCGCAGCGCCGTCGTCTCGCATATCGAGCCGCTTTCGGGCGGCGCGCTGCTGGTGGTCGCCCAGGGTCTTCGCGAGGTTTTCGTCTATCACGTGTCCCAGCCGGGCGCGCAAGCGCGGCTCGTCACGACCCTCGATCCGCCGCAGATGCCGCTGCCGGGCGCGATCCTGTCGACGCCGCGAGCGCTCGTCATCCCGGCCAACCAGGTCGGCTTCACGCGCGAGGTCATTCTCTTTTCGATCGACAAGGCGAGCTTCGCGGTGAGCCGGCGCACCGAAAAATTCCTCGTCTTCGCGTTCCAGCGGCTGCGCTCCGGCGAAGTCGTGGCCGATCGCTTCAACAGCATGAGCCACTACGTCTCGGTCTCCAAAGACGACGGCCTGACCTGGCAGCACGGCCAGGCCGAAGGGCCGCTCTTTCCCTACTTCCTCGACGCGCAGCGCGGCTACGGGCTCGATTTCTCGCGCGGCATGTTCAGCGTCGAGAGCACGCTCGCGAAAACCACCGATGGCGGGAAATCGTGGCAGCGCGTCGGCGCGCCGGTGACCCTCGAGTTCGCCGGGCGCGTGCTCGGCGCGGGCCCCTCGGGCGAGATCGTCGCGACGATGGGCTGGGAGGTCTTCAGCAGCCGCGACGAAGGCAGGACCTGGCAGCGCGAGCTGCCGCCGCCCGACTAGAGCCTGCCGGGAAGATCGCCGAGGCTGGAGAGCTGCGCGTCGGGCGCGAAGCCCGAGCGATCCACCGGCGCGCTCGCGCGGTTGATCCAGTACACCGAAAAGCCGAACGACTTCGCGCCGATCGCGTCCCAGCAGTTCGAGGACACGAAGCCGATGTCCTCCTTTTTTACGAGCAGCGCCTCGACCGCGAGCTGGTAGACCTCGGGTGCGGGCTTGTACACGCCGACCTCGTCCACGCTCAGCACGGCGTCGAACGCGAAGCCGGAGTGCTCGACGAGCGGCGCGATCATGTCGGGCGAGCCGTTGGTGAGGATCGCGAGCTTGCGCCCTTTCAGCTTCGCGAGCGCGCCCGCCACGTCCGGAAACGGCGCCAGGCGCCGGTATTCCTCCATCAAGGCCTTTTCCTTCTGCGCGTCGAACGCAAGGTGAAGCGCGCTGCAGGCGTACTCGAGCGCTTCGCGCGTGACCTGGGAGAAGGGCGCGTAGCGCTGCATGAGGCTGCGCTGCCAGGTGTATTCGAGCTGCTTCGTGCGCCAGAGCTGCGAAACTTGCGCGCCCTTGCCGGGCCAGAAGGCTTCGCAGCGCGCCGACACCGAGTGGACGTCGAAAAGCGTTCCGTACGCATCGAAGACCAGTGCGCGCGACATCTCCTAACCTCCGGTATTCCTAGGGAATTTCTCTTCGATGTTAAACTGCGCCGGACGATTGGCAAAGAAGAATCGATGCTGAACCGGTACGAGGAGCTCTACCGAAGCTGGCGCTGGGAGGTGCCGGAGCGCTACAACATCGCGCGCGCCTGCTGCGCTCGCTGGGCCGAGGATCGCAGCCGCTTCGCGCTGTACTGGGAGGACGAATCCGGCGCGAAGGCCGCGTACACCTTCTGGGACATCCAGCAGCAAGCGAACCGCCTGTCCAACGCGCTCGCGGGCCTCGGCGTGAAGCGCGGCGACCGAGTCGCGCTCATCCTGCCGCAGCGCCCGGAGACGGCGATCGCCTACATCGCGCTCTTCCAGATGGGCGCGATCGCGCTGCCGCTGTCGCACCTCTTCGGGCCGGACGCGCTCGAATACCGCATGGAGCACGCCGAGGCGAGCGTCGCGCTCGTCGAGCCTTCTACGATCGAGAACCTGTGGAAGGTGAAAGGCAAGCTCTCGCATCTGAAGCATGTGATTGGCGTCGGGGGCGCAAGGGAATCCGGGGTTCATCCTTATGAAGCCCTTCTGGAAAAGGCCTCGAGCAACTTCAATCCCTTGGACACGCATGCCGAAGACCCTTGCCTGATCATCTACACCAGCGGCACGACCGGGCCACCGAAGGGCGCGCTCAAGCCGCACCGGATCCTGATCGGCAACGTGCCCGGCCACGTCTATTCGCACGATTTTTTCCCGCAGCCCGGCGACATGTTCTGGTCGCCGGCCGATTGGGCCTGGACGGGCGGCTTGATGGACGCGCTGCTGCCGACCTGGCTCTACGGCATCCCGATCCTCGGCTTCCGCGGCCGCTTCGACGCGGAGCGCGCCTATTACCTGCTCGACAAGTACAAGGTGAGGAACTCGTTCCTCTTTCCCACCGCCCTCAAGCTCATGATGAAGGCGGTGCCCGAGCCGAAGAAGAAATATTCGCTCAACCTGCGCTCGATCATGAGCGGGGGCGAGTCGGTCGGCGTCACGCTCTACGAATGGGCGCGCGACCAGCTCAACGTCAGCATCAACGAGATCTTCGGCCAGACCGAGATCAACTACGTCGTCGGCAACTGCCACTCGGCCTGGCCCGTGAAGCCCGGCTCGATCGGCCGGCCCTACCCGGGCCACCACGTCGCGATCATCGACGAGAGCGGCGCCCCGGTGAAAGCGGGCGAGCTGGGCGAAATCGCCGTCAACCGGAATTGCAACGGCCGCCGCGATCCGGTGCATTTCCTCGAGTACTGGAAGAACCCGGAGGCGACGCGCGAGAAATACATCGGCGACTGGGGCTGCACGGGCGACCAGGGCCGCATGGATGAGGACGGCTATCTCTGGTACCAGGGGCGCTCGGACGACGTGATCAAGAGCTCGGGCTACCGCATCGGTCCGGCGGAGATCGAATCCTGCCTCGTCAAGCATCCCGCGGTCGCGAACGCCGCGGTGATCGGCAAGCCCGATTCGACGCGGGGCGCGATCGTAAAGGCCTTCGTCGTCCTGCAGCCCGGCAATCCGCCCTCCGACCAGCTCGTTGACGACATACAAAAGCATGTCCGCGGGCGCCTTGCGCCGTACGAATATCCGAAGGAGATCGAGTTCATCGATGCGCTTCCCATGACGACGACCGGGAAGGTGCAGAGAAAGGAGCTGCGCAAGAGGGAGGAAGCGCGGATGAAGGGGCTTTCATGAATCGCTTTCAGAAGCTCGTCCTGGTGCTCGCGGCCGCCAATGCGGTCGCGATCGCGCTTTTCCCGCCGTATGACCGCGAGTCGCTTGCGGGGACGCCCGTGTTTGACGCCTTCCATCCGATCTTCGCCGCGCCGGCCAACGGATTGATCAACGCGAACCTGCTCTACACCGCGCTTTTCGCCGTCTTCGCCAATGCCGCGGTGCTCTGGCTCGCGCTCGCGAGCGGCAAGGATGGCCGGCCGCGCTTCGACCCGGGCAACCTGGTGGTCATCCTTGCGATCGCGAACCTCGCGCTCGTGTTCCTGTTCCCGCCTTACGAAACGCCGTCGGCGGCGGGAAAGTTCGGCGGCGGGGGCGGCTTTGACGGCTTTCAGTTCGCGCTCGGCGGCAGCGGCCGGCGCACGATCTTCATTCCGCTCCTCTACATCGAGGTGATCTTCGCGCTGCTAAACGCGTGCGTGGCCTGGCTCGTGCTGCGCGAGCGCGCGGTGGCCACGGTGATGGACGAAGCGATCGGCGAGATGATCTCGGAGGACGAGCAGGCCAAGGCGGAAATCGAGGCGCGCATCAAGCAGGGCGTCGAAGACCGCATCCGGGAAGAAGCGAAGGCCGCCGGGCGCGCCGCGGCGCGCCCCAAGCCGCACTGACGCGGCTCGTCCTCCTCGGCGGGGGCCATGCGCACGCGCTCGTGCTGCGGCGCCTGCGCGGATTCATCTCGAAGAGCCTCGACGTCGTCCTCGTCAATCCGGCACCGGTGCATGTCTATTCCGGCATGGTGCCCGGCGTGATCGCCGGCCACTATGCGCCAGCCGAGGCCGAGATCGATCTCGCGCGCCTCGCGCGCGAGGCGGGCGCCGAGTTCATCGAGGATGCGGCGCAAAGCCTGGACCTCGCGAGCCGCAGGGTGCACCTCGCCGGTGGCGATTCGGTCGATTACGACTACCTGTCGCTCAATATCGGCTCGCAGCCCAACTTCGCCGGCGTGCCGGGCGCGCAGGCGCACGCGATTGCCGCCAAGCCCTTTGTCCGGCTCTTCCAACGCTGGCGCGAGCTGAAAGCGGCCGGCCTTGGATCGGCGCGACTCGCGGTCGCAGGGGGCGGGGCGGCAGGAATCGAGCTTGCGATGGCGATGAAGTTTGCGGGCGCGGCAGAAGTCACGGTGTTCTCGGACAAGAAGGCGCTTCCCCAGGCGGGCGAAGCGAGGATCCTGGCCGCTCTCGAAAGGACGGACGTGGCGCTGAGAAGCGATTGCCCGGTGACCGCGGTCGAGCCCGGGCCTCTCGTCGTCTCGGCGAAAGGGCGCGAGCGCTTCGACGCTCTTTTCTGGACGGCGGGTGCCGCGGCGTCGCCGCTTATCGCCGAGTCCCGCCTTCAAGCCGATGCCGCCGGCTTCGCGCTCGTCGACGAGAACCTGCGGAGCGTTTCGCAATCCGGGGTCTTCGCCGCCGGCGACGCGGCTTCGCTCCGCGGCGCGACGGTGCCTAAATCGGGCGTGTACGCGGTGCGCGAAGGGGCCGTCCTCGCCGAAAATCTCACCCGGGTCGTGCGCGGCCAGCCGCTCGAGGCCTATGAACCGCAGAAGAAAAGCCTGGTCCTACTCAGTTGCGGTGGCCGGTATGCCATCGCCGCCCGAGGGGGATGGTCCGCCGAGGGCGGGTGGGTGTGGCGCTGGAAGGACTGGATCGACCGGCGCTGGGTCAAAAGCTTCGGATAGAATCGGCCTTCCCTTGGAGGGGGAAAACATGATCAAAAGATTCGCACTGCTGCTGTGCGGCGTCCTCATCGCGGCGCCGTCGTTCGCGCAATACCCGGACCGTCCCGTCAAGCTGATCGTGCCCTGGGCGGCGGGCGGCGATACCGACAATATCTTCCGGCCGTTCGCGCCGCTGCTGCAAAAGCAGATCGGCCAGCCGGTCGTGATCGCCAACGTCGGCGGCGCCTCGGGCACCAAAGGGGCGAAGGAGGCGAAGGACTCGCCTGCGGACGGCTATACGCTCTACGCCGTTCATGACTACATCCATTCGACCTACTACACCGGCGTCGCCGACGTGAGATACAGCGACTTCGAGCCGATCTGCATGATCTCCTCGACCGCCTCGGTGCTGACGGCGAGCCCGAAAACGCCGTTCAACGACTGGAAAGGCCTGCTCGCGGACGCGAAGGCGCACCCCGGCGCGATCACCGTCGGCGCGACCCTGGGCTCGACCAGCCACTTCTTCCCGGCGCTGATTGAGAAGGCCGCCGGCATCAAGTTCAAGTACGTCTCCTATGAGGGCCTCGCGCCGCGCATGAACGCGATCCTCGGCGGCCACGTCGACCTGACCGACTCGAACATGACGCAAAAGGGCAAGGTCGAGGCGGGGCAGCTCAAGTTCATCGCGAGCGCGACCGAGAAGCGCAATCCCGAGATGCCGAGCGTGCCGACGCTGAAGGAGCTCGGCGTGAACGTCGTCTACGACGTGAACCGCGGGATCATGGCGCCGAAAGGCACGCCCGCGCCGGTGCTCGCCAAGCTGGAGTCGGCTTGCCAGGCGGCGACGAAGGAGCCGGCGTTTGCCGATTCGATGAAGAAGCAGGGGACCGACGTGCGCTTCATGGGACGCACCGAGTACGCGGCCTGGCTCAAGAAAAACGACCAGCTGAACCACGACATCGCCAAGGACCTCGGCCTGCTGAAGCGCTGACCGGGTGAAGCTGTCCCGAGACGGTTGGGGAGGGCTCGTCGTATTGGCGACGAGCCTTTCTCTTTTCTGGGCCACCCTCGGCCTGCACGAGAACCCGCTCGTCCCGATCGGGCCTGGGTTCTATCCGCGCATCGTCCTCGGCATCACGATCCTTCTGTCGCTCTGGCTGGTCGTTGGCGACCTGAGAGCGAAAAAAGAGGCGGCTGGTAAGAAAGAAGGGCTCAACTACGGCCTCGTCGTGCTGCAGTTCGCGATCTTCGGGGCCTACGTCGGGATACTGCACTTTCTCGGCTTCCGCATCGCTACCGCGCTCTACGTCGCGGCGGCCAATGGGGTTCTCGATCCGCCGCGCGGCGGGAAGGGCTGGGCACGCGTCCTGGTCCTCGCGGTGCTGACCGCCTTCCTCTCGCACCTCATTTTCGAGCACTACCTGCTCGTGCTGCTGCCACGCGGCAGCTGGACCGGATTCTAAGGCCATGTTCGAGCTCCTCGGCGCAGGCATCGCGAACATCATCCAGCTTAAGTACCTCTCGGCGCTCTTCACCGGGTGCCTGATCGGCGTGGTCGGCGGCGCGCTGCCGGGCATCACCATCACGATGACGGTGATCGTGGTGCTTCCGTTCACCTTCGGCCTGGAGCCGTTGCAGGGGCTCTCCACCATGATCGGCGTGTACGTTGGAGGCGAGACCGGCGGGCTCATTACCTCGTGCCTGCTCGGCATTCCGGGCAAGCCTTCCGCGGTCGCCACGACCTTCGACGGCTTTCCGATGGCGAAAAAGGGCGAGCCGGGGCGTGCGCTCTGGCTCGGCATCTGGGCCTCGATCCTCGGCGGCCTGCTCGGCGCCGTTTTCCTCGTCGCCACCACGGGCCCCCTCGCGACGATCGCGCTCGCTTTCGGGCCGTGGGAGTACTTCTCGCTCTTCATCCTCGCGCTCTCGATGGTGGCGGGGCTGGTCGAGTCCTCGCTTGCCAAGGGGCTCGCCTCGGGCGCGCTCGGCTGCGTGGTCACGATCATGGGCAACGACCCGGTGCTCGGGCAGGAGCGCCTCACGCTCGGTATTCCGTTCCTCTCCGGCGGCATCCCGTTCCTGCCGGTGCTGATCGGCGTCTTCGCGTTCGCGCAGATCATGTCGGACGTCGAGCGCATGGGCGGCAAAGTGCAAGCGATCGAGGCCGTGGATCGCGGCGTGAGCCTCGCGGTTTCGCATGCAAAGGTGCTCTGGGACATCCTGTCGCGGCCGTTCCTGCTTCTGTGGTCGACGTTCATCGGCCTGGTGATCGGCGTGCTGCCGGCGATCGGCGGCAGCGCGGCGAACATGCTCGCCTACGACCAGGCGAAGAAGTTCTCCAAGCACCCCGAGAAGTTCGGGACCGGAATTCCGGAGGGCATCATCGCGTCGGAATCCTCCAACAACGCCAACGTCGCGGGGTCGCTCGTCACCATCATGGCGTTCGGCATCCCGGGTGACGCGGTGACCGCGGTGATGCTTGGCGCGCTGACGATCCACGGCATCCAGTCCGGACCGCTCTTCATCTCGCAGCACGCGACACTTGCCTACGGCATGTTCGCGGCGTACATCCTCGCGCACGGCCTCGTGCTGCTCGTCCTGCTCCCGGGGGTGCGCTGGATGCTGCGCATCGTCACGATTCCCAAGGCCATGCTTTTCCCGGTCGTGCTGGTGCTGTGCGTGATCGGCGCCTACGCGCTCAACAATACGATGGACAACGTCTACGTGCTGCTCGCCTTCGGGATCTTCGGCTACGGGATGGTCAAGTTCGGCTTTCCGCTCGCGCCCTTCATCCTCGGCGTGATTCTCGGCGACCAGATCGAGATCAATCTTGTCCGCGCCATCATGACCGACGCCAACCCCTGGCTCTTCCTCACCCGGCCGATTTCGGGCGGGCTGCTCGCCGCCTCGGTGCTGTCGTTCGTCGCCGCGCTGTGGCAGCACCGGCGCATGCAGGCGAAGGCTTCTTCGGCCGAAGACGACGTCGACTTCTAGGCCGGCCATGTGATGATGGCGGGGCATGGGCGCCCTTTTCCTGGCGGGAGTTCGCTGGCTGGCGTGGAAGGCGGCGACGCTCGCTTTCATCCTGTCTCTTCTGGTGGGCGGGGCGTGGCTGAAGGGCGAGATCAAGCGGCTCGACGAGCTCGAGCACGAGCGCGGCGCCCGGGCCGCGCAGCAACGCGAGGTCACGCGCCAGATCGCCGACCTGCGGCGCAGCCTCGATGAGCGCGCGCGGCGCGCGGCCTCCGTCGGGCGCGGCGTGGAGTCGATGCTCGAGCAAAAGCGCGCCGAGCTGCAAGCCCAGCGATCCGCGCATCCGCTCGCCCAATACGTTCCGCTCTCGGAGCCGTGGCGGGCGATCCGCATCCTCGAGAGCGAGATCGGCGTCTACGAGCAGGTCGCCGCGAGCGAGGCGCGAGCCAGGGAGCAGTGGGCCCGCGGCATAGGGCCACTCCTTGCGGAACGCGAGCGCGAGCTGGCAGAAGCGACGCGCAGCCTCGCGGCGCTCGAGGCCGAGATCGACAAGACGTGGGTCGGTCGGGCAGCGGAGGTGATGCGGCGGCAGTTGCCGCTCGCGCTGGCGATCTTCGCGGGCGTTCTCATGGTCCCGATCGGGATCAAGCTTTTCCTCTACTACGTGATCGCGCCCCTCGCTTCGGGCCGTCCGCCGATCCGCTTGCTGCCCGACGCCTCGGGCGCTGTGCGCGGCGGCGAGGGCGCCGGCCGGATGTCGGGCGTCTCGGTGCCGGTGGTGCTGCAGCAGAATGAGGAGCTCCTCATCCAGCCCGAATACCTTCAGAGCAGCGCGCTGCAGGCGGAAAAAAGCACGCGATGGCTGCTCAACGCCGCGATTCCTTTCTCGAGCCTGCTCTCCGGCATGGTCATGCTGACCCGCGTCGGCGCCGCAGGAAGGGAGCCGGTGGTCGTCTCGGCGACCCGCGACTCGCACAGCGAAGTGGGCATCCTCGAGCTCGCCGAGGGCGCGGCTTTCGTCTGCCAGCCGCGCTGCCTGGCCGGCGTCATCCAGGACCGCCGGACGCCGATTCGCATCACGCGCCACTGGCGGCTCGGAACGCTGCAAAGCTGGCTGACGCTGCAATTGCGGTTTCTGGTGTTCCACGGACCCGGCAAGCTCATCGTCAAGGGCGGCCGCGGCATCCGCGTCGAAGCGCCCGGAGCCGGACGGCTGATCAACCAGGCCGCGACCCTGGGCTTCAGCGCCAACCTTGCCTACGCCAACACGCGCTGCGAGACCTTCGTTTCCTATTTGCGTGGCAAGGAAGAGCTGTTCAACGACCTCTTCACCGGCGAGAGCGGCGTCTACATGTACGAAGAAGTGCCGGAGGCGCGGCGAACCGGCGGGGGCGCCGGGCGCGCACTGCAGGGATTTGCCGATACAATCCTCAAGCTTTTCGGCGTGTAGTGGCGCCCCAGACACGAATCGAACGTGCGACCTGCCCCTTAGGAGGGGGCTGCTCTATCCACTGAGCTACCGGGGCGTGAAGCGGATTTTACTCTTGCGATTCTCATTCCTAGTTTTGTTGTTCCTGTCCGCGGCCGTGGGCGCCCAGACCTGGGCCTGGGATGACGGCACGACGCCGTTCGTCGTCTCGCCCACTCAGGTGGTCGACCGGATGCTCTACCTGGCGGACCCGAAGGCGGGCGAGAAGCTGATCGACCTGGGCTCGGGCGACGGACGGATCGTGATCGAGGCGGCGAAGCGCTTCGGCGCGAAGGGCCTCGGGGTGGACATCGACAAGCATCTGGTCGAGATCGCGCGCGAGAACGCGAAGCGCGCGGGCGTGGAGAAGCTGGTCGACTTCGAGGTGCAGGATCTCTTCGACACCGACCTGCGCGGCGCGAGCGTGGTGACGATGTACCTCCTGCCGGAGGTCAACGCGAAGCTCGTGCCGAAGCTGCTCGAGCAGCTGAAGCCCGGCGCGCGCGTGGTCTCGCACGACTACGACATGGGCGCCTGGACCTACGACGAGATGATCGAGATCACGCTTGCCGAGAAGATGGTGGGCCCGCTCGGGCGCTCGCGCATTTTCCTGTGGATCGTGCCGGGCGACGCGCGCGGCCACTGGGTCTCGGAGGTGGCGGGTCACGGCGGCCAGTGGGACTTCAGGATCGGGCAGAAGTACCAGCTGATCGACGTGGAGGCGCAGGCCGGGGCCGAGCGCCAGACGGTGCGCGGCGCGCGCCTGCGCGGCGAGGAGATCCACATCGCGGTGACGGGCCTCGTCGGCGGCAAGGCCTGGAACCACATGTTCCGAGGCACGATTCGCGGCGCGACGATCGAGGGCGAGGTGCGCGTGTCCGACGGGGAGAGGGAGCGCATCCTTCCCTGGAAAGCGAGGCGCCAGCCGTGAGCGCCGCGCCCCGGCACCTGCTGTCCGTTCCGGACGGCATCTTTCTCGTCGCCGGCATGGTGATCGGCGTCGGCATCTTCAAGCTTCCCGGGCTCGTGGCGGGCGCCGCGGCGAGCGGCACGCAGTTTTTCCTGGCATGGGTTCTCGGCGGCCTCGCCTGCATCTGCGGCGCCCTGGTGTATGCGGAGCTCGCCGCGCGCTACCCCGAGACCGGGGGGGAATATGTCTTCCTCCGGCGCGGCTTCGGCGAGGGCGTCGGGTTCGTCTTCGCCTGGTCGCGAATGACGGTCATCCAGACGGGGGCCATCGCCGCGGTGGCCTTCGTCTTCGGCGAATACGCTTCGCAGATCGTTTCCTTCGGCGCGCAGACCAATGCGATCTGGGCCGCGCTGGTCGTCACGGCGCTCACCGCGCTCAATTTCGCCGGCACGCTGCAGTCGAAGAGGCTGCAAAAGGGGATGGAGATATTGCTCATGCTCTCGCTCGCTGCGATCGCGCTCGGCGGCATCGCCACGGGCGGCGCGCCGCCGCCGGCGAAAGAGGGCGGCGGGGCGTTCACCCTGATGATGATTTTCGTGCTCTACACGTTCGGCGGCTGGAACGAGGGGGCCTATCTTGCCGGCGAAGTGCGCGACGCGCCTCGCGACATGGTGAAAGTGCTGGTGGGCGGCATCGCGCTCGTCACCGTTCTCTATCTTCTGGTCAACTGGGGGTACTACAGCGTCCTCGGCCTGAAGGGCATGGCCGAGTCGAAAGCGATCGGCGTGGATACGATCCGGTCGGTGGCCGGGGACAAGGCGGCGCTCCTCATTGCGGCGGTGGTCTGCGTGTCCGCGTTCACGACGATCAACGCCGCGATCTCCACGGGCGCGCGGACGAACTGGGCGTTCGGCCGCGATTTCCCTTCGTTCGCCTTTCTCGGCAGCTGGCGCGAAACCGGCTCGACGCCCGGCAACGCGCTCATCGTCCAGCTGGTGATCATGCTGGCCCTCATCTGGGCGGGCTCCACCACGCGCGACGGCTTCGAAGCCATGGTGGCCTACGGCCTGCCGGTGTTCTGGAGCTTTCTTTTCCTCACGGGCCTTACCCTCTTCGTGTTTCGCTCGAAGGGCGGCGCGCTGCCCGCGTTCCGGACGCCTTTGTTTCCCCTGGTGCCGGTCGCTTTCCTGGTGATGTGCGCCTTCATGGTCTGGTCGAGCTTCGACTACGTGGCGAACTCGCCCTATGGTCCGAAGTTCGGCACGCTCGTGCTCGCCGGCCTCGCGGTGATGGCCGCGGGCATTCCGCTCTACTTCCTGGTTCGCCGCAAGTGAGGCTCGCCGCGCTCCTCCTGGCGCTGCTCGCGTTGCCGGCGCTCGCGCAGGACTATGAGCGCGAGAAGCGCTGGGCCGCCGAAATTGTGCCGAGCCTCGTGGTCGGCGATGCGGTGCAGATTTCGCTTCCCGCGCGCTCGTTTCTCGGCATCTACACCGAAGCGAAGAGCGCAAAGCCGGCCATCCTCCTTGTTCACGGCGTCGGCGTGCATCCGGATCACGGCGTGATCGGCGTGCTGCGCGCATCGCTCGCCGATCTCGGATACTCGACGCTTTCGATCCAGATGCCGGTGCAGAAGTCCGACGCGACCGTGCGCGACTACTACCCGGCAGTGTTTCCCGAGGCGGTCGAGCGCATCGCCGCGGGCGCGCGCTGGCTGCAGGCGAAAGGCGCGAAGAGGATCGTGCTGCTCTCCCATAGCATGGGCTCGTGGATGTCGAACGTCTATTACGAGAAGACGCCCGAGCCGCCGTTCGCGGCGTGGATCTGCATGGGACTCACCGGCGGCTACGGTGGCATGCAGAACGTGCATGTGCCCGTGCTTGACATGTACGGCGAGCATGACCTCGCGCCCGTGCTGCGAGCGGATTCGCGCAGACGGAGTACGATCAGCGCGATTCGAGGCTCGAAACAGGTGATGATTTCCGGTGCCGATCACCATTACATTGGCAAAGAGAAAGAGCTTGCCGCGGCGATTCGCGGCTTCATCGACGGACTGAACTAGACGCATGGGCTCCAAAACGCTTCGCTCGCCGCTGACCGTGCTCGTGTGCGGCTGCCTCATCATGTGCATCTCGTTCGGCATCCGCGCCGGCTTCGGCCTGTTCATGCAGCCGATCAGCGTCGAGCACGCCTGGGGCCGCGAAGTGTTTTCGCTGTCCATCGCACTGCAGAACCTGATGTGGGGCGCGCTCGGCGCCGTGGCGGGCGCGTTCGCCGACCGCTTCGGACCGGGCCGCGTGATCGCCTGCGGCGCGATTGCCTACATCCTCGGCCTCATCGGCCTTGCCACCATCGACACGCCGTGGCTGCTGCACCTGAACAGCAGTCTCTTCCTCGGTGGCGCGCTCGGCGGAACCTCGTTCGGCATCATCCTCGCCGTCATCGGACGCACGGTCGCGCCGGAGCGGCGCAGCCTCTACATGGGCATCGCGACGGCCGCCGGCTCGTTCGGCCAGTTCCTGCTGCTGCCGCTCACGCAATTCCTGATCTCGAAGTTCGGCTGGCATAACGCGCTTTTCGCGCTCGCCGCGATCGCCGCGCTCATCATTCCGCTCACGCTCGCGCTCGCGAGCCGGCCCGATGCCGGCGTGCAGAGCAGCCAGTCCCTCGGCGAGGCCTTCCACGAGGCGATGCGCGAGAAGGGCTTCCACCTCCTTTTCTGGGGCTACTTCGTCTGCGGCTTTCACATCGCCATGCTGACGGTGCACCTGCCGTCCTTCGTCACCGACCAGGGGCTGAAGGCCGAGCAGGGGATGACCGCGCTCGCGCTGATTGGCCTCTTCAATGTGCTCGGCACGCTGAGCGCGGGGATCCTCGGCGGGCGCTTCAGCAAGAAATACCTGCTCTCGACGATCTACATCGTGCGCGCCGGGCTGATCTCGATTCTGGTGTTCCTGCCGCTCTCGCCAGTCACGCTCTATACCTTCGCGTGCGGCATCGGCCTGCTCTGGCTGAGCACCGTGCCGCTCACCAACGGCCTCGTCGGCCAGATCTTCGGCATGCGCTACGCGGCGATGCTCGCCTCGATCGTGTTCTTCGGGCACCAGATCGGCAGCTTCATCGGCGTGTGGCTCGCGGGCTACCTCTACGACACCACGGGCAGCTACGCGGGCGCGTTCATGATCTCGATCGGCCTGGGCCTCTTCGCGGCGATCGTCAACCTGCCCGTGAACGAGAAGCCGCTCGCCGAGCGCAAGGCGATCCCGGCCGCCGCCTAGCGTGGACGCCGCTCGCAAGCGCCTCTGGCTGAGGACGCTTGCAGGCGTGGTCGCGGTCGTCGTCGTCGCGGTAGTCTTTTCGGCTTATCTCAAGCCGGACATGGTCGCAGCGTTCAGTGACATCATGGCGCTCTGCGCCTCGCTCATTCGATAGCTCTGCTTCTGTCGCTCGCGTTCGCCGGCTGCGGCGAAATCGCGAAGCTGCCGCTCGAAGACGGCATGGGCCCGAATCCGGCGCTGCCTGCGCCGGCGAAAACGGCGATTCCGACGGTCAAGGTCGCGCCGGCGAAAGGCTGGTCCGCCGGCCAGAAGCCGACGCCGGCCGCGGGCCTCGCCGTGAATGCCTTCGCCGACAATCTGCAGCACCCGCGCTGGCTCTGCGTGCTGCCGAATGGCGATGTGCTCGTCGCCGAAACGAATGCGCCCGAGCGTCCCGAGGAGGGCAAGAGCCTCAAGGGCAAGGCCATGGCCTTCTTCATGAAGCGCGCGGGCTCGCGCACGCCGAGCGCGAACCGGATCACGCTATTGCGAGACGCCGATCGCGATGGCGTGGCCGAGGTTCGCGCGACGCTGCTCGAAGGACTGAATTCGCCTTTCGGCATGGCGCTCATCGGCGACCAGCTCTACGTCGCCAACACCGACTCGATCATGCGCTTTCCCTATAAGGCCGGCGAGACGCGCATTACCGCGAAGGGCACGAAGATCGCGGACCTGCCCGCCGGCCCGCGCAACCATCACTGGACGAAGAACCTGATCGCGAGCCGCGACGGGCGCAAGCTCTATGCGACGGTGGGCTCGAACAGCAACGCGGCCGAAAACGGCCTCGAGGCCGAGGAGGGACGCGCCGCCGTCTACGAGATCGATCTCGCGACCGGCAAAAAGCGCCTCTTCGCCGCCGGGCTGCGCAATCCCAACGGACTTGCCTGGGAGCCGGGGAGCGGCGCGCTCTGGACCGTGGTCAACGAGCGCGACGAGCTGGGCAGCGACCTCGTGCCCGATTACCTGACGTCGCTCTCGCCGGGGGCGTTCTACGGCTGGCCTTACAGCTATTACGGCGCTCACGTCGATTCGCGCGTCAAGCCGCAGCGGCCGGACCTCGTCGCAAGAGCGAAGAAGCCGGATTTCGCGCTCGGCTCGCACGTCGCCGCGCTCGGGCTCGCGTTCGGGGAGGGCAGCGCGCTGCCGCCGCCGTATCGCGGCGGCGCCTTCATCGGGCAGCACGGCTCCTGGAACCGCGATCCGCCGAGCGGCTACAACGTCGTCTTCGTCCCGTTCAAGGACGGCCGCCCTTCGGGCTTGCCCATCGAGGTCCTCGGCGGTTTTCTCGATTCCAGGGGCGCAGCGAACGGCCGTCCCGTTGGCGTCGCGCTCGATGCGCAAGGCGCGCTGCTGGTGGCAGACGACGTCGGCAATGCGATCTGGCGCGTCAGCGCCGCAAGCTGACGTAGACTTCCCAGGATGATCACGGTGCGCTCCGCGCGCATGCTCGCGCGCTACAACCAGTGGACCGACCGGCTGATCTTCGAGGCGGTCGCCGCGCTGCCGGGCGACGAAGCGACGCGCCCGCGCGTGGGCCTCTTCAAGACGATGGTCCACATGCTCAATCACAATTACGTGATCGACCGCGTGTTCCAGGCGCACCTCGAAGGCCGCGCGCACGGCTACGGCGCGCGCAACACGCCCGAGCCGCCGCCCCTGGCCGGGCTGCGGCGCGGCCAGGAGGAGATCGACGCCTGGTACATCGCGTGGGCGGACAAATTGACGCCGCAGGCGATCGACGAAAAAGTGAGCTTCAGCTATATCGGCGGCGGCGAGGGGATCATGACGCGCGGCGAGATCCTCATGCACCTCGTCAACCATCACACCTACCACCGCGGCTTCGTCGCCGAGATGTTCTACAGCGCGAAGCAGCGGCCGCCCACGACCGATCTGACGGTCTTCCTGCGCGACGTACCGCAGCCGGATTGAGCCGCCGCTAGTCGAGGTAGCGTGACGCCCAGGCGGCGAGCACGCTCGCCGCGTACTGGGCGTCGCGCCGGTCGGTCAGAAGGTGATCGGCTCCATCGAGCGACACGAAGCTCTTCGGGTGCTTTGCGGCGAGAAAGATCTTCGCCGCGTTTTCGATCTCCACGATCGTGTCCTGCGGGGAGTGGAAGATGAGCAGGGGTTTCCTCAGCGAGCCGATGGTTTGCGCCGGGTTCTGCTGCTTCAGATCGTCGAGGAATCGCTGGCTGACCGTCATGGAGGACTTTTCCACGACGTGCGTGACATGGCCCGGCTCGAACGGCGCTCCGATCGTGGCGACCGCGCGCGCCTCGGCAATCCTTCCCGCGGCGGCGAGCACGGCGGCGCCGCCGAGGCTATGGCCGACGAGGATGCGCGGCGCCGCGCGGTTGTCGCGCAGCCATGCCGCGGCGGCCAGCAGGTCCTCGACGTTCGACGTGAATTCGAGCCCGGAGAAATCCAGGCGCAGGGTCGCGATGCCCTGCTCGGCGAGCGCTTTGCCGACGTAGGCGGCGGCCTTGCTGTCCTTCGAGCAGGTAAAGCAGTGCGCAAAGATCGCGCAGGCGCGCGGCGTCCCGGCGGTCGCATCGAGCCGCGCGGCGAGCTCGCCGGCGGGTCCGGCAAAGCGGATCGTCTCGGTGGGCATGGTCTAGACTCGGCCGTGTGAAGGAACACGACATTGTCGCGCCCTCGGAGTGGGTCGTGCGCTGGGCGCCTCGGATCCCGCAGGGCGCCGTTCTTGACGTCGCCTGCGGAAGCGGCCGGCATGCGAGGTTCTTTCTGCAGAGGAGGTTCGCCGTCACGGCGGTAGACCGCGATCCGCAGGACATTGCCGGTGCCCGCTTCATCCAGGCCGACATCGAGAACGGCCCCTGGCCGCTCGAAGGCGAGACCTTCGAGGGCATCGTCGTCACCAACTACCTGCACCGGCCGCTCTTTCCGAAGCTGAAGGCGAGCCTGAAGAAGGGCGGAGTACTCATCTACGAGACCTTCATGGTTGGCAACGAGCGCTTCGGGCGCCCTTCCAATCCGGCGTTCCTGCTCAGGCCCGGCGAGCTGGTCGAGGCGTTCGCCGGACTGGGGGTTCTGGGGTTCGAAGAGGGGGACGTGACGTCGCCAAAACCCGCCACAATTCAAAGACTTTGTGCTGTGCAGGGAGAGACAGTCTAGAATGACGGGCTAAGCAATCCGCGGAGCCTCACCATGATCACCGGCAGCCTGGTCGCCATCGTCACCCCGATGCTGGAGGACGGTCGTCTCGACCTGCCGCGCTTCAAGAAACTGATCGACTGGCATGTCGCCGAAGGCACGGGCGGCATTGTCGTCGTCGGCACTACGGGCGAGTCGCCCACGGTTTCATTCGACGAGCACAAGGACTTGATCCGCGTCGCGGTGGAGCACGTCCGCGGCCGCATTCCCGTCATCGCGGGCACGGGCGGCAATTCGACCGCCGAGGCGATCGAGCTCACCGAAGCCGCGAAGAAGGCCGGCGCGACCTGCAGCCTCTCGGTCGTGCCCTATTACAACAAGCCGACGCAGGAAGGCCTGTACCGGCACTTCCGCAAGGTGGCCGAGACGGTCGACCTGCCGATGCTCCTCTACAACGTGCCGGTGCGCACGATCACCGACCTGCAGAACGATACCGTGCTGCGCCTCGCCCAGGTGCCCGGCATCATCGGCATCAAGGACGCGACCGCCAGCATCGAGCGCTGCACCGACCTCGTGCGCCGCGCGCCACGCGATTTCGCGATCTACTCGGGCGAGGATTCGAGCGCGCTCGCGCTGATCCTGCTCGGCGGCCACGGCGTGATCTCGGTCACCGCCAACGTCGCGCCGCGCCTCATGCAGGAGATGTGCTCGGCCGCGCTCGTGGGCGACGTGCGCAAGGCGCGCGAAATCAACCTGCGCCTGCTGCCGCTGCACCAGCGCCTGTTCGTCGAGTCCAATCCGGCGCCGGTGAAGTGGGCGCTCTCGCAGATGGGCCTGGTCGAGAACGGCATCCGCCTGCCGATGGCGCCGCTCTCGGAAAAGCATTACGACACCGTGCGCGAGGCGTTGGCCGAGGCGGGCGTCGTCCTGCCGCTGCGCGTGGTGGAGAAGCGCGCGTGAGGCAAGGCGGGCGGTTGCATCGCGTTGCGCTGGCCTTCCTCGCCGCTGCGGTCCTCGCCGGCTGCAGCACGGCGACCAACCTTCTGGAGGGCAAGAAGGTCGACTACAAATCGGCGGGCCAGCTGCCGCCGCTCGAGATTCCGCCGGATCTCACCACGCCGACGCGCGACAACCGCTACGTCGTGCCCGATACCGGCAAGAGCACGGCGACGCTCTCGGGCTACCAGGCCGATCGCGCCCAGCAGGCCAGATTCACGGCCACCAACTCGGGCGTGCTCCCCGCGATCGAGAAGATGCGCGTCGAGCGCGCGGGCACGCAGCGCTGGCTGGTCGTCGACGAGCCGCCGGAGAAGCTCTGGCCGATCGTGCGCGACTTCTGGCAGGAGAACGGCTTTCTTATCGCGCTCTCGCTCCCCGAGGCGGGCGTGATGGAGACCGACTGGGCGGAGAACCGCGCCAAGATTCCGCAGGATTTCGTGCGCGAGTTCCTCGGCAAGATCCTCGAGCAGCTCTATTCGACGGCCGAGCGCGACAAGTTCCGCACGCGGCTTGAGCGCGGCGCGAGCGGCGGCACCGAGATCTTCATCAGCCACCGCGGCATGGTCGAGCAGGTGAGGGACCTCACCTCGCAGCGCCCCGCCGACGGCCAGGGCAGCGTCTGGCAGCCGCGGCCGCCCGATCCCGAGCTCGAGGCCGAATTTCTGCGCCGGCTCATGGTGCGCCTCGGCACGCAGGCGGACAAGGCGAAGCAGCTCGTCGCGACCGCCGCGCCCGCGCCGGCGCGCGCCGCCGTGCAGACCGGCATCGGCGGCTTCGAGATGCTGGAGGTGTACGAGCCGTTCGACCGCGCCTGGCGCCGCGTCGGGCTCGCGCTCGACCGCGTCGGCTTCACGGTGGAGGACCGCGACCGGCAGAAGGGCCAGTATTTCGTGCGCTATGCCGACACCGACTCGGACATGAAGCGCAAGGACGCCGAGAAGGGCCTGCTTTCCAAGCTCGCGTTCTGGAAATCGAGCGACGCCATCAAGGCCGAGCAGTACCGCGTGCACATCCGGCAGTTCGGCGGCAAGTGCGTGGTGCAGGTCCTGAACAAGGACGGCGCGGCCGAGAACTCGCAGACTACCAGGCGAATCGTCTCGCTGCTGCTCGACCAGCTGAAGTGACGCTTCCGCAACGACGCAGCCGATGACGCTGCGTTTCGCTTCCCTCGGAAGCGGCTCCAAGGGCAACTGCCTCGTCGCGGAGTCCGGCAACACCCGGGTGCTGCTCGACTGCGGTCTCACGCCCGCGGAAACCGAGCGGCGCCTGGCGCGCCTGGGCCTCGCGCCCGCCGACATCACCGCCATCCTCGTCACCCACGAGCACAGCGATCACGCCGGCCACGCCTACGCCTTCGCCGCCGAGCATGGCGTGAGCGTGTGCCTGACCTTCGGCACCCGCGCCGCGCTCGCCGAGGAAGGACTGCGGCCCGAGCAGGTCGAGACGCGCATCATCGACGGGCGCGCGCGCTTCTCGGTCGGCGACCTGGAAATCGAGCCCTACACGGTGCCCCACGACGCGCGCGAGCCGGTGCAATACGTGATCACGGACGGCGCTTCCAGGCTCGGCGTGCTCACCGACATCGGCACCACGACTGCCCACGTCCAGGCCACGCTCTCCGGCTGCGACGCGCTCGTGCTCGAGTGCAACCACGACCTCGACCTGCTGTGGGGCGGGGAATACCCGAGGTGGCTGAAGCAGCGCATTGCCGGCCCTTTCGGGCACCTGGACAACGGCACGGCGGGAAAGCTGCTCGCGGCGCTCGACCGCTCCAGGCTCAAGCACCTGATTGCCGCGCACCTGTCGGAAAAAAACAATCGCCCCGAGCTCGCGCGCGAGGCGCTGGCCGGGGCGATCGGTTGCGAAGCGTCCTGGGTCGGCATCGCGACCCAGGAGGACGGCTTTAGCTGGAGGGAACTGCGCTAAAGCCGTTCTTCGCGCTTACTTCTTCGGCTCTTCGGCCTTCTTTTCTTCCGCCTTGGGCTCGTCCTTCTTGGGCTCTTCGGCTTTCTTCTCCTCGGCCTTGGGCTCTTCCTTCTTCGGCTCTTCTTTCTTCGCCTCTTCCTTCTTCGGCTCGACCTTCGGGGCCGGCGGGGGCGTCTTGCCTTTGTTGGCGTCTTCCTGGCCGCACGCCGCGAGCGCGAGCGCGACCGCGGCTGCGATAAGCAGATGCTTGGTCATTGCGTAACTCTCCCTTGGGATTTGCTAAACGATGTCAGATTACTGTCAGGAACTGCCGGAAAATTATAGCAGCGCGGCTGTTACAAGCCGACCGTCGTGCTCGAAACACCCGGGAAGGAAGCGGCCCAGATTTCCATGAAGCGCGAGCGCATCGGCAGCGCTTCCAATTCGTCGTTCAGGCCGAGCGCTCCGCGGTAGAACGCGGCGTGGGGGCGGCGCGCATAGTGGCTCGCATCGAGGACGAGAAAGGAATCCTGGATGCCTTTGATCTCTTCGTGCGTGCGGTTGACCTGGATGGCGTGGGCGTAGCGCGCGAGCAGGCCCATCATGCGCGGGCTGCGGCGGGCGAGGTGCTCGGCGTCATGGCAGGCGATGAACAGGCGCCGGGTGCGGCTCGCCTGAAGGAAGCTTTCGAAGCGCTCGATGCGCTCGGGCGAATTCAGGCGCAGCGACGTGAGGTCGGGGTCGAAGATCCGCATCTCGCGCCCTTTCAGGCCGAGCAGCCGGTCGATCGCGCCTTGCCAGGCGGCTTCGGTGTCGAAGCGCTCGTATTGCGGTTTGGGCTTCTCTTCGCTCATCGCAGGTAGCCGGACTGCCGCCAGCCGGAGATTAGACGGCCGAGGCCGGCGCGATCAAGCACCTTTGCGCTCGCCTGTCGCCGGTCGGCGAGCTGCGCAAGGGTGCGCGCCTGGCGGCGCGGAACCGCGAACGATTCGCCGTTGATGAAGAACCGGTTGCCGCGATAGAGCAACTGGGTTTTGGGGTGAAGTCGTATGGACTCGCCTTTCCCGCGCCGGGAAGGCGAGAAAACGACTTCTGGCTTGGGCGTGGTGAGGAAGCGCCCGAGGAAATCCTCGACGTCCCGCCGCCGCCAGCGAATCCTGCCCAGCAGCCGCGCGGCGAACTCGACCATGCGCCCGTCGATCCGGCCGCCCTGCGTCGCCGGCTTGAGGCCCGGGTCGCGATACTCGGCATCGGGCAGGCCGCGCTCGTGGAGGTAATCGAGAAAGGCCGCGCCGAGCTCGGCGCCGCGCGGTGCGCGAAAGCCGACCGAGCAGGTGAAGCACTCTCCCAGCGCGATGCCGTCGTGGCCCCAGCCGGGCGGCAGGTAGAGCAGGTCGCCCGGCTCGAGCAGGTACTCTTCCTGGGGCGAAAAATCCTCGATCAGCTTGAGCGGCGCGCGCTCGACGAGCGAGAACCGGCGCGCGCGCTCGATCCGCCACAGGCGCCGCCCGGCACCCTGGACGAGGAACACATCGTAGCTGTCGACGTGCGGGCCGACGCCGCCGCCCGGCGCCGCATAGCTCACCATGACATCGTCGAGGCGCGCCTGCGGCAGGAAGGCGAATCGCCGCAGCAGCTGCTCGGCGGGCGCGGCGTGCTGGTTGACGCCGTTCACGAGCAGCGTCCAGTCGCGCGCTCGCGTCTGCTTGAAACGATCCTGTGATATAGGGCCGTGCGTGACGCGCCAGTGCGCGCCGCGGCGCTCCACCAGGCGGGATTCGACCTCGTCGCTCGAGGCAAGCGCAAAAAGCGGACGCTTTGCGATCACGCCGCGAAATCCGGGCAGCGCCCGGCGCACTAGAAGCGGGCGCTTCTGCCAATGCCGCTGCAAAAACTCCTTCGGCGACAAGCCCCCTAGCAGCGCATCCTCCATCGTTTGATTATATGTGTGGACAACTCGCGACATATCTCACGCACGGGTCTTGTCAAACGCACATGCAGGCATAGAATCACCGGACACAACGAAGATGCTTCAGCCCGGACAAACTGCACCCGAATTCGCGCTGCCCGATGCCGACATGCAGACGGTCGAGCTCGCTTCCTTCATCGGCAAGAAGCGCGTGGTGCTTTATTTCTATCCGCGCGACGGCACGCCCGGCTGCACGCTGCAGGCCGCCGAGTTCTCGGATCACGAAGAAGAGTTCGGCAAGTGCAGCTGCGTCATCCTCGGCGTGTCGCGCGACGACTGCCTCACGCACGCCGAATTCCGCGACAAGCACGGCCTGTCGATCGAGCTGCTCTCCGACCCCGAAGGGGAGGTGTGCCGCCGTTACGGCGTGCTGCAGGAGAAGGAGGTCGACGGCGCGCGGCGCGAGTGCCTGGTGCGCTCGACCTTCGTGATCGACAAGAAAGGCGTCATCCGCCACGCCGCCTACGGCGTGAACCCCAAGCACCACGCCGCAGAGATCTACGACGTCGTTCGCAAGCTGAAGTCCTGAGCCTGCGGCCCCGGGGGCTTTTTCCCCTATCATAGGGGTCGGGGGTAGGCTCATGGACGTAATGGGGATCCTGCAGTACGGCGTCGGGACGCTGATCGGCTTCGCGGCGCTCGCGGCCTTCGTTTTCTTCTTCATCCGCGACATCACGCAGAAAAAGCACGGCGTGCTGCGCAATTACCCGGTCGTCGGGCGCCTGCGCTACTTCTTCGAGGAGCTGGGCGAATACTTCCGCCAGTACTTCTTCGCCGGCGACCGCGACGAGATGCCGTTCAACCGCGCGACGCGCGGCTGGGTCTACCGGCTCGCCAAGAACGAGGGCGGCGTGATCGGCTTCGGCTCGACCTACGACCTGCATCACTCCGGCGCGCTCATCTTCGTCAACCATCCCTTCCCGGTGCTGGAAGAGGAGCGGCTGCCCACGCCCTCGCTCACGCTCGGCGAAGGCTACGCGCGCTTTCCCTTCGAGGCGCGCTCGATCGTCAACGTCAGCGGCATGAGCTTCGGCGCGATCTCCGCGCCGGCGGTGCGCTCGCTTTCGCGCGGCGCGGCGGTCGCCGGCTGCTGGATGGACACCGGCGAGGGCGGCCTCTCGCCCTATCACCTCGAGGGCGGCTGCGATGTCATCATGCAGATCGGCACGGCGAAGTACGGCGTGCGCGACGCGCAGGGCAACCTGAGCAATGACCGCCTGGTCGAGCTCGGCAAGGTGGTGAAGGCCTTCGAGATCAAGCTCTCGCAGGGCGCGAAGCCCGGCAAGGGCGGCGTGCTGCCGGCGAAGAAGGTGACGGCCGAGATCTCGCAGATCCGCGGCATTCCGGAGGGCCGCGATTCGATCTCGCCCAACCGCCATCGCGACATCTCCAACATGAGCGAGCTGCTCGAGATGGTCGTGCGCATCCGCGACCTGACCGGCCGGCCGGTCGGCGTGAAGACGGCGGTCGGCGGCTGGCGCTTCATGAACGATCTGGCCGACGCGGTGCACCGCCGCGGCCTCGAATTCGCGCCCGACTTCCTCGTCATCGACGGCGGCGAGGGCGGCTCGGGCGCCGCGCCCCAGGCGCTCGCCGACCACATGAGCCTGTCCATCGATGAGGCGCTGCCCAGAGTCGTGGACGCGCTGATCGAGTCGGGCCTGAAGCAGCGCGTGCGCATCGTCGCCTCGGGCAAGATCGTCACCTCCGCGCGCGCCGCCTGGGCGCTCGCGGTCGGCGCGGATTTCGTCAACACCGCGCGCGGCTTCATGTTTTCGCTCGGCTGCATCCAGGCGCTGCGCTGCCACCAGAACACCTGCCCGACCGGCGTCACCACGCACAACAAGCGCCTGCAGCGGGCGCTCGTGGTCGAGGAGAAGTACCTGCGCGTCGCCAACTACGCGAACGGCATGAACCGCGAGATCGACATGATCGCGCACTCGTGCGGCGTGCGGCACTCGCGCGAGCTGCGCCGCGAGCACGTGCGCATCGTGCAGGCCAACCAGCAGTCGATCGCGCTCAACATGCTCTACCCCTATCCCGAGCCGAAAGCGCGGGTGAGAGTGGCTTGAGAGTTTTCGGCTGCTGCCTCGCTGTTTTCAGCTCCCTCGCTTTCGGAATCACCCCGGACGCCAGGGAGTTCCTCGAGATCGCGAAGCAGCTCGAGCCGGTCCATTGCGAGAGGCGCCAGCTGCGGCGCGAGATCGTCATGGCCGAGACCGAGAACCGCATGGGCGACCTCGACGCGCTGAAAAGGAAGTTCGCGCGGCTGAGCGCCGATCCCCGCACGGCGAAGCTCGAGAAGCGGCTTGCCGTGCTCGAGGCGCGCTTGCTCGATTCGAGCGGAAGGCCGCGCCACCCGGAAGACCTCGACGCGATCAGCCTGCAGCAGCGCCAGGCTTTTTACAACTGTGACTAAGCGGCTCGTCCTGCTGGCCCTGCTGGCGCCGCTCGCCGCGCTCGCGCAGAGCGTACCCGGTGACGAGAAGGGCTTTACCGGCTACGTTGCCGAGCGCCTGCGCCGCGCGATGCCCGAGCTCGTGTTCAAGCCGGCCGGCCCGCTCGGCGTGGATGCCGCGACCGCCGAGGGCAAGGCCGCGGGGCGCCTCGGCCTCGAGCGCGTCTGGCAGTTCTGCACGCGCAACTACGAGCGCTGCCCCAAGGCGATCGAGGAATACGTCGGCGGGATCACCGAGATCCTGCGCGAGCAGACCGGCCCCATCGCAGCGGCGAGGGTCCGGCTGGTGATCCGGCCCGAGGATTACGTCGTGCAGGCGCGCCGGCAGATGGCCGAAGGCAAGGCCGAGCTTCTCGCGCGGCCGCTCGTGCCGGGTCTCTGGGTGGTGCCGGTGGTCGATTCGCCGCGCTCGATGCGCATGGTGGTCAAGCAGGATCTCGCCGCGCTCAAGCTCGACGAGGAGGCGCTCTTCGAGCTCGGCCGGCGCAACCTTCGCGAGCAGTTGAAGCCGCTGGGCGACGTGGCGCGCGTGCCGCGCCCGGGCGAGATCGGCCGCCTGGGCGAGGACGACTACGAGTCGAGCCGGCTGCTCCTGCACGGCGAATGGGCCGAGCTCGCCGAGCGGATGAAGCACCAGCTCGTGGTCATGGTGCCGGCCTCGAACCTGCTCATCTATGGCGAGGCGTCGAACGCCCAAGCCCTCCAAGGCCTGCGCGCGCTCGGCCGCGAGGCGGCGCGCGGCTCGACGCGGCCGCTCTCGCTCACGCTGTTGCGCTGGACGGTCGCCGGCTGGGAAATCGTCGAGCCCTGATCGGCGCTGCTAGCGGCGGTCGAGCCAGGAATTCCAGATCCGGCGCGCGGGATCGATGATCTCGCCCGCGGTGAGCCCGACGGGGCCGATGCCGTTGGCGACGCATTCATCCGCCGCGCAGCCGTGCAGGTGCGTACCCAGAACGAGGGCGGTCTCGCCCGAGTACTGCTGTGCGAGCAAAGCGCCGAGGATGCCGGAAAGCACGTCACCCATGCCGGCGGAGGCCATGCCGCTGTTGCCCGAGTCGTTGATGAACCAGTGGCCGTCGCGCGCCACGAGCACGCTGCCCGCGCCCTTCAGCACCACATGCGCGTTCAGGTTGCCTGAAAGCGCGCGCGCGGCCTTCAGGCGGTCCTCCTGCACGTGCGCCGTGGTCTCCGCGAGCAGGCGGCCTGCTTCGGCGGGGTGCGGCGTCAGCAGCGTCTCGGCTGGGCGCTTTGCGCAGGCCCGCCTGAGATCCTCGTTCTGCGCAATCAGGTTGAGCGCGTCTGCGTCGAGCACGCACGGCATGTCGCTCGCGAGAACGGCGCCGAGCAGGGTTTCCGCCCTTTCGCTCTCGCCCAGGCCGGGGCCCATCACGAGGGCGTCCAGGTCGAGCGCCAGGATTTCGTCGGCGCTGCGCAGCATCAGCTCGGGGCTGTGGAAATCGACCGGCGTGCTTCCGCCCAGGGCGCCGACATAGACGCGTCCGGCTCCGAGCTTGAGCGCGGCCCGGCCGGCGAGGAGCGCGGCGCCCGTCATGCCCTCGGCGCCTCCGACGATGCCGAGCGAGCCCGCCATGCCCTTGTGGAAGTTCGCGGGCCGGGGCTTGAGCGCGTTGGCGAAAAGGGCGGGCTCGGCGACCCACCCGTGATCGACTTTGGGCTTCTCGACCCCCAGGTCGGCGACGCTGACGTCCCCGCAAAGGTCCGGCCCTTCGAGCGTGAGGAGGCCGGGCTTGAGCCCGAGGAAGGTGATCGTGTGCGTCGCGCGCACCGCGCAGCCGAGCACGCGGCCGGTATCCGCTTGCAGCCCGCTCGGGATGTCGAGCGCGAGCACCGGGCAACGCTGGGCGTTCACCCAGGCGATCAGCTTGGCAAGCTCGCCTTCGATCGGCCGCGCGAGGCCGATGCCGAAGAGTCCGTCGACAATGAGGCCGGGGTTCTTGTCGGGAACTTCTTTCTCGACCAGTGAGACGCGAAAAAACTTCTCCTGCAAAAGGCGCGAAACCACCTTGGCATCGCCGCCGTTGTTCCCCGGCCCGGCGAGCACGACGACATCCTTCGTCCTGTCGCCGCAAAGCTTCGTCGCAAGCTCGGCGGCCGCAGCGCCGGCGCGCTCCATGAGCGGCGGGGTCGCCGCGGCGTCCGCCTGCTCGATGCGCCGGATGTCTGCGCTGAGGTAGACCGGCTGCGGCACGGCGCTTTCCTATTTCGCCTTCTGGATCAGCAGGTCCGGCAGCCAGGTGGCAATCTCGGGAAACAGCGTGATGAGCGCGATGCAGAGCACCATCATGGCGAAGAAGGGTAGCGAGGCGAGCGCGACGTAGTTCGAATCGCGGCCGGTCATTGTCTGCAGCACGAAGATGTTGAAGCCGAGCGGCGGCGTGAGCTCGGCGATCTCCACCAGCAGCACGATGAAGATACCGAACCAGACGAGGTCGAAGCCCGCTTTTTCCACCATCGGGATCACGATGGAGGTGGTGAGCACGATCATCGACACGCCGTCCAGCGCCGTGCCGAGCACGATGTAGATGAAGGCGAGGATCGCGATGAGCGTGTACTTGTGCGGCGCCAGGGACTGCACCCATTCGGCAAGCGCGCGCGGGATGCCGGTGAAGGCCATGCACGAGGAGAGGAAGCTCGCGCCCGCGAGGATGAACATGATCATGCAGGAGAGCCGTGTCGCGCCCATCAGGCTCAGCCAGAAGTTCTGGCGCGTGAGCCCGCCCGACCACCACGCGATGCCGAGCGCGCCGAGCACCCCGTAGGCGGCGGCCTCGGTGGCGGTGGCCCAGCCGATCACCATCACCCAGACGATGAAGATGATCAGGACGGTGCACGGAATGAGGTTCTTCGCCTTCTTCAGCTTTTCGACGAAGCTCATGCGGATGTCGTCGGCGGGGGTCTTCCCCGGGTTGAGCCACGCCCAGACGACGATGTAGCCGGAGAAGAGCGCCGTCAGGAGGAAGCCCGGGATGAAGCCGGCGAGAAACACCTTGATGATCGATACCTCGGCGGCGACCGCGTAGACCACCATGATGATCGAGGGGGGCAGCAGGATGCCGAGCGTGCCGGCGGCGGCGAGCGAGCCGAGGCAGGTCTTCTCGTCGTAGCCGCGGCGCTTGAGCTCGGGCAGCGCCACCTTGGCAATGGTCGCGCAAGTCGCGGCGGAGGACCCCGACACGGTGCCGAAGATGGCGCAGCCGAGGATGTTCACGTGCATCAGGCGCCCCGGCAGCCAACCGAGCCACGGCGCCAGGCCCTCGAACATCTCCTCCGAGAGCTTGGTGCGGAACAGGATCTCTCCCATCCAGACGAAGAGCGGCAGGGCGGCGAGCGTCCACGAGGCGCTCGAGCCCCAGAACGACTGGAAGAGGTTCACGTCCGGCGGGGTGCTGGTGAAGAACTGCAGCCCGAACCACGCCACCGTCGCGAGCGCGATGCCGATCCACACGCCGCCAACCAGCAGGACGAGCAGGACGCAGAGCAGGACGATGCCGATCTCGAGCGGCGTCACCTATACCGACTCCGAAAAGTCGCCCGACGCCCGGCGCGCATCCTCGGCGACCTGGTAGGTGGGCTTCTGCTTCTTCAGGACCAGAAGCAGTTCATCCAGCACGGCGACGAGGAAGATCAGGACGCCCGCCACGAAGCACAACTGCGGGATCCAGATCGGGATGCGAATGATCCCCTGCGCGACCTCGTGGAACTTCCAGCTCTCGTAGACGAAGCGCGCCACCGCCCAGTTCATGTAGAGGGTGAACGCCGCGGTGACGAAGAGCGCGAAGAGCTCGGCGACCCAGCGCGCATTGCCCTTCAGGTGGTCGAGCCAGAGGCCCACGCGCACCAGTTCGCCGTGGCGGAACGTGTGGCCGATGGCGAGGAACGCGCATGCGCCGCACAGCCATGCGGTGACGTCGTCGGCGCCCTGGATCGGCCAGCCGATGACGCGGGAGAGCGAGGCCGCCATCATCACCACGAAGATGGCGGCGAGGCAGAGCGCCGCGAGGACGCCCGCCCCGTCGTAGAGGCGGTCCAGGAACCGCCTCATCGCGTCCTTACTTGCCCTTGTAGGCCTTCAGGATCGCCTGGCCGTCGGCGCCGGCGGACTTCTCCCACTCGGCGGCCATCTGGTCGCCGACCTTGGCGAGGGCGGCGCGCAACTCCGGGCTCGCGTCCACCACGTGCACGCCGTTCTTCGCGAGCTGCTCGTCGGCGTCCTTCTCGCGCTGCTTGGACATCTCCCAGCCGCGCGGCTCGGCGGCAGCGGCGGCCTTGAGCAGCGCTTCCTGCTGGTCCTTGGGCAGGCGGCTGAAGGCGCGCTCGTTCACCACCACGACGTTCTTCGGGTTCCAGGCGTTGGTCTTGGTGTAGTTCTTGACGAACTCCCAGGACTTCGTCGAGGTGCCGGTCGCGGACGAGGTGACCATCGCCTGCATCGCGCCGGTGGCGAACATCTGCGGCACGTCGGTTACCTGCGCCTGCACTCCGGTCGCGCCGAGGAGCTCGGCGAGGCGCGAGGTGAGCGGGCTGTAGGTGCGGATCTTCTGGCCCTTGAGGTCGGACAGCGTCTTGAGCGGGTCCTTCGTGTAGATGCCCTGGCCCGGCCAGGCCACCGCGTAGAGGAGCTTGAGGCCGCGGCTCTGCAGCTTCTTCTCCAGCACCGGCTTCTGCGCCTGATAGAACTTCCAGCCGGCGTCATAGCCCGGCGCGACGAAAGGCACGTTGTCGGCAGCGAACACCGGATCCTCGTTGGCGAATTGGCCGAGCAGGATCTCGCCGATGCTCACCTGGCCAGTCGACACCGCGCGCAGCGTGTCGGCGTGCTTGATGAGCGACTGGTTGCTATGCACGGTGATATCGAGCTGCCCGTGGGTTGCCTTCTTCACGTCCTCGGCGAACGCCTTGGCGTTGCGGGTGTGGAACTCGCCGTCGCTGTAGGGCGTGGGCATGTCCCACTTGGTCTGCGCGCCGGCGCTCGCCGCCAGGGCCATCGATGCGGCGAAAGTGAATAGGCGTCTCATCCTGGTTTCTCCTCCGGATTAATTTTTCAGAAGTCCCGCCACATGATCGGCCAGCGCGAGCGACGCTGTCAATCCGGGCGACTCGATGCCAAAGAGGTTCACGAGGCCCGCCATGCCGTGCTCGGCGGGCCCCTGGATGACGAAATCGGCGGCCGGCTCGTTCGGCCCCGAGATCTTGGGCCGGATGCCCGAGTAGGCGGGCGCGAGCGCGCCCTCGGCGATGCCCGGCCAGTAGCGGCGGATCGCGGCATAGAAACGCTCGGCGCGGCGCGGGTCGACGGAGTAATCGACGCTTTCACCGAGGCCCGGCAGCCACTCCACGTCCGGCCCGAAGCGGGCCTGCCCCGCGAGATCGAGCGTGACGTGCACGCCGAGGCCGCCGGGCTCGGGCACGGGATAGACCAGGCGCGAGAAGGGCGGCCGGCCCTGCAGGGAATAGTAGTTGCCTTTCGCGTATAGCTCGCGCGGAACCTTGCCCTGCGGAAACCCCTCGATCCGGCTCGCCACCGTCGGGGCACGCAGCCCGGCGGAGTTGACGAGGATTTTTGCTCTTACCCGGGATTGCTCTTTTTCGCCCACCTCCAGGACGAAGCCCTGCGAGTCGCTCACGACCTTCGTCAAGGGACTCTTCAGCGCCAGCATGGCCCCGGCCGCTTCTGCATCGCCCAGGTAAGCCAGCATGAGGGCGTGGCTGTCGATGATGCCGGTCGAGGGCGAGTGCAGCGCCGCGACGCAGCGCAGCGCCGGCTCCATTCTCAGCGCCTCGGCCGCCGGGATTTCGACCACATCGGCGACGCCGTTCGCGTGCGCTTTTGCCTTGATGGCGAGGAGCTCTTCTTTCTGCGCTTCCGAGGTGGCGACGATCAGTTTGCCGCAGCGCCTGAACGGCACGCCGTGCTTCTCGCAGTAGGCATAGAGACGCTGCCGGCCCTCGACGCAGGCGCGGGCCTTGAGCGAGCCCTCCGGGTAATAGATGCCGGCGTGGATGACTTCCGAATTGCGCGAGCTCGTATGGGTGCCGATCGCCTCCTCGGCCTCGAGGATCACCACCTCCCGCCCGGCGAGGGCAAGCGCGCGCGCCGCCGCGAGGCCGACGATCCCGGCGCCGACCACCACGCACTCGATCCGATCCATGCGGCGGCGATTCTAGCCGGGCGGCCGGATCACCCCTGTCGCTGGCTATAATACGGCGCCCCATGGCCACCAAGGAAACCACGCCGCTCAATCCGCGCGCGATCTTCTCCAAGACCGGAAAAGGCGTGCAGGAGGCCTCGGGCAAGACGAGCCATCTTTCGCGCGGCGATCGCGCGGTGCTGAAGGAGATCGACGGCAAGACGACGCTCGCCGACATCGCGCTGAAGTTCGAGAAAATCCCGGCCGACAAGTTCGACGCGCTCATCCAGCAGTTCGACAAGGACGGGTTCGTGCGCGAGGTGTCCTCCGGGGCGGCCGAGCCGATCGCGCCGCTGCGCAAGGTCGCCCCCGCGCCGCCCAAGGCGGCGCCCAAGCCGGCCGGCAACGCAGCGGACGGCCTCGACTTCAGCAAGGCCGCGCCGCCCCCGAAGGGCGGTGGCGACGACATGGATTTCACCTCGTTCGCCCCGTCGCCTCCCAAGCCGGCCGCTCCGCCGCCGCCGAAGGCCCCGGCGATCGACCTGGCGGCCGCGGCGCGCGCCGAGGCCGAGAAGAAGGCGAAGGAGCAGGCGGCGACCGATTACCGGGCGCGCCAGGAAGCCGAGTCAAAAGCGGCCGCCGAAGCGAAAGCGAGGGCCGAAGCGGAGGCGAAGGCCCGTGCCGCCGCGGAGGCGAAGGCGAAAGCGGAAGCCGAGGCGAAGGCGGCGGCCGAGGCAAAGGCGAAGGCCGAGGCCGAAGCGAGGGCGAAAGCCGAAAGCGAGGCGCGGGCGCGCGCCGAGGCCGAGACGAAGGCCAAGCAGGCGCGCGACATGGCGCTGCGGATGGCGGCGGAAGCCAAAGCGAAGGCGGAGGCCGAGGCGAAGGACAAGGCGCGCCTGGAGGCCGAGCTCAAGGCGAAGCTGGAGGAGGAGCGCAAGGCGCGCGAGGAGGCGGAGAAGCGCGCGGAAGAGGCGGCCGAGCGCGCGCGCAAGGAGCTCGAGGAAAAGAACAAGCGCGAAGGCGAGGAGCTGCGCCAGCGCCTCGAAGCCGAGATGAAGGCGAAGCTCGAGGAAGAGCGGCGCGCGCGCGAGGAAGAGGATCGGAAGCGCCGTGAGGAGGAAGAGCAGCGGCGCAAGGAAGAGCGCGAGCGCCACGAAAAGGAGCTCGCCGAGCGACGCGCGAAGGAGGAAGCCGAGCGCAAGCAGCGCGAGGAAGAGGACCGCAAGCGCCGCGAGGAGCAGGAGCGGCGGCACAAGGAAGAGGACGAGCGTCGCGAGAGGGAGCGCGCCGAGCGCCGCGCCAAGGAAGAGGCGGAGAGCAAGCGGCGCGAGGAAGAGGATCGCAAGCGCCGCGAGGAGCAGGCGCGGCGGCACAAGGACGAGGACGAGCGTCGCGAGAAGGAGCGCGCCGAGCGCCGCGAGAAGGAGGACGCCGAGCGCCGGGCGAAGGAAGACGCCGGCCGCAAGGCCGCGAAGGAAGAGGCGCCGGAGCCGGCGGCGGCTGCCGCTGCCGCGGGCGGAGGCGCAGATCTGGGCAGCCTGCTCGGCGACCTGGACTCTTTCGGGCAGAAGGAGGAAGAGGAGCGCAAGGCGAAGGAGGAAGCCGAGCGCAGGGAGAAGGAAGAGTCGGCGCGGCGCGCGCGCGACGAAGAGGACCGCCGGCGCCGCGAGGCCGAGGAGAAGAAGCGCCGCGAGGAAGACGAGCGTCGCGCGAAAGAGGACGCCGAGCGCAAGGCGAAAGAGGACGAAGAGCGCCGGGCGCGCGAGGAAGAAGAGCGGCGCAAGGACGAGGAAGCCGAGCGCAAGAGAAAGGCGCAGGAGGCGCAGGAGAAAAAGCAGGCCGAGCAGCGCGCCGCGGAGCAGAAAGCGGCCGAGGCGACCCTGCCGCCGCGCAGCAAGGCGCCCGGCGCGGGCGCCGCGAAGGCCGACGACATCGGGGTGAGCGACGAGGACCTCGACATGGACGACGTCCGGCGCGACGAGAGCCGAGTCTCCAGGGAGGCGCGCCAGGCGGCGCGCGAGCGCG
Organism: Burkholderiales bacterium; assembly: GCA_036262835.1. Lineage (GTDB taxonomy): Bacteria > Pseudomonadota > Gammaproteobacteria > Burkholderiales > SG8-39 > RBG-16-66-20. Next base: position 40,591 of record DATAID010000076.1, on the reverse strand, counting down.
ACCAGGTGGCGGCGGTGGTCGCCAAGCGGCCGGTCAAGTGGGGCAAGCCGGTGGCGATCGCCGTGTTCGTGATCCTGATCGGCGGCATCGGCGCGCTGCAGGTGATGCCGCTGTCGGCCTCGGACTACGAGAAAGCCGCCGCAGAGGCGCTTGGCGTGCCGGTGAAAGTCGCTTCGGCGCGGCTCTCCGTGATCACGGGCGTGCAGGTGAATCTGTCCGACGTCACCGTGGGCGACGTCAAGATCCGCCTCGTGCGCGGCTACCCGGAGGTCGGCTCCCTCTTCGGCCCGAAGAAATCGTTCAACCGCATCGAGCTCGAGGGTGCGTCGGTGTCGCAGGCGCAGCTGGGCGAGGCGCTCTTCGGCAAGGTGGGCGGGCCCAATTTCCGCGTCGGCCGCATCGTCGCGAAGGGATTGAAGGCCGAAGGGCCGCTGGCGCTGCCGCCGCTGGACGTCGACGCGACGGTCGGCGGCGAAGGCGCGCTGCAGGCAGTCAACATCAGCGGGCCGGACAAGCTCGCCATGAAGCTCACGCCGAACGGCAATGAAATCGCCTTCGAAGCAAGCGCGGCGAGCTTGGCGATTCCTTTCGTGCCTGCGCTCTCCCTCTCGGATTTCGGCTGGAAGGGAACCGCGAACCGGCAGGGCGTGGCGTCCTCCGAGTTCGACGGCCGCCAGTTCGACGGGCTGATCAGCGGGACCGCGCGCGTCCGCTGGGGCTCGAACTGGACGGTCGAAGGCGAGGTGCGCTCGCGCGGCGTCAAAGTGGCCGTGTTCGCGCCCGCGCTCGTGTCGGAGGGCAAGGTCGAGGCGCGCGGCAACTACACGCTGAGCGGCCCCAACCCGGCCAAGCTCGGCGAGTCGGCCCGCGCCGAGGGAAGCTTCAAGATCGAGAACGGCGTCATCGGCAACTTCTCGCTGCGGCGCGCGCTCGAGACGGGCGGCGCCCAGACCGGCGGGACCACCGAGTTCAGCGAGCTGACCGGCCAGGGCGTGTACGACAAGGGCACGGTGCAGCTTCGCAACCTCAACATCGGCTCGGGCGCGATGAACGCGGGCGCGAACCTCGACATCGACGCGGGCGGCAATCTCGCCGGACGCATCGCCGCCGAAGTGAAGACGCCCAACCAGACGCTGCGCACGGTGCTGAACATCACCGGCACGACGCAAAATCCGGTCATCAAGAAGTAAACGCGCTTTCCTCTGGTAAAATCCGGGTTCACCGGATGTGGATCAGGGGTAGATGGCCACTGTTCTGAAGCTCCGCGGCGCCCGGGCGCTGTCGGATTTCCGGCTCGCCAAGCTTCTCTCCCGAATTCAAGAAGTCGCGCGCGGCGTGCGCGCGCTCCACGCCGAGCACTGGCATTTCGTCGAGCTCGAGTCGCCGCCCGAGGCCGGGGAGCGGCAGCTGCTCGAGCGGCTGCTGCGTTACGGGAGCCCTGCGGCCGAGGCACCGCGCGGCGCCGCGCTCTACCTGGTGGTGCCGCGGCTCGGGACGATCTCGCCCTGGTCATCGAAAGCGACCGACATCGCGCGCAACTGCGGTCTAGCCAAGGTCCGCCGCATCGAGCGCGGCACGGCATTTTTCCTCGAGGGCGCGAAGCCCGCCGAGCGCGCGGCGACCGGCGCCCTCCTGCACGACCGCATGACGGAGAGCGTGCTCGCGGCGATCGAGGAGGCCGAGGGAATTTTCCGCCACGTCGCCCCCCGGCCGCTCGCCATGGTGCCGCTTGCGGGGCTTGAGGAGGCGAACCGCCGCCTCGGGCTCGCGCTCAGCGAGGAGGAGATCGGCTACCTGCGCAAGGCCTACGGCGCGCTCGGGCGCGAGCCTAGCGATGCGGAGCTCACCATGTTCGCGCAGGCGAACTCGGAGCACTGCCGCCACAAGATCTTCAATGCCGACTGGGTGATCGACGGGGAGCGGCAGCCGCAGTCGCTCTTCGGCATGATCCGCGCCACCCACGCCGCCAATCCGCAGGGGACGGTGCTCGCCTATTCGGACAATGCGGCCATCATCGAAGGCGCCGACTCGAACGATTTTTTCCCGGGGGAAAACAACGTCTACCGGGCGAAGCCTCAAACCACCCATTTCGTCGCCAAGTGCGAGACCCACAACCATCCGACGGCGATCGCGCCGTTTCCAGGCGCGGCGACGGGCGCGGGCGGCGAGATCCGCGACGAGGGCGCGACCGGACGCGGCGCGAAGCCCAAGGCGGGCCTCGTCGGCTATTCGGTCTCGCACCTGCGCATTCCGGGCGCCGAGCGGCCCTGGGAGGCGAAGGGGCCCGGGCGCCCGGGACGCATCGTCTCGCCGCTGCAGATCATGCTCGAGGCGCCGATCGGCGCGGCTTCCTTCAACAACGAGTTCGGCCGGCCGAATCTCGCCGGCTACTTCCGCGCCTTCGAGCAGAAGGTGAATGGCGTCGTGCGCGGCTATCACAAGCCGATCATGCTCGCGGGCGGCGTGGGCAGCATCGCCGCGGACAACGCGCTGAAAAAGGATTTTCCGGAAAAGACCCTGCTCATCCAGATCGGCGGGCCGGGATTGCTGATCGGCATGGGCGGGGGCGCGGCCTCCTCGATCGGCGCGGGCGCCAACGCCGAGGACCTCGACTTCGACTCGGTGCAGCGCGGCAACGCCGAGATCCAGCGGCGCGCGCAGGAGGTCATCGACCGCTGCCGGCGCCTGGGCGAGGGCAATCCGGTGCTGTCGATCCATGACGTCGGCGCGGGCGGCCTGTCGAACGCGCTGCCGGAGCTGGTGCATGCCGCGCAGCGCGGCGCGCGGCTCGACCTGCGCGCGGTGCCGTCCGAGGACAGCGGCATGTCGCCGCGCGAGATCTGGTGCAACGAGGCGCAGGAGCGCTATGTGCTCGCGGTGGCGCCCGAGCGCCTCGAGGCTTTCCGCGCCATCTGCGAGCGCGAGCGCTGTCCGTTCTCCATTCTCGGCGCCGCGACCTCGGACGGGCGCCTGACCGTCAGGGACGAGGTCTTCGGCAATTCCGCGGTGGATGTGCCCCTCGAGGTCGTCCTCGGCAAGCCGCCCAGAATGGTGCGGGACGTAAAGCGGGTCGCGCATCGCCTCGAGCCGATCTCGCTCGACGGCGTGGAGCTCAAGGAGGCCGCCTATCGGGTGCTGCGCCACCCGGCAGTCGCCGACAAGACCTTTCTCATTTCGATCGGCGATCGCACGGTCGGGGGCTTGTGCTCGCGCGACCCGTTCGTCGGCCCCTGGCAGGTGCCGGTGTCCGACTGCGCGGTCACGCTGCTGGATTACGAGGGCTACCGGGGCGAGGCGTTCGCGCTGGGCGAGCGTACGCCCCTCGCGCTCATCGACGGGCCGGCCTCCGGGCGCATGGCGATCGGCGAGGCGCTCACCAATCTGGCGGCGGCGCAGGTGCGTGCGCTCGATAGGGTGAAGCTCTCGGCGAACTGGATGGCGGCGGCGGGATCGCCAGGCGAGGATGCCGCGCTCTACGACACCGTGCGCGCGGTCGCGCTGGAGCTCTGCCCGGCGCTCGGCGTGGCGATCCCGGTCGGAAAGGATTCGCTCTCGATGCGCACCGCCTGGGATGGCAAGGAGGTGCTCGCGCCGCTCTCGCTCGTCGTCACCGCGTTCGCCGCCGTCGAGGACGCGCGCGCGACGCTGACGCCGCGGCTGCGCACGGACGCGGGGGAAACGGAGCTCATCCTCGTCGACCTCGGGGGCGGCAGGAACCGCCTGGGCGGCTCGATCCTGGCGCAGGTGTTTTCGCGCTTCGGCAACGAGTGTCCGGATGTCGATGCGCCGGTTTTGCTCAAGGGCTTTTTCAATGCCGTCCAAAGCCTGCTGAAAGAAAGACTGCTGCTCGCCTACCACGATCGGTCGGACGGGGGTCTTTTCGCCACGGTGTGCGAGATGGCGTTCGCCGGGCATTGCGGCGTCACCCTGAATCTCGATGCGCTCACTTTCGACGCCTGGACCGACGACGTCGACGGGTTCAAGCGCGGCAAGGAGGAGCAGCTTGCCGGCCGCCTGAGGGAAAAGGCGCTGCAGGCGCTTTTCGCCGAGGAGCTCGGCGCGGTGCTCCAGATACGCGCCGCGGATCGCACGCGGGTGATGGACGAGCTGCGCAGGCACGGCCTCGGTGAGGTGGCATTTCCGATCGGCTCGCCGAACGACCGGGACGAGATCGTGTTCACGCGCACGGCGCGGCCGGTGCTGAAGGAAAAGCGCGTCGAGCTGCAGCGCGCCTGGTCCGAGACCTCGTTCCTCATGCAGCAGTTGCGCGACAACCCGGACTGTGCGAAGGAGGAGTACGACCGGACTCTCGATGCGTCGGATCCCGGGTTGTCTGTTGCCCTTTCTTTTTCTATCAAGCCGTTCTTCGTTTCCACGGGAGCAAAACCAAAAGTCTCAATCCTGAGAGAGCAAGGCGTAAACAGTCAGGTTGAAATGGCCGCGGCGTTCACGCGCGCCGGCTTCGAGGCGGTGGACGTGCACATGTCCGACGTGATCGCCGGCCGGGCGTCGCTCGCAGGCTTCAAGGGGCTCGCCGCTTGCGGGGGCTTCTCCTACGGCGACGTGCTGGGCGGCGGGCAGGGCTGGGCGAAGTCGATCCTCTTCAATGCCCGGGCGCGCAGGGAATTCGAGGCGTTCTTCGGGCGGAAGGACACCTTCGCGCTCGGCTCCTGCAACGGCTGCCAGATGATGGCGGCGCTGAAGGAGATCATTCCGGGCGCCGAGCACTGGCCGGTCTTCACCACCAACCGCTCGGCGCAGTTCGAGGCGCGCTTCGTCATGGTGGAAGTGCAGGAAAGCCCCTCGATCCTGCTGCGCGGCATGGCGGGAAGCCGCATGCCCATCGCCACCGCGCATGGGGAGGGCTTCGCCTATTTCGAAGACGAGTCTTGCCTGCAAAAAGCGCAGGTTGCCCTGCGGTTTGTCGACAACCGCGGCAAGGTGACGCAAACTTATCCGCTCAACCCGAACGGCTCGCCGCAGGGCATCACCGGGCTCACCACGCCGGACGGGCGCTTCACCGTGGTCATGCCGCACCCGGAGCGCGTGTTCCGGAGCGTGCAGATGTCCTGGTCGCCGGACAACGCAGGGGAGGATTCGCCTTGGATGCAGCTTTTCCACAACGCGCGCGAATGGGTCGGGTAGCTGTTTTTCTGCTGGGTGTTTTGCTCTGGGGGTTCGCCAACGCCCAGAATTTCCCCTCCAAGCCGGTCAAGCTCATCGTCGGCTTTCCGCCCGGCGGCGGCAACGACATCATCGCGCGCCTGGTCGGCGCGAAGCTGCAGGAGGCCTGGGGCCAGCCCGTGCTCGTCGAGAACAAGCCCGGCGCGAACGCGATCATCGCCACCGAGCTGGCCGCGAAGAGCGCGCCCGACGGCTATACGCTGCTCGTCGGCGCGAGCGGCGCCATGACCTTCAACCCCGGCCTGTACGCGAAGCTGCCTTACGACCCGCAGCGCGATTTCGCGCCGGTGACGATGCTCGGCTCCTTTCCGCTCATCCTTGCGGTCAATCCGGGCCTCGCGGCGAATTCGGTGAAGGAGCTGGTCGCGCTCGCCAAGGGGCAATCCGGGCAGCTGAACTACGCCGCCGGCTCGACGCCCTTCCAGCTCGCCGCCGAGCTTTTCCGGCTGCAGGCGGGCGTGCGCATCAACCACATTCCCTACAAAGGCAGCGCCGCCATGGTGAATGCAGCGATGGCGAACGAGGTGCAGCTCATCTTCGTAGACTCCGGCCCGGCCGTGCCGCAGGTGCGCGCCGGGCGCCTGCGCGCGCTGGCCGTCACCTCGCGCACGCGCGCGCCGGCGCTTCCGGACGTGCCCACGATGGCCGAGGCGGGCATGCCAGATTACGAGGTCGTGCTGTGGACGAGCCTTTTCGCGCCGGCCGGCACGCCGCGCCCGGTGATCGAGGCGATCCACAGCCAGGTGGTCAAGTCGCTGCAGCTGCCCGAGGTGCGCGAGCGCCTCGCGGGCATCGGCGTCGACGCCGTGGGCAACACGCCCGAGCAGCTCGGCGCGATCATGAAGGCGGACATCGACAAGTGGACGGCGGTGGCGAAGAGCGCCGGCGTCAAGGCCGATTGAAAAACCCCCAAGGAGAAGCGAAATGAGCGTGACCCGTCATGAGCCCGGACCGATCCTCAGCCTCGCCGTCGAGCACGGACAGACCGTCTATCTCGCCGGAATCGTCGCCAAGGACCTGAAGCAGGACGTCAAGGGCCAGACCCGCGAGGTGCTGGGCGAGATCGACCGCCTTCTCGCCAAGTGCGGCTCCAGCAAGTCGAAGATCCTTGCTGCGACCATCTGGGTGACCGACATCCGCAACCGCGCGCCGATGAACGAGGTCTATCTCGAATGGGTGGACAAGAAGAACCTGCCCGCGCGCGCCTGCGTCGAGGCGGCGCTCGCCGATCCCAACGCGCTCGTCGAAATCATGGTGGTCGCGGCGAAGTAGCAGTTACTGCTTGGGCGCAACGGCAGCGCCCTGCAGCACCTGCATCGCCTCGCGCACGAGCGGCTCCTGGCGGCTGTGGGTCAGGATCGTGAAGCCGAGCGCGATGCCGTTCGTCATCAGCATGCCCTGGCGCAGGTACTTGAACTCGCCCGGCGCGGGATCCTTGTCGGTCGCGTCGAAGTAGTAGCCCGCGCCCGATTTGCCGGCGAACTCGACGATCGGGATGCTCTTCTCGACGGCCTGCTCGCGGATCGGCTTGAGCGCGTTCTCGACATACTGCCGCACCAGCTCCTTCGTGATCGGCGGCGTGTCGGAGCGCGCCGGCCAGATCGGCGTCATCATCACCTGCGGCGGCTTGCCCGCGGCAAGCGTGTAGGAGATCGTCGGCGCCCGCGTCTGGTCGTCCTGCTTCAGCTCGTCGATCCAGTTTGCGGGCACCGTGACCACCAGCGTACCGCGACCGGGCAGCGGGTATTTCTTCTCCGCCTTGCCCTGGGCATTCGCGCCGCAAAAGGCAAGCGCCATGAGGAGACCGGCGCCGATCCGCGCCAGGGTCATCGCTTGTCCTTCTCGAGCAGCGGCACGAAGTCGTATTCGCCGAGCCCCTGCAGGACGAGGAAGGTCGCCGAGCTCTCGCCGCCGTTGGTGACGAGGTGCGGGCGGCGCGCCGGCACGGCGTAGGACTCGCCGGCCGCGAGGCGCACATCCTCCTTTGGGTTCTGCAGGAAGATCCGCAGGCTCCCGGCGATGACGTAGAACGTGTCGACGACGTTGCTGTGGTAGTGCCAGGGCACCTTCTGCGTTTTCGAGATCTGCAGCTCGGTGATGCGGAAGCCGGGGCGTGCCGCATGCTCGGCGCGGCGCTCGACTTCGTAGAGCGGGCTTGCGTCCTTGACTGCGCTCATGGCGGCTCCTTCCGGCGCCATTATGCATCCTCCTTTTGCCGGCCTCCGCGCATGAGCTCCTGCCGGGCGGCATTCGCGAGGGCCTGGTAGCGGGCATGAAAGCGCTTGAGCTCCTCTTCCTCGAGCTCCTCCAGGTCGATCAGCGCGTTGCTCGCGCCCTGGGTGGCACGGATCAGCTCGTCGAGCTTCACCTGCATCGCCTCGGTATCGCGGGTCTGCGTGTTCTGGATGAGGAAGACCATGAGGAAAGTCACGATCGTGGTGCTCGTATTGATGACGAGCTGCCAGGTGTCGCTGTAGCCGAAAAGCGGCCCGCTCATCCCCCAGGCGAGGACGATCAGCAGGGACAGGATGAACGCGCCCGGGCGGGCGGTGAGACGGGCTGCGGTCTTGGCGTAGCGCGAGTAAAGGTCGGCGGTGGGCATGGATCTCTCCTTACAGGGATGGACCCGGCGCCGGCGCGGAAAATTCCCTACTCGTAGAGGTGGATCACCCCGTCGAGGCCCGAATAGTCGAGGGCGTGCGTGGCGCTCGCGCGCACGAGCGGCTTGGCGTGGAAGGCGACGGAGACGCCCGCCTCGGCCATCATCTTCAGGTCGTTGGCACCGTCGCCGATGGCGAGGGTTTCTCCGCGACCGGCGCCGAGCCGCCCGGCCATCTGGCGAAAGCGCGCCGCCTTCGCCTCGGCGTCGACGATGCGGCCAAGGACGCGGCCGGTGAGCCGTCCGCCCTCGACCTCGAGCACATTGGCGATCGTCTCGTCCAGGCCGAGGCGCTCGCGCAGGCGCTCGGCGAAAAAAGCGAATCCGCCCGAGACGAGAAGCAGCTTGACGCCGTGGCGATGGCACTGCTCGATCAGCTTCTCGGCGCCCGGCGCGAGCCGCAGGCGCTCGTCGTAGGCGTCCTCGAGCGCGCCTTCCTCGAGGCCGGCGAGGAGCGCCACGCGCCGGCGCAGGCTTTCGGCATAGTCGATCTCGCCGCGCATCGCCTGCTCGGTGATGGCGGCGATCTCCGCCTTCCTGCCCATGAACGCGCCGAGCTCGTCGATGCACTCGATCGTGATGAGGGTGGAATCCATGTCCATGGCGAGGAGCTTCAGGCGATCGAAGCGCCGCCCCGCCGGGACCCAGGCGTGATCGAGCCGCCGCGACTCGCACCAGGCAGCGAGGTTGTGGGTTGGGTTTGCTGCAGAAAAACGGAATGCATGCGCGGCGAGGGCCTCGCAGGCGGAGGCGCGCGTCATCGCCGCCAGCTCGGCCGCCTGCGCCGGCGTCGCGTCGGGACCCTGGAGGACCAGGTTCACTTCTTCGCGGGCGTCGCCGCGGGCTTGGGCTTCGCGTTGGCGCGGTCGCGCCAGGCCTGCCCCTGCGCGGGATCGTTCGGCACGCCGAGGCCAAGGTCGTAGGCGCGCGCGAGCTCGAGCATCGCGAGGCGGTTGCCGCGCTCGGCCGCCCGGCGGAACCACTGGAAGGCGGCTTCCAGGTCGCGCGCGGTGCCGATGCCCTTCTGCAGCATCACGGCGAGAAAGAACTGCGCGCCGTCGTGGTCCTGGGCGGCGGCGGCGCGGAACCACTTGACCGCTTCGGAGGCGTCGCGCCGGACGCCTTCGCCGTCGAGGTACATGCGCGCGAGCTGCGCCTGCGCGCGCGCGACGCCGGCTTCGGCGGCGGGCTTGAGCAGCGTGGCCATCTCGGCCATGTCCTGCGGCACGCCGAGGCCCATGCCGTACATGAGGGCGAGGTTGGTCTGCGCGGTCGGGTTGCCCTGGTCGGCCGCGAGGCGGTACAGGCGCGCCGCCTCGACGTAATTCTTGATGGCGCCGCGGCCGTCGAAGTGCATGGCGGCGAGGTTGTTCTGCGCGTTGGCGTTGCCGCCTTCGGCCGCGCGCTCGTACCACTGGCGCGCGCCCTCCAAGTCCTGCAGCGGTGGCTTCGCGTTCTCGAGCACCGTGGCAAGCGTGTACTGCGCCTCGATGTCGCCGGTCGTGGCGAGCGGCTTGAGGGACTCGATCGCCTGCTTGACGTCGCCGCGCTCCAGCGCCCCCAGCGCGGGAACGAGGCGCTCGTTTTGCGCATGGCAGAAAGAAGAAGCGAATAGGAGAACAAAGGCGAAAACGGTCCTCATGCCGCTAAAGTCCCCAACAATTCCTTCGCGGCCTGCACGCGAAGCGGCCATTCAGGCATCTTCGCCTCGAGGCGCAGCCGGTCGGCGCCCGCCATGCGAAGGTTCTTGCGCCTCTGCACGAGGCGGATCACCTTGGCGGGGTCGACGGCCGCGTCCTTGACGAAGTGCAGGTGCAGCGCCTCGTGGGTCGCGTCCACGCGGGTGACCCCGAGCGGCTGCGCGAGCAGGCGCAGCTCGTGCGACTCGATGAGCGCGCGCGCGGCATCGGGCAGCTCGCCGAAGCGGTCCACGAGCTCCTCGCGCATCGCGTCGAGCTCCTCGCGCGTCTTGCAGTTGGCCAGGCGCTTGTAGAGCGTGAGGCGCTCGTGCACGTCGCTGCAGTAGGTCTGCGGCAGCAGCGCCGGAGCGTGCAGGTTGATCTCGGCGGCCGGATCGAGCGGCTGGTCCAGGTCGATCGCCTTGCCGCTTCTGAGCGCGCGCACCGCGCGCTCGAGCATGCGCGTGTAGAGGTCGAAGCCCACCTCCTGGATCTGGCCCGACTGCGACTCGCCGAGCACCTCGCCCGCGCCGCGGATCTCGAGGTCGTGCATGGCGAGATAGAAGCCCGAGCCGAGCTCCTCCATCATCTGGATCGCTTCGAGCCGCTTCTTGGCCTGGCCGCCGAGCGTCTCCAGGTCGGGGACCATGAGGTAGGCATAGGCCTGGTGGTGCGAGCGGCCGACGCGCCCGCGCAGCTGGTGCAGCTGCGCGAGGCCGAAGCGGTCGGCGCGGTGGATGACGATGGTGTTGGCGGTCGGGATGTCGATGCCGGTCTCGATGATGGTCGAGCAAAGCAGCACATTGTGGCGCTGCTGGGTGAACTCGCGCATGACGCGCTCGAGCTCCCGCTCGCGCATCTGGCCGTGCGCCACCGCGATCCGCGCCTCGGGCAGCAGGCGCGAGAGGCGGTCGTGCGCGTGCTCGATCGTGTCGACCTCGTTGTGCAGGTAGTAGACCTGGCCGCCCCGGCGCAGCTCGCGCAGCACGGCCTCCCGGATGAGGCCCTCGGACTGCGTGGCGACGAAGGTCTTGATGGCGAGGCGCCGCTGCGGCGCGGTCGCGATCACCGAGAAGTCGCGCAGCCCCTCGAGGGAGAGCGCGAGCGTGCGCGGGATCGGCGTGGCGGTGAGCGTGAGCACGTCCACTTCCGCGCGCAGCTTCTTCAGCGCCTCCTTCTGCCGCACCCCGAAGCGGTGCTCCTCGTCGATGACGACGAGGCCGAGGCGCGCGAACTTGATGTCGCGCGAGAGCAGCCTGTGGGTTCCGATCACGATATCGAGCTCGCCCGACTGAAGCTTTTCCAGCACTTCTTTCGCTTCCTTCGCGCTTCGGAATCTCGAAAGCTCCGCGATCCGGATCGGCCAGTCCGCGAACCGGTCGGTAAAGGTCTGGAAGTGCTGCTCGACCAGGAGCGTCGTGGGGCAGAGGAGCGCCACCTGCCGCTTGTCGGCGATGGCGACGAAGGCGGCGCGCAGCGCGACCTCGGTCTTGCCGAAGCCGACGTCGCCGCAGATGAGGCGGTCCATGGGCTTGCCCGAGGCCATGTCGGCGGTGACGGCCTGGATCGCCGCCTGCTGGTCGGCCGTCTCCTCGAAGCCGAAGCCGTCGGCGAAGGCCTCGAGGTCGTGCTGCTTGTACTGGAACGGGTGGCCTTTTCGCGCGGCGCGCCTGGCGTAGAGCGCGAGGAGCTCGGCGGCCGTATCGCGCACCTGCTTCGCCGCCCGGGTGCGCGCCTTGTCCCACTGGCCGCTGCCCAGCTTGTGCAGCGGCGCTTCCTCGGGCTGGGCGCCCGAGTAGCGCGAGATCACTTCGAGCTGCGAGACCGGAACGTAGAGCTTGTCGCCCGCCTCGTATTCGAGCAGCAGGAATTCCGTCGCGCCTTCGCCCAGGTCGAGGTTGACCAGGCCGCCGTAGCGTCCGATGCCGTGCTGGGCGTGCACGACCGGGTCGCCGACGCGCAGCTCGGAGAGGTCGCGCAACATGCCTTCGACCGAGGTCTGCGCCTGCTTGCCGCGCCCGCGCCGCAGCGCGGTCCCGGCGTAGAGCTCGGCTTCGGTGACGACCGCCCAGCCCTCGGCGGGAACGATGAAGCCGTTGGCGAGAGGCGAAGCGGCTATCGCAAGCTTTTCCGTTCCGGAAACAAACTCCTCAAAACTCGAGGACGGTTGTGGCGCAAATCCGTATTCCTTGAAATAGGACAGCATCGTCTCGCGCCTTCCCGCCGACTCCGCGGCGATGAGGACGCGCAGCCCCGAAGAAGCGGCGAAGGCCTTGAGCGCGGCGAGCGGGTCGGCGGCGCGCCGGTCGACCGCAAGCGTCGGCAGCGCCGTCGTCACGAGCGGCGAATCGGCGTCCTCTTCCGGCGCCTCGACGAGGTCGACGCGCGAGAAGGCCTTGGCGCGCGTGTAGAACTCCTCAGCCGGGAGGAAGAGCTGCGCGGGCGGCAGCAACGGGCGGTCCGGATCGCCGCCCATCATCTTGTGGCGCGACTGCGCGTCCAGCCAGAAGGCCTGCGTCGCGCCCGGCACGTCGCGATGCAGGACGAGCGTGGTTTCGGCGGGCAGGTAGTCGAAGAGCGTGGCGAGCGCATCGAAGAAGAGCGGCAGGTAGTACTCGACGCCCGCCGCCGGCACGCCGCTCGAGACATCCTTGTAGAGACGGCGCTTGGACGGATCGCCCTCGAAGAGCTCGCGCCAGCGGCCGCGGAACTTGGCGCGCCCCGCGTCGTCGAGCGGAAACTCGCGCGCCGGCAGCATGCGGATGTCCTTCACCGCGTAGAGCGTGCGCTGCGTGTCGACGTCGAAGCACTTGAGCGTCTCGATCGTCTCGTCGTCGAGCTCGATGCGGTAGGGCACCGCGCTGCCCATCGGGTAGAGGTCGACGATGCCGCCGCGAAAGCAGAATTCGCCGGGCGCCACCACCTGCGTCACGCCGGTGTAGCCGGCGAGGGCAAGCTGCTTGCGCAAGGCGTCGGAGTCGAGGCGCTCGCCCTGGCGGATGAAGAAGGTATGCGCGGCGAGGTGCGCGGGCGGGCACAGGCGCACGAGCGCGGTCGCCGCGGGCACGAGCACGATGTCGAACTCGCCGCGCAGGATCCGGTACAGCGTGGCAAGGCGCTCGGAGACGAGGTCGTGGTGCGGCGAGAAGCTGTCGTAAGGCAGCGTTTCCCAGTCCGGCAGCAGGCAGACGCGCAGCGACGGCGCAAGCCAGGCGACCTCCTCGAGCAGGCGCGCGCTGTCGGTGGCCGAGGCGCTCACCACCGCGAGCGGACGCGCGCCGGGCGCCAGCCGCGCCAGCGCGAGCGCGTCGGCGGAGCCTGCAAGGCCGCCGTAGCGTCTGCGTCGGGGAAGCGAATCGCGATGCATGACAGAAAAAACCTGCCATGACATTATACGGCGCTGAAAACACGAAAGTTTTCGAATTGGCCTGTCATGCGCTGATTCCCGCCGCGGGAGCGGGCACGAGGTTGGGCGGCACGAATTCCGGGGAAGCACCGAAGCAGTACCTGGCGCTCGCCGGGAAGCCGATGCTCTGGCACGCGGTCAGGGCGCTGTGCGTGGCGCCGGTCGAGAGCGTGTTCGTGGTGCTCGCGCCCGGCGACGAGCAGTTCGGGCGCATCGAGTGGGGCGTGCTCGGCGAGCGGATTGAGCCGCTTTATTGCGGCGGAGAATCGCGCCGTGATTCGGTCTACAACGGCATGGTGGCGGCGATGGCGGCAGTGGAAGCGGATGACTGGATGCTGGTGCACGACGCGGCGCGTCCGTGCGTGCCGCCGCAGGATGTGCAGCGCCTGATTTCGGAGACGGGGTCGGACCGGATCGGCGGCGTCCTCGCGCTGCCGGTCGCCGACACGGTGAAGCGGGTCGGCAAGGACGAGGGCGGCCTGCAGCGCATCTCCGGCACCGAGGACCGCTCGCAGCTCTGGCTTGCGCAGACGCCGCAGATGTTTCGCTGCGGGCTGCTGTTGCAGGCGCTGAAAGGCGCCAAGTCCGCGGTCACCGACGAGGCCTCGGCGGTCGAGCAGATGGGACTGCGGCCGCGCCTGGTGCTCGGCTCGCGCGAGAACATCAAGGTGACCTACCCCGAAGATCTTTCGATCGCCGAAGCGATCCTGTCCAGAAGATGAGAATCGGCCAGGGCTTCGATGTGCACGCGCTCGTCGCCGGCCGCCGGCTGGTGATGGGCGGCGTCGAGATTCCGCACGCCAAGGGCCTCGCCGGCCATTCGGACGCCGACGTGCTGCTGCACGCAATCTGCGACGCGCTCCTCGGCGCGGCGGCGCTCGGGGACATCGGCATGCACTTCCCGGACAGCGATCCGAAGTATTCCGACATCGACAGCCGCGAGCTGCTCAGGTCGGTGGCGAAGAAAGTGGGGCTTGCCGGCTACCGGATCGTCAACGTCGATGCCACCATCATCGCCGAGGCGCCGCGCATGTCGCCGCACGTGCCCAAGATGATCGGCAACATCGCCGCCGACCTCGGGCTCAACCCTTCCCAGGTCAACCTCAAGGCGACGACGACCGAAGGCCTGGGCTATACGGGGCGGGGCGAAGGCATCGCCGCCCAGGCGATCGCGCTCCTCGACCGGCCGCCCCAGTCGGACGGAGTCTAGGACACAGGCATGTACTCGCCTCCCTACAACCAGCCTGAGAATCGCGCCGAAGTTGTCGCCTTCATGCGCGCCCACAACTTTCCCGCGCTCGTCACCGGGACGGGCGGCACGCTGCACGCTTCGCACCTGCCGGTCACGGTCCACGAGCAGGGCGGGCAAATCGTCGTCGACATGCACATGGCGAAGAACAATCCGCAGTGGAAGGAGTTCTTCGACGACGAGGTGCTCCTCATTTTCACCGGCCCGCACGCCTACATCTCGCCGCGATGGTACGAGGAAAAAGAGCGCGTGCCGACGTGGAACTACGCCGCCGTGCACGCGTACGGCATTCCCCGGATCCACGAGGCGCGAAAAGACAAGCATGCCTCGCAGCGCCGGCTGGTCGAGTCGCTCGACCCGCAGTGGCTGCCGAAATTCGACGCGCTACGCGAGGAGTACGTGACGAAGATGCTCGAGGGCATCGTCAACTTCTCCATCCCGGTCGCGAGGATCGAGGCGCGCTGGAAGCTCTCGCAGAACCGCAGCCGGCGCGAGATGGAGCTGATCGCGGCCGAGCTCGACAAGTCGCAGGACTCCGCCGAGCGCGCGCTCGCCGCGCTCACGCGCAAGCACTTCGTGGCCGACTAGATTGCGGCTCTTTTTCGCGCTCTGGCCGCCCCGCGACGCGGCCGAGGCGCTGCACGCCTGGGCAAGCGAGGTGCACCGCTCGAGCGGCGGCCGCGTCACGCGCCCGGAGACGATCCATCTGACGCTCGCGTTTCTCGGGGAGATTGAAGAAAAGCGTTTGCCGTTACTTCAGCAGGTCACGTTAAGCGGCAAAAGACACTCGCTTCCAGTCGATGCAGCCCGCTACTGGAAACACAATCAGATCGTCTGGGTGGGGCCTCGGGAGATGCCTCGTGAAATGCGGCGTCTTGTTGTTTCCTTGTCCGGATTCCTGGAGAAAAACGAATTCAGGCAGGAAAAGCGCGAATTCGCCGCTCACATCACGCTGATTCGGAAGGCGCGCGTTCCCAACCTGATCCCGGAACTACCCAAAGTTGCCTGGCCGGTCGACGAGGTGGTGTTGGTGCGCTCTCGCCTTTCCGCGAAAGGCTCGAACTACGAGGTCGTGCAGCGCTATCCGCTCGACTGAGCGCTCAGTCGACCTCGATCGGCGGCGGGTTGCGCAGCGTCTGGTAGACGACGCAGTAGCGCTCGGTCAACTCGAGCAGCTTGGCGATCTGCTCGGGCGGCGCGTCGGTATCGAGGTCGAACATCAGGCGGATGGCGCGAAAGCCGACCGGCGCCGCCTTGTCGACGCCGAGCGTGCCGCGGAAATCGAGGTCGCCCTCGGCGTGGATGGTCGCGTCTCGCAGCGTGATGCCGAGCGCGGTGGCGACCGAGTTGAGCGTCACGCCCGCGCAGGCGACGAGCGCCTCGAGCAGCATGTCGCCCGAGCAGGCGGCGGTTCCGCTGCCGCCGGTGGCCGGGTGCAGGCCGGCGGCGACGAGCGCCTTGCCGGTCTCGACCTTGCAGGTGAGGCCTTCGCCGATGCGGCCTTGCGCGTGCAGCGTGATGTGCGCCGCCTCCGGCTCGCTGCGGTACTTGTCCTTGAAAGGCTTCTGCATTGCGCGCAGTTCTTCGGAATTCATCGTGTTCTCCTTCAGGCAAGGGTCATTCGGGCGACGAGGCCGCCGCCTTCGCGCGGCAGCAATTCCAGTTTCCCGCCGTGGGCGCGCGCGACGCGCTCCACGATCGCGAGCCCGAGGCCGGCGCCGCCCGCGCCGCTTCGGGCCTCGTCCATGCGCGTGAACGGGCGCTTCAGGCGCTCGGCATGCTCGGGCGGGATGCCGGGGCCGCGGTCCATGACCTCGATCACGGTGCGCTCGCCGCCGCGGCGCGTCGCGACCTCCAGCGGCTCGCGCGCGTAGCGTAGCGCGTTGTCGATGAGGTTCGCGACCGCGCGCCTGACGGCTTGCGGCGCGAAGCGCGAGGGGCGGGGCGCGCCGGCGCGAAAGACGATGTCCTTGTCGCGCCGGCGATAGCCTTCGACCACCTCAGCGACGAGCGCGTCGAGGTCGCCCTCGGCGAGCGGCTCGTCGTCGCCCCGCGCGAAATCGAGGAACTGGCCGATCACCGCGTCGATCTCGCCCACGTCCGCGCTCATCGCCTCGGCTGTCGCGGGGTCGGCGCCGCTCATCTCGAGCGCGAGGCGAAGGCGCGAGAGCGGCGTGCGCAGGTCGTGCGAGATGCCGGCCAGCACGAGCGCTCGCTCGCGCTCCATGGCGGAAAGATCGCCCGCCATCTTGTTGAAGGCGACCGACACCGTGCGCATCTCGCGCGGGCCGGTTTCGGCGAGCGGGGCGGGCGCCTGCCCGCGGCCGACCTCGCGCGCCGCCGAGGCGATCGCGGCAAGCGGCCGGCTGAGCGTCGAGGCGATGAGCCATGCGCCGGCCAGCGCGAGCGCGAGGAGACCGAGGCCGGCGGCGAGCCACTGAAGCCCGAAGCGCACCTCGAAGCGTTCGCGCGGCAGCATGACCCAGTATTCGTCGACGTCGATCGGAAAGCTCACCCAGAAACCCTCCACCTTGTCGCGCGCGTAGGCGAAGCGCGTCTGCGGGCCGAGCCGGTTCTTCACCTGGGCGATCACGAGGTCGAACAGCGGGTCATCGGGCAGCGGCTCGAGCGTCTCGCCCGCGGTCACCGGCGCAAGGCGAATGCCCTCGCTCTCGTTCAGCTCGATGAGCAGGTTGCGGCGCAGGATCGGGTCGGCGTTGACGAGCGCCGAGCGCGTCAGGTTGACGATGCTCACGGTCTGCTGCGCAAGCTCGCGCGCGCGCGGCTCGCGCTCGTAGAGGCGGTAGAGCTGGAAGGTGGCGGCGGCCGAGGCGAGGATCAGCAGCGCGATCAGCAGGAACGAGCGCGAAAAGAGGCTCAAAGCGGGCGGGCGCTATTGTCCGGGCTGCGGGTTGCCGTCGGGCACGAACACGTAGCCGAAGCCCCAGACGGTCTGGATGTAGCGCGGGTGCGAGTGGTCGTCCTCGACGATCTTGCGCAGGCGCGAGATCTGCACGTCGATCGATCGGTCGAAGACGCCGTACTCGCGGCCGCGCGCGAGCTCCATCAGCTTGTCGCGCGAGAGCGGGGTGCGCGGGTGCTGCACAAGCACCTTGAGCACCGAGAACTCGCCGGTCGTCAGGGCCACAGGCTTGCCGCTCTTCGCCAGGCTCCTCGTCGCGAGGTTGAACTCGAAAGCGCCGAAGCGGTGCACTTCCGTGTCGGCGGCCGGGGCGCCCGGCGGGCCGGCGGGCTGGCGCCGGCGCAGCACGGCGTTGACTCTCGCGACGAGCTCGCGCGGGTTGAAGGGCTTGGGCAGGTAGTCGTCCGCGCCCATCTCGAGGCCGACGATGCGATCGACGTCGTCGCCCTTGGCGGTGAGCATGATGATGGCGGGCGCCGAGCTGTGCGCGTTCCTGTCGGAGCGCAGGCGTCGGCAGATGGCGAGGCCGTCCTCGCCCGGCAGCATGAGATCGAGCACGACGAGGTCGTAGCGCTCGCGCGAGAGCTGCTTGTCCATGCCGGCGGCGTCGCCTACCGCGCGCGCCTCGAACCCCTGCTCGCTCAGGTAGCGCACCACAAGGTCCCGGTGGCGCTGGTCGTCGTCGACGATGAGGATGCGTTTTTTCAGCTCGGCCATGGTCAAAGCCTAACGAGGGAGAAGGGGGCGCGATGAAACAACGTGTTACCCCTCTCCGAAGTAGACACATATTGTTACAAATCGCATATGACCGCGCGCTCTCGGGACGTAACATGGGTCGCATGAGGAAGTTCCGGCTGCTTTTGCTCGGCTTGGCCACCGCCCTTGCGGCGGGGGGCGCGCTCGCCCAGCCGGGCGGCCGGCATGGGGGGCACGGGGGCGGAGGCGACCGCCACATGCAGCGGCAGATGCAGCGTCAGATGCCGCCGCCGGAGCGGCGCATGACCTGGGAAGACCGCCAGCGCCTGCGCGAGCAGGTCCAGAACGGCCAGATGACGCGCGACCAGGCCCGCCAGCAGTACCGCGAGGAGCGCGCGCGCCGGGACCTCGATCCGAACTGGCAGCAGCGCCGCGAGCAGATCAACCGGGACGTGATGGAAGCGAACCGGAACTGGAACCGCTAGCGGCCCGCCGTCCTTCCCGCGAACGCGGGAATCCGGGTTTTACTTTTTCCTGCCGAAGAGCGCCTCCGCGCGCTTCCTGATCTCCTCGGGCGAAACATCTTCCTTGTGGCTCGCGAGGTGCCAGAGGTGCCCGTACGGGTCCTCGAAGGTGCCCGAGCGGTCGCCGTAGAACTGGTCTTCGACCGCTCTTTTCTCCACGCCGCCCGCCTCGATCGCCTGCTTGAAGCGCGTGTCGACGTCCTTGACATAGAGGTGCAGGCTCACCGGCGTCCCGCCGATCGTCTGCGGGCCGACATGGCCCATCTCCGCATTCTCGTCGGCGAGCATGACGCAGGAGCCGTCGACCTCGATCTCGGCGTGGCCGATCTTGCCCCCGGGCGCATCGAGCCGCATTCGTTCCCGGGCCCCCAGCGCGCGCTTGTAGAAATCGAGCGCCTGCGCGGCGTTTTTCACGATGAGATAGGGGGTGACGGCCTGGTAGCCGTCCGGAACCGCTTTGACGGGCATGACGCCTCCTTCAGGTGAGGTGCGCGATCGAGTTCGCGTAGTAGCGTAGGACCGCGGTTTCGCCGGAACGTGCGCTGTAGAGTCCGTCGCCGCTCTCCACCAGCCGGCGCAGCATCAGCATGCGCAGGCCCACATGGATCGCGTAGTCGAGATCCTTACGAGGGATGTAGACATGCGCGCCCGACGTTTCGAGCTTTTCCACCCGTTGCTCGACGAAGGATTTCAGCTCGAGCTCGGAAATGGGCTTGTTCTGCTCGAGGAGGACCGACGCGATGAGGGGAACCGGCACGACGGGGACGATCTTTCCGACCGTGTCGATGAGATGGCGCCCGAGCGCGGCGACCTCGCGCTTGCGATCCTCGCTCGAGAGCTCCTTGAAATCGAGGCCGCGCTCGCGGCAATAGGCCTTCATCGAGACCGGCGAGCCGAAATTGACGCAGGCGTACCCGAAGCGGAACCACTCGCTGCGCAGCATGAGCCGCAGGTTGCGGCCGGCGAAAGCGAGCGTGCGCCAGAGCGAGACGAGGCGTCCGGGCTTCTTCGCCTCTGGATCGATCGAGAGGAGCAGCGTCCGATCCTCCAGCACCCGGTCATAGTTGATGCCGAGCGGCACGAACACCAGGTCCCGTTCGCCGGAGAGCCTGAACCCGCGCAGCATGTAGTCGAGAACGCCCAGTCGCGGCTCGCGGATCTTGCCGTCGCGCGTGAGGCCGCCTTCCGGAAACACCGCCTGGGGCACGCCGGCCTCGGTCGCCATCGCGATATAGCGCTCGAGTACGCGCCGGTAGAGCTCGTCCTTGGAATTGCGGCGCACGAAATAGGCGCCCATCGCGCGGATGAGCGCCGAAAGCGGCCAGATGCGCGCCCATTCGCCGACCGCGTAGGAAAGCGCGGTCTGGTCTGCGGCGAGATAGCCCGCCAGCACGTAGTCCATGTTGGAGCGGTGGTTCATGACGAAGACCACCGTCGCGTTCGACTCGACCCTGGAAAGGCCGTCCGAATCGACATAACCCAGGCGCACGCGGTAGAGCGCCTGCGCCACGCGCCGGCCGATCCAGTAGCCGATCTTGAAGTAGAGGTAGGCATTGAACGCGGGCACGATCTCGCGCGCGTAGCCTTCTACGATCTTGAGCGAGGTGAGGACCGGCACGCCCATCTTCTCGGCGTGCTGCTCCGCGGCCTTTTGCACTTTCGGGTCGGTGAGCAGCCGATCGATCAGCGCCTGGCGGCGGGTGCGCTGGAACGGCCGGATGCCGATGCGCAGGCGCTTGGAGACTTCATCGATGACCAGATTGGCGCGGTTGGCGACATACCAGTGCACCGCCGGCAGCAGCAACTTTTCGTACGCCGCCCACAAGGCGAGCGCGGCGAGGATGACGAAGAGCCAGAAAGGGACCGAGACCGCCTCGGTCATAACGCTCGCTTCACGGCGTTCGTCACCGCCCGGGTGTCGTGAACGCCGCCGAGATCGGGCGTGAAGACCTGCTCCTCGGTCGTGCGCTCGATCGCTTTCATGAGGCGCGCGGCGGCTTTCGGTTCGCCCAAGTGCTCGAGCATCATCGAGGCGGTCCAGAAAGTCGCGATCGGGTTGGCGATGCCCTTGCCGGTGATGTCGAAGGCCGAGCCGTGGATCGGCTCGAACATCGAGGGAAACTTGCGCTCCGGGTTCAGGTTCGCGGTGGGCGCGATGCCGAGCGACCCCGAGAGCGCCGCGGCAAGGTCGGAAAGGATGTCGGCGTGCAGGTTCGAGGCGACGATGGTGTCGAGCGACCCGGGGTTCAGCACCATGCGGGTCGTCATCGCGTCGACCAGGATGCGGTCGGTCTTCACGTCGGGAAAGTGCTTCGCGACTTCGTAGAAGATCTCGTCCCAGAGCACCATGCCGTGGCGCTGGGCGTTCGATTTAGTAACGAGCGTCAGTTGTTTTCGTTTCCTTGATCGTGCAAGGTTGAAGGCAAAGCGATGAATGCGCTCGACGCCGGTGCGAGTGAAGACGGAGGTCTCGGTGGCGATCTCTTCGGGGAGTCCCTTGTGCACGCGGCCGCCCGAGCCCGAATACTCGCCTTCCGAGTTCTCGCGGATGATCACCCAGTCGATCTTGTCGCCATCCTTTAGCCTGGACGTGACCCCCGGCAGCACCCGGGAAGGACGCACGTTCGCGTACTGGTCGAACCCCTGGCAGATCGGCAGGCGCAGGCCCCAGAGCGAGATGTGGTCCGGCACGTCGGGCGCGCCGACCGCGCCGAAGAAGATCGCGTCGAAGGGCTTCAGCTTCTCCAGCCCGCCCTCGGGGATGTAGGCGCCGGTCTTCTTGTAGCGCTCGGAGCTCCAGTCGAAGGTCTCGACCTCGAGCTTGAAGCTTTCTTTTTCGGCAAGGAAGAGAAGAACGTCCAGGCCGGCCGCAATGACCTCTTTTCCGATGCCGTCGCCGGGAATGGCGGCGATCTTGTAGGATTTCATCCGCTCAATCTATCAAACATGCGCTCCTTCACCCTCCTGCTCGCGCTTTTGCTCGCCGTGCCGAGCGCCTCGCCCGCCTGGGCACAGGCGCCCGCCAAGCCGCGCGCAGGCGGCGGCGCCGAGCCGCGGGCGATCGCGCCGCGCGGGCCGCTGGCGGCCGACGAGCTGAACAACATCTCGGTGTTCCGCCTCGGCTCGCCCTCGACCGTGCACATCACCACCATCGAGTCGCAGCGCGACCTCTTCACGATGAACGTCACGCAGGTGCCGCGCGGCACCGGCAGCGGCTTCATCTGGGACGACCAGGGCCACGTCGTCACCAACTTCCACGTCATCCAGGGCGCGAGCGGCGCGCGCGTGACGCTCGCCGACCAGAGCGAGTGGCCGGCCGAGCTCACCGGCTATTACCCTGATCGCGACCTCGCCGTGCTCAAGATCGGCGCGCCGCGCGAGAAGCTGAAGGCGATCGCGCTCGGCACGAGCCGCGACCTGCAGGTCGGGCAGAAGGTCTATGCGATCGGCAACCCGTTCGGCCTGGACCAGACGCTCACGACCGGCATCATCAGCGCGCTCAACCGAGAGATCGACTCGGTGAACGACCGCAAGATCCGCGGCGTGATCCAGACCGACGCGGCGATCAACCCGGGCAACTCGGGCGGGCCGCTGCTCGATTCCGCCGGCCGGCTGATTGGCGTGAACACGGCGATCTTCAGCCCCTCGGGCGCTTCGGCGGGCGTCGGCTTCGCGATTCCGGTGGACGAGGTGAACCGCGTCGTGCCGCGCCTCATCCGCGACGGCCGCTTCACCCGCCCGGCGCTGGGACTGCGCACCGGGCCGCCCGAATTCCAGGCGGCGCTCCGCCTTCCGAAAGGCGTGCCGATCCTGGGCGTGGTGCCGGGAAGCCCGGCCGCCGCCGCCGGCATCAAGCCTTTCCAGCGCAAGCGGGGCGGCGACGTGATCGTCGGCGACATCATCACCGCGATCGACCGCAAGCCGGTCGCCACGCTCGACGAACTACTCGATGCGCTCGAGTGGCATCAGCCGGGCGACGTCGTGACGATCACGCTGATCCGCGGCGGCAAGAGCACCGAGATCAAGGTGAAGCTGACCGCGGCCGAGTAGGCCGGCTACGCCGCTTTTCTGGAGGCGCCTCGCACCGCTTCCGCCACGGCCGCGCCAACCTCCGAAGTGGAAGCCTTGCCCTTCATGTCGGGCGTGTAGGGACCTTCCTTCACGACGCGCTCGATCGCGCGCACTACGTCGGCGGCCGCCGCCGGGTGGCCGAGGTGCTCGAGCATGAGCGCGCCCGACCAGATCGCGCCGATCGGGTTGGCGATCTTCCTGCCCGCGATGTCGGGCGCCGAGCCGTGCACCGGCTCGAAGATCGAGGGCGCCGTGCGCTCGGGATTGATGTTGCCCGAGGGCGCGATGCCGATCGTGCCCGCGGTGGCGGGGCCGAGGTCGGAGAGGATGTCGCCGAAGAGATTCGAGGCGACGATGACGTCGAAGCGGTCCGGGTTGAGCACCATCTGGATGGAGAGCCCGTCGACGTGGTACTGGTCCGCCTTCACCTCGGGGTACTTCTTTTTCATCTCCGCGAAGCGCTCGTCCCACCACGGCATGGTGATCGAGATGCCGTTCGACTTGGTGCAGCTCGTGACGTGCTTCTTGCGCGTCTTCGCCAGCTCAAACGCGTATTTCATGATGCGCTCGGTGCCCTTGCGCGTGAAGATGGCGCTCTGCGTCACGAACTCGCGCTCGGTGCCCTCGAACACGCGGCCGCCGATGCCGCCGTACTCGCCTTCCGTGTTCTCGCGGATCACGTAGTAGTCGATGTCGCCGGGCTTGCGGCCCGCGAGCGGGCAGGGCAGCCCGTCGAAGAGGCGCACGGGGCGCAGGTTCACGTACAGGTCGAACCAGCGCCGGAAGTTGATGAGCAGGCCCCAGGCCGAGACATGGTCAGGGACGATCGCGGGATTGCCGACCGCGCCGAAGTAGATCGCGTCGAACTTGCGCAGGATGTCGGGCGCGTCCTCGGGGCACATGCGGCCGTGCTGCTTGTACCAGTCGCAGCTCCAGTCGAACTCCTTCCACTGGAAGCGCAGGCCGTGCTTCGCGCCTGCCGCCTCCAATACGCGAACGCCCTCGGGCACGACCTCGCGCCCGATTCCGTCGCCCGGGATCACTGCGATTTTGAATTCGCTCATGGGACGAAGTATAACGACAAGGAAACCATGAACTTCGCCGCTTTCGAAACCTCCACCGAATGGTGCTCGGTCGCGCTCTCGCTCGAGGGAGAGATCCGGGCGCTGGAGGAAAAGGCCGGGAACCGGCATTCCGAGCTCGCCTTGCCGATGCTGGAGAAACTCCTGGAGGAGTCCGGCCTGAGGGCGCGGGACTTGCAGGCGGTGGCCTTTGGCGCGGGACCCGGCTCCTTCACGGGCTTGCGCATCGCCTGCGGCCTCGCGCAGGGTCTTGCGCTCGGGCGCGGGCTGCCGGTGCTCGGCGTGTCGTCGCTCGAGGCCATCGCGGAGGAATCTGGCGCCGCGAGGGTCGTCGCCTGTCTCGATGCACGCATGCGCGAAGTGTATTATTCGGCGCTCGAGAAGACGGACGGCCGCTGGCGCGAAATCTCGCCGGCGCAATGCGTGCCCCCCGCCCAGGTTGCCGTGCCGCCGGGCGAAGGCTGGGTGGGTTGCGGCAGCGGATTTCTTGCCTACGAGAAAGAGTTTCGGGATCGCTTTTCCAGCATGAAACCGGAAATTCATCCTTCCGCCGTTGCGGTGGCCCGCCTCGCGGCCCCTGCGCTTGCCGCGGGGGAAGGCGTGGATGCGGCGCTCGCCCTGCCGGTCTATGTGCGCGACAAGGTCGCCTTCACCGCAGCCGAACTGAAAGCCCGATGAGCGCCGTCCTCAAGGAAGAGCCCCGGCTGGAAAAGATGCGCGATGCGGATCTCGCCGACGTGCTCGCGATCGAGAGCGCCGTGTACACGCATCCCTGGACGCGCGGCAATTTCGCCGATTCCCTGCACTCGGGCTACCAGTGCTGGACCTGGCGGCGCGGGCGTGAGCTGATCGGCTACTTCGTGCTGCTCGTCGCCGCCGGCGAGGGCCATCTCCTTAACCTCTCGATCGCCGAGGCCGAGCAGCGCCGAGGCCACGGCAGCACGCTCCTGCGTGAGATCATGCGCATGGCGAAGTCGCGCGGCGCCGACAAGGTCTTCCTCGAGGTGCGCCCGAGCAACGAGGGCGCCAAGGCGCTTTACCGCCGCTTCGGCTTCACGCAGGTCGCCGTGCGCCCCGGCTATTACCCGGCGCACACCGGCCGCGAGGACGCGCTCGTGCTGTCCATTCCGCTGTGAGCCGGCGCGAAGAGGTACTGCAGGAAATGGGCTTGGGTCCGGTGTGGCGACTCAAGCGCAAAAAAATCCAAGCTCAGCCGCAGCCAAAAGAGCAGAACAATGATTGGGAAACCCTGAAAGCCAGGGTCAAAAGCTGCACCGACTGCAAGCTGCGCGCGGGCTGCACGCAGACCGTCTTCGGCGTGGGCGATGAGAAGGCCGAGTGGCTGCTCGTCGGCGAGGCGCCCGGCGCCGAGGAAGACCGGCTCGGCGAGCCCTTCGTGGGGCAGGCCGGCCGGCTCCTCGATCAGATGCTGCTCTCGATCGGCATGACGCGCGGCGAGAACGTCTATATCGCGAACGTGCTCAAGTGCCGGCCGCCGGGCAACCGCAACCCGGAGCCCGAGGAGGTGGCGAAGTGCTCGCCGCACCTGCTCAAGCAGATCGAGCTGATCCGCCCGAAGCTCATCATCGCGATGGGCCGTTTCGCGGCGCAGACGCTTCTTGCGAGCGACGCCACCATCGCCAGCATGCGGGGCAGCCTGCATCAATACGCGGGCGTGCCACTCGTCGTGACCTACCACCCGGCCTACCTGCTGCGCAATCTCCCGGACAAGTCGAAGGCCTGGGCCGACCTGCGCTTCGCCGTGAAGACGATGGAAAGGCTCAAGGCCTAGAGCTTGCGGCCCTCGGCGCGGGCGAAAGCGAGCAGCCGCTCGATCTCCTGCTCGTGCGTGCGGCGGTTGTAGGCGTACCAGCGCTGCACGGCGAGCATCGTGCCGGCGACGAAGAGTCCGAAGAGGATGATCACCACGTTGATCGAAAGCCCGGCCTTCAAGAGGAGCGAGTAGATCGCGATCATCGCCAGGATCGAGGCGTTCTCGTTGAAGTTCTGCACCGCGATCGAGCGGCCCGCGCCGACCAGGTGGTGGCCGCGGTGCTGCAGGAGCGCGTTCATCGGCACCACGAAGTAGCCCGCGAGCCCGCCGATCACGATGATGAGCGGCACGGCGAGCCAGACGTTGCGAACGGCGATCATGCTGATCACGATGAGCCCCATGGCGATGCCGAGCGGGATGACGCGCACCGCGTGGTCGAGCCGCACGCGCATCGAGGCCGTGACCGCGCCAAGCGCGATGCCGAACGCGCACACTCCCTGCAGGATCGACGCCTCCGAGAGGTCGTAGCCGAGCGCCGCGTTCGACCAGTTGATGACGATGAACTGGAGCGTCGCGCCCGCCCCCCAGAAGAGCGTGGTCACCGCGAGCGAGATCTGGCCGAGCTTGTCGCGCCACAGGCTGTCGACGCAGCGCGCGAAATCCCGCAGCGTCTCGAAAGGGTGGGCGGGCAGGGGCTTCATCGGGGCGCCGGTGCGCGGGATGTGCAGATTGAAGTAGGCAGCGACCGCATAGACGGCGATGATGATCGCGATCGCCGCCTCCGGAGGCGTGTCGATCCCCAGGTCGAGCGGCAGCTCGACGCCGAGCAGGATGTCGGAGACGCCCGGCCGGATGAGGACGCCGCCCAGCATCACGCCGAGGATGATCGAGGCGACCGTCAGGCCCTCGATCCAGCCGTTCGCCATGACGAGCTTGGAGTGCGGCAGGTACTCGGTGAGGATGCCGTACTTGGCCGGAGAATAGGCCGCGGCGCCCAGGCCCACCAGCGCGTAGGCGACGAGGGGATCGACCTCGAAGAGCATCATCGCGCAGCCGGCGATCTTGATGGTGTTGGAGATGAACATGACCGTGCCCTTGGGCAGGCGGTCGGCGAACGCGCCGACGAAGGGCGCGAGCACCACGTAGGCGATCACGAAGAAGAACTTGAGGAACGGGGTCAGCCAGGAGGGCGAATCGGCCTGCACGAGCAGCGCGATCGCCGCCACGAGCAGCGCATTGTCGGCGAGCGAGGAGAAAAACTGCGCCGCCATGATGATGTAGAAGCCGGACCCCATGGGCGCGGTTTTATAGCATGAAGGACGCGGGCTGCGCCGCAGGCATATGACCGATTTTTGCGGTCGGGGTATCCTGTTTCCCCATGCCCAGACCGATCCGCGCGACCATCCATTCGCCGGCACTCGCACACAATCTTGCAGTCGCGCAAAAGCACGCAGGCGCGGCGAAGATCTGGGCGGTGCTGAAGGCGAACGCCTACGGGCACGGGCTGCTGCGCGCCGCCGAGGCGCTCAAGGCGGCCGACGGCTTCGCGGTCCTGGATTTCGTCGATGCGTTGAAGCTCCGCAGCGCGGGCATCGACAAGCCGATCCTCATGCTCGAGGGATTCTTCAAGCCCGAGGATCTGCCGCTGCTCTCGCGCTATAACCTCACGCCGGTGATCCACAACGTGGCGCAGCTGGAGATGCTCGAGAAGGTCACCTTCGTCGGCAAGATGGACGCGTACCTCAAGGTCAACAGCGGCATGAACCGCCTCGGCTTCACCGTCGACAATGTGCGCCTCGCCTGGAACGCGCTGGAGGCCCATCCCGGCATCGGCGAAGTGACGCTGATGACGCATTTTGCCGACGCCGACGGGGAGGGCGGCGTGACCGCGCAGCTGCAGTGGTTCAACGAGCTCACCCAGCCGTTTGATACGGCGCCGCGGTCCCTGGCCAACTCGGCCGCACTGCTGCGCTTTCCCGACGAGACGCGCGGCGACTGGGTGCGGCCGGGCATCATGCTCTACGGCTGCTCGCCGTTTTTGTTCAAGACGGCCGAGGACATCGGCCTGAAGCCCGCCATGACGCTCTCTTCCGAGATCGTCGCGGTCCAGAACCTGCAGGCGGGCGAGCGGGTCGGCTACGGCATGACCTATGAAGCCGCCCAGGAAATGACCATCGGCGTGGTGGCCTGCGGCTACGCCGACGGCTATCCCCGTCACGCGCCTTCAGGCACCCCCGTGCTCGTCAACGGTCAACGCACCGGCACGGTCGGACGTGTGTCCATGGACATGCTCTGCGTCGACATCTCCAACATCGAAGAGGCCTACATCGGGACGCCGGTCACCCTCTGGGGCGAAGGCCTCTCCTGCGACGAGGTCGCGCGCGCCGCCGGGACGCTGAGCTACCAGCTCCTGTGCGCGCTTGCGCCAAGGGTGCCCGTGGTCGAAGTTGCCGCCGGGGTCTGATTCCTGCCCAAGTGAAGAAAGCAAAATCGGCTTACGTCTGCTCCGACTGCGGGGCGACGGCGTTGCAGTGGTTCGGCGCCTGCCCCTCCTGTGGCGCGGCCGGGACGCTGACCGAAACGGTCACCGAGCGTCCGAGCCGCGGCACGATCGCGGTCGCGCGGCACTCGGCCGAATCGGTTCTCCTCGGCAACATCCCGGTGAGCGAGGCCGAGCGCCTGCCGACGGGCATCGGCGAGCTCGATCGCGTGCTCGGCGGCGGGCTGGTGGCGGGTCAGGTCGTGCTGATCGGCGGGGATCCGGGGATCGGCAAGTCGACGCTGCTGCTTCAGGCGCTTTCCTCCCTGGGAAGCGGAAGTAAAACCCTCTACGTCTCCGGCGAAGAATCGGCCGAGCAGGTGGCGTTGAGGGCGAGGCGGCTGGGCGTGGACACCGCGCCCGTGCACCTCGTCGCCGAGATCCAGCTCGAGCGCATCGCCGCGGCGCTGGACGCGCAGCGGCCGCAGGTGGCGGTGGTCGACTCGATCCAGACGCTCTGGTCCGAGCAGCTGCAATCGGCGCCGGGCTCGGTCGCGCAGGTGCGAGAGTGCGCGGCGCAGCTCGCGCGCCACGCGAAAAGGAACGGCATCGCGCTCTTCATCATCGGCCACGTCACGAAGGAGGGCACGATCGCCGGCCCGCGCGTGCTCGAGCACATCGTCGACACGGTGCTCTATTTCGAGGGCGACCCGAATTCCACCTTCCGGCTCGTGCGCGCGGTGAAAAATCGCTTCGGCGCGGTGAACGAGCTCGGCGTCTTCGCGATGACGGAAAAGGGGCTGAAAGCCGTGAGCAATCCGTCGCGGCTTTTTCTCAGCACGCACGAAAAGCCGGTGGCCGGCTCCTGCGTGCTGGTGACGCTCGAAGGCACGCGGCCGCTCCTGGTCGAGATCCAGGCGCTCGTCGATAGCGCCCATACGCCGAATCCGCGCCGGCTGTCGGTGGGCCTGGAGCAGAACCGCCTCGCGATGCTGCTTGCGGTGCTGCATCGCCACGCCGGCATCGCGACCTGGGAGCAGGATGTGTTCGTGAACGCGGTGGGCGGAATGCGCATCTCGGAGCCCGCCGCCGACCTTGCTGTCTGCCTCGCCGTGGTCTCCTCGCTGACCGACCGGCCGATCCGCGAAAAAGTCGCGGTCTTCGGCGAAGTCGGCCTCGCGGGGGAGGTGCGTCCCGCGCCGCGCGGGCAGGAACGCCTGAAGGAGGCTGCCAAGCTCGGCTTCGAAAAAGCGATCGTGCCGAAGGCGAACCAGCCGAAGGGAAGGCTCGCCGAGCTCGAAGTCATCGCGGTCGAGCGCGTCGACCAGGCCGTGCAGGTGCTGCGTAATCTCTAGCTACTTGGCGATGCTGGTGGCGACGTCCGGGCTGTCAGGATTGACATCCAGCGTTCGAGTTCTGGGGACGATCACCAGGTCCATGTCCTCCATGGGAATCGCACCCACCAAAACTTGATCGCCCATGACAAGAGCACCGGTGAACCCGACACGGTTCTTGAAGCGCACTTCGATCGGCCCGACATAAGGGACGCTTTTCTGCGAGCCGTCGGCGAGGGTGACCGCTTTCTCGTCAATGGCCTCGAGTTGGAGCTGAGCGCGCACTTTTTCCGGAATGCAGAGATGAACTGCTCCGGAATCGGCGAGCGCTTCCGCCTTTACCGCCAGTCTGGGCCGGCGTGGATTCTTGAGGACGAGTTTTGCGGTCACGAGGCCCATATTGTGGCTCCGATTTGCGTTCGACGAACAACGCAGGGCGTCGCCAAAGGATGACAGGGCGCCTAGCGGGCGATTTCGCGGCCAAATGCTTCCACAGCGTCCCAGTCCGTGAATTCAAAGACGGCTCCCGGATCCGTCGGCCCGTCGGTCATCATCATGATGAGGCGGATCACGTTCCGGTCGACGAAGCCGTAGCGCGGATAGTCGATGCGCCCGGCGAAGACGGCGAGGTGCGAGGGGCGCCAGCCGATCTCGGCGAGCAGCTTCTTCATGTACGGATTGGTGTCCGGCGCGCTTTTGCCGGGCTTGCGCGCGACGACGTTGACGCTGAAGAGCGCGCACTTGCGTGCCTGCAGCACTTCGCGGTTCCAGCGCAGGTAGCGCGCCACCACGGGACGGTGCCGGCCGTAGCGGATGCTCGCGCCGACGACCACGGCGTCGTAGTGCGCCGGATTGAAGGCGTCATGGTTCTCCAGGTCCGCGATGACGGCGTCGTGCCCGGCGTCGAGGCAGGCGTGGCGGATGCGGCGGCAGATCCGCAGCGTCTGGCCATCGATCGTCGAGTAGAGAACGAGGGCTTTCATCGGCTTTGATTGAGCGCCTCGTGCGCCGCGCGCACGCCGCTGCGCACCGCGGCCTCGAGCGTCGGCGGATAGTCGGGATAGGTGTAGTCGCCGGCGAGAAAAATCCCGGGACGCAGGGTTTCGGCCGGAAAGGCGGCGCCCGGAACGCAGGCGACGGTGGCGCGCTTCTCGGCGATCACCTGCGTCCATTCGGGATCGGGCAGCTGCGGGCGGATCGCTTTGAGCTCCTGGTGGCAGGTCGCGGCAAGCTCCTCGTGCGTCATTTGCTGGTGATCGCCCCGGGCGCTGATCACGCACGCGATGCGGCCGGGCTCGCCCGTGAGCCAGCCGCGGTCGAACGCCCATTGCACGAGGCCGGACGAAAGGCCGAGCATGGGAAAGCGCAGCCGCACCTGGGCCGGGTATTGCAGATAGCAGGTGTAGATCGGCTCATAGAGGCGCTCGAGCGCGAGCTCGGGCAGGAGCGTTTTCAGCTGGTGATGTCCCACCGCGACGATGACCGCGTCGAATTCGCCCGACAGGGCGCCGAGATCCTTGACCGGCGAGCCGAGGCGGACCTCGCCGCCTTTCGCCTTCACGTACTCGCAGGCGGGCTCCGGAAAGAGCCGCGAAAGGTCCGCGCGCGGCAGCAGCAGGTCGCTCGCTCGGGCGTCTCCGGCAAGCGAATCGCGCAGCACATTGGCGAAGACCTGCGCGGAGGCCATCTCGACGGGCGTGTTGAGGGCCGAGACGCACAGCGGCCGCCAGAGGTAGTGGCCGATCGCGCCGTTCTGACGGTGCTCTCTTAAAAGATCGGAGACGGTCTGGTCGGCTTTTACCTGGAAAGAATGTCTCTGCAGAAAAAGCATGAAGCGAACCGCACCCCAGCGCTCCTTGAAGGGCAGCTTCCAGGCGAAGAGCAGCCCGAGCAGCATGCCGAGCGGGGCGGGCAGCCAGAGCGCCCGAAAGCTGAAGCCGTCGGCGTAGCGAAGCTCGAGCGGCAGGCGCATCAGCGCCTCCTCGGGCACGCGCACGAGCGCCATCAGGCGAAGAAGCTCGGTGTAGGCACCGATCAGGATGTGCTGGCCGTTGTCGAGCTCGCGCCCGCTCGTGGTGACTCGGCGGGCCCGGCCTCCGGGCGTCGGCGCCGACTCGAAGACCGAGACCTTGGCGCCCTTGTCCGCGAGCGTGACGGCGGCGGCCATCCCCGCGTAGCCTGCTCCGACGATTGCTATGCGCTTATCCAGGTTTTCCAGGCGATCCAGAGCTTGCGCAGCGGCGTGAGCGACGTGCGGCGATCCAGGACCTTGAAGCCGTCGCGCTCGATCTCGGCGAGCGTGGCACGGTAGATCGCCGCCATGATGAGCCCGGCGCGCTGGTCGCGGCGATCCTCCCGGGGAAGCATCGCCATGGCTTTCTCATAGACGGAATTCGCTCGTCGGGTTTGAAATTCCATCAAACGGACAAATCTCCCGCTGTAATCGGCATTCAGGATCTCGGCTGCCGTGACTTCAAACGTCCTCAGGTCCTCCATCGGCAGGTAGATGCGGTTCTTGCGCGCATCCTCGCCGACGTCGCGAATGATGTTGGTGAGCTGGAACGCGGTGCCGAGGCTCTTCGCGTACTCCAGCGTGCGCGGGTTGGAGTAGCCGAAGATGCCGGCGGCGAGCAGGCCGACGGCGCCCGCGACGTGATAGCAGTACTTCTCCAGCCCGGCGAAATCGAGATAGCGCGTCTGCGTGAGGTCCATCTCCATCCCGTCGACGATCTCCTCGAGCTGCTTTTGCCTGATCTGGAATTTTTCGAGGTGCGGGTGAAGGGCGCGGGAAACCGGATGATTGGGCTTTCCTTCGTACAGGCTAAGGATTTCCTTTCGCCACCAGCCGAGCTTCGCGTGCGCGACCTGCGGCTCGAGGCTCTCGTCCACGACATCGTCCACCTCGCGGCAGAAGGCGTAGAGGGCGGTGATGGCGCGGCGCCGCTCGGGCGGGAGAAAGAGGAACGAGTAATAGAAGCTGGAGCCGCTCGCTGCCGCCTTTTCCTGGCAATACTGGTCAGGATTCACAAGGCCCTGAAAAAAAGAAGCGGCCAATCGAGCGGCTTCAGCACCGGCCTGCGCCGGAACATGTCATAGCCGGCCTGCTTGAGCTTTTCGAGAATCCGCAGGCCGCCCTCGATCGTCACGGCGATCTCGAGGCGGATCCTTCCCCGGAGCGATTGCTTGAGCGCCGCGCCCTCGAGCATCAGCGCCCTGGCGCGGTCGCACTGGAAGGCCATGAGCTTCTGCCAGGCGTCGTCGACGCGGCCCTCGCGCAGCTGCGCCTCGCTCACGCCGAAGCGGCGCATCTCGTCCTGCGGCAGGTAGACGCGGTCTTTCGCCAGGTCGATGCGCACGTCCTGCCAGAAGTTGATGATCTGCAGGGCGGTGCAGATCGCATCGGAGCGCGCGAGGTTTGATTCAGTCGTTTGTTTGAAAAGGTGCAGCAGCAGCCGCCCGATCGGATTCGCCGAGCGGCGACAGTAGTCGAGCACCTCGGCATAGCTCTCATAGCGCCCTTTCTCGACATCCTGGCGAAAGGCGCTGAGCAGATCTTCAAAAAGGGTGAGGGGAAGCGAATGCGCCCGGACAATGCGCGCCACGTCGCGAAAGAGGGAATCGCCGGGATCCTCTCCGTGCTTGATTTTCAAAAGCTTGGTCGTGAAATTGTTCAGCTTGGCGAGGCGCGCTTCGGGGGCATCATCGCCTTCGTCCGCAAAATCGTCCGCCGTGCGCGCGAAGCGGTAGATGACCGACACGGGCTCGCGCAGGTCCGGGGGCAGCAAAAGCGACGCGACGGGGAAGTTCTCGTAATGGGCGACCGCCATTTGCGCGATATACTACGTTGTTTTCGCGAGCTTTTCGGCGCGAGGGTGGCGGAATTGGTAGACGCACCAGATTTAGGTTCTGGCGCCGAAAGGCATGAGAGTTCGAGTCTCTCCCTTCGCACCAGCGATAGAACGGGGATCTAGAAGAGGCAAATGACGGTGAACGTGGAAAACCTGGGAACGCTCGAGCGGCGCCTGTCGATGTCGGTGCCGGTCAAGGACGTGGACGAGCAGGTCGACGCGCGGCTGAAGAAGCTTGCGCGCGAAGCGAAGATGCCCGGTTTTCGACCGGGCAAGGTGCCGCTGAAGCTCCTCGCTCAGCAGTACGGGCCGCAGGTGCGCTCGGAAGTCATCGGCGACGCGGTGCAGAAGGCCTTCAGCGACGCGGTGAAGGAGGCGAACCTCAAGGTCGCCGGCTATCCGCGCATCGAGAAGAAGGACGGCGCGGCCGATGCCGAGCTCTTCGAGTTCAGCGCGACCTTCGAGGTCTACCCGGAAGTGAAAGTGGGCGACGTCTCGAGCGCGAAGATCGAGCGCCCGCAGCTCGCGGTGGACGACGCCGCGGTCGATCGCACGCTCGAGATCCTGCGCAAGCAGCGGGTC
The DNA here is from genome assembly GCA_036262835.1 of Burkholderiales bacterium. GTDB lineage: Bacteria > Pseudomonadota > Gammaproteobacteria > Burkholderiales > SG8-39 > RBG-16-66-20. The sequence continues at coordinate 7,101 of DATAID010000076.1, read as the reverse complement.
AGCTACGCGCCGGTCGAGCGCGCCGCGCAGGACGGCGACCGCGTGGTCGCGGACTTCGAGGGCAAGATCGGCGGCGAGGGCTTCACCGGCGGCAAGGCGACCGAGTTCGCGTTCCTGCTCGGCGAAAAGCGCATGCTGCCCGAGTTCGAGGACGCCGCGCGCGGCATGAAGGCGGGCGAGAAGAAGACCTTCGACGTGAAATTCCCCGACGACTACCACGGCAAGGACGTGGCCGGCAAAACCGCGAGCTTCGATCTCGACGTGCGCCGCGTCGAGGAACCCCGGCTGCCCGCGCTCGATGCCGAGTTCGCGAAGCAGCTCGGCGTCGCCGACGGCGATCTCGACAAAATGCGCGCCGAGGTCCGCCAGAACGTCGAGCGCGAGGTCAAGAAGCGCGTCGAGGCGCGCGTCAAGGAGCAGGCGTTACAGGCGCTGCTCGACGCTGCGCCGGTAGAACTGCCCAAGTCGCTGGTCCAGATGGAGACGCAGCAGCTCGTGGAGGCCGCGGCCGCCGATCTCAAGGCGCGCGGCCTGAAAATCGAGAAGCTGCCGTTCGATCCCCAGGCGTTCGAGGCGAGCGCCCGCCGGCGAGTCGCGCTCGGATTGATCATCGGCTCGCTAAGCGAGAGCGAGAAGCTGCGGCCCAAGCCCCAGGAGGTGCGTGCGCTGATCGAAGCAGAGTCCCAGAGCTACGAGCGTCCTGCAGAAGTGGTAAAGTGGTTCTACATGCAACCGCAGCGCTTGTCCGAGATGGAAAGCCTCGCGTTGGAAGGCAACGTCGTGAAATGGGTCTTGTCCAAGGCCAGGGTGGAGGACAGGTCGGTGACGTTCGATGACTTGATGGGCGCGAACGCATGATCTGGAAGAACTCCCAGGTCGAGCCGCAGGGGTTGGGCTTGATCCCAATGGTGATCGAGCAGTCGGGGCGCGGCGAGCGCGCCTACGACATCTACTCGCGGCTGCTCAAGGAGCGGGTGGTGTTCCTGGTCGGCCCCGTGACCGAAGTGACGGCCAACCTGATCGTGGCGCAGCTGCTCTTCCTCGAGTCGGAAAATCCTGACAAGGACATCTTTTTCTACATCAACTCGCCGGGCGGCTCCGTGTCGGCGGGGCTGGCGATCTACGACACCATGCAGTTCATCAAGCCCGATGTCTCGACGCTGTGCATCGGCCAGGCGGCGAGCATGGGCGCGCTGCTGCTGGCCGCAGGCGACAAGGACAAGCGTTTCGCGCTGCCGAACTCACGCGTCATGATCCACCAGCCGATGGGCGGCTTTTCGGGCCAGGCCTCCGACGTGGAAATCCACGCCAAGGAGATCCTCTTCCTGCGCCAGCGGCTGAACGAGATCCTCGCCAAGCACACGGGCCAGTCGGTGGAAACCATCGCCAAGGACACCGACCGCGACAACTTCCTGTCCGCCGAGAACGCGGTAAAGTACGGCCTCGTGGACAAGGTGCTGACCGCAAGGGAGCCCACCTGATGTCCGAGAAAACCTCCTCGGGCGAGAAGCTCCTTTACTGCTCGTTCTGCGGCAAGAGCCAGCACGAGGTCCGCAAGCTCATCGCCGGCCCGTCGGTCTTCATCTGCGACGAGTGCATCGAGCTCTGCAACGACATCATTCGCGAGGAAACCGCCTCCGACAAGGGCGGCAAGGGCGCGAAGTCGGACCTGCCGACCCCGCACGAGATCCGCAACATCCTTGATTCGTACGTGATCGGACAGGACCAGGCGAAGAAGATCCTCTCGGTCGCGGTCTACAACCACTACAAGCGGCTCAAGCACCTCTCCAAGAACGACGAGGTGGAGCTCGCCAAGTCCAACATCCTGCTGATCGGCCCCACGGGTTCCGGCAAGACGCTTCTTGCCCAGACGCTGGCGCGCCTCCTGAACGTGCCGTTCGTGATTGCGGATGCCACCACGCTCACCGAGGCGGGGTACGTCGGCGAAGACGTCGAGAACATCATCCAGAAGCTGCTGCAGAACTGCGACTACGACGTCGACAAGGCCAAGCGCGGCATCGTGTACATCGACGAGATCGACAAGATCTCGCGCAAGTCGGACAACCCCTCGATCACGCGCGACGTGTCGGGCGAGGGCGTGCAGCAGGCGCTGCTCAAGCTGATCGAAGGCACCATCGCCTCGGTCCCGCCCCAGGGCGGCCGCAAGCATCCGAACCAGGATTTCGTGCAGGTCGACACCACCAACATCCTTTTCATCTGCGGCGGCGCCTTCGACGGGCTGGAGAAGATCGTGCGCAACCGCACCGAGAAGACCGGCATCGGCTTCGGCGCGGAAGTGAGAAGTCCGAACAACTCGAAGGCGACCTACGACCTGCTCAAGTCCTCGGAGCCCGAGGACCTGATCAAGTTCGGCCTCATCCCGGAGTTCGTCGGCCGCATGCCCGTGGTGGCGGCGCTCGAAGAGCTCGACGAGAAGGCGCTCATCGAGATCCTTACCATCCCGAAGAACGCGCTCATCAAGCAGTACCAGCGCCTTTTCCTCATGGAGGGCGTGGAGCTCGAGGTGCGCAATCCCGCGCTCGGCGCGGTGGCGAAGAAGGCGCTCGCGCGCAAGACCGGCGCGCGCGGCCTGCGCTCGATCCTCGAGCAGGTGCTGCTCGAAACGATGTACGAGCTGCCGGCGCTGGAGAACGTCAGCAAGGTCGTCGTCGACGAGCAGATGATCTCGGCCGACGGCAAGCCGCTCCTCATCTACTCCGATCCGCCCAAGGTCGCTGGCAGCTCCGCGTAGCTGTCGTCAGTCGTTCCTTGTAGTTGTAAAAAATCCCTTCGCAGTCGGATTTTCCGTTTGCTTTTTGTCGCGGGAACTCCTATGTTGGAGGGGCATCCTATCCAGAGGCCCTAATGTCCGATCAGCCTACTCCCGCTAACGTGACGCAATATCCGCTCTTGCCCCTGCGAGACGTGGTGGTTTTCCCGCACATGGTGATTCCGCTCTTCGTCGGGCGGCCGAAATCCATCAAGGCGATGGAGACGGCCATGGAGAGCGGCAAGTCGATCCTGCTCGTCGCGCAGCGCTCGGCGGCCAAGGACGATCCGGGCCCGACCGACATGTACGAGATCGGCTGCGTGTCGAGCATCCTGCAGATGCTCAAGCTGCCCGACGGCACCGTGAAGGTGCTCGTGGAAGGCGGCACGCGCGCGCGCCTGGGCCAGATCACCGATTTGAAGACGCACTGGGTCGCCGACGCGAGCCCGATCCCCGCCGAAGGCACGCCGCCGCCCGAAGTCGAGGCGATGCGCCGCGCGCTCCTCTCGGCGTTCGACCAGTACGTGAAGCTGAACAAGAAGATCCCGCCCGAGATCCTCACCTCGCTCTCCGGCATCGACGAGGCCGGGCGCCTCGCCGACACGGTCGCCGCGCACCTGCCGCTGAAGCTGGAGCAGAAGCAGCAGGTGCTGGAGATGTTCGAGGTGAAGGCGCGCCTCGAGCACCTCCTCTCGCAGCTCGAGACCGAGATCGACATCCTGCAGGTCGAGAAGCGCATCCGCGGGCGCGTCAAGCGCCAGATGGAGAAGAGCCAGCGCGAGTACTACCTGAACGAGCAGGTCAAGGCCATCCAGAAGGAGCTCGGCGAAGGCGAAGAGGGCGCCGACCTGGAGGAGATGGAGAAGCGCATCCGCAAGGCGCACATGCCCAAGGACGCGCGCAAGAAGGCCGAGACCGAGATGAAGAAGCTCAAGCTCATGTCGCCGATGTCGGCCGAGGCGACGGTGGTGCGCAACTACATCGAGACGCTCGTCAACCTGCCGTGGCGCAAGAAGTCGAAGGTGTGCCGCGACCTGAAGGTGGCCCAGGAAGTGCTCGACAAGGACCACTACGGGCTGGAGAAGATCAAGGAACGGATCCTCGAATACCTGGCCGTGCAGACGCGCGTCGACAAGATGAAGGCGCCGATCCTGTGCCTGGTCGGCGCGCCCGGCGTGGGCAAGACCTCGCTCGGCCAGTCGATCGCGCGCGCGACCAACCGCAAGTTCGTGCGCATGTCGCTCGGCGGCGTGCGCGACGAGGCCGAAGTCCGCGGCCACCGGCGCACCTACATCGGCTCCATGCCGGGCAAGATTTTGCAGAGCATGTCGAAGGTCGGCGTGCGCAATCCGCTCTTCCTGCTCGACGAAGTCGACAAGATGGGCATGGACTGGCGCGGCGATCCGTCCTCGGCGCTGCTCGAGGTGCTGGACCCCGAGCAGAACCACACCTTCACCGACCACTACGTCGAGGTCGAGTACGACCTCTCGGAAGTGATGTTCATCGCCACGGCGAACACGCTCAACATCCCGCCGCCGCTCCTCGACCGGATGGAAGTGATCCGGCTCTCGGGCTACACCGAGGACGAGAAGGTGAGCATCGCCACGCAATACCTGCTGCCCAAGCAGATGACGAACAACGGCCTGAAGGAAGGCGAGCTCGTCGTCAGCGAGGCCGCCATCCGCGACATCGTGCGCTACTACACGCGCGAAGCGGGCGTGCGCGCGATGGAGCGCGAAGTCTCCAAGATCTGCCGCAAGGCGGTGAAGCAGCTGCTGACGGAGAAGCAGGAGGCCGGCGAGGAAGGCAAGGCGAAGAACAAGATCTCCGTCACGCCGCGCAACCTCGACAAGTACCTGGGTGTGCGCAAGTACACCTTCGGCATGGCCGAGAAGAAAAACCAGGTGGGCCAGGTCACCGGCCTCGCGTGGACCGAAGTCGGCGGCGAGCTGCTCACGATCGAGACGGTCACCATGCCCGGCAAGGGCAAGACCATCACGACCGGCAAGCTGGGCGAAGTCATGCAGGAGTCGATCCAGGCCGCGCTCACCGTGGTGCGCAACCGCTCGCGCAAGCTCGGCGTGAAGGAAGACTTCTACCAGAAGAACGACATCCACATTCACCTGCCCGAGGGCGCGACGCCCAAGGACGGCCCGAGCGCGGGCATCGGCATCGTCACCTCGATGGTGTCGATGCTGACCGGCATTCCGGTGCGCGCCGATGTGGCGATGACGGGCGAGATCACGCTGCGCGGCGAAGTGCTGCAGATCGGCGGGCTGAAGGAAAAGCTCCTCGCGGCGCACCGCGGCGGCATCAAGACCGTGATGATTCCGGACGAGAACGTGAAGGACCTGACCGAGATCCCCGACAACGTCAAGAACAAGCTCGAGATCATCCCGGTGAAGTGGATCGACAAGGTGCTGGAAGTGGCCCTGGAGCGCCAGCCCGAGCCGCTCTCCGATCACGTCGATGTGGGCGCGGTTCCGCCGGAGGCGCCCAAGCCGGAGAACCAGTCGGGCGCGGTCAAGCACTAGCCCGGGGAGGGTGCGATGAACAAAGCGGACATCATCGAGCACATCGCCACGTCGGCCGAAGTCTCCAAGTCGGCCGCCGAGCGCGCGGTGGACGCCCTCGTCGGCGCCGTGAAGACGAGCCTCAAGAAGGGCGACATGGTGACCCTCGTCGGCTTCGGCACCTTCTACGTCGGCAAGCGCCAGGCGCGCACCGGGCGCAATCCGCGCACCGGCGAGGCGCTCAGCATTGCCGCCTCGCGCGTCCCCAAGTTCCGCGCCGGCAAGTCCCTCAAAGACGCGATCAATTAGGCGGCGGCTCGAAAGGGCTGCCGTTATCCGTTAAACTAGCGCCCCTTCAAAGGGTGAAGGGGTGCTTAGCTCAGCGGTAGAGCGTCGCCCTTACAAGGCGAGGGTCGGCGGTTCGATCCCGTCAGCACCCACCAGGATTCGCTGCAAGAAGGAGCGGTAGTTCAGTTGGTTAGAATACCGGCCTGTCACGCCGGGGGTCGCGGGTTCGAGTCCCGTCCGCTCCGCCAACATTTTCCCTCAGTACTGTTTCGCGACGATACATCCCGGGACGCTGTTGGCGGCCTGCGGCTTCGCGCAATGCCATACCTGACCGGTTTCCATGTCGATCTTCCATGCTCCGTTCCCATCCCCCGTGATCTGGAAGCGGGGCTTGCCGGCGGCCGGGATGACCTGACCATAGGCAAGGGCAGCGGCCAATGCACAGAACACAGCGATAGCGGTTTTCATGGTTTCTCCTTTGTAGGAGCCATTAAGCGTACTCCCCGTTGATTACGACCTGCCTACCGAGACCCTCGCGATGCGCAACAATGCAGGCTTGAAAGCCGTCGTCTTCGACCTCGGCGGCGTTCTCGTGGAATTCCGCGGCGCCGCGAAGCTTAACGAGTGGAAGCCCGAGCTCACGCCCGAGGAAACATGGCGGCTCTGGCTGTCATCGCCTTCCGTGCGGGCGCTCGAAAGCGGCAGGCTCGAACCGGCCGAATTTGCGGCTCAATTGACCGCGGAGCTGGGCTTGCCCGTGAGTCCCCAGGATTTCCTCGTTGAATTCACCGGCTGGGTGGTGGGGCCGTTCGCCGGCAGCGTCGAGCTGGTGCGCCGCATTCCGTTGCACATCATGCGCGCGACGCTGTCGAACACCAGTCACATACACTGGCCGCGGCTCGAGTCGGGCGAATGGTTTCGCCTGTTCCACCATCACTTTCCGTCGCATCTGACCGGCAAGATCAAGCCTGACGCGGAGGCCTTCGAGCACGTGGCCTCGTTCCTTCAATGCAAGCCGGAGTCGATTCTCTTCCTCGACGATCAGCCGATCAACGTTCGCGCCGCGGAAAAAGCCGGGTTGAAGGCGGCGTGCGTTCAGGGGCCGGCCGAAGCAGAGAAAGTCCTGTTACAGCTGGGCCTTCTCGTTTCTTAAATTAGCGGCGTCGCTTCGTTGTGCGCGGCGCTGCATGTCTAAGGCGTTGGTCTTCTATGCGTGTTGCGCCCTAGAATACGCTTAGTACGTCTAGCTGGTTGGGGGGAATAACGAATGGTTCGCTTACTCAGTATTGCATTTTGTCTTTTGGTCGCTGGCTGCACCGCCACGTATCCGGTCGTCGGTTCGTTTGATAACCATAACGAGGTCTTTATAGGTACGGTGGTTTCGGACCTCAGTGTTGGCCAGTCAGAGATCGCGGTTGCTGGCAAGGTCACCGGATTGCGTTGCACGGGTCGATCGAATACCACTTACATCCCGCCGTCGAATTTTGTACTGCCCACGTGCGCTGGCCAACGTGGTGGCGTGATGATGCG
>DATAID010000075.1:0-58735 GCA_036262835.1 Burkholderiales bacterium | reverse complement strand
GCCGACCTGCCGCTCGCGGAGGTTGCCGCCTTCAGCCTGGACGACCTTGGCACCACCGAGATCGACGACGCTTTCTCGGTGAAGCGCGTCTCGGAGGAGGAGTGGCGCATCGGCATCCACATCGCCGCGCCGGCGCTTGCCTTTGCGCCCGGCTCCGCGCTCGATGCGATCGGCCGGGAGCGGCTCTCGACCGTTTACCTTCCCGATCGCAAGTTCACCATGCTGCCGCCGGATGCCCTGGCGGCCCTTTCGCTCGACGAGGCGCGCGAGCGCCCGGCGCTCTCGCTCTACCTCAACGTCTCGGCGCGCGACCTCACTGTGCGGGGCCGCCACAGCCGCATCGAGCGAGTGCCCGTCGCCGCGAACCTGCGTCATGCGACGCACGAGGCGCTGAACGCCGCCTTCGAATCGGGCCTGCCCGGGGCGCGCAGCGGATTGCCGTTCGAGGAGGAGCTGCGCACTTTATGGCGGCTCGCCGAAACGCTCGAGGCGAAGCGCGGCAAGCCGAGCGCAGGCGCAGGGCAAACCGAATACACCTTCCGTGTCGACGGCGGCCGCGTGGCGATCGAGCCGCGCAAGCGCGGCAGCCCGCTCGACAAGACGGTCGCCGAGCTGATGATTCTCGCCAACAGCACCTGGGGCGAGCTGCTTGCCGAGCGGGACCTGGCGGGCCTTTATCGCGTGCAGTCGACCGGCAAGGTGCGCTTGAGCGTGCACCCGGAGCAGCACGAGGGCCTCGGCGTCGCCGCGTATGCCTGGTTCACCTCGCCCTTGCGGCGCTATGTCGATCTCATCAACCAGTGGCAGCTCGTCGCCGCGCTCAATGGCACGCGCGCGCCCTTCGGCCGCTCCTCCGAATCGCTACTCTCGGCGCTGCGCGCCTATGAAGTCGCCACCGCGCGCTACGACGAGCATCAGCGCGCGCTCGAGCACTACTGGTGCCTGCGCTTTCTGCAACAGGAGCGCCTCACCGAAGCCGACGCGCTCGTCGTGCGCGAGAACCTCGCGCGCTTCGAGCGCCTGCCGCTCGCCGTGCGCGTGCCCTCGATGCCGGAGCTGGCGCCGGGCACGCGGGTGCGCCTGGAGATCGTGAAATTTGACCTGCTCGAGCGCAGCCTCGACTGTCGCTGGCGGGCGACTCTCGGGCAAAGCGGGGCGTAAAGGCCTAGAATGGCGGCGGTTTTTCATCTGAGCGGGGGATTTTTTGCAGGCAGGCGCAGCGACGCTGTTCGATCCGCGCGAGTATTGGAGCGGGCTCGATCGCCATTCGCGCATCCTCGTCGTTTCGGTCGGGGCCTCGATCCTGCTGCACGCGGTGCTGCTGTCGATTCACTTCCGTTTTCCCGACGCGCTCTCCTGGAAGTCCTCCGAGCAGCCGCTCGAAGTGATCCTCGTCAACGCGAAGACGCACGAGAAGCCCGAGCGCGCCAAGGCGCTCGCGCAGGCGCACCTGGACGGCGGCGGCAACACCGCGGAGCGCCGGCGCGCGACGAGCCCCTTGCCGGTGACCCACCCGCGCGAGGCGGGCCGCAGCCTCGCCGAAACCCGGCGCCGACAGCGCGAGCTCGAAGCCGAGCAGCAGCGGCTGCTCGCGCAGGCGCGCGAAGCGCGCACGCGCATTCCCGCTGAAGGGCAGAAGCGGATGCCCGAGGAGACAACGCCCGAAGTCTCGGGGCGCGACCTTGCCGATCGCTCGCTCGCGATGCTGCAGCTGCAGGCGCAGATCGACCGCCAGACGCGCGCCTACCAGGAGCGCCCGCGCAAGCGCTTCATCGGCGCGAGCGCGCGCGAATACCGCTTCGCGCAGTACGAGGAAGAGTGGCGCTCGAAGATCGAGCGCATCGGCACGCTCAACTACCCGCCCGAGGCGCGCGGCAAGCTCTACGGCACGCTGCGCCTGACGGTGACGGTGAAGCCCGATGGCTCGGTCGACTCGATCGAGCTCGACCGCTCCTCGGGCCTGAAGATCCTCGACGCGGCCGCCTTCCGCATCGTGAAGATGGCCGCGCCCTTCGCGGTCTTCCCCGACGCGATCCGCAAGGACACGGATCTCCTCGTCATCACGCGCACCTGGTTCTTCGCCCAGGGCGACAAGATCTGGACCGAGTCGCAATAGCCGCTCGCTAGCGCATGGCCGAGCGCTACGCCGTGATCGGCAACCCGGTGGCGCACTCCAGGTCGCCATGGATTCACGCGCAGTTTGCGCGCGCGACGCGCCAGGACATCGACTACGGGCGCATCGAGGCGCCGCTCGATGCCTTTGCGCGCACGCTCGACGAGTTCCGCGCCGCCGGGGGCCGCGGCGCGAATGTCACGCTTCCCTTCAAGGAGCAGGCGTTCGACTATTGCGGCGGCACGGTCAGCGATCGCGCGCTCGCGGCGCGCGCGGTCAACACCCTCGTCTTCGAAGATGGCAAGGTGCGCGGCGACAACACCGACGGCGCCGGGCTGCTGCGCGATCTGACGGTGAACCTCGGGCGCTCGATCGCCGGCAAGCGCGTGCTCCTCATGGGCGCGGGTGGCGCCGCGCAAGGCGTGCTCGGGCCGCTCCTCGCCGCGAAGCCCGCCCGGCTTGTCGTCGCCAACCGGACCGCCGGCAAGGCGCGCGTCCTGGCAAAGCGCTTCGCGGGGGCGCAGGGCGGCGGCTACGACGATCTGGGGAAAGAAGCGTTCGACCTGCTGATCAATGCGACCTCGGCCGGCCTCTCGGACGAGGCGCCGCCGGTGCCGCGCTCGGCTTTTGCCCCGGGCGCGCTTGCCTACGACATGGTGTACGGGCGCGACACGCCGTTCCTCGCGCTCGCGCGCGCCGCCCGTGCCGAGGCGCACGACGGCGCCGGCATGCTGGTCGAGCAGGCGGCCGAAGCGTTTCTCGTCTGGCGCGGCGTGCGGCCGGACACCGCGGCGGTGCTCGCCGCGCTGCGCAAGCGCTAGGTCCGGAGCGATGGCGGCTCGCAAGCAGGGCTTCGTGCACGCCATCTGGAAGGCATTCTGCTATTTGCTCGGCATCGCCGCGCTCCTGGTCCTCGCGGTGCAGGGCTGGTTCTACGCGCACATCCTCTGGTGGCGCGCCCACGAGCCCGCGACGACCTCGTTCATGGAGCGCCGCTTCGAGGAGCTGCGCGCGAAGAACCCGAGGGCGAGGATTGCGCATCAGTGGGTGGACTACGAGCGCATCTCCAGCCAGCTCAAGCGCGCCGTCATCGCCGCCGAGGACGCGAAATTCATCAGCCATGAAGGCTTCGACTGGGAGGCCATCTCCAAGGCGATCGAGCGCAACGAGAAGAAAGGCAGGATCGTCGCGGGCGCCTCCACGATCAGCCAGCAGCTCGCGAAGAACCTCTTTCTCTCCGGGGCGCGCAGCTGGGCGCGCAAGGCGGAGGAGGCGGTCATCACCTGGATGCTCGAATCGACGCTTTCCAAGCGCCGCATCCTCGAGCTCTACCTCAACTTCGCGGAGTGGGGCGAGGGTGTGTTCGGCGCCGAAGCCGCCGCGCGCTACCACTTCGGCACCACGGCGGCGCGCCTCAACGCGGAGCAGGCCGCCTACCTCGCCTCGATCCTGCCCAGCCCGCGCAAATACGTGACCGGGCGGCAGACGCGTTACATCCAGTCGCGCATCGAGATCGTCCGCGCGCGCATGCCCGCGGCGCAGATTCCGAACTAGGCGGCGAAGGCCTCGCGCGCCGCGGCGAGCGTCGCCTCGATCTCCGCTCCGCCATGCGCCGAGGAGACGAAGCCGGCCTCGTAGGCCGAGGGCGCGAGATACACGCCGCGCGCGAGCATGGCGTGGAAGAACCGGTTGAACCTCTCCTTGTCGCATTGCATGACTTCCGCGAAGGTCGCCGGCGGGGAGGCGCGGAAGTAAAGGCCGAACATGCTGCCGATCGACTGCGCGGAGAAAGCGACCTTTGCCTTCTGCGCTTCTTTTTTCAGTCCTTGAACCAGTTCTTCGCTCACGGAGGAAATCTTGTCCTGAAACCCCGGCGCATCGACCAGCTTCAAAGTCGCCAAGCCGGCGGCGACGGCGACCGGATTGCCCGAAAGCGTTCCGGCCTGATACACCGGCCCGAGCGGCGCGAGCTTTTCCATGATGTCGCGCCGGCCGCCGACCGCGCCCACCGGCAGCCCGCCGCCGATCACCTTGCCGAGGGTCGTCAGGTCCGGCTTGATGCCGTAGCGCGCCTGCGCGCCGCCGAGCGCGACGCGAAATCCGGTCATCACTTCGTCGAACAGCAGGACCGCGCCGTGCTGCGTGCAAAGCTCGCGCAGCGCCTCGAGAAAGCCCGGCGCGGGCAGGACGAGATTCATGTTGCCGGCGACCGGCTCGACGATCACGCAGGCGATTTCCCTGCCGCGGCTGTTAAAGGCTTCTTGCAAGCCGCCCAGGTCGTTGAAGCTCAAGACGAGCGTATGCGCGGCCGTCTCGGCGGGCACGCCGGCCGAGGAGGGGTTTCCGAAAGTGAGGGCGCCTGAGCCCGCCTTGACGAGCAGGCTGTCGGCATGGCCGTGATAGCAGCCCTCGAACTTGACGATCACGCTGCGTCCGGTGAAGCCGCGCGCGAGGCGGATCGCCGTCATCGTGGCCTCAGTGCCCGAGGAAACGAGCCGCACGCTCTCGATCGAGGGGACGAGCCGGCAGATCATTTCAGCCAGCTCGATTTCCGCTTCGGTCGGCGCGCCGAACGACAGCGCGCGCGCGGCGGCTGCCTGCACCGCCTCGACGACTTTCGGATGGGTATGCCCGGCCACCATCGGCCCCCAGGAGCCGACATAGTCGATGTAGCGCTTGCCATCGGCGTCCCAGAGATGGGCGCCCGAGGCGCGCTCGAAAAAGAGCGGCATGCCGCCCACCGCGCCAAACGCGCGCACGGGCGAATTCACGCCGGCCGGGATCCGCTTGCGGGCGCGCTCGAATAAATCGTTATTGCGCGATTTCATGGGCAAATAGTTTTCCATAGGCGCGTGCGCGTGCCGCAATGTCCTTCGCAGCGAAAAGGTCCGTGATCACGGCGAGTGCGGTCGCGCCGGCAGCGATGAGTTGCGGCGCGTTCTCGAGCGTGATGCCGCCGATCGCGACGAGCGGCACGCTCGGCGGCACGCCGCCCTTCTTCGAGCGCGCCTCCGCGAAGAGCGAAAGCGGCGCGCGCATGGCGCCGGGCTTGGTGGGCGAGGGGAAAACGCTGCCGAAGGCGATGTAGTCCGCCCCATTGGCGACGGCCGCACGCGCGGCATCGAGAGAGTTGTAGCAGGAAACACCCAGGAGTTTTCCTTTGATTCTTGAACGCGCGGCCGCAGCATCGCCGTCGTCGCCTCCGATGTGCACGCCATCGGCGTTGACCGCGAGCGCGAGCTCGACGTCGTCGTTGACGATGAAAGGAACGCCCGAGGCGCGGCAAAGCGCCGCGAGCGACCGCGCTTCGGCGGCGCTCGCCAGGGCCTTGCGCCGATACTGGAGCGCCGCGATGCCGCCCGCGAGCGCGGCGCGCACTTGCGCCTCGAGCGCCGCCGCGCCCACGCGCTCAGGCGTGATCGCGTAGAGGCCTTGCAGCTTCATTGAAAAAGCGCTGCGGCAGGAATTGCCCCGCGCCGGGGCGAAAGCCCGCCTTCAGCGCGTGCCAGGTGTAGTCCTGCGCTTCGCGCGTCGCGCTTGCGACGTCCATGCCGCGCGCGAGAAGCGCCGCGAGGGCGGAGGCGAGCGTGCAGCCCGAGCCGTGGTAGCTCCCCGGCAGCCGCTCCCAGCGGTCCTCGCGCACGACGCCGCGCGCGTTATAGAGCGCGTTGACGACCTGCTTGCCCGCTTCGTGCGTCCCGGTGATGAGGACGTAGCCGCAGCCGGCCGTCAGCAAGCTGCGCGCGCAGCCGTCCAGCGGCGCATCGGGTGGCGAGGCCGCGAGGCGGCGCGCCTCCAGGCTGTTCGGGGTGAGGACGGTTGTGAGCGGGAGAAGCGATTCGCGCATCGCTCTCAGCGCTTCCGCATCCGCCAGCGGATCCCCGCGGCCCGACGCGAGTACCGGATCGAGCACGACCGGGACTTTCGGGAAGCGCGCGAGGAGAGACGCGATCGAGCGCGCGTTCGCCGCCGAGCCGAGGACGCCGAGCTTGAACGCGGCGACCGGCAGGTCGGCGAGCAGGCGCTCGGCCTGGCGCTCGATCCACGCGGCCTCGACCGGGAGCAGCGCCTCCACACCGCGCGTATCCTGCGCGGTGAGGGCGGTCACGACCGACGCAGGATGCCCGCCGAGCGCCGCGATCGTGAGCGTGTCGGCCTGCAGGCCCGCGCCGCCGGTCGGATCGGAGGCAGCGAAGGAAAGAACGATCGGAGGGGCCGGGGACATGCGTTAAACTCCGCTGCAATTTTACTGTCCTCCTCCCACACCGATCGAGATGACCGAACAACAAGTCCAATACCGCACCTGGATGTGCCTGATCTGCGGCTTCGTGTACGACGAAGCGGCGGGCCTCCCCGACGAAGGCATCGCTCCGGGGACGCGCTGGGACGACGTGCCCATGAACTGGACTTGCCCCGAGTGCGGCGCTCGCAAGGAAGATTTCGAGATGGTCGAGATCTGAGGGTAAAATAGCCCTTCGACCCGTGTCGTCGATAAACCTGACGCATCACTTCCTGATCGCCATGCCCAACATGGCTGATCCGTACTTTGCGAAGACGCTGACCTACGTCTGCGAGCACAACGACCAGGGCGCGCTCGGCATCGTCGTCAACCGCCCGATCGACATGACCATGCAGGCGCTGTTCGAGCGCCTGTCGCTCAAGCTGAAGGATCGCGCCCGCGCCGATGCGCCGGTCTATTTCGGCGGCCCGGTGCAGACCGACCGCGGCTTCGTCCTGCACCTGCCTGCGGGGGAGTGGCAATCGACGCTCAAGGTGAGCACGGGCGTGGGCTCGCACGACATCATCGGCCTCACCACCTCGAAGGACATCCTCGAAGCGGTCGGGCGCGGCGAGGGTCCCGCCAAGATGATGGTTTCGCTCGGCTACGCGGGCTGGTCCGCGGGCCAGCTCGAGCATGAGATCACGCAGAACGCGTGGCTCACGGTGCAGGCGAAGGACGCGATCATCTTCGATCTGCCGGCCGAAGAGCGCCTGGCCGCGGCGCTCGAGCTGCTCGGCCTCGATTACGCGCGGCTCGCCGACCAGGCGGGACATGCCTGAGAAGGCACAGCGCCTCGCCTCCGGCACCGTCCTCGCTTTCGATTTTGGCCTTCAGCGCATCGGCGTCGCCGTCGGCGAGCGCGAGACCGGCAGCGCCCATCCGCTGCCCGGCGTGCGCGCCGCGAGCGCGCCCGGCCGCTTCACCGCGATCGAGAAGCTCGTGAAGGAGTGGCAGCCGGCGCTGCTCGTCGTCGGCCGGCCGCTCGGCGAGGACGGCGCGCCGCACGAGACCACGCGCCGCGCCGAGCGCTTCGCGCGCCAGCTCGCGGGACGCTTTCGCCTGCCCGTCGAGATGGTGGACGAGCGCTACAGCTCGGCCGAAGTCGAGAGCCGGATGCGCTCGGCCTACGGCAGCCGCAAGGCGGCGAGCCTCGCGCGCGGCAAAACCCTCGACTCGCACGCCGCGCAGCTCCTCATCGAGCAATATTTCGGTGAACGTTCATGAGCAAGCTGCCTGACGCAGAGCAGCTCGTGCCCAGGCTGGCGGCCGAGCTCAAGCCGCTCGTCAAGCCGGGCACGGCGATGATCGGCCTTTACACCGGCGGCGCCTGGCTCGCCGAGCGCCTGCACCCGATGCTCGGGCTGAAGGAGCCGCTCGGCCTGATGGACATCGCCTTCTACCGCGACGACTACTCGAAGCAGGGCCTCAAGCACGACCCGAAGCGCACGCGGATCCCGTTCGACGTCGAGGGCCGGGACCTGCTGCTCGTGGACGACGTGCTCTACACGGGGCGCACGGTGCGCGCCGCGATGAACGAGCTCTTCGACTACGGAAGGCCGCGCTCGATCGCGCTTGTCGTCCTCGCCGACCGGGGCGGCCGCCAGCTGCCGATCCAGGCGCAGCACTTTGGCGCGAAGATCGAGGTGCCCGAAGGCTCGCGCCTGCGCCTGAAGCGCGCGGCCGACGGACGGCTTTCGCTGGAGATCGAAAGTGGCGCGTAGTTCCCCTCGCAATCCGCAGCTCAATACCCACGGCGAGCTGCAGCACCTGCTTTCCATCGAAGGATTGCCGCGCGAGATCCTCACGCAGATCCTCGACACCGCAGAGCCCTTCGCCGGCGTGACCGAGCGCGAGGTGAAGAAGGTGCCCTTGCTGCGCGGCAAGAGCGTCTTCAACCTCTTTTTCGAGAATTCCACGCGCACGCGCACGACTTTCGAGATCGCCGCCAAGCGCCTCTCGGCGGACGTCATCAACCTCAACGTCTCGGTCTCCTCGACCTCGAAAGGCGAGTCGCTGATCGATACGGTCTACAACCTCTCCGCCATGCAGGCGGACCTCTTCGTCATCCGCCACGCCTCCTCGGGCGCGCCCTACCTGATCGCGCGCCATGTAAAGCCGCACGAGCACGTGATCAACGCGGGCGACGGGCGGCACGCGCATCCGACGCAGGGGCTGCTCGACCTCTACACCATCCGCCACTACAAGAAGGACTTCACGCGCCTGACGGTCGCGATCGTCGGCGACGTCCTGCACTCGAGAGTCGCGCGCTCGCTCATCCATGGCCTCACCACGCTCGGCGCGCCCGAAGTGCGCGTGATCGGACCGCAGACGCTGCTGCCCGCCGGGGTCGAAGCGCTCGGCGTGCGCGTCTTCCACGACATGCGCGCGGGCCTCAAGGACTGCGACGTGATCGTCATGCTGCGGGTGCAGAACGAGCGCATGAACGGCGCGCTCCTGCCCTCGGCGCAGGAATTCTCCAAGAGCTACGGGCTCACGGCGGAGAAGCTCGCGCTCGCCAGGCCCGATGCGATCGTCATGCACCCCGGACCGATGAACCGCGGCGTCGAGATCGATTCGTCCGTCGCCGACGGCCCGCATTCGGTCATCCTGCCGCAGGTGACCTTCGGGATCGCGGTGCGCATGGCGGTGATGTCGATCGTGGCGGGAAACAACTGATGGACATCGTCATCAAGGGCGGCCGCGTTGTCGATCCCGCGAGCGGACGGGATGAAATTGGCGATCTGTTCATTTCAAAGGGCTCTGTTGTAGAGCCTTTTAAAAACAAACCGGGAAAAACAATCGATGCCAAGGGCCTCGTGGTCGCGCCGGGGCTGATCGACCTCGCGGCGCGGCTGCGCGAGCCGGGCGACGAGTACAAGGCGACGCTCGCCTCCGAGATGGACGCCGCGGTCGCGGGCGGGGTGACGAGCCTCGCCTGCCCGCCGGACACCCATCCGCCGCTCGATGAGCCGGGCCTCGTCGACATGCTGCGCCGGCGCGCCAAAGCGCTTGCGCGCGCGCGCGTCTACCCGGTGGGCGCGCTCACGGTGAAGCTCGCCGGAGAGCGGCTGGCCGAGATGTCGGTGCTCGCCGATGCGGGCTGCGTCGCCTTTTCGCAAGCGAACCTGCCCATCGCCGACACCCGCGTGCTCTGGCGCGCCCTGCAGTACGCCGCCACCTTCGGCTATCCGGTTTGGCTGCGCGCCGAGGACAAGTGGCTGTCCCAGGAAGGGGTCGCGCACGACGGCGACATGGCGACGCGCCTCGGCCTCGCCGGCATTCCCGCGTTCACCGAGACGATCGCGCTCGCCACGATGCTGCAATTGGTGCGCGCCACCGGCGCGCGCGTGCATTTCTGCCGGCTGTCCACGGCGGCGGGCGTCGAAATGATGCGCGCGGCCAAGAGGGACAAGCTCCCGGTCACCTGCGATGTCGGCATCCACTACGTGCACCTGTCTGAGATGGACCTCGGCTATTACGACACGCAATGCCGGCTCGACCCGCCGCTGCGCAGCCAGCGCGATCGCGATGCGCTCGCCGCGGGGCTCGCCGACGGCACGATCGATTGCGCAGTGTCCGATCACGCGCCGGTGGACGAGGATCGGAAGCAATTGCCCTTCGCCGAGGCCGAGGTCGGCACGACCGGCCTCGAGCTCCTGCTTCCGCTCGCGCTCAAGTGGGGCGAAGCGCGCCAGCTGCCGCTCGCCACCACGCTCGCGCGCGTGACCAGCGACGCGGCGCGCATCCTGGGCGTGCGCTCGGGCCGCATCGAGCCGGGCGCGCCCGCCGACCTGATCGTGTTCGACCCCAAGGCGCCTTTCCCGGTGAAGCCCGAGGCGCTGAAAAGCCAGGGCAAGAATTCGCCCTTCCTCGGCTACGAGCTGGCGGGCCGCGTGCGCGCCACGCTCGTCGACGGGGTGGTGGTGCACGAGCAGTGAGGCTCGCCGCTCTTTTTGCGGGTGTCGCCCTTGCGGCCGGTTGTGCGGCGCCCGAAGTCGTCCCGACGCCCGAGCCGGCGCCCGGCCCTGTCGCAAAGCCGGCGCCCACGAACCAGACGCCGGGCAAGGGCGGCTATTACAAGGACGACGGGCCGGGCGAGAACCCGCCGGCGAATCTGGGCGAGGTGGCCGATGCGACGCCCAGGCTCGAGCCGCTTCACCGCTATGCCAACCGTCCTTACCAGCGCTTCGGCGTGAGCTACGTGCCGCTCACGAGCGTGGCGCCTTTCCGCCAGGCCGGGATCGCGAGCTGGTACGGCCGGCGTTTCCAGGGGCAGACCACCTCGAGCGGCGAGGTCTACGACATGTACAAGATGACGGCGGCGCATCCGACGCTGCCGATCCCGAGCTATGCGCGCGTCACCAATCCCGCCAACGGCCGGAGCGTCGTGGTTCGCATCAACGACCGCGGCCCGTTTCACAGCGACCGCATCATCGACCTCTCCTATGTGGCGGCGTGGAAGCTCGGCTTGATCGAGGCGGGCAGCGGCCGCGTGATCGTCGAGGCGATCGTGCCGGGCAAGGTCGCGCTCGAACCGGTCGAGAACCCGGCCGCGGCTTTGTCGGTCAGATAGGGACTCCATGGTCCGAAGCGTCCTTGCATTCGTCCTGCTGTTGCCGCTCGTCGTCTGGGCGCAGGCCCCGCAGCCGCCGCAGGTCATCGGCCGCGCCTGGATCGTGGCGGATCTCTCGAGCGGCCAGATCCTCGGCGCCGAGCGGCCCGACGAGCGCGTCGAGCCCGCTTCGCTCACCAAGATCATGACCGCTTACGTCGTGTTCGCCGCGCTCAAGGAAAAGAGGATCTCCCTCGAGCAGCCGGTGCAGGTCTCGGAGAAGGCCTGGAAAACCGCGGGCTCGCGCATGTTCGTCGAGCCGCGGCGACCGGTCACCGTCGACCAGTTGATCCGCGGCATGATCGTGCAGTCCGGCAACGACGCCTGCGTGGCGCTCGCCGAGCTCATCTCCGGCTCCGAGGAGGCGTTCGTCAAGCAGATGAACGCCGAGGCCGCGCGCCTGGGCCTTAAAAACACGAGCTTCGCCAACGTGACCGGCCTCTCGGACGCCCGCCACTATTCCACGGCGCGCGACCTGGAAGTCCTCGCCGCCTCCCTCATCCGGGATTTTCCGCAGGCCTACGCGCAGTACTACTCGCAAAAGGAATTCCGCTACAACGGCATCACGCAGGCGAACCGCAACCGGCTGCTCTGGCTCGACCCGACGGTGGACGGCATGAAGACCGGATTCACCGAGGCGGCGGGCTATTGCCTGGTCGCGAGCTCCAAGCGCGGCGAGCGGCGCCTGCTCTCGGTGCTGCTCGGCTCGACCTCGGAATCGACGCGCGCGCAGGAATCGCAGAAGCTCCTCAACTGGGGCTTCCAGGCGTTCGACGCGGTGCGGCTGTACGCGGCCGGCGCGCCGGTGAAGGAAATCGAAGTCTTCAAGGGCGTGCGCGACAAGCTGCGCGCCGGCTTCCCCACCGACATGGTGGTGACCGTGCCGAAGGGCGAGGCGCCGCGCCTGAAAGCCGATCTCCTCTCCGTCTCGCCGCTCGTCGCGCCGGTGGCGTCGGGCACGCGCGTCGGCATGCTGCGCGTCACGGTCGACGGCAAGGCGATCGGCGAATATCCGGTGGTCGCGCTCGATGCCGTGCCGGAAGCGGGTTTCCTTGGGCGTGCCTGGGATACACTGAGGCTATGGGCCAGGTGAATTCCGGGAAACGAAGCGCGGGGGCGAGATGAGCACGGTTTATCTGAACGGCAAATTCATGCCGATCGAGGAGGCGCGCGTGCCGGTGCTCGACCGCGGCTTCATCTTCGGCGACGGCGTGTACGAGCTCGTGCCGGTGTACTCGCGCGTGCCGTTCCGGCTCGACGAGCACCTCGCGCGCCTGGAGCGCAGCCTCGAGGCCGCGCGCATCCGCAATCCGCACAGCCGCGCCGAGTGGCGCGACATCGTGCTAGGGCTCGTCGCCAAGCAGCCCTTCGAGGACCAGGGCGTGTACTTCCAGGTGACGCGCGGCGTCGCCAAGCGCGACCACGCGTTCCCGAAAG
The DNA here is from genome assembly GCA_036262835.1 of Burkholderiales bacterium. Taxonomy (GTDB): domain Bacteria; phylum Pseudomonadota; class Gammaproteobacteria; order Burkholderiales; family SG8-39; genus RBG-16-66-20. The sequence continues at coordinate 46,291 of DATAID010000075.1, read as the reverse complement.
ACGCGGTGCCGACCGTGTTCATGATGTCCAACCCGCTGTCCACGCCGACGCCGGAAGCCGTCGAGCGCGGCGTGAGCGCGGTGAGCGCGATCGACGACCGCTGGCTGCATTGCGACATCAAGTCGATCTCGCTTATCGGCAACGTGCTGCTGCGTCAGATTTCGGCAGACGCGGGGGGCGCCGAGACGATCCTCTTCCGGAACGGCAAGCTCTCGGAAGCCTCCGCATCGAACGTCTTCGCGGTGAAGGGCGGCGTGATCCTCTCGCCCGCCAAGTCGCACCTGATTCTTCCCGGCATCACCTACGACGTGGTGGTCGAGATCGCCACCGCCGCGAAGCTGCCGCTCGAATTCCGCGACCTCACGCAGGCCGAGGTGCGCGCGGCCGACGAGCTCTGGGTCACCTCTTCGTCCAAGGAGGTGCTGGCGATCGTGACCCTCGATGGCAAGCCGGTCGGCGACGGCAAGCCGGGCCCGCTGTTCCGGCAGATGCACCGGCTCTACCAGGACTTCAAGCAGAAGGTCATGCGTGCGGGAAAGGAACGCCAGGCCGCCTGAGACGCTGGCCGCAATCGCGTTCCCGACCGCCTTTCCGATCAAGATCATGGGCCGCCGGGAAGGCGGCTTCGCGCAGAGCGTGCTCGAAATTGTGCTCAAGCACGCACCGGACTTCCAGCCCTCCACCATGGAGATGCGGCCGAGCCGCCAGGGGAAGTACCTGAGCCTCACGGTCACCGTCAATGCGACCTCGCGCGAGCAGCTCGACGCGCTGTACCAGGAGCTTTGCGACCACCCGACGGTCGTGATGGTGTTGTGATGAGCGCCGTCCTGGAACAGACGAAGATCGTTCGAATGGGCCTTGTTCCTTACGAGGAATCACTCGAGGCGATGCGTCAATTCAACGCCCTCAGAAAACAAGACACGCCCGACGAACTCTGGCTCCTCGAGCACCCGCCCGTGTATACGCTCGGGCTCGCCGCCGACCGCTCTCACGCGCCGCGCATTCCGAACGCCATCCCGGTCGTCGAGACCGAGCGCGGGGGCGAGATCACCTATCACGGCCCTGGGCAGCTGGTGATGTACACGCTCGTGGACCTCGCGCGGCGAGGCATCAAGGTGAAGCGCTTTGTGTGGCTGCTCGAGCAGGCGGTGATCGAGCTGCTCGGCGGGCGCGGCGAGCGGCGCCCGGGTGCTCCCGGTATCTATATCGAAGGGGCCAAGATTGCCGCCCTCGGCATCCGCGTCTCGCGCGGCTGTGCCTTCCACGGACTTTCGCTCAACGTCGACATGGACCTCGCGCCCTTCGGCGCGATCGATCCGTGCGGATATCCGGGGCTCCCCGTGACGCAGTTGAAAGCTTTTGGAATGAAAGCGTCCGTCGAGGAAGTGGGCGAGAAACTTGCCGATCTCTTCATCCGGAGGCTCGAGCATGCGTGAGCCGGGGGTCAAGCACAAGGGCGAGGGGAAGACCGCGCCGCTCAAATTCGTGCGCAAGGACGCGCTCGCCAAGCCGGCCTGGATACGCGTGCGCGCGCCGAGCCCGAACTCGCGCTTTCACGACATCAAGCGCATCCTGCGCGAGCAGCGCCTGCATACGGTCTGCGAGGAAGCCTCCTGCCCGAACATCGCCGAGTGCTTCGGTCACGGCACCGCGACCTTCATGATCCTGGGCGACGTCTGCACGCGGCGCTGTCCCTTCTGCGACGTCGGTCACGGCCGGCCGCGCGCCCCGGACCCCGAGGAGCCACGCCATCTCGCCGAGACGGTGAGCGCGCTCAAGCTCAAATACGTCGTCGTCACGAGCGTCGACCGCGACGACCTGAAGGATGGCGGCGCCGCCCACTTTGTCGAATGCATTTCCTCGATAAGGCAAAAATCGCCGCAAACCACCCTGGAGATCCTGGTGCCCGATTTCCGCGGGCGCCTTGAGCGCGCGCTCGGCATCCTGCAGGCGGCGCCGCCCGATGTCATGAACCACAACCTGGAAACCGTGCCGCGCCTTTATCGCCAGGCGCGCCCCGGCGGCGACTACGCGCACTCGCTCAAGCTGCTGAAGGACTTCAAGGAAAAAAACCCGGGCATTCCCACCAAGTCAGGCCTGATGGTCGGCCTGGGCGAGACCGACGACGAAATCCTCGCCGTCATGCGCGACCTGCGCGCGCACGGCGTGGACATGCTGACGATCGGCCAGTACCTCGCGCCCTCGCCGCACCATCTGCCGGTGGAGCGCTACGTTCATCCGGACACCTTTGCGGTGTATGAAAAAGAGGCGGCGCGGCTCGGATTCAGCCACGCCGCCATCGGCCCGCTCGTGCGCTCCTCCTATCATGCCGACAGGCAGGCGCACGAGGCGGGGGTTGCCGCGATCTAGTTCCTGACCACCATCGCGTCTTTCACCGCGGCGACGCCCGAGACGCGCATCGCGGCTTTCTTCGCCGCTTCGCGCTGCGCCTCGTCGCGCACGAATCCCGAGAGCAGCACTTCGCCGTTATAGGTCTCCACGCTCACATCCATGGACTTGAGCCTGGGCTCTTTCAGCAGCGCCGCCTTCACGCGCGTGGTCACGATGCTGTCGTCCACGTATTTGCCGGTGACCATGCGCTCGTGGAGCGCCTCGGCCTTGAGAAACTCGCCCTGGTCGAGCTTGCCGTCCTTGTTCGCGTCGGCCTGGTCGAAGGCCTTGCCGTAGTCGCCGCGGATGTCCCGCACCTCGTCCTTGCTGAGGAAGCCGTCCTTGTTCTTGTCGAGCGACTGGAACTTGGCGTTACCCGAGGCGGACGCATCGCCGGCATGGGCGAGGGGCGCGGCGCAAAGTGCTGCGGCCACGGCCACCACGAGCGTTGCGGCGCGCGGGATTGCACGATTGGATTTCATCGTTCTCTCCTTTCGGCTGGATTGCATTGCAAGGTGCGGAAGCGCGAAAAGCGCCCCGCTACAAGAACCAGCCGCAATGGTCATGCCAGAACAAATGACGCTCGGGGATCAAGGGGTTACCGTCAGCCAGGTCGCCCGGCGGGCGAGCATTTCGTCGCTGATCGGCGACGGATTTTCGCGCTAAGCTAACAAGCATGACGACAAGACTGGTCATTGCGCTCACCACGGCGCTCCTCGTTCTTTCCGGGACGGCTCGCGCCGGAATCGAGGACATCACCAACAAGGACGCCGTTGCGGGACTGAAGGGCGCGCTCGAGAAGGGCGCGACCGCCGCGGTGAACGTCCTGGGCAAAACCGACGGCTTTCTCGGCAACCAGGCGGTCAAGATTCCGCTGCCCGACTCGCTCAAGCGCTACGAGAAGCTGATGCACAACGTGGGCCTCGGCAAATACGCCGACGAGCTCGTGCTCGCGATGAACCGCGCGGCCGAGCAGGCGGTGCCCGAGGCGAAGAAGCTCTTCGTCGACGCGGTGAAGAAGATGTCGGTGCAGGACGCGAAGGGCATCCTCACCGGCGGCCAGACTTCGGGCACCGAGTATTTCAAGCGCACGACCTCCGATCCCCTGCGCGGCAAGTTCCTGCCGATCGTCAAGCGCGCCACCGAGCGCGTGAAGCTCGCCGAGAAATACAACCAGTACGCGAGCAAGGGCGTGCAGTTCGGCCTCGTCAAGAAAGAGCAGGCGAACCTCGACGATTACGTGACGCAGAAGGCGCTCGACGGCCTCTTTTACATGGTCGCCGAGGAAGAGAAGAAGATCCGCCAGGACCCGGTCAAGGCCGGCAGCGACATCGTCAGGAAGGTCTTTGGCGCGCTCAAGCGCTAGCGGGCTCTCCCGGGCTCTCGCGCTCGGGGTCCTCCTTGTTCTTGCGGCGAGCGCGCTCGCCGAGTATCCCGAAAAGCCGGTCAAGCTCGTCGTTCCCCAGGCCGCCGGCAGCGCCACCGACAACGTCGCGCGGCTCCTCGCCGCGGAGCTCGCGCGCCCGCTCGGCCAGGCGGTCGTGGTCGAGAACCGCCCGGGCGGCGCGCTCACGATCGGCATCGATGCGGTGGCGAAGAGCGCGCCCGACGGCTATACGATCGGCATGGGGCCGATCGGCGCGCTCGCGATTACCCGCCACATGGTCTCCAGGCTGCCTTACGACATCGAGCGCGATCTTCAGCCCGTCGCGCTCGTCTCGCGCGGCCACCTGCTTCTCGCGGTGACGCCGGGGCTCGCGGTGCACTCGGTGCGCGAGCTCATCGATTATGCGAAGAAGAATCCCGGCAAGCTCGTGAACGCGTCCTCGAGCAACGGCTCGCCTGGCCACGTCGCGGGCGAGCTCTTCAAGTACATGACCGGCACGGACATCGTGCACGTGCCCTACAAAGGCGGCGCGATGGCGATCACCGACCTCATCGCGGGGCACGTGCAGCTCATCTGGGAGAGCTTGAATTCGATCGCGCCGCATGCGCACTCGGGCAAGGTGCGCGCGCTCGCCGTGAGCGGCGCGCGCCGCTCGCCCGCGTTCCCCGAGTTGCCGACGATCGCCGAGGCGGGGGTGCCCGGCTACGAGGCGGGTACGTGGTCGGGCGTCATCGCGCCCGCGGGACTGCCGCGGCCGGTGCTCGAGCGCCTGAATGCGGCCGTCAACGAAGCCGTGCGCTCGAGCGCCTTCAAGGAGCGCTTCGGCGCGATCGGCGATGAGCCCGCCGGCGGCACGCCCGAGGAGTTCGCCGCCACGATCAAGCGGGACTCGGCGCGCTGGGGCGAGGTGGTGCGCCGCTCGGGGGCGAAGATCGATTAACCGTCAGTGCGCCTGGTCCCAGTTGTCGCCGACACCGACGTCGACAACCAGGGCGACCTCGAGCCTCGCGACGTCCTGCATCAGGGTTTTCACCTGGTCCTTTACTTTCTGCAGCTCGCCTTCCGGCACCTCCAGCACGAGCTCGTCGTGAACCTGCATGATGAGCTTCGCCTTCAGCTTTTCGGTTTCGAGCCATTTCTGAACGGAAACCATCGCCATCTTGATGAGATCCGCCGCCGTGCCCTGCATGGGCGCATTGATTGCCGCTCGCTCGGCGCCGGAGCGGCGCGCGGGTGAGCCGGAGGTGATGTCGGGCAGGTAGAGGCGCCGGCCGAAGACGGTCTCGACATAGCGCTCGCGCCGCGCCTTGGCGCGCGTCTCGTCCATGAAGCGCTTCACGCCCGGATAGCGCGTGAAGTAGGCCTCGATGTAGGCCTGCGCGGTGGCGCGCTCGAGGCCGAGGTTCTGCGCAAGCCCGAAGGCGCTCATGCCGTAGATCAAGCCGAAGTTGATCACCTTGGCCGTGCGCCGCTCGTCCTTGGAGACCTTGTCGAGCGGCACGCCGAAGACTTCCGCCGCGGTGGCCTGGTGCACGTCGTGGCCGTGCTCGAAGGCGTGGCGCAGGCCGGCGTCCCCGGAGAGATGGGCCATGATGCGAAGCTCGATCTGCGAGTAGTCGGCCGAGACGATCTTGCAGCCCGGGGGCGCGATGAAGGCCTCGCGGATGCGCCGGCCCTGCGGCGTGCGGATCGGGATGTTCTGGAGGTTGGGGTCGTTGGAGGCGAGCCGCCCGGTCACCGCGGTCGTCTGCGAGTAGGTGGTATGCACGCGCCCGGTCGTTCGATCGACGCTCTTGGGCAGCTTGTCGGTGTAGGTGGACTTGAGCTTGGCGAGCGCGCGGTGCTCGAGGATGAGCCGGGGCAGGGGATGATCGAGCGCGAGCTCTTCGAGCACGTCCTCGTCGGTGGAGGGCTCGCCCGTCGGCGTTTTCTTCCGGACGGGCAGCTTCTGGCGCTCGAACAGGATCTCGCGGATCTGCTTGGGCGAGCCCAGGTTGAAGGGGCCGCCCGCGGCGGCGTGCGCGTCCTGCTCCTTCTTCAGCATCTCCTTGCCGAGCTCGTGGCTCTGCGCCTCGAGCTTGGCCGCATCGAGCAGCACGCCGTTGCGCTCCATCGCGAAGAGCACCGGCAGCGCCGGCAGCTCGATGCGCTCGTAGACGAAGCTGAGCTTTTTGTCTTCGCGGATTTTCCCGTAGAGAATCTCATGAACCGAAAGCGTGCAGTCCGCGTCCTCGGCCGAGTAGGCGGTCGCGCGCTCCAGGTCGACCGCGGAGAAGGGGATGCGCGAGGCGCCCTTGCCGGTGACCTCGTCGTAGCCGATGGTCTGCCAGCCGCAGTGGCGCAGCGCGAGCGCGCCCAGGTCGTGGCGCTCGTGCACTTCGAGCACGTAGGATTCGAGCAGGGTGTCGTGCACGCACCCGGCCAGCCGGATGCCGCAGTTGGCGAGCACGTGCGAGTCGAACTTCACGTTCTGCGCCACCTTCCGGCAGTCCTCGCGCTCGAGCCACGGCTTCAATTTCGCGAGCGTCTCCTTGAACGGCAGCTGCGCGGGCGCCCCCGGATACTCGTGCGCGAGCGGCAGGTAGACCGCCTCGCGCGCGAAGGCGAAAGACATTCCCACCAGGCGCGCGCTCATCGGCTCCAGCCCCACGCATTCGGTGTCGAAGCCGACGAGCGGGGCGGCCTCCAGCTTCTTGAGGAGGGCCTGGAATGCGCTCTCTTCCAGGATCGTTGAATAACTTCTTTTTTCGGGAAGATTCTCTTTGCCCGGGAGGGGCGCCTGAACGCCGGTTTCCTGAGAAACGGCTTTCTCAACGGAACCCCCTTCAAGCTCCCTTAGCCAACCTTTGAACCCGAACCGCTGATAGAGCGCGCGCTGGCGCGCGGCGTCGCCCTGATGGGTGGCGAGCGCCTCGAGCGAAAGCGGCAGCGGCACGTCGCGCCGGACCGTGACGAGCTCGCGCGCCTTGGGCAGCCAGTCGAGCGCCTTGCGCAGGTTCTCGCCGACCTGGCCGGAAATCTCGCCCGCGTGCGCGATCACGCCCTCCAGCGACCCGTATTGCTGGATCCACTTGCAGGCGGTCTTCGGGCCCACCTTGGGCACGCCCGGCACGTTGTCGATCGCATCGCCGATGAGCGAGAGGTAGTCGACGATCCTGCCGGGCGGGACGCCGAATTTCTTCTCCACGCCCGCCGGGTCGAGCTTCTCGTTCGACATCGTGTTGACCCAGAGCACCTGCGCATCCACGAGTTGCGTCAGGTCCTTGTCGCCGGTCGAGATGACCGCCGTCCAGCCTTTCTGCTTCGCCTGCTCGGCGAGCGTGGCGATGACGTCGTCGGCCTCCACGCCCTCGATGGCGAGCACCGGCCAGCCGAGCGCCTCGACGGCCTCCTTGAGCGGCTCGATCTGCGCGCCGAGGTCGTCGGGCATCGCCGTGCGCGTCGCCTTGTACTCCGGGTAGAGCTCGTCGCGGAAGGTCTTGCCGCGCGCGTCGAACACGCAGGCGCGCGCCTGCGCGCGATAGTCGGCGCCGAGCTTCTTCAGCATGCTGATCACGCCGTAGATGGCCCCGGTCGGCTCGCCTTTCGGACTCTTCAGCTCCGGCAGCGCGTGAAACGCCCTGTAAAGATACGAGGAGCCGTCGACCAGGAGGACTACGTTGGCCGACGGCGGGCTGCTTTCCGGCATGGCCTATTCTAGTAAAATCCCAATGTGCGCCCGCTCATCGTTCTCGTTTTTTCGCTCGCCGTGACGCTGTTGACCAGCGGCGCGCTCGCGCAGCAGCGCCCGCCCAAGCTCGAGCCGCTGCCCGAGCCGCCGCCGCCGCCCGTCGTGCGCGAGGGCGCCGACGAGCCGCGCGTGCGCATCGAGCCGCAGCAGGGCGACAAAGTGGAGGAATATCGCGAGGGCGGGCGCCTCATGATGCTGAAGGTCACTCCGCCGCACGGCGTTCCCTATTACCTGATCGACACCACCGGAAACGGCAACTGGATGCGGCGCGACTCGCTCGATGACGGCGTGCGCGTGCCGATGTGGACGATCAGGACGTTCAACTGACTTGTCGGTTTTCACGCCCGTCTCGGACGGCGAGGCCGCGGCCTGGCTGAGCCGCTACTCGGTGGGCGCGCTCGAGCGGCTCGAGCCGATCGCCACCGGAATCGAGAACACCAACTACTTTCTCACGACGAGCCAAGGGCGCTACGTCCTGACGCTCTTCGAGCGCCTGCCCGCGGCAGAGCTGCCGTTCTACCTCGAGCTGATGGCGCACCTCGCGCGCCACGGCATTCCGTGCCCGGCGCCGATTGCGGATGCCGATGACCGGTATCTCTCGAGGCTGAACGGCAAGCCGGCGGCGCTCGTCACGCGCCTCACCGGGACCTCGGTCGAGCGGCCCGGCGCCGCCGAATGCGCCGAGCTGGGCGCGCTCCTCGCGCGCATGCATCTTGCCGCACGCTCGTTCAAGGGCTATGTGGAGAACCCGCGCGGCCCGAAATGGCAGCGCGTCGCGGTGGAGGAGGTGGCGCCCTTCCTCGCCAAGGTGGAGCTGGAATTTCTGCGGGGCGAGATGCGTTATCAGTCGGAGCAGCGCTTCCCGGACCTGCCGCGCGGCGCCGTGCATGCCGATCTTTTCCGCGACAACGCGCTCTTCACGGCGGGGCGGCTCTCCGGGGTCATCGACTTCTATTTTGCGGGCATCGACTGTTTCCTCTTCGACCTCGCGGTGTGCGCGAACGACTGGTGCCTCGCCAGCCCGGCCGATCCCGAGCTCGACGCGCCGCGCACCGCGGCGCTGCTCGGCGCCTACCACGCGCTGCGGCCGCTCCAGCCGGCCGAGCGCGCCGCGTGGCCGGCGATGCTGCGCGCCGCGGCCCTGCGCTTCTGGCTCTCGCGCCTGCACGACAAGCACCTGCCGCGCCCCGGCGAGCTCGTGCAGGTGCACGATCCGCGGCAGTTCCACGACATTCTGGCCAGTCGCGCCGGGCCAGGCGCCCGCGCGCCGTGGCTGGCTTGAGGTGAGCGCGCAGCGCGCATGATCGCCAACCGTGTCTCCGCGGCCGAAGGCGCGCGCTGGCTCCTGGAGGGCCTGCGCGTGCTGCGCGCCGCGCCGTTGCAGCTGATGGTGCTGCATCTCGTGCTCATGCTCGCGATTGCGTTCCTGCTTTCCATCCCGTCGGCGGGATTCGCGCTTTTCTGGGTGCTCGCGCCCGCGCTTCTCGTCGGCCCGCACGCGGCGATGCGCGCCGCGGCGCGAGGCGCGCGTCCGGGGGCGGGGCTGATGCTCGAGGGCTTTCGCGCCGGCTTTGCCGCCCTCGCCCGGCTCGGCACGCTCTTCCTCGCGCTGCTGGTGGCCGCGCTCGGCGTGACCGCGCTCGCCGACGATGGGCGCTTCTTCCGCGCCATGACCGGGATCGAGCGGCTGAGCATGGACGATTTGCTCGGGCCGGCCCTGCCGCGCGCGCTCCTCGTGTGGGCGATCCTCGAGACGGCCGTCTTCTCGCTGCTCTGGTACGCGCCGCTGCTAATCGCCTGGCACGGCTTGCCCGCCCTGAAGGCGGCTTTTTTCAGCACGGCGGCGGTCGTACTCAACTGGCGCGCGATGCTCGCCTTCGGAATCGCAACCGTGCTCGCGCTCTTCGCGCTTTCGCTTGCCGCGCTGGCCCTGGCTTCGCTCGTCTCGAGCACCGACGGCGCGCGCATTACCACCGCCGCCTTTGCGACGACGTGGAGCTTCCTGCCGATCCTGTTCGCGGCGTCCTGGCGCAGCTACCAGGCGATTTTTGCCGTCCCCTCGGCCTCCGGAACGCCGGGCCGTGACACCGGTGCCGAAGCCGACTAGAGTAGCCCGCCATGACGGAACTGACGCTCCCCGCCCTGTCTGACGAGGCCGCCCCCGAGTTCAGCGACTCGGTCAGCGCCAAGGCCTGGCTCGAAAGCGTGCCGCTTGCCAACGTCATGGCCGCGCAGCACCAGTTCACGGCGCAGATCGGGGAGTTCAACCGCTTCGCGACCCGCGGCCCCAACCGCCTCGCGACGCTCGAGGCGCTGCGCGAAGGGGTGCACTTCGTCGAGATCGAGCAGGCGCGCCGCTTCTCCAACCGTGCGCTGCCGATGGCGGAGGCCGAGGCCACGGTTTTCAACGAAACGGAGAACCTCTGGGAGCAGATGCGCCTGGGCTACCTGCGCTGCCTGCAGGCGGTGCTCGCCGACGAGGCGGGCATGAAGGACAAGGCGGGCCTCGTCTGCCAGCGCGTGCTCGGCTACTCGGGCCTGAAGATGTTCCATTACCACCGCGCCTACCGCCAGGTGCCGGCGCGCGAGTGGCGCGAGCTCCACCAGGCCTACGCGCGCGCCGAGGCGCTTGGTGTGGCCGAGGAGCCGGTGAAGGACTACCTCAACCGCGACGTCAACGACACCTCGGCCCGCATCGCCTACATGCGCGCGGTGCTGCTCGGCATGGCCAATCCGAACGAGCTCTCGCAGCGCCAGCTCACCTTCGTCGCCTTTTTGCTCGAGCGCTGGGCGGAAAAAGCCGAGCTGCACAAGGAGCCCATCGCCGACGAAGTCGATATCCCCGAGCTTGCCGTGGACCTGACGAGCGATCAGTGCCCGGAGCGCGGCGCCAAGGTCGCCGATCCGCGCTACGTGGACGTGAAGCGCCTGGCCAAGAGCCTGAGAAACCGCATCGGCCTTCTGCGCAAGGGCGAATCGCCCGCCAAGCTCGCGCTCGGCGAGGATTGCGTGCAGCCCTCCTGCGAGCAATTGCTCGTCTTCCTCTATCGCCAGTGGTGCCAGGCGCGGCCGCCGCGCGATCCCGAGCGCAAGCGCTCGAGCGAGAAGGCGCAGTGCTGCACGGAGATGCCCGCCATCCATTACTACATTTCCGGCCGCGTTTTTCGCCAGCCGGACGCGCCGGGCGAGACCAAGGAACTGACCGCGGCGCAGCGCGCGGAGATGGAAGCTTTCGGGCGCCTGCGCACCAGCCACGAGGACGACTACAGCGTGGTGCACGGGTACCTGATCGAGAACTGGAAGGTCGAGGACGAGAGCGCGCAGGGGTTGCGCATGGTGCGGCCCGCCGCCCATCCCGGAAGCCGGCACACCCACGGCCGGCTCATCGCCGTGAAGCCCGGCGATGCCAAGAACTTCAACCTCGGCCAGTTGCGCTGGCTCACCCAGAACGACGCCGGCGACATCCAGGCCGGCGTGCGCCTGCTGCCCGGTCTGCCGGCGGCGACGGCGGTGCGGGCGACCGGTCTGAACGTGAAAGGGGCGCAATGGGTGCAGGCGCTCTCGCTCACCGCGGTGGCGGCGCTCAACGCGCCGCCCTCGCTCGTGCTGCCGGCGGGCTGGTTCAAGCCCAAGCGCGTGATCGAGGTGCACCTCGAGGGACAGGGCGCGGTGCGGGTGCGGCTCACCGAGAACCTCGATCGCGGCTCCGATTACGAGCGCGTCGCCTACGAAGCGGTCACCTAGGTCGCCCATGGCGGACGCGCCTTCGCCGACCGAGATCAAGCTGCACCAGAAGTCGCGCGTGATGGAGGTCGCCTTCGCCGACGGCAGGACCTTCCGGCTTCCCTACGAGTTCCTGCGCGTGCATTCGCCCTCAGCCGAGGTGCGCGGCCACGGCCCGGGCCAGGAGGTCCTGCAAACGGGCAAGGCGAAGGTCGAGATCCGGTCGCTCGACCCGGTGGGCTCCTACGCAGTGCAGCCCACGTTCTCCGACGGCCACGCGACCGGCATCTATTCCTGGGAGTACCTGTACTTTCTGGGCGAGAACCAGGAGCGGCTGTGGACGGAGTACCTCGACAAGATGACGCAGGCGGGCGCGAGCCGTGAGTGAGACCAACTTCGGCTTCGAGCGCATCCCCGAGGAGGACAAGGCGCGGCGCGTGCGCGGCGTATTCGACTCGGTGGCGGGCCGCTACGACTTGATGAACGACCTCATGTCGCTCGGCCTGCACCGGCTGTGGAAGCGCTTCGCGGTGCTCGTCTCGCAGGTGCGGCCGGGCGAGCGGGTGCTCGATGTCGCCTCGGGCTCGGGCGACCTCGCGCGCGCCTTTGCCGCGCGCGGCGCCGAGGTCTGCCTCACCGACATCAATAGCGCCATGCTCGAGCGCGGACGCGACCGGATGATCGACCAGGGGCGGCTCGCGCCGGCCGTGCAATGCGACGCCGAGCGCCTGCCGTTCGCCGCAGAGACCTTCGATTGCGTAAGCGTCGGATTCGGCCTTCGCAACATGACGCGCATGGACGCTGCGCTCGCCGAGATGGCGCGCGTGCTCAAGCGCGGCGGCAGGCTGCTCGTGCTCGAGTTCTCGCAGGTGTGGAAGCCGCTGCAGGCGCCCTATGATTTCTATTCGCTGCGCGTGCTGCCCTGGCTCGGCGCGCGCGTCGCCGGCGACGCGGCAGCCTACCGCTACCTCGCCGAGTCGATCCGGCGCCATCCCGACCAGGAAACCCTGCGCGCGATGCTGGAACGCGCCGGGCTCGCGCGGGTCGAATACTTCAACCTCGCCGCGGGCGTGGTTGCAGTGCACAGAGGCTACAAGCTGGGGTAGGATGATTGCCACAGTTCGAAGGAGAGTCGCCATGAGAAAGATCGTTTTGACGCTTGCCGCGGTGATGCTCGGTGCCACGCTCGTCGCGCTCGACGCGGAAGCCGCGCGCATGGGCGGCGGCCGCTCGATCGGCGCGCAGCGCAGCGTCACGCCCTCCCGGCCGGCGCAGCAGATGCAGCAGGCGGCGCCCGCCAAGCAGACGAGCCCGCAGCAAGGCGCCGCCGCGCAGCCGCAGGCGGCCCAACCCGCCAGCGGCTGGGCCAAATGGGGGCCGATGCTCGGTGGACTCGCGCTCGGCGGCGTGCTCGGCTGGCTGATGGGCGCGAACGGCCTGGGCGGCCTGCTCGTCGGCATGATGCTCGTCGCGCTGCTCGTCTTCGTCGTCGCCGCGGTCCTGCGCTCGATCGCGCAGCGGCGCGCCGGCACGGGACAGCCCGTGCAATACGCGGGACTGGGTAGCGAAACCGTCGCCGCCCCGCCGCCGTCGCAGGCCTCCGGCTTCGAGCGCGCCCCCGCGCAGGCGGCCTCGACCATTCCAGACGGATTCGACGTGGCGGGCTTCCTCAAGGCGGCGAAGCTCAATTACATGAAGCTGCAGATCGCCAACGACAAGGGCGACCTGGAGGAGCTGCGCGAATTCACGAGCCCCGAGCTCTTCGAGGAGCTCAAGCGCGATATCCTCGGCCGCGCCGGCGCTGCGCAGCACACGGACGTCCTGTCCCTGAACGCCGACCTGCTCGAAGTCGCCACCGAGGGCAGCCGGCACTGGGCGAGCGTGCGCTTCTCGGGCACGATCCGCGAGTCGGCGGCCGGTTCGACCGAAGGCTTCGAGGAGGTGTGGAACCTCGCCAAGCCCGTGGACGGCTCGAGCGGCTGGACGCTGGCGGGTATCCAGCAAATGCACTGAAATGAAGAAGAGGGCCTTGCGGGCCCTCGTCTAGTACACTCCTGAAAGGCCGCCGCAAGGTGGCCTTTTGTTTTTCTTGCATGCCCTCCGACTCCGACCGCGCCCGCGCCGTGCTGCTCGATGACCTCGAGGAGGCGCTTTCACGCGCGCTCGGCGACGTGGTGGCGCACCGGCTGGTCGGCGCCGCGCGCGAGGCGGCCGCGCTCGGGCGGGATGCGGGCGGCCGCCTGCTCGAAGGGCTGGTCGAATATGCGCTCGAGGAAAAGCGGCTGGTCGTCCCGCGCACCGAGTTCGACGCGCTGACCGAGGCCACCCGTGAGCTCCTCGAACGCCTGGAGGCCCTCGAGCAACGCATCGAGCGCGCGGGATGGTCGCGCTAGATGGGCAGCCTCCTTCGCCTCGTCAGGATTTTCTCGATCGCGTTGCGGTTCCGGCTCTACCAGTTGCTGCCGCGCTTCGCGCCATTGCGCGACGACACTCGGGCGGTGCGCCTGCGCGAAGCGCTCGAGACGCTCGGGCCGATCTTCGTCAAGTTCGGCCAGATGCTCTCGACGCGCCGCGACCTGCTGCCGCTCGACATCGCCGACGAGCTGGCGAAGCTGCAGGACCAGGTGCCGCCTTTCCCTTCCGAGCTTGCTTTTCTCGAGATCAGAAATTCCCTCGGCAGCCCCGTCGAGGACATCTTTCTTGAAGTCGAACAACAACCCGTCGCCAGCGCCTCCGTCGCGCAAGTTCATTTCGCGAGGCTCAGGGACGGCACCGAGGTCGCGGTCAAGGTCCTGCGGCCGGGCGTGGAGCGCGAAATCGCGAGCGACGTGCGCCTGCTCGACACCGCGGCGGCGCTCCTTGAGCGCTGGCCGGAGGCGCGGCGCCTGCGTCCGCGCGACGTGGTGGCCGAGTTCGCGCGCCACCTCGAGGACGAGCTGGATCTCATGCGCGAGGCCGCGAATGCCTCGCTGCTGCGCCGCAATTTCGAGGGCTCGCCGCTCCTCGCCGTGCCGAAGCTGTACTGGCAGTTCTGCGCCCCGCGCGTCATGGTCATGGAGCGCATGCACGGGACGCCCATCTCGCAGGTCCAGGTCCTGCGCGAGAAAGGCGTCGACATCCCGCGGCTCGCGCGCGCGGGCGTCGAGATCTTCTTCACCCAGGTGTTCCGCCACGGGTTTTTCCATGCCGACATGCATCCGGGAAACATCCTCGTTGCCACGGAGGGGGAGACGCGCGGGCGCTACGTCGCGCTCGACTTCGGCATCATGGGCACGCTCTCGGAGACCGACAAGAGCTACCTCGCGCAGAATTTTCTCGCCTTCTTCAACCGCGACTACCGGCGCGTCGCGCAGGCCCACCTCGATGCGGGCTGGGCGCCCGCCGAGACGCGGCTGGACGAGTTCGAGGCCGCGATCCGGGCCGTCTGCGAGCCGATCTTTGCGCGGCCGCTGAAGGAAATCTACTTCGGCCGCCTGCTGCTGCGGCTCTTCCAGGTCTCGCGGCGCTTCAATATCGCGGTGCAGCCGCAGCTCGTGCTGCTGCAAAAGACGCTCCTCAACATCGAGGGCCTGGGGCGCGAGCTCGACCCGGAGCTCGACCTCTGGCAGACCGCGAAGCCGTACCTCGAGCGCTGGATGAGCGAGCAGATCGGCTGGCGCGGCCTGCTGCGCCGGCTCAGGCGCGAGGCGCCCTACTGGGCGCAGACGCTGCCCGCGCTGCCGCGGCTCCTGCACCGGCTGCTCGAGGAGGATCGGCTCGCGGCGCTCGAGCGGCTGCTCGAGCGCAACGAGGCGGAAAGCCGCCGGCGCAATCATTTGCTCGCGACCGGGGTCGCGCTGCTCGCCGCGGCGCTCGTCCTTCTGCTGCTGCAGCGCTAAACCGCTTGCGCCACTCCAACCTCGCGCGCTTTCTCCTCGCCGCGTACGTGCTTCTCGTGGTGTACGCGAGCCTCTATCCGCTCGCCGGCTGGCGCGAGCCGGCCGCGCCGGCGCTCGCCTACCTCGTCGCCCCCTGGCCGCGCTACCTCACCGTGTTCGATCTCGCCGCCAATTTCCTCGGCTACGTGCCCTTCGGCATCCTGTGCGCGCTCGCCCTCTATCCGCGCGAGGCGGCAGGGCGCGCGGTGCTGGTGACGTTTCTGACCGGCGCCGCGCTCTCGTTCGCGATGGAGACCGCGCAGGGCTACCTGCCGGCGCGAATCGCCTCCAATGTCGATCTGCTCGCGAACATCGCCGGCGCGCTGGCGGGCGGCGTGGCGGGCGCTCGCATGGCGCACTGGCTGCTCGAGGAGGGCCCGCTGCGGCGCCTGCGCAGCGCGGCGTTCGAGCCGGGCGCCGCCGCCGACCTCGGCCTCACGCTGCTCGGCCTGTGGCTTTTCGCGCAGCTCAATCCCGCGACGCTCCTCTTCGGCACGGGCGACCTGCGCGATCTGGTCTCCGGCACCGCCAACCGGCCGCATGGCGCGGAGATCTTCGTCTTCATCGAGGCGGCGACCGCCGCGGCGAATCTCGCCGCGGTCGCGCTCCTTGCCTCGGCGGTGGCGCGCCCGGGCGCGCCGCTGCGGCGGCTGCTCGCGGCGCTCCTCGCCGGCGTGCTCGTCGTCAAGACGCTTTCGATGGCGATCCTCATGCACGCCGAGAACATGCTCGGCTGGCTCACGCCCGGGGGCCAGCTCGGCCTTGCCGCGGGCGTCGCGCTTGCCGCGGCGGCGCTCGCGCTGCCGCGCCTTGCGCGCCTCGCGAGCGCGGCAGTGCTGCTCATGGCGGCCACCGTGCTCGTCAATCTCGCCCCGCCCAACCCCTATCTCGCCGCGACGCTCAAGGTCTGGGGGCAGGGCCACTTCCTCAACTTCAACGGCCTCACCCGCCTCGTCGGCACGCTCTGGCCGTTCGTCGCGCTCGGCTATCTCATCTACCTCGCCTCGTCGGCCTCGACCCGGCAAGCGCTTCGGTAAAATCCCGCCTCCCATGGAAGGCGTCTGAATGCGGGCCACGACCCGGCGCGAGCTGATCGCGGGGCCGGCCGGAAAAATCGAGTGTGCGATCGACGAGCCCCAGGGCGCGGCGCGCGGCGTCGCCCTGATCGCGCACCCGCATCCGCTCTTTGGCGGCACGCTCGACAACAAGGTGGTGCAGACGCTCGCGCGCGCCTTCGTCGATCTCGGCTATGCCGCCTGGCGGGCGAACTTCCGCGGCGTGGGCGCGAGCGAAGGGCGCCACGACGAGGGGCGGGGCGAAGTGGAGGACCTCGCCGCGGTGCTTCGCTTCACGAAAAGCGAGCGGCCGGTGCTCGCCGGCTTCTCGTTCGGCGCGGCGATGCAGACCAAGCTTGCGCAGACCGTGACCGCGGAGCGCATGGTGCTGATCGGCCTTGCGGTGAACAAGTTTCCCGCGCCGCCGGTCCCGCCCGACACGCTGCTCATCCACGGCGAGAAGGACGACACGGTGCCGCTGCAGTCGGTGCTCGACTGGGCCCTCAAGCAGGACCTGCCGGTGGTCGTCGTGCCCGGCGCGGATCATTTCTTCCACCGCCGCCTGAACCTCCTGCGCGCCATCGTGACGAACAACTGGAGATGAAGGCCGCCTTGCAGGTGCGCGGCCTGCGCAAGAGCTTCGGCGAGCGCGAGGTGGTCGCGGGCGTGGAGCTGGAAATCGCGGCGGGCGAATGCTTCGGCCTGCTCGGGCCCAACGGCGCGGGCAAGACGACTACCCTCAAGCTCTGCCTCGGCCTGGCGGAGCCCGACGCGGGCGAGATCCGGCTCCTGGATCATGCCGTACCGGCTCATGCGCGCGAGGCGCGGGAGAAAGTCGGCGTCGTGCCGCAGTTCGACAACCTCGACCCGGACTTCAGCGTCGCCGAGAACCTGCTCGTCTACAGCCGCTACTTCGGCCTGCCGGGGCGCGACATCGCCGCGCGCATGCCGCAGCTGCTCGAGTTCGCCGGACTCGCCGGGCGCGCCGGGGCCAAGATCCAGACGCTCTCGGGCGGCATGAAGCGGCGCCTCACGCTCGCGCGCGCGCTCGTTAACGACCCGCAGCTCCTTTTCATGGACGAGCCCACCACGGGCCTCGACCCGCAGGCGCGCCACCTGATCTGGGAGCGCCTGCGCAGCCTCACGCAGCAGGGCCGCACGATCCTCCTCACCACGCATTTCATGGAGGAAGCCGAGCGCCTGTGCTCGCGCGTGGCGGTCATGGACCACGGCCGCATCATCGCCTCGGGCACGCCGCGCGAGCTGATCGCGCGCACCATCGAGCCGCAGGTGGTCGAGGTGCACGGGCAGGGGCTCGATGCCTGGGCGGCCGAAGCCTCCCGGCTCGCGCTTCGCTGCGAGCGCGTGGGCGAGACGCTTTTCTGTTATGCGAACGACGGGGAGCCCGTGCTCGCCGCGCTGCGCGGCCGAGCCGATCTGGGCTACCTGCACCGCCCGGCGAACCTCGAGGACGTGTTCCTCAGGCTGACCGGGCGCGACCTGAGGGATTAGGGACGGGATCGGCCGCATGAAACCGCGCTTCTACGCCCTGCCCGCGCTCAGCGCGCGCTTTATTGCGGTCTGGCAGCGCCATTTCCTCGTCTGGCGCAAGCTCGCGATTCCCTCGATCCTCGGCAACCTCGCCGATCCGCTGATCATGCTCTTCGGCCTGGGCTACGGCCTGGGCTCGGTGCTCGGCAACATGGGCGGCACGAGCTACTTCGCCTACCTTGCGGGCGGATTCCTCGGCAGCTCGACCATGATGGCGGCGAGCTTCGAGGCGCTCTTCTCGGCTTTTTCCCGGATGCACGTGCAAAGGACCTGGGAAGCGATCGTCAACGCGCCGATGACGCTCGAGGACGTGCTTGCGGGCGAATGGGCCTGGGCGGCGACCAAGGCGCTCTCGGCCGGCCTTTGCATGCTCGCGGTCGTGGCCGTGGTCGGCTACGCCTCGTTCCCGCACTCGCTCGCCGCGATTCCGGTGCTGGCGCTGATCGGGCTCGCGTTCGGCGGCCTCGGCCTTTGCATCAACGCGCTCGCCACCGGCTACGATTTCTTCAGCTACTACATGACGCTCGTGCTCACG
This sequence comes from Burkholderiales bacterium, assembly GCA_036262835.1. Taxonomy (GTDB): domain Bacteria; phylum Pseudomonadota; class Gammaproteobacteria; order Burkholderiales; family SG8-39; genus RBG-16-66-20. The sequence goes on along the minus strand of DATAID010000075.1, from coordinate 28,002 downwards.
CCGATGATGCTGCTCTCGGGCGTGTTCTTCCCGATCGACCCTCTGCCCGCGGCGGTGCGCCTGGTCGCCGAAATCCTTCCTCTCTACCACGGCATCGAGCTCGTGCGCCCGATGCTCGCCGGCGGCTGGCCTACGCAGGTGCTCCTGCACCTCGCCGTGCTCTGCGCCTATGCGGCCGGGGGCTTTTATCTCGCCACCGTGCTCACGCGGCGCAGGCTGCTGACCTAGCGAGTCCTGCTAGGGCCGGCGAAGAGCGCGAGCCATCCTTCGGCGTAGCCGCGGCCTTCGCGCCGGATCGGCGTGCGCTCGAGGCGCCTCTCGACCAGTCCGCAGGCTGCCGCGAGCTCTCTCAGGTAAGCCGGCGATTGCGCATAGCGGCCGCTCGGCTGCAGCCGGTAGCGGCCGCCCTCGAGCCCTTCGACGGAGAACGCGAAGACGCCGCCCGGCTTGAGCACCCTCGCCGCCGCCGCAAAGACCGCGCTCAAATCGCCGATGTAGATGAAGACGTCGGCCGAGAAGACCGCGTCGAGCGAGCGCTCGCGCTCACGCGCGAGCGCCTCGACGATCTCGGCTTTCTCGAGGCGGGCATAAACGCCGCGCGCGCGGGCGATCTCGAGCATGCGCTCCGACAGGTCGACGCCCAGGAGCTCGATCCCCGCGCCGGCGAGCGCCGCGCCGACGAGGCCGGTGCCGCAGCCGAGATCCAGCGCGCGCGGATGCGGCACCGCGCGCAGCGCCGGAAGAGCGAGCGCGGCAAGCGCCTCCGGCACTTTGTAGCCGAGGTCCTGCACCAGATGCTTTTCGAATCCCGCTGCGAGGCCGTCAAAGAGATGCGTGACATAGCCGGCCGGGGCGCGCGCGCTGTTTTCGCCGCGCGCAGCCGCAACCAGGTGCGCAAAGGTCGGATCGCCCGGATGGCGCGCGAGGCCGGATTCGAAGCACGCGGCCGCCGCGGCGTGCTCGCCGCGCGTGCCGTGCAGGCGGCCCAGATTCAGATAGGGCTGCGGCAGCATGGGGTCGGCCGCGATCGCCCGCCGAAAAGCATCGGCCGCCGGGTCGAGGCGGCCGAGCCGCTGGTGCGCGCCGCCGAGATTGTTCCAGGCCTGCGCGTGCGCGGGATCGAGCGCGAGCGCCTTCTGAAAGCAGGCGACGGCGTCCTCGTCGCGGCCCTGCTCCTCGCGCACGTTGCCTAGGCGATACCACGCGCGCGCCGTGCCAGGCGAGGCGGCGAGCGCCCGCTCGAGCGCCTCGCCGGCCTCGTTCCAACGCTGCGCGTCGTAGTGGGCGTCGCCCCGGGCAAGCCAATCTGCGGCGCTCGGCTCCATGGTTCTGTTATCCTCGCGCCGCCCTTCGGCCCGCGTCAACGCCATGGAATTCTTCTTTGCCACCTCGCCGCGAGGCCTCGAGGCGCTGCTCGCCCAGGAGCTCGCCTCGCTCGGCGCGACAGATGCTCGCGTGGTGCCGGGCGGCGTCGCGTTCGCCGGCGGCTGGAGCGCCTGCTATGGCGCCAACCTGCGCTCGCGCATCGCGTCCCGCATCTTGTGGCGGGTCGCCGAGCTGCAGTACCGCAACGAGCATGACCTCTATGAAGCCGCGCGCGCCCTGGACTGGAAGAAGAAATTCGACGTGGAAAGGACGATTCGCGTCGCGGTTTCCGCGCAGAAAAGCCCGCTGAAGAGCCTCGATTTCGCCACGCTGCGCATCAAGGACGCGGTGTGCGACCGTTTTCGCGACGAGACGGGCCGGCGGCCGAGCGTGGATCGCGCCGCGCCCGAGGTACGCATCCACGCCTTCCTCGAGGAAGCGAGGGGCGCGCTCTACCTGGATACCTCGGGCGAGCCGCTCTTCAAGCGCGGCTGGCGCTCCGGGCGCACCGAGGCGCCGCTGCGCGAGAACCTCGCCGCCGGCCTCGTCCTGCTCTCGGGATGGAAGCCGGAGGAGCCGTTCCTCGATCCGATGTGCGGCGGCGGCACGATCCTCGCCGAGGCCGCTGCGATGGCGAGGGGCAGGGCGCCCGGGGCGAACCGGAATTTCGGTTTTGAGAAATTGAAGGCTTTCGACGCCTCCCTCTGGGAAAAAATAAAAAGGGAAGCGAAACATCCGGACCCGCCAAAAACCCTTCAACTCTTCGGCAGCGACAATGACCCGCGCGCCCTTACCGAAGCCAAAAGAACGCTCGCCGCGGCGGGCGTGGAACGCTGGGTGAGGCTCGAGCGCGCGGACGTGCTCGAGCGCTCGGCGCCGGCGGACTCGGGCGTCATGATCGCGAATCCGCCCTACGGCGAGCGAATCGGCTCGAGCGAGGAGCTGGCGCGCTTTTACCCGATGCTCGGCAACGCGCTAAAGAAGCGCTTCGCCGGCTGGCGCTGCCACTTCTTCACGGCCGACCTGCGCCTCGCCAGGATGATCCGGCTCGAGGCCGCGCGCCGGGTGCCGCTCTACAACGGCGCGCTCGAATGCCGCCTCTACGAGTTCAGGATCGTGGCCGGTTCTAACCGGCGCCCTTGAAGCGGTTCGAGCGCACCGCCTTGCAGATGTGGATGCTGTACTCGAGGTAGAACTTCTGGCGGCCGAGCTTCTGCGCCTCGCGGTGCTCGGGGTGCTCGGCCCAGCCGCGGTGCGCTTCCTCCGACTCGAATTCCACGATGGTGCAGCGCTCGCCGTCCTCGGCGGCGAAGCCCTTGTGCGAGACGTAGCCGGGCATCGTCTTCGCGAGCTCGTTCATGCGCGTCGCCCACGCGACGTACTCGTCCTTGAGCTCGGGCCGGACGCGCGAGCGGAAAACGGTGACCATCATGGCTTTTGCTCCTTGAGAATCCATTATGCAGTCATCCTTTCCACGCGCTCCAGGCGAGGCACGCCCATCCACCGAGGAAGGCGAGGCCGCCGATCGGCGCCAGGGCGCCAAGCCAGCGCGCGCCGGTGAGCGCGAGGACGTAGAGGCTGCCAGAAAATAGGATCGTTCCGGCAAGGAAGAGCCAGCCGGCTACGTTCACGACCGTTCCGGGCCAGCGGGTGCAGGCCCAGGCGACCGCGACCAGGGCGAACGCGTGATACATCTGGTAGCGCACGCCGACCTCGAAGGTGGCGAGCAACTCGGGGGCGAGCCGCTCTTTCAGGCCGTGCGCGGCGAAGGCGCCGAGCGCCACCCCGAGGAGGGCGGAGAGGCCGGCGAGCGTAAAGAAGAGTCGGTCCATAATAAAAAAGGGCCGCTTGCGCGGCCCTTTGTCCTCGGTCTCCAGAGCCGTTCAGACGATATCGAGGTGCTCGATGCCCTTGGTGAGGTCCTTGCCCTTCATCTCCTTGCCGTGCAGCTTGATGTTGAGGCGGACTTCGTTGGTGGAATCGGCGAAGCGCAGCGCATCCTCGTAGCTGATGCGGCCGGCCTCGTACAGGTCGAACAGCGCCTGGTCGAAGGTCTGCATGCCGAGCTCCCGCGACTTCTTCATGATTTCCTTGATGCCGTGGATCTCGCCCTTGAAGATGAGGTCGGAAATGAGCGGCGAATTGAGCAGCACTTCCACCGCGGCGGCCCGGCCCTTGCCTTCGCGAAGCGGGATCAGGCGCTGCGAGACCACCGCCTTGAGGTTCAACGACAGGTCCATCAGCAGCTGGTGCCGGCGCGCTTCCGGGAAGAAGTTGATGATCCGGTCCATCGCCTGGTTGGAGTTGTTCGCGTGCAGCGTGCCGAGCGCGAGGTGGCCGGTTTCAGCGAACGCGACCGCGTGCTCCATGACCTCCATGTCGCGGATCTCGCCGATCAGGATCACGTCGGGCGCCTGGCGCAGCGTGTTCTTGAGCGCCGCCTCCCACGAGTCGGTGTCCACGCCGACCTCGCGCTGCGTGATCATGCAGTTCTTGTGCGGGTGCACGTACTCGACCGGGTCCTCGATCGTGATGATGTGGCCGTGCGAGTTCTCGTTGCGGTAGCCGAGCATCGCCGCAAGCGAGGTCGACTTGCCCGAGCCGGTGCCGCCGACAAAGAGCACCAGGCCGCGCTTGGTCATCGCCACGTCCTTCAGCACCGGCGGCAGCTTCAGGTCCTCGAAGTTCGGGATCGAGGTGGTGATCACGCGCAGCACCATGCCGACCTGGCCCTGCTGGATGAAGCAGTTGACGCGGAAGCGGCCGATGCCGGCCGGCGCGATGGCGAAGTTGCACTCCTTCTTCGCCTCGAACTCGGCCGCCTGCTTGTCGTTCATGATCGCGCGCGCGAGCATCGCCGAGTGCTGGCCGGTGAGCGCGGTCTGCGACACCGGGGTCATCTTCGAGTCGATCTTCATCGCCGGCGGGAAGCCCGCGGTGATGAAGAGGTCCGAGCCTTTCTTCGCGATCAGCGCGCGAAGCAGGTCGTACATGAATTTGACTGCCTGTTCTCGTTCCATGGGTCGCCTCCGCCCTTAGCCTGCGAAGTTATCTTTATTTGCCGCCTTGCCGCGCGCCTCGGCCATCGAGACGATGTTGCGCTTGACCAGATCCGTGAGGTTCTGGTCGAGCGTCTGCATGCCGATCTGCGCGCCGGTCTGGATCGCCGAGTACATCTGCGCGATCTTGTTCTCGCGGATCAGGTTCCGGATTGCCGGCGTGCCGATCATGATCTCGTGCGCGGCGACACGGCCGTTGCCGTCCTTGGTCTTGAGCAGCGTCTGCGAGATCACCGCGCGCAGCGACTCCGAGAGCATCGCGCGCACCATCTCCTTTTCCGCCGCCGGGAACACGTCGACGATCCGGTCGATCGTCTTGGCGGCCGAGGACGTATGCAGGGTGCCGAACACGAGGTGGCCCGTTTCCGCGCCCGAGAGCGCGAGGCGGATCGTCTCCAGGTCGCGCATCTCGCCCACGAGGATCGCGTCCGGGTCTTCCCGCAGCGCGCTGCGCAGCGCGTTGGAGAAGGACAGCGTATGCGGTCCGACCTCGCGCTGGTTGATCAGGCACTTCTTCGACTCGTGCACGAACTCGATCGGGTCCTCGATGGTGAGGATATGGCCCTGCTCGTTCTCGTTGATGTGGTTGATCATGCCGGCGAGCGTGGTCGACTTGCCCGAGCCGGTCGGTCCCGTGACGAGCACGATGCCGCGCGGGTACTCGGAGATGTCCTTGAATATCTTCGGGCACTTGAGATCCTCGAGCGAGAGGATCTTCGAGGGAATCGTCCGCATCACGGCGGCGGCGCCGCGGTTCTGCACGAACGCGTTCACCCGGAAGCGCGCGAGGTTCGGCACCGCGAACGAGAAGTCGCACTCGAGGTTTTCCTCGTAGAACTTGCGCTGCCCGTCGTTCATGATGTCGTACACCATCGAGTGCACGTCCTTGTGCTCCATCGGCGGCACGTTGATGCGGCGGATGTCGCCGTGCACTCGGATCATCGGCGGCAAGCCCGACGACAGGTGCAGGTCGGAGGCCTTGTTCTTGACCACAAACGCAAGCAATTCAGTGAGATCCATTACAATCCCCCGCGAGGCTGAGTGGCGAGAGTATGCGGTCTATCCACGACAACTTGCAAGCCGTAAAGGACCGCATTGCACGCGCTGCGGCCGCGGCCGGACGTCGCCCGGAAAGCGTGACGCTTTTGGCGGTTTCCAAGACCCATCCGCCGGAGCGCATCGAGGAGGCGTACGCCGCCGGCCAGCGTGCTTTCGGCGAGAACTACGTCCAGGAAGCGGCCGAGAAGATCGAGGCGCTGCGCGACAAGCCGATCGAATGGCACCTGATCGGCCCGCTTCAATCGAACAAGACGCGCGTTGCCGCCGGACGTTTCGCCTGGGTGCACACCGTCGACAGCGAGAAGCTCGCGCGCCGGCTCTCCGGCCAGCGCTCGGGCAACCTGCCGCCGCTCAACGTGCTGGTCCAGGTCAACGTTTCGGGCGAAGCATCCAAGAGCGGCGTCGCTCCCGAGGCGGTTCTGACTCTGGTGGAAAACATCAAGAGCCTGCCGCGCTTGCGGGTGCGCGGCCTCATGGCCGTTCCGGAGCCCGGCGCGGACCGGGCGCGCTACCACGAGCTGAAGGAGCTCTACGAGAACCTGAAGCCGCGCTTCCAGGTCGACACGCTCTCGGTCGGCATGTCGGACGACCTGGAGCTCGCGATCGCCGAAGGCGCGACGATGGTGCGCGTCGGCACGGCGATTTTCGGCGCGAGAAATCAGGTCAGGGACGCCGCGTGACCGAGCACGAGTGCGAGCCATGAAGATCGTTTTCATCGGGGGCGGCAACATGGCCACGGCGCTCGCGGGCGGCCTCATCAAGCGGGGGCAGAAGGCGGCCGACCTGCACGTGGTCGAGCCCGACGCCGCGGCGCGCAGGCGGATCGCCAGGCTGCGCGTGAAAACCTTCGCGAAGAGCGACGACAAATCGCTCGCCGGCATGCAGGTCGTCGTGCTCGCGGTCAAGCCCCAGCAGATGCGCGAGGCGGCGCTCGCGCTCGCGCCGCTGCTCAGGCGCCAGCTCGTCGTGACGATCGCCGCGGGCATCCGGCTCGCCGACCTGTCGCGCTGGCTGGGCGGCTACCGCGACATGGTGCGCGTCATGCCCAATACGCCGGCGCTGATCGGCGCCGGCATCGCGGGCCTTTATGCGCCGGCGGGCGTCGGCGCCGCCGCGAAGAAGAGCGCCGAGCGCATCCTCGGCGCGGTCGGCAAGACGGTGTGGGTGAAGGACGAGGCGCTGCTCGATCCGGTGACTGCGGTCTCGGCGAGCAGCCCGGCCTATGTGTTCTGGTTCATCGAGCAATTGGCTGCAGCCGGTGTTTCTTTGGGTTTATCTACTGAAACATCACAAAAACTGGCGATAGAAGCCGTGCTGGGCTCGGCGATGCTCGCCGCGCAGAGCAAGGAAACGCCCGCGACGCTGCGCGAGCGCGTCACCTCCAGGGGCGGGACGACGCAGGCGGCCCTGGAGGTTTTTGAAAAGGAACAGATGGCAGAGCGCTTCAAAAAGGCAGTCGAGGCGGCGAGCCGCCGGGGCGCGGAGATCGGCGATGCGTTCGGCAAGGATTAAAGAGGAGACCAGCGCCAATGCTCGGTGAAATGCTCGGCATCGTGGTGCGCTACGTGGGCATTTTCTTCGTCTTCATGTTCCTGCTGCGCTTCTACTTCCAGTGGCTGCGCGTGCCCTTTCGCAACCAGTTCGGCGAATTCGTGCTCGCGACCACGAGCTGGATGGTGATGCCGGCGCGGCGCGTGATTCCCTCGCTCTTCGGGCTCGACCTCGCGAGCTGGATCTGCGCGTGGCTGCTGCAGGCGGTCATCCTGGCGGTGCTCGCCACGCTCTCGGGCCGCGATCTTTCCTCGGCGCCGGGCATCGCCGCCGGGATCCTGTTCGCCCAGTCCTTCGTGGACCTGATCCTCTACAGCGTGCAGATCCTCATCTTCGTGCTCATCTTCATGGCGGTGCTCTCGTGGGTGAACCCGCACACGCCGGTGCAATACGTGCTCGACACGATGACGCGGCCGCTGCTCAGGCCGATCCGCCGGTTCGTGCCGCCGATCGCCCACGTCGACATGTCACCGGCGGTGCTGCTGCTCGTGCTGATCCTGCTGCTCGTGCCGCTGACGGCCCTGCGCGAATCGGTCGCGGGCCTTTTTTAAGCGGCCTTCTTCGCCTTCTCCGCGTTTTCCTCGAAGAACTGCGCGTCCTCGGTCGAGCCGTGCAGCGCCGTGGTCGAGGCCTTGCCGCCGGTGCAGGCCTGCGTGATGGCGTCGAAGTAGCCGGTGCCGACCTCGCGCTGGTGCTTGACCGCGGTGAAGCCCTTCTCGGCCGCGGCGAACTCCTTCTGCTGCAGCTCGACGAAGGCGCTCATGTTCTCGCGCGCGTAGCCGTGCGCGAGCTCGAACATCGAGTAGTTGAGGGCGTGGAAGCCCGCAAGGGTGATGAACTGGAACTTGTAGCCCATCGCGCCCAGCTCGCGCTGGAATTTCGCGATCGTCGCGTCATCCAGGTTGCGCTTCCAGTTGAAGGAGGGCGAGCAGTTGTAGGCGAGCATCTTGTTCGGATACTTCTTGCGCACGCCCTCGGCGAACTTGCGCGCGAAGGCGAGGTCCGGCGTGCCGGTCTCGCACCACACCATGTCGGCGTACTCGGCGTAGGCGATCCCGCGCGAGAGCGCCTGCTCGAAGCCCTTCTTCGTGCGATAAAAGCCTTCCGAGGTGCGCTCGCCGGTGATGAAGGGCTTGTCGTTCTCGTCCACGTCCGACGTAACGATGTCCGCGGCCTCCGCGTCGGTGCGCGCCAGGAGCACGGTGGGCACGCCCATCACGTCGGCCGCGAGGCGCGCCGCGATCAGCTTCTGCACCGCTTCCTGCGTCGGCACGAGCACCTTGCCGCCCATGTGGCCGCATTTCTTGACCGAGGCGAGCTGGTCCTCGAAGTGCACGCCCGCCGCGCCCGCGTCGATCATCGCCTTCATGAGCTCGAAGGCGTTGAGCACACCGCCGAAGCCAGACTCGGCGTCGGCCACGATCGGCGCGAACCAGTCGATGTCCCCCTTGCCCTCCATCGTCTGGATCTGATCGGCGCGCATGAGCGCGTTGTTGATGCGCTTCACCACCGTCGGCACCGAGGACACCGCGTAGAGCGACTGGTCCGGGTACATGGAGAGCGAGTCGTTCGCATCCGCCGCGACCTGCCAGCCCGAGAGGTAGATCGCCGGCACACCCGCTTTCACCTGCTGCATCGCCTGGTTGCCGGTGAGCGCGCCGAGCGAATTCACGAACGGGCGCTCGTTACAGAGCTTCCAGAGCTTTTCGGCGCCGAGCCGCGCGAGCGTGTGCTCGATTTTCAGGCTGCCGCGCAGGCGCACCACATCGGCGGCGCCGTAGCCGCGCTTCACGCCGTTCCAGCGCGGGTTTTCGGCCCAGTCCTTCTCGAGTTGCGCGATGTCCTTGTCTCGGGCGCTCATGGTTTCTCCTTGTGAAATGTGGTGGACGCAGGGACTTGAATTGGAAGCACTTTACGTTTGTGCATGATGCAGAGCAATAATCCGAGTGGACGTTTTCAGGGTCATGAAAAACAAGCATTTACAGGATGTTAAGTTAACAGCATTTCATCATGCGAAGTAGAATTTCAAAATCGTGCTGCTACGCAATATCGGGCGTTTTGTGCGCAACAAAGGCAAACTTCGCGTTCGCTTTGCACAAGGGAGAAAACGATGAAGAGGATTTCAATGCTGGCCGCCCTGCTACTCGTCGCGAGGGCGGCGTTCGGGCAGGCCGAAGTGACGCTCACGCGCATCGATTGCGGCACGGGCGCAAAGCCGACCGCCGTGGGCGAGCGCTGGTCCGACACGCACGCCTACCGCAAGGATTTCGTCCTCACCTTCACTTTCAGCTGCTACCTGATCAAGCACGGAACGGACTACCTGGTCTGGGACACGGGCTTTGCGCCGGGCTCCAATCCGAACGCGCCGAAAGTCGGCATCGTCGAGCGGCTGAAGGAAGTGAACGTGACGCCCGAGCAGGTGAAATACGTCGGCGTCAGCCACTTCCACGGCGATCACACCGGCCAGCTGAAGAACTTCGCCGGCGCGACCTTGCTCGTCGGCAAAGGCGACTGGGACGGCATCAACGCCAACCCGCCCCTGCAGGGCGCGAACGCGGCGGCCTACGAGCCCTGGACCAAAGGCGGCGGAAAGTACGAGGCGCTTTCGCTCGACAAGGACGTGTTCGGCGATGGCAGCGTCGTGGTGCTGCGCACGCCCGGCCACACGCCCGGCCACCAGTCGCTGCTCGTGCAGCTGAAGGAAAAAGGCCCGGTGATCCTGATGGGCGACCTCACCCACTTCCACGAGAACTGGGAGAGCAACGGCGTGCCGGTCTTCAACTTCGACCGCGCGCAGACGCTCGCTTCGCTCGATCGCATCAAGCGGATGGCGGCGAACCTGAAAGCGACGATCGTCATCCAGCACGACCCGCGCGACATCGGCAAGCTGCCCGCCTTTCCGCAGGCAGCGAAGTAAGGGAAAGCCGCTAACTCTGCACCAGTCTCCTATGGCGGTGCACGCTCATCAGGATGCCGATGCCGATGAAGAGCGTAAGTAGCGCCGTCCCGCCGTAGGAGATGAAGGGCAGCGGCACGCCCACGACCGGCAGGATTCCGGACACCATGCCCATGTTCACGAAGGCGTAGGTGAAGAACATGAGCGTGACCGAGGCGGCGAGCAGGCGCGCGAACACGGTCGGCGCATTCGCCGCGATCATGAGGCCGCGCGCGATGAGCAGCGCGTAGAGCGTGACGAGGAGCATGTTGCCGGCGAGGCCGAACTCCTCGGAGAAGACCGCGAAGATGAAGTCGGTGTGCCGCTCGGGGATGAACTCGAGGTGCGTCTGCGTGCCGTGCAGCCAGCCCTTGCCGGTGAGGCCGCCCGAGCCGACCGCGATCGTGGACTGGATGGTGTGATAGCCCGCGCCGAGCGGGTCCTGGTTCGGGTCGATGAGCGTGCGGATGCGATTCCTCTGGTACTCGTGCAGCATGCCCCAGAGCGGGAAGAGGCTCGCCGCGCCCAGCACGCCCATCGTGACGAGCACCTTCCAGCCCAGGCCCGCGAAGAAGATCACGTAGAAGCCGACCGCGGCGACCAGCACCGCGGTGCCGAGGTCGGGCTGCTTGGCGATGAGCGCCACGGGCACGATGAAGAGCAGCGTCGCGAGCGCAAAGTCGCGCAGGCGCGGCCCCTGCTCGCGCCGGTGGAAGTACCAGGCCAGAACGAGCGGCAGCGCGAGCTTCATCATCTCGGAGGGCTGGAAGCGCGTCACGCCCACGTGCAGCCAGCGCTTGGCGTTGTTGACCGTGTCGCCGTAGAGCGCGACCGCGACGAGGAGCGCCACGCCGATCAGGTAGGCCGGCAGCGCGAAGCGCATCAGCGTCTGCGGCGGGATGCGCGAGACGAGCCACATGGCGGTGAGCGCGACGCCCAGGTTGGCGACCTGCGCGGTGACCCGCGCCGGCAGCTCGTAGCTCGCCGAGTAGAGCGTGGCGAGGCCCAGCGCCGAAAGGGCGAGCGCGAGCATGAAAAGCGGCGCGTCGACGCCTTCGACGAGGCTCGCGGCGAGGCGCCGCGGCGTGAACAGCGCGCCATCCAGCGCCATCAGTCGCCCTCCTCCTCTTCGTCGTCCTCGTCCTCCGCGGCGGCGGGCGCGGTGCCCTTGGCCGGCGGGGCGTCGGCCGGCACCTCGGGCAGCTTGCCGAGCAGGTAGTAGTCGAGCACGGTGCGCGCGATCGGCGCGGCGGCGCGCGCGCCAAAGCCGCCGTTCTCCACCAGCACCGCGAGCGCGATCTTCGGGCTCTCGAGCGGCGCGAAGGCGATAAAGAGCGAGTGGTCGCGGTGGCGCTCGTGCACCTTCTTCTCGTCGTACTTCTCGTTCGCCTTGATCGCGATGACCTGCGCGGTACCGGTCTTGCCGCCGCTCGTGTACTGGGCGCCCGCGAAGGCGCGCGCGCCGGTGCCTTCCTTGTTCACTCCCGCCATCGCGCGCCGGATGAACTCGAGGTTCTCCTCCTTTAGCGGGATGCGGCGCACGAGCTGCGGCTCGATGCTGCGCTGCTCGCCCGTGCGCAGGTTGTCGACGTGCGAGACGAGGTGCGGCCGGTACACGCTGCCCCCGGCGGCGATCGCGGCGACGGCCTGCGCGAGCTGGATCGGCGTGTAGGAGTTGTAGCCCTGGCCGATGCCGATCGAGATCGTCTCGCCCGCGTACCACTTCTGCTGCTCGGGACGGCGGAAGCGCTTCTGCTTCCACTCGGGCGAAGGCAGCACGCCGAGCGCCTCGCCGTCCATGTCGATGCCGGTGCGGGCCCCGAAGCCGAAGGGCGCGAGAAAGCGCGCGATCGCGTCGATGCCGAGGTCGTTGGAGAGCATGTAGTAGTAGGTGTCGCAGGATTCGACGATGGACTTGTACATGTCCACCGAGCCGTGGCCGCCCTTCTTGTCGTCGCGGAAGCGCCGGCCGCCGAAATCGAAATGCCCGGGATCGAAGATCGCCTGCTGCGGGCGGCGCTTGCCGAGCTCGAGCGCGGCGAGCGCGAGGTAGGGCTTGAAGGTCGAGCCGGGCGGGTACACGCCGGCGATCGCGCGGTTGTTGAGCGGGCGGTCGGGCGATTCGTTCAGCTCCTTCCAGCTCTGCGAGTCGATGCCGTCGACGAACAGGTTCGGGTCGAAGCCGGGCCTGGAGACGAAGGCGAGCACCGCGCCCGTCGAGGGCTCGAGCGCGACGAGCGCGCCGCGGCGCTCGCCGAAGGCCGCCTCGGCGACCTGCTGCAGCTTGACGTCGAGGGTGAGCGTGACGTTGTTGCCCGGCTGCGCGCCGGTGCGCGCGAGCGTGCGGATGCCGCGCCCGCCCGCGTCGATCTCGACCTGCTCGAAGCCGGTGGTGCCGTGCAGCTCCTGCTGGTAGCTCGCCTCCAGGCCCGCCTTGCCGATGAAGTCGGTGCCGCGGTAGTTCGCCTCCACCCCGAGCTTCTCGAGGTTCTCCTTGTCCTTCTGGTTGATGCGGCCGATGTAGCCGATCACGTGCGAGGCCACATCGCCGAAGGGATACTGGCGGAACAGGCGCGCCTTGATCTCCACGCCGGGAAACCGGTAGCGGTTGGCGGCGAAGCGGGCGACTTCCTCGTCGGTGAGCCGCGTGCGGATCGGCAGGCTCTCGGCGTTCCGCATTTCCTGCAGGAGCTTCTTGAAGCGGTTGCGGTCCTTCGCCTGGATTTCCACCACGTCGGCGAGCTCGCCTATCGTGCGCTCGAGGTCCTTTACCTTGTCGGGGAAGATCTCGAGCGTGTAGGCCGAGTAGTTGCGCGCGAGGACGACCCCGTTGCGATCGAGCATCAGGCCGCGGTTGGGCGCGATCGGCACGATCGAAATGCGGTTCTCGTCGGCCTTGGCGGCGTAGGTGTCGTGCTGCACGACCTGGAGCTGGAAAAAGCGCGCGAACAGCAGCCCGAAGCAGACGAGCACGATGAAGCCGGCGAAGCCCACGCGCAGCTGGAAGTAGTGCAGCTCGCGCTCGCGGTCCTTGATCTCGGTCGCGGTCTGCATCTCAGATCGCCCGGTTTTCGTCGACGTCGGCCGGCCGGCGTTGCGGCGAGAGAAGGACCGTCGTCACGATGGGCCAGAGGAACGCGCCAAGGAGCGGCCCCACCAGGATCTGCCAGCCGGGAAAGTCCGCGCCGGCCGCGAGGCGCACGAGCATCGCCACGCCCTGTGTGAAGACGAGCAGCGCCGCCACGTGCAGCGCCTGGCCCCACAGCGGGAACCAGAGGATGCGGCGCGAGAGCGTGATCGAGGCGAAGGCGAGCAGCGCGTAGGCAAGCGCGTGCTGGCCCATCAGCACGCCGTTCCCCGCGTCGGTGAGGAGCCCCAGCACCCAGGCCGCGCCCAGGCCGACCAGGCGCGGCTGGCGGATGCACCAGAAGGCGAGCACGAGCGCGACGAAGTCGGGCGCGAGCATCACGTTTTTCCAGGGCAGGAAGTTGGCGAGCAGGGCCAGCGCGAAGGACACGAGGATCGTGCTCGCGCGCACGGGCAGGAGGATGCGCGAGGCGGTGCCGTCACTGAGCTGCATCGGCGTCCTTCCTGCGCGTCTTGCGCGTCTTGCCGGCCTTCTTTTGCGCCGGGCCGGCTTCCTCGGGCAGGGGCGCCGGCCGCGCGTCGGTTTTCAGCACGAGCACGTAGCGGCCGCTCTCGACGCCCGCCGCCGGCTGGCAGATGATGCGCGCGAAGGTGTACGCGGCATCGCGCTCGACGCGGGCGACGGTGGCGACCGGAAGCCCGGCGGGATACACCCCGTCGATGCCCGAGGTGACGAGCCGGTCGCCGTTCTGGATCTCGGCATTGGCGGCCATGAAGCGCAGCTCGAGCATGCCGCCCGAGCCCGAGCCGAAGGCGACCGCGCGCAAGCCGTTTCTCACCACCTGCACCGGAATCGCCTGGTCCTTGTCCGTGACGAGGGTCACTTCGGCGATCGGACCGTAGGCGCGCGTCACCTGGCCGACCACGCCCGATTCGTCGATCACCGGCGAGCCGGCGCGCACACCCTGGCTCGTGCCCTTGTCGATCACGACCTTGCGCGCGTACGGGTCGCGGGCGTTGTAGAGCACCTCGGCCGGCGTCACCTCGAGCTTCAGGCGCTCCGAGGCGCCGATCAGGCGCCGCAGCTCGTCGGCCTCGGCGCGCACCGACTCGAAGCGCTGCGCGGCCTGCGAGGCCGCGAGCAGCTTCGCGCGCAGCTCGGCGTTCTCTTCCTTGAGCTGCACCTGGCTCGTGAAGTAGCCCGCGACGCGCTCGCCCATCTCGACCGGGAACGTGGCGAGCACCTGCAGGGGATAGACGGCGAGGGCGATCACGCTGCGCACGCTCTCGGTGTACTTGAAGCGCGCGTCGAGCACGAGCAGCGCGAGCGAAAGCGAGCCGAAGAAAGCGAGGCGAACGAGGGGCGCCGGGCCGCGGCTGAAGAACGGCGGGGGCGTGTGCTCCATCGCCCCGCTGCTTTACTCGTTCGTGAAGATCGGCCCGAAGTGCTCCATTTTCTCGAGCGCCTTGCCCGAGCCGCGCACGACGCACGTGAGCGGATCGTCGGCGACGATGACCGGGAGCCCGGTCTCTTCCATCAGCAGCCGGTCGAGGTCGCGCAGCAGCGCGCCGCCGCCGGTGAGCACCATGCCTTTTTCGGCGATGTCGGCGCCGAGCTCGGGGGGCGTCTGCTCGAGCGCGCTCTTCACCGCGGACACGATCTGGTTGAGCGGCTCGGTGAGCGCCTCCAGGATCTCGTTGGAGGAGATCGTGAAGCTCCTCGGGATGCCCTCGGCGAGGTTGCGGCCCTTCACTTCCATCTCGCGCACTTCGCTGCCCGGGAACGCCGAGCCGATCTGCTTTTTCACCAGCTCGGCGGTGGTCTCGCCGACGAGCATGCCGTAGTTGCGGCGGATGTAGTTGATGATCGCCTCGTCGAACTTGTCGCCGCCGACGCGCACCGAGCCCTTGTGCACCGCGCCGCCGAGCGAGATCACGCCGACTTCCGTCGTGCCGCCGCCCACGTCCACCACCATCGAGCCGGTCGCCTCCGCGACGGGAAGGTCGGCGCCGATCGCCGCGGCCATCGGCTCCTCGATGAGATACACCTGGCCGGCGCCGGCTTCCGTCGCCGCCTCGCGGATCGCGCGGCGCTCGACCTGCGTCGAGCCGCACGGCACGCAGATGATGATGCGCGGGGAGGGCGAGAACAATTTGTTGTCGTGCACTTTCTTGATGAAGAACTTGAGCATCTGCTCGGTGACCGTGAAGTTCGCGATCACGCCGTCCTTCATCGGCCGGATGGCGACGATGTTGCCCGGCGTCTTGCCGAGCATCTGCTTGGCGTCCTTGCCGACCGCCTGGATGGACTTCTTCGCGTTCGGGCCGCTGTCCTCGCGGATCGCCACCACCGAGGGCTCGTCGAGCACGATGCCCTTGCCGCGTACGTAGATCAGCGTGTTCGCGGTACCGAGGTCGATCGCCAGGTCGTTGGAGAAGTAACTGCGCAAAAAACCGAACATGTTCTTGTCGCTTTTTCCTTAACTTCGCGTTCTAAGCCATCGACGCGAAAACGATAATTGCAACGGCGGCTATGATACGCTTCCCACTACGCCCGGCAAGCCTAAGTCGGGGTATTTGTGGCACTTTTTCTCCCACCCTTCTTCCCCACATGCTCAGCCCCGACCAGGTCCGCCGCATCGCTTTGCTCGCCCGCATCGAGCTCAAGCCCGAGGAGGAGCCGGTCATCGCCGAGCGCCTGAGCCGGGTGCTCGGCCTGATCGACCAGATCCAGAAGCAGGACACCGCCGGCATCGAGCCGATGGCGCATCCGCTCGATGGCCATGTGCCGGTCGCCCAGCGGCTGCGGCCCGACGAGGTCGGAGAGAAGGATAGGCGCGCCGAGTTTCAGAAAATCGCGCCGGCTGTGGAAGGGGGCCTCTACCTCGTACCGAAAGTGATCGAGTAGGTGCTTAACTCGACTCTCGCCGAGCTTTCGGCCAGCCTCGCCGCAAAGAAGATTTCCTCCGTCGAGCTGACCAAGCTCTTCATTGCGCGGGCGAAATCGCTCAATTCGCGCCTCAACGCCTTCATCACGCTCGATGAAGACCGCGCGCTGGCCGATGCGCGCGTCGCCGATGAGCGACGCAGCGGCAAGTCGGGCGCGCCGGCGGCCGAGCCGCTCACCGGCATTCCCCTTGCGCACAAGGACATCTATTGCACGCGCGGGATGCTCACGACCTGCGGCTCGAAGATGCTCGCCAACTTCGTCAGCCCCTACGACGCGCACGTGATCGAGCGCTTCGGCCAGGCGGGGACGGTGCTGCTCGGCAAGACCAACATGGACGAGTTCGCGATGGGCTCGTCCAACGAGACCTCCCACTTCGGGCCGGTGAAGAACCCCTGGGATGCGGCGCGCGTGCCCGGCGGCTCCTCGGGCGGCTCGGCCGCGGCGGTCGCCGCGCGCATGAGCCCGGCGGCCACCGGCACCGACACGGGCGGCTCGATCCGCCAGCCCGCCGCGCTCACGGGCATCTCGGGCCTGAAGCCCACTTACGGCGTCGTCTCGCGCTACGGCATGATCGCCTTCGCCTCCTCGCTCGACCAGGGCGGGCCGCTCGGCAAGAGCGCCGAAGACCTGGCTCTCCTGCTGAATGTGATGGCCGGCTTCGACCCGCGCGATTCGACCAGCCTGGAGCGAGGCAAGGAAGACTACGGCCGTCATCTCGGTCTCGAGCTCAAAAACCTGCGCCTCGGCTTGCCGAAGGAATTCTTCGCCGAGGGGCTCGACGCCGACGTGCGCGCGCGGGTGATGGAAGCGGTGAAGTGGTACGAAGGCCAGGGCGCGAAAATCGTCGACGTCACGCTGCCCGCCGCCGCGCTCGCCGTGCCCGTCTACTACGTGATCGCGCCGGCGGAGGCTTCCTCCAACCTGTCGCGCTTCGACGGGGTGCGCTATGGCCACCGCGCGAAGGAGTACCAGGACCTCGCCGACATGTACCGCAGGACGCGCGCCGAAGGCTTCGGCGCGGAAGTGAAGCGCCGCATCCTCGTCGGCACCTACGTGCTTTCGCACGGCTACTACGACGCCTACTACCTGCAGGCGCAGAAGGTGCGGCGGCTGATCGCGCGGGATTTCTCCGCCGCGTTCGAGCAATGCGACCTCATCCTCGGCCCGACCGCGCCCTCGACCGCGTTCGCGCTCGGCGCGAAGACCGAGGATCCGGTGCAGATGTACCTGAACGACATCTTCACCATTCCGGCGCCGCTCGCCGGACTGCCGGGGCTCTCGATCCCGTGCGGGTTCGACGCGCAGGGGCTGCCCGTGGGGCTGCAGATCATGGGCAACTACTTCTCGGAAGCCACCATGCTCGGCGCCGCGCACCGCTACCAGCAGGCGACCGACTGGCACCTGCGCGTGCCGAAGGAGACTCCGTTGTGAGGGGTCTTTTGATCCTTTTTGTGTTTCTTTTTTCCGGACAAATCCTTGCGCAGGAAAAAAGCGAGACCCGGGAGCTGCTGGGCCACATGGGCGGTCGCCCGGCGCTCATGCATCTGTACAGCACGCCGCGCGAGGACGGCTCGGCGCGGCTCACCGGCGACTATGTCGTTCTGCCGACGATGCAGCAGCGCTTTCTCGAGGGCGACCGCTCCAAGCAGCTCGGCGTCACGGTGCTGCGCGAAGGCAATTCCGCGATCCTCTTCGGCCGCCCGGCGCTCGCGACCTTGCAGGGCACCTGGTCGGGCGGCGTGTTCAAGGGCCAGCGCTTCGGCCCCGAAGGGCAGGAGCGCGAGCGCTTCGAATTCAGCGAGAATTTCCCGCCGATGGACCGCTACAGCGCGTCGGTCAAATGCGAGACGAAGGAAGGGCGCTACCGCTCGGCGCTCGCCTACGCGGTCGAGGCAGGCAAGCTCAAGTCGCTCGAGTGGCGCTCGCAGGTCGCGCCCGCGAACCATACCTGCAGCGTGAGCGGGCTCGAGCAGCGCAGCTATGGCGGCGGCCTGCAGTTCGCCGCGGGCCGCTGCCGCGTGACGATGCGCGACCTGGGCGAGGTCGTGCGGGTGACCGCGGAGGACTGCGCGGAATTCTGCGGCTCGGAGGCCTATCTCGAGCCGGTGCTCGTCGACCGGCGCGGCGGCTGCGCGCTCCTGCGCCCGCAGGCGAGGCAATAGAGGAAATCGGCGGATGGCCTGGGAAATCGTCATCGGCATCGAGACGCACGCGCAGCTCCTCACCCGGAGCAAGATGTTCTCGGCCGCCTCCACGGCGTTCGGCGCCGAGCCCAACACGCAGGCCTCCGCCGTCGACATCGCGCTGCCGGGCGTGCTGCCGGTCGCCAACAAAGGCGCGATCGAGCTCGCGATCCGGTTCGGCCTCGCGGTGCAGGGAAAGATCAACCCGAAGTCGGTGTTCGCCCGCAAGAACTACTTCTATCCCGATCTTCCCAAGGGCTACCAGATCAGCCAGTACGAGATTCCCGTGGTCGCCGGTGGGTCGATCGGCTTTTACGACGGGAGCGCATTCAAGACGGTGCGGCTCACGCGCGCGCACCTGGAAGAGGACGCGGGCAAATCGGTGCACGACGCCTTTCCGGACGCTTCCGGCATCGACCTCAACCGCGCGGGCACCCCGCTCCTCGAGATCGTCTCCGAGCCCGACCTGCGCGGCGCCAAGGAGGCGGTCGCCTACGCGCGCGCGCTGCACTCGCTCGTGCGCTGGATCGGCATCTGCGACGGCAACATGCAGGAAGGTTCCTTCCGCTGCGACGCCAACGTCTCGGTGCGCCGCGCAGGCGAGCCCCTCGGCACGCGCTGCGAGATCAAGAACCTGAACTCGTTCCGCTTCATGGAAAAGGCGATCGAATTCGAGGCGCGGCGCCAGATCGAGCTGCTCGAGGACGGCAAGACCGTCACCCAGGAGACGCGCCTCTACGACGCGCAGAAGGACGAGACGCGCTCGATGCGCTCCAAGGAAGACGCGCAGGACTACCGCTACTTTCCCGATCCCGACCTGCTGCCGCTCGTCATCTCCGAGCAGGACATCGCACAGGTGAGCAAGGGGCTCCCGGAGCTGCCCAAGGCGAAGCGCGAGCGCTACGCAAAGGAGTTCCAGCTCTCCGACTACGACGCGGCCGTGATCACCGAATCACGGGAGAAGGCCGACTATTTCGAGCGCACGGTTGCGGCTTCGATCCCGCCCAAACTCGCCGCGAACTGGATTACTGGCGAGCTGGCGGCGCGCCTCAATGAGAAAAATCTCGACTTTCACGAGGTGCCGATACCTGCAACGCGCTTCGCCAGACTTCTTGCGCTCGTCGTCGACGGTACGGTGTCGCAAAAATCCGCCAAGGAAGTGCTTGCCGAAATGTGGGCGTCAAAGCAGGACGCCGATTCGATCATTCAAAGCAAGGGTCTGAAGCAGGTATCGGATGCCGGCGCGATCGGGAAGATCGTCGACGAGGTGCTCGCCGCGAACGAGAAGCAGGTGGCCGACTACCGCGCCGGCAAGGAGAAGGCCTTCAACTCGCTCGTCGGCCAGGTGATGAAGCGCACGCAGGGCAAGGCCAACCCGGCGCAGGTGAACGAGATCCTGCGCGGCAAGCTCAAGTCCTAGGCCCGCACTACTTCTTGGTCAGCTCGCGGTAGCGCTTGACGTCGTCGTCGTAGCGCGAGTTGATGGCGCTCGCCTCGCGCTTCTTGGTCTCGCGCAGGTCCTGCTGGGTCTTGATGTCGAAGTCGAGGTTGGTGATGGTGCGCTCGAGCGTCCCGACCGGCTGGTTCTTTTCCTTGGCCTGCGCCATCTCCTTCTGGGTTTCGACGCGCTTTTGCTCCATGAGGGCGATCTTCTTGTCGATGTCCTTCACCGCCAGGTCGTTTTCCTTCAGCGCCCGGCCGCGCGCCTCCTCGATGTCCCTCTCGCTCGTGTAGGTGGCGAGCAGCGCTCGGTTGCGGCGGCCTTCCTCCTTGGAGATGGCCTCGCGCTTCTTGCGCTCGGCTTCCTCGGCCTCCTTCTGCGCGCGGTCGGCGGCGGTGGCCTGCGGGTCGATCTTTCTGACCACCATGCCCTGCTTGTTGAGGACCTCCATCGGCTGCCCGATGCACTGCGTCGGAATGGCCTGCCCGTAGTACTTCTTGCCGTCCTTGCCGGTGCAACGGAAGGTCTGCCCGGGCTGGGACTGGACCTGGGTCTGGGCGAGCGCCGGCGCCGGCGCGAGGAGCGGGGCCGCGAGGAGGGCGGCAAGGAGGGGGGCGACGATTCGCACGGCTACTTCCCTTTCTTCGTCAGCTCGAGAAAGCGCTTCTTGTCGTCATCGTACCTGTGGTTGATCTGCTCGGCTTCCTTCTTTTTCACATCGAGCAGGTTTTCCTCGACCTTGAGCTCGGTATCGACGTTTTCCCTGGCGGCCCTGCGCTTGCGCAAGTCGGCGATTTTGCCCTCGATTTCCTTGACCTGCGTGACGGTGCCGCCGAGCGCGCGCTTGCGCGCCGCCTCGATCTCGCCCTCGCTCGAGTAGGTGGCGAGCAGCGCCCGGTCGCGCCGGCCTTCCTCCTTGGACACCGCCTCGCGCTTCCTGCGGTCGGCCTCCTCGGCTTCCTTCTTCGCCCGCTCGTCGGCCGAGGCCTGCGCGTCGAACTTCTTCACCACCCGGCCGGCCGGATTGAGCTGCTCGACCGACTGGCCGACGCACTGCGGCGGCAGGCTCTGGCCGTAGTACTTCTTGCCGTCCTTGCCGACGCAGCGATACGACTGCGCCTCGGCCAGGGCCGGAACGAGCAAGGCCAGCGCGAGCAGGGCGACGGCAAAAAGTTGGCGCGGCATGAAATCCCCCGGAAAGATGCCGAGGCCATTTTAACGCGGCACCGGCGGGGCGGTTGACCCGGCTGCGGGCGGGTTTCCCCTGTTAAAATCCGCCCCGCCATGCACTCCGCGGATCGCGCTTTCATCGCCGAAACCACCGCGAAGATGCTTCTCGAAGTGAAGGCGGTGCTGTTTTCCGAAGGCAAGCCCTTCATCTTCACCTCGGGCTGGGCAAGCCCGGTCTACATCGACTGCCGCAAGCTCATCTTCTACCCGCGCATCCGCGGCCAGCTGATCGAGTTCGCGCTCGCCACCCTCGGGCGCGACGCCGGCTTCGAGCAGTTCGACGTGGTGGCGGGCGGGGAGACCGCCGGCATCCCCTACGCGGCCTGGATCGCCGACCGCATGGGCCTGCCGATGCAGTACATCCGCAAGAAGCCCAAGGGCTTCGGCCGCAACGCGCAGATCGAGGGCGACATCCGCAAGGGCGCGCGCACGCTGCTCGTGGAGGACCTGACCACCGACGGGCGCTCGAAGATCAACTTCTGCAAGGCGCTGCGCAAGGCCGGCGCCAAGGTCGAGCACGTGTTCGTCAACTTCTACTACGACATCTTTCCGCAGTCGAAGAAGGTGATGCAGTCGTTGGATGTACGGCTGCACTCGCTCGCCACCTGGTGGGACGTGCTGGCGGTGGTGAAGAAAGACAAATACCTGCCCGCCGCCCAGGTGAGGCAGGTCGAGAAGTTCCTCAATTCGCCCGCCGAGTGGTCGGCGGCGCACGGCGGAGTGTCCAGCTTCCCGAGCGGGTAAGCCGTGCGCGTCGTCACGCTCAACGTCAACGGCATCCGTTCCGCGGCGAAGAAGGGCCTGTACCGCTGGCTTGCGGCGCAGAAGGCCGACGTCATCTGCCTGCAGGAGATCAAGGCGCAGGAAGCCGACCTGGTGGATGCGACCTTCACGCTCAAGGGCTACCACGGCCACTACTGCTGCGCGAAGAAGAAGGGCTATAGCGGTGTCGCGCTCTATGCGCGCGAGCGCCCCGACCGGCTGATCGCGGGCTTCGGCGTGCGCGAGTTCGACGACGAGGGGCGCTACCTCGAGGCGATTTTCGGCAAGCTTGCGGTGGTTTCGCTCTACATGCCTTCGGGCTCGGCCGGGCCGCACCGGCAGGCCTCGAAATTCCGCTTCCTAAAAAGGTTTTTGCTTCACCTGAAGAAACTAAAGGAGAGAAAGGAAGAGATCATCCTGTGCGGCGACTGGAACATCGCGCACAAGGAGATCGACCTCCGGAACTGGCGCTCCAACCGCAAAAACTCGGGCTTCCTGCCCGAGGAGCGCGAGTGGCTGACGCGCGTGTTCGACGAGCTCGGCTTCGTCGACGTGTTCCGGCGCCTGAACGTGAAGCCCGACCAGTACACCTGGTGGTCCCAGCGCGGCAACGCCTGGGCGAAGAACGTCGGCTGGCGGATCGACTACCAGGTCGCCACGCCCGGCGTGGCGAAAACGGCGCACCGCGAGTCCATCTATCTCAGGGAGCGCTTCAGCGACCACGCGCCCCTGGTGATCGACTACCGCTGGAAGCCCGGCGCCGCGCGCGGCACCGCGCCGAAGCGCCGGCGCACCTCCTCGTAGAGTCTCAGCGCCGTCAGCCCGCGGCCGAGCCAGCCGAGCGCGAGGCGCGGCCGCTTCCAGACGAGGAGGGCAACCCCCGCGCCCGAGACGAGCGGGTGGCGCGCGGCCCAGTCGAGGATCCGGCCCACGCGGCCGGCGATGGCCGCGAGCGCGTCGGTCGGCGCGAGCGCGGCGGCGAGGCGCGCGCGCTCGTCCTGCGCCCGCGCCATGAGGTGGATGCGCTTCGTGGTGAGCTCTGTGAGCTTCTGCTGCACCACGGCGGCGCCTTTACATCCGCGTGAGCGCGTCGTGATCGCGCTCGAGCTCGGCGAAGGTTTGCGCAAGGAGCGGCGGGCGCTCGCGCATGCGCAGCACCGCGAGCCAGGCCGCGCCCGCGCAGCCGAGCGCAAGGACGAGCGCCACGAGGCCCGTCGCAAGCAGCCGGTTCTCGTCCCAGAAAAGGAGCACCACCAGCACCGCCACGAAGACGACGGTGACTCCGAGCAGCAGCAGCGCGAGCACCGCCCAGACGAGGATCTCGGCCGCGCGCACGGCCTGCTCCTCGATCTCGTTGGCGGCGAGCCGCCCGCGCGTGACGGCGAGCGCAAGCGCGGTGCGGCCGAGCTCGCGCAGCGATGCCAGCATCGAAGTCCCGGGCCTTTCCGGGATCGAGCCTAGCGGCGCGCGAGCAGCACGCCGACGGCGACGCCGGCGAGCGCGGCGAGGCCGACCGCCTGCCACGGGTGCTCGTGCACGAGCTCGTCGGTGGCGTCGATCGCCTCGCGGCCCTTCTGCATCATCGCAAGGTGCGTATCGGTGAGCTGCTCCTTGGCGGCGGCGATCGAGGCCTGGATGCGCTCGCGCGCGGCGTTGGCCGCGGAGTTGGCCTTGTCGCCTGCCGAGGAGGCGGTGACGCGGAGCAGCTCCTCGGCGTCGGAGACGACGAGCTTGAGGTCGGAGACGAGCTTGTCGGTGCTGGGGGTGTCTTTGATTCTGTTCTGGGCGCGCATGGGGACTTTTTCCTGACTCAGGACGGAGTCCTCCGAGAGTAGCGGCCGTGCCCCGGTCCGCCAATGGCGCGAAAGGACCGACGCTGGCAGGTAACATGCCCCGGTAACATGCTTCCGGCCATGACGCCCCTCGACGCGCTGCGCAGCCGCCTGCCGGAAGGGATTCGCCCCTACCTCGAGGCGGCGCCGCTCGCCGCGCTCTTCCTCGGCATCTCCTCGGGCGCCGTGTTCGCGATGATCGGCGCGACGCTGACCACGCGCCTCGCGCAGCACGGCATCGACAAGCGCGAGGTCACCGCCTTCGCGCTCACCATCCTCGCCTACAACCTGAAATTCCTCTGGGCGCCGCTCGCCGACCATGGGCGCCTGCCGCTCCTTGGCCGCTTCGGGCAGCGGCGCAGCTGGATGTGGCTCGCCGGGCTCGCCTCGGCCGCGGCGATCGCCTGCCTCGGGCTCGCCGACCCGCGCGCCTCGCTCGCGGCGGTGGGCGCCGCGGCGATCGCCGTCGGCGTCGCCGGCGCCACCTTCGACATCGTGATCGACGCCTATCGCATCGAGCTCCTCGAGCCGCGCCAGCTCGGCGCGGGCTCGGGCATGTCGCAGTACGGCTGGCGCATCGGCGCCGCCGCGGCGGGCGCGCTCGCGCTCGTCCTCGCCGGCCGGGTCGGCTGGGCCGGCGCCTACCTTGCCTGCACCGCCTTCGCGCTCCCCGCGATGCTCGCCGCCGCGCTCCTCGGCGAGCCCTCGCGCCATCGCGAGCCCGCGCCGGTGCGCAGCGTGGCCGAGGCGCTCGTCGCCTACCTGAGCCCGCTGCAGGAGTTCCTCAAGCGCGAAGGCGCGGTCGTGGTGATGCTCTTCGTCTTCATCCACAAGATCGGCGACACGCTCGCCAACCTGACCCTGCGCCTGCTTTTCCAGGATCTCGGCTTCACCAACGACGAGGTTGCCTTCTACGACGTCGGCCTCGGCTTCGCCGCGCTCCTCGCCGGCATCTTCATCGGCGGCATCGCCTACGAGAAGCTCGGCATGAAGCGCTCGGTGCTCGTCTCGCTCGTCCTCATGGCGGTGTCCAACCTCGGCTTCGCGGGGCTCGCGCTCGCCGGCCACAGCAACGCGGCGATGTTGGCGGCGGTCGGCTTCGAGAACCTCGCGAGCGGCATCGGCGGGGTGACGGTGGTCGCCTACCTCTCGGCGCTCTGCAACCTGCGCTTCACCGCGAGCCAGTACGCGCTTCTTTCCGCGCTCGCGAGCATCGCCGGGCGCTTTCTCACCGGCACCACGGCCGGGCGGATGATCGAGGCGATGGGCTTCGTCAACTTCTACCTCGTCACCACCGTGGTCGCGCTGCCCGGCGTCCTCGTCTTCTGGCTCATGATGCGCTCGGGCCTCGCCGACGTCTCGATCGGCACGGCCGGCAAGGAAAAGGCATGACGGGCAAGGTCGACGTGGCGGTCCTCGGCGCGGGCGCGGTCGGCTGCTTCTTCGGCGGGATGCTCGCGCGCGCGGGGCATCGCACCACGCTCGTCGGCCGCGCGCAGCACGTCGAAGCGTTCCGCGCCTCGGGCCTGCGCTTCGAGGGCTTGAAGCTCGACGAGCACATCCCGGTCGAGGCGAGCACCGAGGCCGCCGCCGTGAAAGGCGCGCGCCTCGTCCTCTTCTGCGTGAAGTCGACCGACACCGAGGCGGCGGCCGGGCAGATCGCGCCGCACCTCGAAAAAGACGCGATCGTCGTCAACCTGCAGAACGGCGTCGACAACACCGAGCGCATCCAGGCCCGCGTCGAGCAGCCCGTGGTGCCGGCGGTGGTCTACGTGGCGACCGAGATGGCGGGGCCCGGGCACCTGAAGCACCACGGCCGCGGCGACCTCGTGATCGGCGATCTCACGGGCAAGGCGGACGCCGCGACGCTCGACGCGGTGAAAAGCTGGTTCGAGGCCGCCGGCGTGCCGGTGGCGATCTCCGACAACGTCGCGGGCGCGCTCTGGGAGAAGCTCGTCGTCAACTGCGCCTACAACGCGCTCTCGGCGCTCTCGAACCTGCCCTACGGCCGGATGATCGCCGGCCCCGGCATCCGCGAGGTGATGAAGGACGTGGTCGAGGAGACGCTCGCGGTGGCGAAGGCGAGCGGCGTCGCGATGGCGCCGGGCCTGCTTTCGAACGTCTACCGGATCGCCGAAGCCATGCCCACGCAGTTCTCATCCACCGCCCAGGACCTGCAGCGTGGCAAGCCGACCGAGATCGACCACCTGAACGGCTTCGTCGCCCGGCGCGGCGCGGCGCTCGGCGTGCCGACGCCGGTGAACCGGCTCCTGCATGCGCTCGTCAAGCTGCGCGAGGCGAGCGCCGCCTAGCCGGTCAGGACTTCGCCTTTTTCGCCCGCTTGGCCGCCTTCATCAGCTGCTTGCGGCGCTTCTGGTTCAGCCGGCGCGTGCGGAGGTGCTTGCTGGTGTGCCTGCCCATGGCGGGGATCTCCTCTTTTATTTGTCCGTTGCAGCCAGCCACTCTAGCGCAACCTGGTTGAAGCGCCCGGGCTCCTGCAGCATCACCCAGTGGCCGGTGTCGAAGCCCTCGACGCGGCAGCCCGGCTCGCGTGCGAGCTTCTCGATCCAGCCCTTCGCATGGAACATGAAGAGCTTGCGCTTGCCGTAGATGAAGAGCATCGGGCAGGCGGGCTTGAAGCGCTGCGTCTGGCGCGCGAACGACTCGGCGCCGCCGAACCAGGCGACGAAGTAGGGGTAGTTCATGCGCGAGCCGATGAAGGCCGGGTCCGAGCGCGCGCGCACCCAGCGCGCCATCTTGCGGGTCATCCAGTCGCCGAGCGCCCCGCCGATCTTCCACGCGATCGCGAGCCAGACCTGGTAGCCGAGGATGTAGAACTTCGAGCGCGCCGTGAGATCGCGCCGCATCTCGCGCGGCTCGCCGATGTCCACGCCGACGATGCGCTCGACCAGCGCCGGGTTGCGCATGTAGAACTCGTAGGCGTAGACGCAGCCCCAGTCGTGCGCCATGAGCGTCACCTTCCGGTCGGGGCAAAGCTGCTCGACGATCTGCCGGATGAGGCTGGTGATCTCGCCCACGGTATAGAGGCGCCGCTCCATCGGGTCCTCGAAACCCGGCAGCGTGAAGCGGATGCAGCGGTACTTCTGCTTGAGCGCCGCGACCTGCGCGTTCCACAGCCGGTAGGTGTCCGGCCAGCCGTGCACCATGACGATCGTCTCGGCGCCCTGCGGCCCCTCGACGTGCACGTCGACCCCCGCGACGGATTCGAGCATTCAGTACTTCAGGTTCACGGTCACGCTCTTTCGCTGCGTGAAGCTCTCGAGCATCCCCTCCAGGGAAAACTCGCGGCCGATGCCGCTCTGCTTGAAGCCGCCGTACGAATGCCCCGGAAACTGCCCCAGGCCCTGGTTCACCTGGATCCAGCCCGACTCGATTGCGTGCGCCGTGCGCAGGCCCTTGCCGATGTCGTGCGTCCAGACGTAGGCGGCAAGGCCGTAGTGGCTGTCGTTCGCCATGCGGATCGCCTCCGCCTCGTCCTGCCATTCGATCGCGGCGAGCACCGGGCCGAAGATCTCTTCCCTCGCGAGGCGCCACTCGTTCTTCACGCCCGCGAACACCGTCGGCTGCACGAAGAACCCCTGCGCGAGCGGGCCCTCCTTCGGCGGCAGGCCGCCCGTCAGCAGCTTCGCCGAGCGCTGCGAAAGCCCGTCCTCGATGTAGCCGCAGACGCGCTCGAACTGCTTGCGGTTGATGATCGCGCCCATGTCGGTCGCTTCCTCGAGCGGATCGCCGATCTTCAGCTTCTCCAGCTTCGCCGCGAGACGCGAGAGGAAATCGTCATAGATGGACTTGTGCAGGAAAAGCCGCGAGCCGGCGGTGCAGGACTGCCCCTGGCGCGTGAAGCGCATGGCGCCGATCACGCCATCGACGACCGCGTCCTCGTTGGCGTCCGGGAAGACGATGCACGGACTTTTGCCGCCGAGCTCGAGCGACACGGGCACGATCCGCTCGGAGGCGGCCTGCATCGCGAGCTTGCCGACCTCGGTCGAGCCGGTGAAGGAGATCTTGCGGATGAGCGGGTGCTTGAAAAGCGCGGCGCCCGCTTCCTCGCCGTAGCCGGTGAGCACGTTCAGCACACCCTCGGGCAGGTGCTCCGCGCAGAGCTGCGCCATCATGAGAACGCCGAGCGGCGCATCCTCCGCCGCCTTTAGGACCAGCGTATTGCCCGCGGCGAGCGACATCGCGATCTTCATCCCGCCGAGGATCACCGGCGAATTCCACGGGATCACCGCGCCGACCACGCCGATCGGCTCGCGGCGCGTGTAGGAGAGCACCTGCTCGCCGAGCGGCACCGTCTCGCCCTTCGTCTCGCTCGCCAAGCCGCCGAAGTAGCGGAAGATCTCCGCCGTGCCCTTCGCCTCGGGGCGCGACTGCGTGCGCAGCGCATTGCCCGTCTCGGTCGCGATCAGGCGCGCGAGCGGCTCGCTCTCCGCCTCGATCGCATCGGCGATGCGCATGAGCATCCGCCCTCGCTCGCGCGGCGCCACGAGCTTCCAGGCCTCAAACGCCTTCGCCGCGGCCTTTACC
>DATAID010000074.1:0-4210 GCA_036262835.1 Burkholderiales bacterium | reverse complement strand
GCGCGACGCGGGCAACATGGCGATCACGCAGGCGGTGATCGGCATGGCGCACAGCCTCAAGCTCACGGTGATCGCCGAGGGCGTGGAGACGCGCGAGCAGCTCGACTTCCTGCGCGGCCATGACTGCGACGAGATGCAGGGCTTCTACTTCAGCAAGCCGGTGCCCGCCGAGGGCATCGCAGCGCTGCTGGCCCAGCCCGCTGCCGGCGCAGTCGCGGCGTCAGCGGGGAACTAGAGGCGAGAGGGCGCCGGAGCCGCGGCTGGAGGTGCGGACAACGGGCCTTCGGCACGGCGAAATTCCTCTGCGATCATCCGGATTTCGAATTTCTCCTGTCGGGCGATAGCTATCAGCTCATTTACGAGCTTTCCAAGCCAGAACTGGCTGACTGATTCGCCAGATTTTCCGTCTATGCCCTTAACGAGCCTGATCGCCCGGTCGGTTTCTCCCTTCGTGCTCTCGGGCAGCTTGGCGAGCGTCGCGGTCAGTGCTCCCAGGCGTTGCGTCGCCTCAAGAGCGATATCGGCCGTGCGAGATTCGAACTGTCCCGGGGCGTGAGCAGTTGTCAGCGCCGTGCGCAGCGTCGGCAAGTTGAGAGCGTCTATGAATTCGAGAACCTGCTTTCCCGTGTCTGTCTTGACGTATCGAACAAGAAAGTCGAGGTCATCCTCCGTCCAGCTTGTACGGATGATTCGCGCTATCTCGGTCGGCGTGGGCGGTGACAGACGTCCGCCTTGCTGGCTCTCGGCGAACTTCGCTTGCAGGCGTGCCTCGGCACGGTCAAAAAATCGGTTGCCTTGTTTCCAATTGGCGCCGAGTTTGTTGTCGACTCCTATTTTTTCGACAAATTTTCGAGGCAGGTCGCGCTGCATCTCTTCGAACAGAATGGAGAGTGTTCGCTGTATGTAAGGCAGGTTGACGCTGGAAACCAGCTCAACCATTTTCTTTGAGCGCGCGGCGTCGTCGGCGAGGGCGGGAACGAAGGCGGTGAGCAGCAAGGCAAGCGCTGCGAGACAGCGCCGCAGCATCACTTTGCGAGCACCCGCATGGCCTGCTCGAGGCCGCCGATCGTGGTCGGGTACATGCGGTTGTTCATGAGCTCCTTCAGGATCTGGATCGACTGCCGGTAGGGCCAGACTTCCTCGGGCTCGGGGTTGAGCCACACGCACTTGGAGTAGACCTCGGTCACGCGCTTCACCCAGACGGCGCCCGCCTCCTCGTTGAAGTACTCGACCGAGCCGCCGGGCTGCAGGATCTCGTAGGGGCTCATGGTGGCGTCGCCCACGAAGACGACCTTGTAGTCGTGGCCGTACTTGTGCAGCAGCTCCCAGGTGCGCGTGCGCTCCGAGTGGCGCCGGCGATTGTCCTTCCACACGAAGTCGTACAGGCAGTTGTGGAAGTAGTAGAACTCGAGATGCTTGAACTCGGTCTTCGCGGCCGAGAAGAGTTCCTCGGCGAGCTTGATGTGATCGTCCATGGTGCCGCCGATGTCCATCAGCATCAGCACCTTGATCGCGTTGCGGCGCTCGGGCCGCATGTGGATGTCGAGATAGGCCTTCCGGGCCGTGCTGTGAATGGTGTTCTCGAGATCGAACTCGTCGGCCGCGCCTTCGCGGGCGAATTTCCTCA
This sequence comes from Burkholderiales bacterium, assembly GCA_036262835.1. Lineage (GTDB taxonomy): Bacteria > Pseudomonadota > Gammaproteobacteria > Burkholderiales > SG8-39 > RBG-16-66-20. Next base: position 2,583 of record DATAID010000074.1, on the reverse strand, counting down.
GGCGTCGCAGCGCGACCTTGATGTTCCTCGTGCCGATCTCGACGGAGTCATCCAGATTGCGGTACTCGCGCTGGTCCCAGACCTTGACCGCGCTGCGGTTGCGGCTCTTGTCCTGGCCGATGCGGATGCCCTCGGGGTTGTAGCCGTAGGCGCCGAAAGGCGAGGTGCCGCCCGTGCCGATCCACTTGGAGCCGCCCTGATGGCGGTTCTTCTGCTCTTCCAGCCGCTGCTTCAACGTCTCCATCAGCTTTTCCCAGCCGCCGAGGGCCTGAATCTGCTTTTTTTCCTCCTCGGTCAGCGTGAGCTCGACCTGCTTGAGCAGCCACTCGAGCGGGATCTGCGTCTCGATGCCGGGAATCGTCTCCACGCCTTCCCAGAACTCGGAAAAGGCGCGGTCGAACTTGTCGAAGTTCGCCTCGTCCTTCACGAGCGTCGCGCGCGAGAGGTAGTAGAACTCGTTGATCGACGGGCTGATCACGTCCTTGCCCATCGCCTCGAGCAGCGTCAGGTATTCCTTGATGGAGACGGGAAGGCGGTGGCTCTTGAGCTTCAGGAAGAAGTCGATCAGCACAGCCTGCATTGTAAACATGTAATGCGCGCATGGAACCCTTGATCCATGGCGTCCCGCCGCAAGCGCCGCTACTGGCGCGGCATCCTCGCCACGATCGTCGTGGCGGCGCTCACGGTGCTCGCGATCGCCAACCTGTCGCTTGGCGACAAAAAGATCGACACGGCGGTGGTGCCGAGCTACGCCATCGCCGACCCGCAGTTCCGCCGCACGCTGGGCGCGATGCTCGGACCTCAGCTCCTCGCGGGCAATCACGTGGAGGCGCTGCGCAACGGCGACGAGATCTTCCCCGCCATGCTCGACGCCATACGCGGCGCCCGGAGCACGGTCACCTTCGAGACCTACATCTACTGGTCGGGCCGCACCGGCGAGGCGTTCACCGAGGCGCTCATCGATCGCGCCCGCGCCGGCGTCAGCGTGCTGCTGCTGTTCGACGCGGTCGGCAGCGGCAAGATCGACAAGGGCGCGGTGAAGCGCATGGCGGCCGCGGGCGTGCAGGTCAGGCGCTACAACCCGCTGCGCTGGAACACGCTTGCCACCATGAATAACCGCACCCACCGCAAGCTGCTCGTCGTCGACGGCCGCGTCGGGTTCACGGGCGGCGTCGGCATCGCCGACGAATGGACGGGCGACGGCCTGGACCCGAAGCGATGGCGCGACACGCACTTTCGTATCACGGGCCCGGCGGTCGCCCAGATGCAGGCCGCGTTCATGGAAAACTGGATCGAGACCACGGGCGAGGTGTCGCACGATGAGCGCTACTTCCCGGAGATCGAGCCGGCCGGAGACGACGTCGCGCAGGTCTTCGTCAGCTCTCCCGGCGGGGGTGGCGAGAGCGTGCAGCTGATGTATCTCCTCTCGATCGCTGCGGCGCGAAAGAGCATCCAGCTGTCGGCGTCGTACTTCGTGCCGGACAATGTCGAGGTGCGGATGCTGACCGAGGCGGCGCGGCGCGGCGTGCGCGTGCAGGTGCTGGTGCCGGGTCCGCTGGTGGACACCGAGATCGTGCGTCGCGCGTCGCGGGCGAGTTGGGGCGAGCTGCTGCGCGGCGGGGTCGAAATCTACGAGTACCTGCCCGCCCTGTTCCACGTAAAGACGATGGTCGTCGACCATCTGTGGACCTCGGTCGGGTCGACCAACTTCGACACCCGCTCCTTCAGCGTCAACGATGAAGCCAATCTCAACGTCCTGAGCGGCAATTTCGCCCGGGCGCAGGAGCGCATCTTCGAGGACGATCTCGCGCGCTCCCGGCAGGTGACGCTGCGAGCCTGGGAGGCGCGCCCCTGGAGCGAGAAGCTCTGGGAGCAGGCGATGGGGCTGCTGAGCTCCCAGCTCTAGCTGGCCGTAGGTGAACGCTCGTTCGCCGCCGACCTGACACTTTTTGATCTTCGGCGCGGTGGTGTTGACGCTTGGGCGAGGCGCCCGACCTGTCCACGCGTTAGACTCGCGCATCGGTCCTAAGGGGGGGACTGCCTATGCCGTCACCGACCGGTTACGGATCCTGGTTCAGCTACACCGTCGGCCAAAGCACGACTGCGATCAACGCGCTGACGAAGGGTTATGCCTGGGGAAGCGGCGGCGGCACGGGCGCGACGCTTACCTACAGCTTTCCGGGCGCCCAGTCCTACTGGGATGATTTCTACTCGGCCAACGGAGCCAATGAGCCCGGCAATTACGATGTCCTGACCTCCGTCCAGCAAACCGGCTTCATAAACGCGCTCCAGCAATGGGCGAACGTCGGCAAGCTGACATTCACCCCGTCGATCGACACGGACGACACGGTCGGCGATATCCGCGTCGCCTATTCCTACAACCTGACCAGCGGCGCCTACGCCTGGGCCTACTATCCCGGATCGGCACCGGGCGGGGACGTTTGGCTGAACGCCAACTACAGCACGCTCCTCAACTCGAGCTTCACGCCCGGCTCCTACGAGTTCATGACGCTCGTGCACGAGCTCGGCCACGCGCTCGGCCTGCAGCATTCGTTCGGCACCGCTTACGCGCTCAGCAGCGCC
>DATAID010000073.1:0-21984 GCA_036262835.1 Burkholderiales bacterium | reverse complement strand
CGCCGCGCGCGCCGCATCCTCAGGCGCCAACTGGGCGCTTTGCCGCGGGGCCTCCTGCGCGGCGGACCCTTTCTCGCTCACTTGCGTCCCGTGTAGTCGAAGACGGAAGGCTCGTCGGTCGAGCTCGCCAGGTCGACCACGCGGCAATCGGCGCACATCTGCAGGCGCTTGAGCGCGCTTCCGCCCGCAAACATCGAATGCGCGCCGAGCTTGCCGGTCATGTTCTCCACCATGCGGCGCGTCCCGAAGGGCTTGGCGCAGCGCACGCAGTTGAACGGCTCGGCTTCGTTCAGCGTGACGGGCTCCTTCGCGCTTTTTTCCAGCAGCAGCCTCGGCACGAGCGCGATGGCATTTTCGGGGCAGGTCTTCTCGCAAAGCCCGCATTGCACGCAGTTGCGCTCGATGAAGCGCAGCACGGGCGCCTCGGGGGAATCGAGCAACGCCGATTCGGGGCAGGCGCCGATGCAGGCTTTGCAGAGGGTGCAAGTCTCCTTGTTGACCGTGATCGCGCCGAAAGGCGCGCCCTTGGGAAGAGCGATTTCTTTCTGCTTGCTTTGCTTCGAGAGAACGTCGAAAGCAAAATCGAGTGACGTCCTCTTTTCGGCCGAGAGATTGAACGTCGCAGGCGTCTTGACGCCCTCGGCGGGCTTCAGCGCCCAGAGCGTCTCTTCCGCGCGATCGGCCTCGATCACACCGAAATGCTCGCCCTCGTAGCCGAGGCCTTTCAGGATCGCGCTCGCGAAGGACATCTGCTTTTTGAGCGCCGCGAGGTAGCCCTCGGGCTCGTTGCCGGTGACGAGGATGCGCACCTGGCTTGCGCCATACGCGACCGCGCCAAAGAGCAGGTCGATGCCGATCGAGGCGACGTGGAAGCATTCGAACGGAATCACGCGCGCAGGCAGCCCGCGGCCGGCCCCTTTCTGTCCCAGGCCGCGCGTGCCGAACCCGGCACGCCGCCCGAGCGCGCGCACGGCGGCCTTGCCTGCTTCGAGATCGTGGATGAGAAGGCAGGCACCCTCGCCGCCTGCCTCCCGGTAGGTGGCGAGCATCGTCTTCATGCGTGTGCCGAGCTCGGGTACGCTCGGATAGGCGTGCGTGAGCGCGCCCGAGGGGCAGACCGTGGCGCAGCCGCCGCAGCCGGCGCAAAGATGCGTCTCGACCTTGATGTGATCGCCGTTCGCGGTGATCGCGCCGGTCGAGCAGACATCGAGGCACTGGGTGCAGCCGGTCTTGTGGGAGCGGCTGTGGGCGCAGATGCGCTCGCGGTACTGCGTGAAGCGCGGCTTGGAAAATTCGCCCACCAGCGCGGCGAGCTTCTGCGCGGCGAGCGCCTGCTCGAGCGGATCGGCGCCGGGCGCGGCGTAGCCCTGCGGCAGGTCTGGCACGCGGATGAGCGGCTCGCGCGAGAGGTCGAGCACGAGGTCAAAGCGCTCCTTGCGCGAGCTCGCCGCGCGGCTGAAATCAATAGCGCCGACCGTGCCGCAGGCCTTCACGCAGGCACGGTGCGATTTGCACTTCGCGAGATCGATCTGGTAGCTGAAGTCGATCGCGTTCTCGGGGCAGGCGCGCACGCACGCGTTGCAGCGCGTGCACAGCTCCAGGTCGATCGGGTTCTCCTGGCGCCATTCGACCTCGAAGTTGCCAAGCCAGCCGGAGAGCGAAGCCACCTTGCCCGACCACACCGGGAAGCGGCGCTCTTCGGGCAGCTCCGCCCCGCCCGCCGAAGTCATGAGCACGCTCACCTGCAAGCCCGCGCTCAAGCGCTCCGCCCAGTCGAGCGCGGCTTCCGCCGGGCCGATGATCAGCAGCTCGCCGCCCGACTTGTAGGAGACCTCGGGCACGGGCTCGGGCTCGGGCAGCGCCGCGGCCGCGACGAGCGCCGCGATCTTCGGCCCCGCCTGCGCGCCCTCGGCCGACCAGCCCGCCGCCTCGCGAATATTGAAGAAGCTGAGCTTCGCCTGGGAGCTCGCGCTTGCCGCGAGTTCCGCGAAGAGCGGCGCCTCCTGCGTGCAGGCGACGAGCACGTCGGCCTCGCCCAGGGCGGCGCTGTAGGCACCCGCCTCCTTGCGACAAAGCTCGCTGTGCACCTTGATCGGCTGGCCGAGCTTGAGGGCGCCGGCCAGTCGCTTCGCGTCGAGCGCGATCGTGCCGTTGCAGGAGCAGAGCTTAAGCGTCTTGCTTTCCAGCGACATCCTTGGCTTCCTGAAGAGGTTTCTCCGCGACTTCCTTCGCCGGCTCTTTTGCCAGTTCCCGGGCCGGCTCCTTCTTCTCGTCGAAGAGCAGCCGGCGCGCGTGATCGAGCGTTTTCAGCATCTCCTCGGGAATCGGATCCTCGCCGGTGAGGTCGACCGAGTAGGGCTCGAACGGGTCGAGCATCTTGAAATGCCCGTCGGCGAAGAGCTTCTTCAGCGCGGCGCGGCGCGTGGCCGCATCCACGCGCGGGTCCATGAACGGCCTGAAGTCGGAGTCCGGCTTGAGCTGCTCGATGGGCGGCAGCACCGGCGCGGGCTCGGCTTTTTTCCCCGCGTCTTTCTCGACAGGGGGCTTGACCTCCTCCTTCGCCGTGTCCTCTTTCAGCCGCGACCAGCGATCGAGGAAGTTTTCCTTTCCTTCGCTCATCCGCCCACCCGGTCCTTGGGATGGATGAAGGAGCGCGGCTTGGAGCGCTTCTTCGGCTCGGGCCGGTAGTTCTTCTCGACATACTCGCCCACCCAGGCGAAGATCTCCGGCGGCATCGCCACGTTGTCGACCGAATGGCCGCCATCCATCCAGCGTCCGGCTTCGTCGTAGCTCGCGGTGACGAGCACCGGCAGTGCGCGCACCGGATCGTTGTCCTTGATTTCATCCTCCTCGCGCATGCGCCAGAGCACGAAGACCTTGGGCGCCGCCGAGGACACGTTCATGTAGTAGCCCTCGGCCTCGTCGCGATGCAGCTCGAGCGGCATTCCCGGATACAGCCATTGCGTCACCTCGCCGCGATCCACGAGCATGCGCGGCGGGCCCGGCGGCTCGTCGGACTCGAGCACCGACCACGGCTCCCAGACCTCGCTTTGCCAGCGACTGGTCGAAGGGCGCCGCTGCATCACCACGGCCAGCGTTTTTTTCGGCTTTTCCATGCTTGAGGCGTTCTCCGGAACCGACTTTCCTGTCTTGGTGAAGTCTATACTGCTATGATCGTTGCAGCGTCGCAAAATCTGCATTAAGCCCATGCCGCAAAAGGTTATTTCCATCAGGCCGCGAGGCTCTACCGAGGTGCCCCGGGCGCCGCGCCACGACGGCTCGCCGCTCGCCGACACGCTCGGCCGGTCGATGCGCGACCTGCGCATCTCGGTGACCGACCGCTGCAATTTCCGCTGCGTCTATTGCATGCCGCGCGAGGTGTTCGACGCCGACTACAAATTCCTGCCGCATGCGGCAATCCTCAGCTTCGAGGAAATCGCGCGCCTGGCCGGGATTTTCACGGGCCTCGGCGTGAAGAAAATCCGCCTCACGGGGGGCGAGCCGCTCCTGCGCAAGGATCTGCACCGGCTGGTGGCGATGCTCGCGCCCCTCGGCGTCGATCTCACGCTCACGACGAACGGCTCGACGCTCGTCAAGCACGCGAAGCTCCTGAAGCAGGCGGGCCTCGAGCGCCTCACGGTCAGCCTCGACTCGCTCGACGAAGCCACCTTCCGGCGCATGAACGACGCGGACTTTCCGGTGGCGAAGGTGCTCGAGGGCATCGATGCGGCGGCCGACGCGGGCCTGGGCCCGGTCAAGATCAACATGGTGGTCAAGCGCGGCGTGAACGACGCCCAAGTGCTCGACATGGCCTCGCACTGGCGCGGCACGGGCCATATCGTGCGCTTCATCGAATACATGGATGTCGGCAGCACCAACGGCTGGCGCATGGACGAAGTGCTTCCCTCGCGCGAGATCCTGCGCATGATCGGCGAGCGCTTTCCGCTCGAGCCGGCCGACGCGAATTACCAGGGCGAGGTCGCCGAGCGCTGGCGCTACAAGGACGGCGCGGGCGAAATCGGCGTCATCTCGTCCGTGACGCAGGCCTTCTGCCGCGACTGCAACCGCATGCGGCTCTCGACCGAAGGGTCCCTCTACACGTGCCTCTTCGCGCAGCAGGGCTTCGACCTGAAGTCGCTTCTGCGCGGCGGAGCCTCGGACGACGAAGTTCGCGATCACATCGCGGCGGTGTGGCGCCGTCGCGCCGACCGCTATTCGGAGCTGAGAACCGCGCAGACGGCGAATCTCCCCAAAGTGGAAATGTCGTACATCGGCGGCTGAGCGGATGGCGCATTACCGCCCGAAGCTCACCCACGCCGCGCGCCCCGCGACCTTCGACGTCGAGGCCTACAACGAGCGCGGCGAGATGGTGCCGACCGCAATCGCCGGCGAGCATCCGCTCACCCTGTATCTCGACAAGCGCGAGCTCGTGACGCTCATGACGCTTGGCCACGCGCCCGAGGCGCTCACCATCGGCTACCTGCGCAACCAGCGGCTGGTCGACTCGATCGAGGACATCGCCGCTGTTCAAGTGGATTGGGAAACGGACTCGGTTGCCGTGACTTTGAATCGCCCCTCCAGTGAAATCGAAAACAAAGTAAAGAAGAAAACAGTCACGACCGGCTGCGGGCAGGGGACGGTGTTCGGCGACCTGATGGAAGAGATCGACCAGGTGAAGCTGCGCGACGACGTTTCGCTCACCGACGACAACCTCTTCGTCCTGATCGAGCGAGTCCGCAAATATGAAACGATCTACAAGCAGGCGGGCGCGGTGCACGGCTGCGCGCTCGCCACGCTCGACGGGGAGATCCTCATGTTCGTCGAGGACGTCGGCCGTCACAATGCGGTCGACGCGATCGCCGGTTTCATGTGGCTCGATGGAATAGACGGCTCGGACAAGCTGTTCTATACGACCGGCCGGCTGACCTCGGAAATGGTCATCAAATGCGCGCAGATGCGCATCCCCTTTCTCGTCTCGCGCTCAGGTCTGACCCAGATGGGGCACGAAATCGCACGTAAAATCGGCTTGACGATGATCGGCCGCGCGAGTGGACGGCACTATCTTGCTTTCACCGGCCGGCACCGGCTGACGCGGACTTCGACGCAACCTACAATGACCGCATGACCCTCTGGAGGAACCGCCATGCAACGACGTGATTTCCTGGCTGCAGGCGCGGCGCTCGCCGTCCTGCCGCGTGTGAGCTTTGCCCAGCACCTGCCGTTCGATCCGCAACCCGCGGGCTGGCGCACCTTCGAGATCACGACGCGGGTCGAGGTGCTCAAGCCCTCGGGCGCGAGCCGGGCCTGGGTGCCCGTGCCCTCGGTCGACAGCGACTACCAGAAGGTGATCGGCAACACCTGGCAGAGCAACGGCAACGCGCGGCTCGTCCGCGACGGCAAGTACGGCGCCGCCATGGTCGCGGCCGAGTGGAGCGCGGCGGAGAAGGCGCCCGTGGTCGAGGTCGTGAGCACGTTCTCGACGCGCAACCGCAAGATCGATTTCTCCAAGCCCGATCCCGCCCTCAGGCTCGATGCCTCGACGGCCGCTTTCAACCGCGAGGCGACCGACCACGTGCCGACCGACGGCATCGTGCGCGACACGGCGCGCGAGATCGTCAAGGGCAAGCGGGGCGAGGTGGAAAAGGCGCGCGCCATCTACGAGTGGGTGGTCGACAACACTTTCCGCGATCCCAAGACGAAGGGCTGCGGCATCGGCGACGTCAAGTCACTGCTTGAATCGGGCAACCTCGGCGGCAAGTGCGCCGACCTGAACGCGCTCTACGTCGGTCTCGCCCGCGCCTCGGGCCTCCCGGCGCGCGACGTCTACGGCCTGCGCGTCGTGAAAAGCGAGTTCGGCTACCGCAGCTTGGGCGCGGGCACCGCCAACGTGACCAGGGCCCAGCACTGCCGCGCCGAAGTGTTCCTCACCGGCTTTGGCTGGGTGCCGGTCGATCCGGCGGACGTGCGCAAGGTCGTGCTCGAAGAGCGCCCGCAACCGACGACGCTCCTCGACCCGGTGGTGCCGCCGGTGCGCCAGAAGCTCTTCGGCGCGTGGGAGATGAACTGGCTCGCCTACAACGAAGCGCAGGACGTCGCCCTGCCCGGCTCGAGCGGCCCGAAGGTCAACTTCTTCATGTACCCGCAGGCCGAAACCGGCGGCGAGCGCCTGGACAGCCTCGACCCGGACAACTTCAAGTACACGATCACCGCGCGCGAAATCAAGACCTGATTGCGCGACGACGCAATCGGGTTTCTGCTGAAGGCGGGAACCTCCGCGCGCGACTGCGCGGAGGTGGCGGCATGGTGGGCGGGCTACCGCGACATCGTTCGCGTCTGGCGCAATCCCATGGATCGCGCGATCGTCGCCGGATTTTCCGCCGACCGCGTCGGCTGGGCGTTCGCCTCCGGCTACCAGGCCGCCCTGCACGCCCTCTTTCCCGGCGCGCCCGAGGACCGCATCTGTGCGCTTTGCGTGACCGAAGAAGCCGGCAACACGCCTAAAGCGATACAGACCACTCTCGCCGATCGAAAGCTCAGCGGCGCGAAGAAGTGGACCACGCTCGGACCGGACGGCGCACTTTTCTTTGTTGCGGCCAAAACCGGCGAGTCGCAAGGCCGGCCTGAAATCCGGATCGTCAAAGCAGGCTCGGGCCAACCCGGCATCCAGGTCGAGTTGATGCCGGCGACCAAATTCGTTCCCGAGGTGCCGCACGCGCGGCTCAAATTCGAAAATGTCGCGATCGCGGACGAAGCCCTCCTCCCGGGCGACGGCTACGAGCAATACGTGCGGCCCTTCCGCACCGTCGAGGACCTGCACGTGCACGGCGCGATCCTGGCTTACCTCGTCCGCGAAGCGAGGCGCCTGCAGTGGCCGCAGACGTGGATCGAGCGGATGCTGTCCGTCCTCTTCGCGATGGAGCGGCTTGCCAGCGAGGATCCGAGTTCGCCTTCGACGCATCTCGCCCTTGCCGGCGCCTTTGCGGCAAGCGCCGAGCTCCTGAGGGAAAGCGAAAGCTACTGGGAGAAGGCGGGCTCGGATCCCGCCGCCGCGCGCTGGGCGCGCGACCGCGACCTGCTGAAGGTGGCCGGCGGCATCCGCGAGCAGCGCACGAAGCGCGCCTGGGAGCGGCTTACGCCGGCTGGCTAGCCAGTTTTTCCTTGTTCGCCGTGAGCTCGGCGCGCGAGGGGAAGAAGAACGAGGCGGCGAGCATCGCCGCCGCGAGGCAGGCGAGCACGAGGAACACGTTGCTGAAGCCGCCGTCGGTGCGGTGCAGCGCCGCGATCATCGAGAGCGCGATCGCGCCGACGCTGAGCGAGAAGACGTAGCGCACCGAGAGCACGCGCGCCCGGTATTCGTCGGCCACGTACTTTCCGACGATCGCGTCGTTCAACGGAATCTGGCCGAACACCGCGAGCATCATGAGGAGCGCGATGCCGAGCATCGCCCAGCCCTGCAGGTTCGCGGCGAGCCACAGCATCGGGATCTGCGCGATGGCGACGCCGATGAGAAGCCGCCGCAGCTCGAACTTGTCGATGAGGCTCCCCATCACCACCTGGGCGAACGCGGCCACGGTGTAGACCGCCGCGACGAGCGCGCCGATGCCGAGGTTGGTCTGCGTGAGGTCGCGCAGCCGCTCGTCGAACACCTTCGGCATCGAATAGGTCGTCGAGCTGAAGATGACCCCGCCGCAGGCGGTGGCGATCAGCATGATCGCGAAGATGCGCGCCATCATGCGCGCGTCGATGTGCAATCCCAGGGACTTCGAGGTCTTTTTCGCCTGGCCGGGGTCCTTGACGAGGACGAGGTAGAGAACGCCGGCGAGCACGCAGAACACGCCGGGGATGAAGAACGCCGCACGCCAGCCGGCGAAATCGACGAGCGCGCCCGTGATCAGGGCCGCAAAAGCGAGACCGAGGTTGCCCCACAGCCCGTTCCAGCCGAGCGCGCGGCCCATGTTCTGGGGAGAGGCGACGAGCATCGCGATGCCGACCGGGTGGTAGATCGCCGCGAACGCGCCGGTCACCGTGAGGCCAACGGCGATCTGCCAGGGCGATTGCGCGAAACCCGTCAGCCCGAGGGAGATTCCCAGCCCGAAGAAGTACACGGCGATCGTCTTGTAGCGGCTCCAGTGATCGGCGAGCCAGCCCGCCGGAATCGCGAACGCGCCGAAGGCGATGGCGCCGCCGAGGGTGAGCTTGAGCAGATCCGAGTAATCGACGTTCCACTCGCGCACGAGCGCGACCACGGCGGTCGGAAAAACCAGCATCGCGAGGTGATCGAGCAGGTGCCCGAGGTTGAGGAACGGCACGAGCCAGCGGTTCTGCATGACGCTCACGATACCCCAAATCGCGCCGGGGGTCTTCGCGGTTTCACAAGTAAAATCAGGCGCATGCTTGAAGCGAAGGACCTCGCGTGCGAGCGCGGCGGCGTGCGGCTTTTCACGGGCCTGGGCTTCTCCGTGGGCGCGGGCGCGCTCCTGCGGGTGAAGGGGCCCAACGGCAGCGGCAAGACGAGCCTCCTGCGCACGCTCGCCGGCTTGAGCCGCCCGGCGTCCGGCAGCATTCGCTGGCGCGACCGGGAGCGCGGCGACGATTTCCGGCGCGAAATGCTTTTTATCGGTCACGCAGCCGGGCTGAGCGAGGATCTGACGGTCCTCGAGAACCTGAATTTCGCTCTCGAACTTTCCGGGGCGAAGCGCCCTCTGGAAAAAACCAAGGCCGCCCTCGAGCTGTTCGGCCTGGAGCGCGTGGCCCGCATGCCGGCGCGCTTTCTCTCCCAGGGCCAGCGCCGGCGCGCGGCGCTCGCGCGCCTCGCGCTTTCGGCCGAGGTGCCGCTCTGGCTGCTCGATGAGCCCTTCGCCGCGCTCGACGCCGAAGCGCTGGAGCAACTGAGCCGGCTCGCCACCGCGCACCTCGCGCGGGGCGGCCTCGTCGTCCTCACCTCGCACCAGGAAGTCGCGATCGCCGCGCCGGCGACCGAAACCGTGGTCCTGCAGGCCTAGGGCGTGAGCGGCTTCGCCCTCCTCGTCGGGCGCGACCTGCGCATCGCGCTGCGGCGCCGCGGCGACGCGCTCAACGTGGTCGTGTTCTTCGTCGTGGCCTCGAGCCTTTTCGCGCTCGGCGTGGGACCGGAGCCGAAGCTCCTTGCCGCAATGGGCGCGGGCGTCGTCTGGGTCGCCGCGCTCCTCGCCGCGATGCTGTCGCTGCCGCGCATGTTCGCCGCCGATTTCGCCGACGGAACGCTCGAGCAGCTCCTCGTCGCGCCGCGGCCGCTCCTCGGCGTGGTCGCTGCCAAGATTTCCTCGCACTGGCTGATGACCGGGCTGCCCCTCACGCTCATCGCGCCGCTCCTCGGCCTGCAATACCACCTGCCCGCGAGCGCGCTCGGCACCCTGCTCGTCTCGCTCGTCATCGGCACGCCGGTGCTCTCGATGCTGGGCGCCGCGGGCGCGGCGCTCACGCTCGGGGCGCGCGGGGGCGGCGTGCTGCTCGGCCTTCTGCTGCTGCCGCTCTATGTGCCGGTGCTCGTCTTCGGCGCGGGCGCCGTCATCGCGGTTCAGAATGGCCTCGATCCCGGCGCGCACCTCTCGCTGCTCGGCGCTTTTCTTGCGGTATCCTCGGTCGTCGGCCCTCTCGCCGCCATGGCGGCGCTTCGAATCGCCCTCGATTGATGATTTTCAACTACGCAGCTCCGCAGGCGTTCTATCCGATCGCCGGAAGAATGATTCCGTGGTTCGGCGTAGCGGCGGCCGTGCTCGCGGTCGCGGGGCTCTACGTCGCCTTCCTCGTCGCGCCGACCGACGCGACGCAGGGCGAGGCCTACCGCATCATCTTCATCCACGTTCCGGCGGCCTGGATGTCGATGTTCATCTACCTCGTCATGGCGTTCTGGGCGGCGGCAGGCCTCGTGCTCAACACGCGGCTTTCCGGAATGATGGCCTCGGCCCTCGCCCCGACCGGCGCGATGTTCACCTTCCTCGCGCTCTGGACGGGATCGCTCTGGGGCAAGCCCACCTGGGGAACCTGGTGGGCCTGGGATGCGCGCATGACTTCCGAGCTGATCCTCCTTTTCCTCTACCTCGGCTTCATCGCCCTGAAGGGCGCGTTCGCCGATCCGCAGCGCGCCGATCGCGCCGGCGCCGTGCTCGCGCTCCTTGGCGCGGTCAACGTCCCGATCATCTATTTCTCGGTGGTGTGGTGGAACACCCTGCACCAGGGCGCCTCGGTGAGCCTCACGCGCGCGCCCTCGATGGCGATGACCATGCTCGTCGGAATGTTGCTGATGGCGCTCGCCGCCTGGATGTACAGCATCGCTGTGTCGCTTGCGCGCCTGCGCCGCATCATCCGCGCGCGCGAGGGCGACGCGGAGTGGATCCGCCTGTCCACGGGAAAAAGGAACCCGCGATGAGCTGGGGAAGTCTGAACGAGTTCCTCGACATGGGGGGCTACGGCCTGTATGTATGGGGCAGCTACGGCATGGCTCTTCTTTGCGTTCTGATCGAAGTGCTTTTTTTGAAGTTAAAAGACTAGGGAAATGAAATCGCGCCATCAGCGGCTGATCGCGGTCGTGGCGGGCGTCGCGCTGATCGCGGTCGCCGCGGCGCTCGTGCTGAATGCCTTTCGCGGCAACGTCGTGTTCTTCTTCAGCCCGAGCGAGGTCGCAGCGAACCAGGCGCCGCAGAAGGGCGACTTTCGCCTCGGCGGCATGGTCGAAAAAGGCAGCCTCAAGCGCGGCGCGGACGGGCTGACGGTTCAGTTCGTCGTCACCGACACGGCGAAGAGCATCCCGGTCGTCTACAAGGGCATCCTGCCCGACCTCTTCAAGGAAGGAAAAGGCGTGGTGACGCAGGGAAGTCTCGGCGCGGACGGCGTCTTTCACGCGAGCCAGGTGCTCGCCAAGCACGACGAGAACTACATGCCGCCCGAAGCCGCGCATGCGCTTTCCAAGGCGCAGGCGGAGAAGGCAGCCGAAAGCCTCGTGGTGCCCGCCAGATGATTCCCGAGCTCGGCCACTTCGCGCTCATCCTCGCACTCGCGCTCGCGCTCGTCCAGGCAGTGCTGCCGATCCTGGGGGCCGCGCGCGGCATCCCCGCGTTCGTCGCCGTGGCGCGGCCGGTGGCGCAAGGGCAATTCGTGTTCGTCGCCGCCGCCTTCGCCGCACTCGCGTGGTCCTTCTATTCGAACGACTTCACGGTGCTGAACGTGGTGAACAACTCCAACTCGTCGCTGCCGGTCCAGTACCGGATCGCGGCGACCTGGGGAAGCCATGAGGGCTCGCTCCTCCTCTGGGTGCTGATGCTCTCGGTCTGGATGGTCGCGGTTTCGGTCTTCAGCAAGAGCCTTCCCGACGACATGGTGGCGCGCATCCTCGGCGTGATGGGCTTGATCAGCGTCGGCTTCCTCGCGTTCCTGCTTTTCACTTCCAACCCGTTCGAGCGGCTGCTGCCCGCGGCGCCCGACGGCCGCGACCTGAATCCGCTTTTGCAGGACCCCGGCATGGTGATCCACCCGCCGATGCTCTACATGGGCTACGTCGGCTTCTCGGTCGCCTTCGCCTTCGCGATCGCCGCGCTGCTCGACGGGCGGCTCGACGCCACCTGGGCGCGCTGGTCGCGGCCCTGGACCACCGCGGCGTGGATTTTCCTGACGCTGGGCATCATGCTCGGCAGCGGTTGGGCCTACTACGAGCTCGGCTGGGGCGGCTGGTGGTTCTGGGATCCGGTCGAGAACGCCTCCTTCATGCCCTGGCTCGCGGGCACCGCGCTCATCCATTCGCTCGCGGTGACCGAAAAGCGCGGCGCGTTCAAGGCCTGGACCGTGCTCCTCGCCATCCTCGCGTTTTCGTTGAGCCTCCTTGGCACCTTCCTCGTGCGCTCGGGCGTGCTCACGTCCGTCCATGCCTTTGCGACCGACCCGCGCCGCGGCGTCTTCATCCTCTGCTTCCTCGCGCTCGTCATCGGCGGCTCGTTGTCGCTCTACGCCTGGCGCGGCAAGAAGGTCGCACCGGGGGCGCGCTTCGAGCTCTTCTCACGCGAGTCGATGCTGCTCGCCAACAGCATGCTGCTGCTCGTGGCCTGCGCGGCGGTGATGCTCGGGACCCTCTATCCCCTGTTTCTGGATGCCCTCACCGGGCAGAAGATCTCGGTCGGGCCGCCGTATTTCGAGCTTGTCTTTCCCATCCTGCTCGCACCCGCGATCCTGCTTGCTTCCCTGGGTCCCCTGGTCGCCTGGAGAAAGGGCAACGGCGCCGAGCTCGCGCGCCGCATGCGCCTGCCCGCGATGCTCGTCCTCGTTTTTTCGCTCTTCGTGCCGCTCTTCTTCGGCCGCTGGGCGCTGCTGACCACGCTCGGCCTGTTCCTCGCGTTCTGGATCTTTGCCGGAACGATTTCCGCCTTGCTCCTGCGGCTCAAGGCCGGGACGAAAATCAACAGCGCCTTTGCCGGCATGCTGCTCGCGCACGCGGGCATCGGCGTCTTCATCCTCGGCGTGACGCTCGTGAAAAGCTACGAGGCCGAGACCGATGTGCGCCTCGCGCCGGGCGAGAGCGCGGAGCTCGGCGGCTATCTGTTCAAATTCGAGGGCGCGAACGACGTCGCCGGGCCGAACTACCAGGCCGCGCGCGGCGTGTTTGTCGTGACGAAGGACGGCCAGCCGGTCGCGCGCATGCAGCCCGAGAAGCGCATCTACCGCGTGCAGAAGAACGCGATGACCGAGGCGGCCATCAACTCCGGCGTCACGCGCGACCTGTACGTATCGCTTGGCGAGCCCGCGGGCAACGGCGCCTGGACCGCGCGGCTGCAGGTGAAGCCCTTCGTCGACTGGATCTGGGGCGGCTGCCTCCTGATGGCGCTCGGCGGGCTTCTCGCCGCCGCCGACCGGCGCTACCGGGCCGGCGTGCGCCGGCGCGAGGTCCCTGAAGCCGCGGAGGAAACCGTCATCCACCGGGAGCCGGCGTGATCCGCTTTCTCGCGCCGCTCGCGATCTTCCTCGCGGTCGTCGTCTTCCTGTATGCCGGCCTCGGCCGCGATCCGCGCGAAGTGCCCTCGCCGCTCATCGGCAAGGCCGCGCCCGCGTTCGAGCTGCCCGTGCTCGCGCAGCCCGACAAGCGCTTCGCGCCCGCGGACATGAAGGGCAAGGTGTGGCTGCTGAACGTGTGGGCGTCATGGTGCGTGTCCTGCCGCGACGAGCACCCGGTCCTGGTCGAGCTCGCCGGCAAGCGCGTGATTCCCGTCCTCGGCCTCAACTACAAGGACAAGGACGACCAGGCGAAGGCCTGGCTCGCCAAGTTCGGCAACCCCTACGATCTTTCGGTGGTCGACGCCGACGGCCGCATCGGCATCGACTACGGCGTCTACGGCGTGCCCGAGACCTACCTGATCGACGGCGAGGGCGTCATCCGCTACAAGCAGATCGGGCCGCTCACCCCGGCGATCCTCGAGCAGAAGGTTTTGCCGCTCGCGAAGTCGCTCCAGAAATGAAAGCCTGGCTTTTCGCCTTTATTCTCATTTGCCTTTCCCCATCGGGAAATGCAGATGAAAGTGAGAAGCAAAGAATCCGCAGCCTTGAAGAAAAGCTGCGCTGCCTCGTCTGCCAGAACCAGTCGCTCGCCGATTCCAACGCCGAGCTCGCGGAGGACCTGCGCGGCCAGGTGCGTGCGCAGGTGAAGGCGGGGAAGACGGACGACCAGATCGTCGCCTACCTCGTCGAGCGCTACGGCGACTTCGTCCTCTACGAGCCGCCCTTCAAGGCGACGACCGTGCTGCTCTGGGTGGGGCCCTTCCTCCTGCTCGCGGTCGGCGTGGCGGCGCTCATCCTCGCGCTGCGGCGGCGCCGCAGCGCGGCCGAGGAGTTGCCGCTCGGGCCCGAGCAGAAGCGCCTCGCCGAGCGCATGCTCGGCTCGGGCGACCCGCAATGACGGCGTTCTGGATCGTCGCCGGGCTCGGCGTCGCGGCTGCGCTCGCGATCGTGCTGCGGCCCCTCTTCGCCTGGCGGCATGCCCGCACCGACGTGTCGCGCACCGCCTCGAACGCCTCCATCTATCGCGAGCAGATCGCCGAGCTCGAGGCGGACGTGCAGCGCGGCGCGATCGGCCGGGAAGAATTCAACCGCGCCAGCAGCGACATCGAGCGGCGGGTGGTGGCCGAGCATGCCGCGGATGCCGCCGCTTTCACTCCCAACATCAACAAGAAAATCAAAACGGCCACGATCCTGGTCGCCGCCTTCGTGCCGCTTTTCGCGGGCAGTCTTTACTGGAAGCTCGGCGAGCCGCGCGCCTTGGATCCGCGCGCCGCGACCCAGATCACGCCGCAGCAGGTCGAGGCCATGGTGACGCAGCTCTCGGCGCACCTGCAGAGCTCGCCTGAGGACGCGCAAGGCTGGGCCATGCTCGGGCGCGCCCTCTTCGTCCTCGGCCGGCACGAGCCGGCCACCCGGGCGCTCGCCCGCGCGCTGCAGCTCGATCCGCAGAACCGCGAGCTCCTCGGCGAGCTGCTGCAAGGCCTCGCGCTCGCCGGCCAGGACAAGTTCCAGCAGGCCGACTACGCGGGCGCGGTGGCCTATTGGGAGCGCATCCTGCGTTTCGCGCCGCCCGGCTCGGAGCTCTCCAAGACGGTCAACGGCAGCATCGCTGAAGCGCGCGAGCTCGCTACGAAGAAAGGGCGGCCGATCGTCGTCGCGTCGGTCAAAGGCACCGTGACGCTGGACGCGAAACTCAAGGGGAAGGCGGCGCCTGCGGACACGGTCTTCGTCATCGCGCGGCCCGCCGCGGGCGGGCGCGTGCCGCTCGCCGTGGCGCGCGTCACGGTCGCCGAGCTTCCCTACGAATTCCTGCTGGACGACAGCATGGCCATGGCCCCCGGGGCGACGATCTCGAGCCAGAAGAGCGTGGTGATCGTCGCCCGGGTCTCCAAGTCGGGCAATGCGCTGCCGCAGAAGGGCGACCTCGAGGGCTCGAGCAAGGCCGTGGCGCCGGGCGCCGCGGGCGTGAAGGTCGCCATCTCCCGCATCGTCCCGTAGGCGCGGCCTTAAAATCCGCCGATGAGCGAAGTGACGGGCATCGTGCTCGCAGGCGGACAGGGCCGGCGCATGGGCGGCGTGGACAAGGGCCTGCAGCTTTTGCACGGCAAGCCCATGGTCGCCGCGGTGCTCGAGCGCCTTGCGCCCCAGGTGTCGGAAATCCTCATCAACGCCAACCAGAACCTCGAGGCCTATGCGCGCTTCGGCCACCGCGTGATTCCCGACGCGATCGGCGGCTTCGCCGGGCCGCTCGCCGGCCTGCACGCGTGCCTCGGCGAGGCGAAGCATGACATGGTGCTGACTGTG
The DNA here is from genome assembly GCA_036262835.1 of Burkholderiales bacterium. Classification (GTDB taxonomy): domain Bacteria; phylum Pseudomonadota; class Gammaproteobacteria; order Burkholderiales; family SG8-39; genus RBG-16-66-20. Next base: position 6,663 of record DATAID010000073.1, on the reverse strand, counting down.
CCTTGCGATTCGCCTTTCCTCCCTTCCGATCTTTTCTCTCGTCTTCATTCCCGTTTCGAAGGAAAAGACCTGGCAGTCGCAAAAACGGGCGATCAGGCGCATCCGGTTTTTGCTCTCGTAAGAACTTCAGTGAAAGCAAATCTTGAGGACTTCCTGAAAAGCGGCGGCCGCAAGATCGACGCCTGGTATTCGACGCTGAAAGTCGTCGAAGTGCCGTTCGACGACGAGGCGGATGCGTTCCGCAACATCAACACGCGCGAGGAGCTGAACAGCGCATGACGGCGAGCATCGCGAGCGCGGTCAGCTGCATCGACGGCTACGACCCCGAGGCGTTGCGCGTCGACAAGGCGCGCGAGGCGATCCGGGCGTGCCTCGCGCCCGTCAAGGAAACCGAAACCGTCTCCGTCAGGAATTCACTGGGACGCGTCCTGGCTCAGGACATCGTGCCGGCGATCAACGTACCCGGCCACGACAACTCTGCGATGGATGGATGGGCTGTAAGGGGTTCTGACCTGGGTGTTTCTCAAGTGACTTTGCGTGAAATCGGCAAAGCGTTTGCAGGAAAGCCGTTTCAAGGGAAAATCGGCCCGAAAGAGTGCGTTCGCATCATGACCGGCGCGGTCATGCCGGAAGGCGCCGACACGGTCGTGGTGCAGGAAATCTGCAAGGCGGAGGGCGAACGGATCACGATTCCCGCCGGCCAGAAGGCCGGGCAGAACGTGCGCGCCGCGGGCGAAGACCTGAAGGCCGGGATGGCGGTCTTGAAACCCGGCCAGCCGCTGCGCGCGGCCGAGCTGGGCCTCATCGCCTCGCTCGGCATCGGCGAGGTGAAGGTCAGGCGCCGGCTGCGCGTCGCCTTCTTTTCCACCGGCGACGAGCTCGCCTCGATCGGCACCGCGCTGAAGGAAGGCGAGGTCTACGACTCCAACCGCTACACGCTCCACGGCATGCTCTCGCGCCTGGGCGTCGAGATCATCGACATGGGTGTCGTGCGCGATGATCCGGCCGCGCTGGAAAAAGCCTTCCGCGACGCCTCAAGGCACGATGCCATCCTCACCACGGGCGGCGTTTCGGTGGGCGAGGCGGATTTCATCAAGCAGATGATGGCGAAGCTGGGCGAGGTGCTCTTCTGGAAGATCGCCATGCGCCCCGGCCGCCCGATGGCGTTCGGAAAAGTGGGCAATGCCTTCCTCTTCGGCCTGCCCGGAAATCCGGTCGCGGTCATGGTGACCTTCTATCAATTCGTCCGGGATGCCTTGCTTTTTCTCTCCGGCCGAACGGATGATTTCGCCATTCCTCTCCTGAAAGTCCCTTCTTCGATGGCGATTCGCAAGGTTCCCGGCCGTACCGAGTACCAGCGCGGCATTCTTTACCGCGAGAACGGAGACTGGAAAGTGCGCACGACCGGCCAGCAAGGCTCGGGCGTACTGCGCTCGATGTCGGAGGCGAACTGCTTCATCGTGCTCGAGCACGAGCGCGGCAAGGTCGAGGCGGGCGAGCTGGTGAGCGTGCAACTCATGGACACCCTGGCATGAACCCGATCCATCCCGCCCTCGCCCCGCTCGCGCAGACCGCCAAGGTGTTCGCGCGCGAGATCATGACGACCGGCCACGTGGTCGACCTCATGACGCCGCTGCGCCAGGCGGTCGGCCAGGGACGCGGCTGGCTGCGCCCCGAGCATCGCGTCGGCGATCCGGCGCGCTACATGCGCCACATCGTGTACGTGGATCCGGAAGACGCGTTCGTCATCACCGCGATCACCTGGCTCCCCGGCCAGCAGAGCCCGGTGCACGGCCACTACGTCTGGTGCGCCTTCGGCGTCGCCGAGGGCGAGCTGACCGAGGAGCGCTTTCGCGCGCCCGACTTTCTCGAGCCGATCGGCATCGCCACCCTGCGCGCCGGCGACACCGCCGAGCTCGACCTGGGCGGCCCCATCTACCATCGCGTCTCCAACCGCACCCGGGCGCCGCTCGTCACGCTGCACGTCTACGGCGTCGCCGCAAGCGCCATCACCACCGGCATCAACCGCGTCTTCGCGGACGAATGAATCCGGCGGACCGCCGCAAGGTGGCGGCGTGGCTCTTCGTCTGCGCCGCCCTCACCTTCGCGGTCGTCGTGGTGGGCGGCGTCACGCGCCTCACCGAGTCCGGCCTCTCGATCACAGAGTGGCAGCCCGTCACCGGCATCGTCCCGCCGCTCTCGCAGGCGGACTGGGATGCGCTCTTCGACAAGTACCGCGAGACCCCGCAATTCAAGAAAGTCTTCGGCGAGATCACGCTCGAGGGCTTCAAGGGCATTTTCTGGCTCGAGTACGTCCATCGCCTGCTCGGAAGGCTGATTGGCCTGGTTTTTCTTCTTCCCTACCTGTTTTTTCTTCTGAAGCGGAAACTCGACAAGCCAACAGCATTGAAACTCGCCGGAATCTTCGTGCTGGGAGCGCTGCAGGGCGCGCTCGGCTGGTACATGGTGAAGAGCGGGCTCGTCAGTGAGCCGCGCGTGAGCCATTTTCGGCTGACGGCCCATCTCGGCCTTGCGCTTCTCATTTTTTCGGCGGAGTTCTGGATCGCCCTGTCGCTGTTGAAGCCGGAAAAGCAAGCAAGGAACAAGTTCGCAACGGCGGTGGCAATTCTTGTCTACCTGATGACGCTCTCCGGCGGCATGGTCGCCGGCCTGCGCGCCGGGCACGCCTACAACACCTTCCCGCTCATGAACGGCCATGTCGTCCCGCCCGAGACCTTCCAGCTCGATCCATGGTGGGAGAACTTCTTCTGGAACGTCGCCACCGTGCAGCTCGTGCATCGCACGTTCTTCTGGCTGCTCCTCGTTCTGATTCCGCTGCTTTGGTGGCGTCTCGGGAAGACAAACGCGAAGATCGCCGTACATCATCTGCTCGGCATGTTCTTCGTGCAGGCTGGATTGGGCATTACCACGTTGCTTAACGCGGTGCCGATTCCAATCGCGGCTTGCCACCAGGCCGGCGCCGTTCTGCTGCTCGCCTGCGCGCTCTGGACCGCGCGCGCCTAGCGCTCGCGCTTCAGAGTATTGCCCCTTTGCTGGTGCGTGTTCCAGTGAGTGCCACGGATGTGCCGCTCGTTGACGTTCAGCTGCCCGACGGAGTTCGGCGTCAGCATCACGATCCAGTCCATGCCGGCGGTCTGGCCGCCCATGTCGAGCTGCAGAACGCGCTCGGGCCCGCGCGCCTGCACTTCCGCGACAAAGGTGCCCATGTCGCAGAGGCTCTGGCCGCATCCGCGCCACAGGTTGACGGTCACCTTGTCGTTGGCGACGCGCACGACCGCGCGCCGGACCCATTCCTCGTTGAAGCCCGGCAGCCGTGGCATCGGCCAGATCTCCCCCCACGTGCCGGCGAAGCTCTCCAGCGGCATTTGCGGCATTGAATCGCGCCGGCGCTCGACGCGGAGCGCGCCTTGCGTCAGGAGCGGGCCGACCCGCGGCTGGCCGAGCGCATTGTCGATCCGGTCGAGGAGTCCGGTCGCATGCAGCACGATCGAGAGCGACAGCGCCGTGTAAAGAAATCCTGGCACGAAGTGCCTCGTGCTCTCTTCTTTTCGCCACGCGTGCTCCGCGAGCGCAATCAGCGAATAAAGACTGACTGAGGTCGCGATCAGCCGCGCGACGTGCCCCAGGCTCAAGGAGCCGATGATGCGGTCCCCGCTCCAGCCGCCGGGATCGGCGAGGAACACGATGTAGTTGATGACGAAGCCAAGGCAGAACAGCCCGACGTTGCTCAAGGCACGAAGCGCGCCGGGCCCCCAATCGAACACCTTTGCCAGGATCAGGCCACCGGTCGCCACGAGGAGCGCGCCGAAGGCCATGATGAAGCGGCCCTCCTGCTCGCCCGGGATGATTTCGACATACCGGAAACCCTGCACCATGACGACCAGGCCGGGAATGATGAAGGCCAGTCCCACGACCCGCGCGCCGCGGCGGTTGTCGAGTTCCTCTGCCGCGGTCATTTCACGTTCGCCCGCGGGAGCAATCGCCGCCGACACGGCCGGCGCATGGTACTTCGCATAGGCAATGCCGCAGGCCGGGCATTGCCAATCCGGTGCAGTCTCGGACGGCTTGCGTTCGTAGTGGCACTTCGGGCAGACGGTCTGCGCCAAGGCTGCTCCCCTCCGGCTATCTTCCCACCATCCCCGGGAATAAACCGGGCGGGTCTCCAGTCATGCATTCCAGGCAACCCACCTGGAGACCGCCATGGCAAGACCGATCGACCGCAGGGACTTCCTCAAGCTCGCCGGAGTCGGCGGCGCCGTTTTTGCTTCCGGCCTTGCCGGCTGCGCCCATATGGCGGGCTCGGGGAGCGACGAGTTTTATTTCGTCCAGCTTTCCGACACGCACTGGGGTTTCAAGGGCGATGCGCTCAATCCTGACGCCCGCGGCACGCTGCCCAAGGCGGTCGCCGCGGTCAACGCGCTCGCGATCAAGCCTGATTTCATTGTTTTTACCGGCGATCTCACGCACACCACGGACGACCCGAAGGAGCGCCGCCGGCGCCTCGCGGAATTCCGCGACATCGTCGCGAAGCTCGAGAACCGCAACCTGCGCTTCATGCCCGGCGAGCACGACGCCTCGCTCGACCGCGGCCAGGCCTGGATGGAGTTCTTCGGGCCGACGCACTACAGCTTCGATCACAAGGGCGTGCATTTCGTCGTGCTCGACAACGTCTCGGATCCGGCCGCGCGCATCGGCGAGGCGCAGCTCGCCTGGCTGAAGGCCGACCTCGGCAAGCAGTCGAAGGACGCGCCGATCGTCGTCCTCACGCATCGGCCCCTCTTCGACCTGATGCCGCAGTGGGACTGGGCGACGCGCGACGGCAAGCAGGCGATCGACCTGCTCATGCCGTACCGCAACGTCACCGTGTTCTACGGGCACATCCACCAGGAGCACCACCACACGACCGGGCACATCGCGCACCACTCGGCGAAATCCCTCATCTTCCCGCTGGTCGCGCCGGGCTCGCGGCCCAAGCGCGAGCCGGTTCCCTGGGACGCGGCGCAGCCCTACAAGGGCCTCGGCTTCCGCGGCATCGAGGCCGAGGTCGAGGTCGAGAAGCCCGAGTACAAGCTCGCCGAGTACCCGGTCAAGGCATGAAGCGGCGCATGTTTCTCGCCGCCGCCGCGGTCGGCGCGCTTTTCGGCACGGTTTCGCGTGCCGAGGAGCGCGTCATCCGGATGTTGGCGAAGAAGTTCGAGTTCGTGCCGAACGAGATCACCCTCAAGCAGGGCGAGCCCGTGGTACTGGAGCTCACGACCGACGACGTCACGATGGGCTTTTACTGCAAGGAGCTGAACGCGAGCGCGGAGATCGTGCCCGGCAAGCCGGTCCAGATACGCCTTGCGCCCGAGCGCGCCGGAACCTACGACTTCATCTGCGACGTCTTCTGCGGCGACGGGCACGAGGACATGGCGGGCAAGATCCACGTCACGGCCTGACCGCATTTACTATCCGATCCTTGGGCGACCGCGCACGCTTCGAGCAACTGGTGATTCCGCACATGGATGCGGCCTACAACCTCGCCCGCTGGCTGACGCGCAACGACCACGATGCGCGCGACGTCGTGCAGGAGGCGGCGCTGCGCGCGTACCGTTTCCTCGAGGGCCTGCGCGGCGAGGCGAAGCCCTGGTTCCTCGCGCTCGTGCGCAACGCCTGCTTCGACTGGCTGAAGGCCAATCGCCCCGCCGAGCTCGCGGGCGGCGACGCGCTGCTGCCCGAGCGGATCGAGGAGCACACCCCCGAGACGCTCGCCTTTCGGGCCCTCGATCGCCGCATGCTCAACGAGGCGCTCGCCGCGCTGCCGGCGCAGTTCCGCGAGGTGCTGATCCTGAGGGAGCTCGAGGACATGGCCTACAAGGACATCGCCCGCGTCACCGGCGCGCCGATCGGCACGGTGATGTCGCGCCTCGCGCGCGGCCGCCGCCTGCTCGCCGATTCCCTGCGCACGATCGTGCGCGCTTCCGACCCCGAGGTGCAGAAATGACGCGCGAGGAGAAGGAACGCGAGATTTCGGCCGTGGTCCGCGAGAAGGCGGATTACCATCGCGCGCCCCCATCGCTTGCCGCGGACGTTCTTGCCGCGCTGCCGGCCAACCCCGCGTCCGCGCCGCGCGCCCGCTTCTCCGCCCGTACGTGGCAATTCTGGCTCGCGCAAGGCGCCGCATTCGCCGGCGTGGCGGTCCTCACCTTTGCGGCGACGGTGGCGTGGCTCCGGCCCGGCGAGGACGAGCGCCACGCCGAAGACATCCTCGCCGCGCACGTGCGCGCGACGCTCGGCCAGCACACCATTGATGTGGCCTCCTCCGACCAGCACACGGTGAAGCCGTGGCTCTCCACGCGCCTGCCCTACTCGCCGCCGGTCGCCGATCTTTCGGCACAGGGCTTCGAGCTCACGGGCGCGCGCATCGACCGGGCCGGCGGCCGGCCGGTCGCGGTGCTGGTCTACAAGCGGCGCCAGCACACGATCGACGCCTATGTCTGGCCCGCCCGTGAGGCGGTCGGCGGCATCGGGCTCTCGCGCGACGGCTTCCAGCTCGAGCGCTTCGGCTCGGAAGGCTGGACCTGGTGGCTGGTGTCCGACCTGAACAAGAACGAGCTCGACGACCTCGCGCGCCTGCTCGCGCGCGGCGCGCCCTAGATCCTC
>DATAID010000072.1:0-7294 GCA_036262835.1 Burkholderiales bacterium | reverse complement strand
GAAGCTCCGCTCGGTCGGCTACGACGAGGCGACGAAAACGCTCGAAGTCGAGATGTCGAACGGGCAGGTCTACCAGTACACCGGCGTCTATCCCGAGGTGTACCGGCGCTTCATGGCGGCGCCGAATCCCACCAGCTTCTTCGACGACAAGATCGAGGAGGAGTACACCGGGCGGCGGGTATAATTCGCGTCCGCCGCGCTAGATTCCGCGCGGCAAAGCACGCGCCGCCCATGGAAGCCGAACGCATCAACCAGATCGCCACGACGCTCGCCGCGCTGCAGTCGCAATCGGCCGAGCTGCGGAGGTATCTTTGACTTCGAGGCCAAGGAAAAGCGCCTGGCGGCGCTGAACCGCGAGCTCGAGGACCCCAAGCTGTGGGAGAACCCGCAGCGCGCGCAGGAGATCGGCAAGGAAAAAAAGCAGCTGGAAGCCCTCGTCGGCACGCTCAAGCGCGTCGACACCGGCCTCGCCGATGCGAAGGAGCTGTTCGAGCTCGCCCGCGCCGAGAACGACGAGGCCACGCTGCTCGGGGTTTCCTCCGATGCCGAAAAGCTGAAGGGCGAGGTCGGCGCGCTGGAATTCCGGCGCATGTTCTCCAATCCGCTCGACCCCAACGCCTGCTTCATGGACATCCAGGCGGGCGCGGGCGGCACCGAGGCGCAGGACTGGGCCTCGATGCTCGAGCGCATGTACCTCAAGTACTGCGACAAGAAGGGCTTTCGCGCCGAGATCCTCGAGCAGTCCGAGGGCGAGGTGGCCGGCATCAAGAGCGCGACGCTGAAGATCGTGGGCGAGTATGCCTATGGGCACCTGCGCACCGAGAACGGCGTGCACCGGCTGGTGAGGAAATCGCCCTTCGACTCCAACGCCCGGCGCCACACCTCCTTTGCGAACGTCTTCGTGTACCCGGAGGTCGACGACTCGATCGAGGTCGACATCAATCCCGCCGACCTGCGGGTCGACGTCTATCGCGCCTCGGGCGCGGGCGGCCAGCACGTCAACAAGACCGAGTCGGCCGTGCGCATCACCCACCTGCCGACCGGCATCGTGGTGCAGAGCCAGAACGACCGCTCGCAGCACCGCAACCGCGCCGAGTGCATGGCGATGCTGAAATCGCGCCTCTACGAGCTGGAGCTGAGAAAGCGCACCGCCGAGGCGGACAAGCTCGCGGCCGCCAAGACCGACATCGAGTGGGGCCACCAGATCCGCTCCTACGTGCTCGACCAGTCGCGCATCAAGGACCTGCGCACCGGCGTCGAGAAAGGCGCGACGCAGGCGGTCCTGGACGGCGAGCTGGACGATTTCATCACGGCCAGCCTGAAGCAAGGCGTTTAATGAGTCACCTGCTCCAGGCCGCGCGCCTGCTCGTCTCCGATCTCGCCTCGACGATCGTCTTTCTCGTCGTCCTCCTCGGCACGAAGGACCTGATGCTCGCGGTCGCGCTCGGCATCGGGCTGGGCGTGGCGCAGATCGGCTGGTTCATGGCGTGCAAGAAACCGATCGATACCATGCAATGGCTGAGCATCGGCCTGGTGATCGTCTCGGGCATCGCGACGCTCCTCACGAGCGACGCGCGCTTCGTGATGCTCAAGCCGACCGTCGTCTACTGCATCGTGGGCGCCGTCATGCTGCGGCCGGGCTGGATGAACCGCTACCTGCCGCCGATCGCGGTCGAGCTCGTTCCCGAGGTCGCCTGGGCGTTCGGCTACGTGTGGGCGGGGCTCATGTTCGCCTCCGCCGCGCTCAACATCGCGCTTGCCTGGATGCTCGATCCGTTGAGCTGGTCGCTCGCCCTTTCAGTCTGGGGGATTGCGAGCAAGGTCGCGCTCTTCCTCGTGCAGTATGTCACCATGCGCACCATCGCGCGCCGCCGGCTGGCGGCCGCCAGGGCCTAGAAGATGGAAGAAGAAAACAAGCTGATCGAGGAGCGACGGGAGAAGCTGAGGGCGCTGCGCGCAAAGGGCATCGCCTTTCCGAATGATTTCCGCCGCAAGGATCTCGCCGCGGCTCTCCTGAAAACCTTCGGGGAAAAAACAAAAGAACAGCTCGAACCCCTCAAGGCGACGGCCACGGTGGCGGGCCGCATGGTGCTCAAGCGCGTCATGGGCAAGGCGAGCTTCGCCACGCTGCAGGACGGCAGCGGGCGCATCCAGGCCTACATCACGCAGGACGTGCCCGGCTACGAGGAGTTCAAGCACTGGGACCTGGGCGACATCCTCGGCATCTCGGGCACGCTGTTCAAGACGAAGACGGGCGAGCTCACCGTGCACGCGACCGAGGTGCGGCTGCTCGTCAAGGCGCTGCGCCCGCTGCCCGAGAAGTTCCATGGCATGACCGACCAGGAAATGAAGTACCGGCAGAGATACGTGGACTTGATCGTCTCCCCGCGCACGAGGGAAACCTTCGAAGCGAGGATCAAGGTCGTGCAAGCCATCCGCGCCGTGATGGCCGCCGACGGCTATCTGGAAGTCGAGACGCCGATGATGCAGCCGATCCCCGGCGGCGCGGTGGCGCGGCCCTTCAAGACGCACCACCACGCGCTCGACATGGACCTCTACCTGCGCATCGCGCCCGAGCTCTACCTCAAGCGCCTCGTCGTCGGCGGCATGGAGCGCGTCTTCGAGATCAACCGCAACTTCAGGAACGAGGGCATCTCGACCCGGCACAACCCGGAATTCACGATGATGGAGTGGTACTGCGCCTACGAGGATTGCGAGTACATGATCGCGCACACCGAGAAGCTCGTGCGCACCGCCGCGCAGCAGGCGCTGGGCAAAAGGGTTTTTTCCTATCAGGGAAAAACCATTGACGCAGAAAAGCCGTTCGCTCGCATCGCAATGCCGGAAGCGATCCGCGGGCAAGGCATCGAGGGAGACCTGCGCGACCGGGCCTTTCTCGAAGGCAAATTGAAATCCCTGGGCGTAGAGACGAAAAAAGAGCAGGGCTGGGGATCCCTGCAGCTGATGCTTTTCGAAGCCGTCGCGGAAAAGCATCTCCTTCAGCCGACCTTCGTCACCGAATTCCCGGCCGAAGTCTCGCCGCTCTCGCGCCGCAACGACAGGGACCCCGAGGTCGCCGACCGCTTCGAGCTCTTCATCGACGCCAAGGAGATCGCCAACGGCTTCTCCGAGCTGAACGACCCGGAAGACCAGGCCGAGCGCTTCCGGGCGCAGGTCGCGTTGAAGGACGCCGGCGACCAGGAGGCGATGTACTACGACGCCGACTACATCCGCGCCCTCGAGCACGGCATGCCGCCGGCTGCAGGCGGCGGCCTCGGCATCGACCGGCTCGTGATGCTGCTCACCGACAGTCCCTCGATCCGCGACGTGATCCTCTTCCCGCACATGCGGGCGGAGGGCTGACATCGCCCCGCCCGGCGGGATCGCAGCCCACCCTGGGCGCGGGATCCTCCTCATGATCGCCGCGGTCGGCACGTTCGTGCTCATGGACACGACCGCGAAGTACCTCTCGCACTGGTATCCGCCCGCCTTCATCGTCTGGGCGCGCTACGTCTCGAACCTCGCCGTGCTGCTCGTCTTCCTCGCCGCGCGCGGCGAGCTCGGACGGCTGAAGAGCGCGCGCCCCGGCCTGCAGTTCGCGCGCGGGCTGCTGCTCGCGCTGGCGACGCTGCTTTTTTTTACCTCGCTCAGCGTGCTGCCGCTCGCCGACGCGAACGCGATCAGCTTCGTCATGCCGCTTTTCGTCGCCGCGCTCGCCGTGCCGATGCTGGGCGAGCGGCTGGAGATGCCGCGCCTCATCGCCATCCTTGTGGGCCTCGCCGGCGCGCTCGTCATCGTGCGGCCGGGATCGGAGCTCTTCACGCCCTATGCGCTGCTGCCCCTGGGCATGGCGCTCTGCAACGCGCTCTATCAGATCCTGACGCGCAAGCTCGCGGGGCTCGAGCATCCGCTCACCTCGCTCATCTGGGGCGCGATGGTCGGCGCGGCGCTGCTCTCGTTCGCCGCGCCGCTCGTCTGGGTCACGCCGGGCGCCCTGTTCCACGGCGTGCTCATCGTGGTGATCGGCGTGCTCGCCTCGGTCGGGCACTACCTGCTCATCCGCGCCTACGACCGCGCGAGCGCGACGCTGCTCGTGCCGTTCACCTACAGCGCGCTCGTCTGGGCGATGCTGATGGGCTGGCTCGTGTTCGGCGATTTCCCGGACGGCTGGTCGCTTCTCGGCATGGGGATCATCGTCGCCTCCGGCCTCTACCTCGCCAGCCGGCAGCGCTTCACCATGCACCGCGATGGCGCGGATCAGGCGGGCAGGCTGAAATAGAAGGCCGCGCCCTCGTTCGGCCTGCCCTCGGCCCAGACCCGGCCGCCGTGGCGCGTGATGACGCGCTCGACGATGGCCAGACCGACTCCGCCCCCGCCCGAGCCCTTCTCGCTCGAAGCGCGCGATCCGCCGACCGGGCCCTTGAACAGGCCGAAGAGGCGGTCGTAGTTCCGCATGTCGAAGCCCGCGCCGTTGTCGCGCACGCAGTACACGCTCTCGGCGCCCTCGACCCGGCCCTCGACCTCGACCGTCGATTGCGGCTGGCGCGCGCAGTACTTGATCGCGTTTGAGAGGAGGTGCATCCACACCTGGCGCAGCAGGTCGGGGTCGCCGCGCCCGGGCGGCAGCTGAGCGACGCGCAGCATCGGCGCGCGCGCGGCATCGCCGTTCCTCAGCTCGGCGAAGGCGGTGCGCGCGAGGCCGGCCATGTCGATCAGCGCCGGCTGCAGCGGCGCCCGGCTGCAGCGCGTGAAGGTAAGCAGGTTCTGGATCATCCGCTCCATGCGGCGGCACTCGTCGCGCACCACCTTGAGCAGCCGCCGCGCTTCGCCGTCCAGGCGCTCGAAGTGGTCGTCCTCCACCATGCGCGCGTAGCCTTCGATGGCGCGCAACGGCGCGCGCAGGTCGTTCGAGACCACGCCGGCGAAGGCGTCGAGCTCGCCGTTGGCGGCCTCGAGCTCTTCGGCGCGGCGCCGCAGGCCTGCGTTCAGCTGCTCGATTTCGAGGGCGGCGCGCCCGCTCTCGGCGATCTGGCGCTCCAGATCACGCCGGGCCCGCTCGAGCTCGAGGAAGACGGACACTTTCGCGCGCAGGGTCGCGGCCGACACCGGCGCGAAGATATAGTCGACCGCGCCGAGCGCATAGCCGCGGCGCAGGTCGAGCTCGTCGGCCCGGTGCGCGGTGATGAAGATGACCGGCGTCTGGCGCGAGCGCGGCCGCTCGCGCAGCATGCGCGCGACCTCGAAGCCGTCGATGTCCGGCATGTTCACATCCAGCAGCACCACGGCGTAGGGGCGCTGCAGCAGAAGCCGCAGCGCCTCGCGCCCGTCGCCCGCGACATAGAGCTGATGCTCGAGGCCCTCGAGCGCTTCGGTCAGGGCGATGCGCTGCGCCGGCTCGTCGTCGGCGAGCAGGATGTTCGGCTTGTCCGCGGTCTCCCCTGTCGGGTCGGCGCGCGTCTCAATCGGAAGTGTCGATGACATGGCAGCGCAGCCCCTCGCAGGTGCGATGGGCGGCAGGCCACTGTAGTGCGCCGCTGCGGCACTGGATGTCGTAGTGACCCGACCTACCGCGTCGCGGTTCGCACTACAGCGCCGTAGCGATGCAGAGGATCTATTGCAACTCGGAGCTGAGCGGTCCCCAGCCGGCGCGCGCGCAGGCGTGGCAACGGCGCGTCCAGGGATTGGAAACGAGGCGCACGTACTCGATATCGCGGCCGCAGCCGCAGACGCCGTAGTCTCCTTTGTGCAACCGGCTGATCGCGGTCTCGAGCGGCCCGCCGCTGAAATACCGGCTGCGCACGAGTTGCTCCAGATTGCCCCGCTGCTCCAGCGTCAGGTAGCGATAGTGCATGGCGGATCCTCCTGCGCCATGAGGCTACCCGCCGAATATGACAGAAGATTACGCGCTCATTGCCGCTCGAAAATCGCGGCGATGCCCTGCCCGCCGCCGATGCACATGGTCACCAGCGCATAGCGCTTCTGCGTGCGCTCGAGCTCGTAGAGCGCCTTCACGGTGAGGATGCAGCCGGTCGCGCCGATCGGATGGCCGAGCGCCACGGCGCCGCCGTTCGGGTTCACCCTGGCCGGATCGAGGCCGAGATCCTTGGTCACCGCCATCGCCTGGGCTGCGAATGCCTCGTTCGATTCGATGACATCCATGTCGGAGGGCTTGAGACCGGCTTTTTCGAAAACGCGCTTCACCGCGGGAATGGGCCCGAGGCCCATCAGGTGCGGCTCGACGCCCGCGTGCGAGTAGGCGACCAGGCGGGCGAGGGGTTTTGCTCCCGATTTTTTTGCCGCATTCGCTTCCATCATCACGATGGCAGCACCCGCGTCGTTGATGCCGGAGGCGTTTCCGGCCGTCACCGTGCCGTCCTTCTTGAAGACCGCCTTGAGCTTCTGCATGTCCTCGAGCTTCGCGCCCTTGCGCACGTGCTCGTCGAGAACAAACGCTTCCACTCCTTTCCGGCTTTTGATTTCCACAGGGGTAATTTGTTCTTTGAAAAACCCCTTCTCCAAGGCGTGGGCAGCCCGCCGGTGCGACTCGACGGCAAACGCGTCCTGCTCCTCGCGCGTGAAGCCGAATTTCGCCGCGATGTTCTCCGCCGTGATGCCCATGTGGCCGTGGCCGAACGGATCGTGCAGCGCGCCGGTCATCGCATCGACCACGGCGCCGTCGCCCATCCTCTGGCCCCAGCGTCCGGCGGGCAGGAAGTACGCGGCGCGGCTCATGCTCTCCGCGCCGCCGCCGATCGCCACGTCCACGTCGCCGAGCTGGATGTGCTGCGCGGCCGACACGATCGCCTGCAGCCCGGAGCCGCACAGGCGATTCACCGTGAGGCAGGGCGTGCCGACCGGGACGCCGGCCTCGATCGCCGCGACGCGCGACATGTACATGTCCTTCGCCTCGCCGTGAATGACGCTGCCGATGACGACGTGGCCGACCGTGGCCGGGTCGATTCTCGCGCGCGCGATCGCTTCCTTGATCGCGATCGCGCCGAGCCGGGTCGGCGGCATGTCTTTCAGCGAGCCGCCGTAGTCGCCGATCGCCGTTCTCGTCCCGCTCACCACCACCACTTCGCGTGTGCTCATAGGGCCTTCCCGTGAAGATCGTGCTCTTCGCTTCTTTCGACGAGCACCTGCATGAAGTCTCCCGGCTTTCCGGAAGATTTCCCGAAGTAGACCCGGCCGTCGATTTCCGGCGCGTCGGCGCTCGAGCGGCCAATGCCCGGCTCGTCGACAAGGACTTTCAGGGTCTTGCCGATCCTGCTCTTCAGCTTCGACTGGCTGATGG
>DATAID010000071.1:0-21156 GCA_036262835.1 Burkholderiales bacterium | reverse complement strand
AGGGCGCATCATATCGTCATTGTTCCTTTATAGTCAATGACTTCTGCCCCTCGGCCTGCAAACGATTGTGAGCGCCGAAGCTGTTGTTCAGGCAGGGGAAAACCGGCCCGGCAAGGCATGGAAGTGAGCTTTAGAATGGCGGGCTCGAAGTTTGGGAAGCCTCGCGGACCGGCCCTGGATTTTCCCCAAGGCGGTCCGGGAGGGCTTCTAAGGCCTGGCCGGGGACTTTCGCCCCCGGCCACATTCCCGATCGGTTCCCGGTTACGGCCGGGATCCGGTCGGAAACGGCCATGCGGCTGCCGGATTCAGCGCGGTTCGCGCGCCTGGCGTCGACGATGGCGTCGATCTTGCCGCTGAGCTGGCCTTGGGTTTTGCGGGTCGTGCTTTCTTCTTCTTCGCCTTCTTCTTACCCGCTACCCTTCTTTTTGCCTTCTTTTTGGACGATTTCTTCTTCTTTGATGCTTTCTTCTTCTTCTTTTTCTTGCCGCCTTTTTTCGCTTTTTTCTTCGCCATAACAATCTCCTTTAAAGGAAGTTGCGATAGAAAGCCCGCGCCAGACGGCACGGACTATTCAAGCGCCTGACGAGAATCGTCCGACGCGTTGAATTCTTCACTTGCCACTCCTTGCAGCGAGATCCTGATACAGGATATCAGGATCGAGACGGATGCCACCTTCCCAGGTCACGGTCGCCGATTCCGGATCGACGCTCACCTTCTCGAATTCGCGCACGTCGCGCCAGAGCTTGAAGGCGCCGATCTCGAGCAGGTTGCCGAGGAACACGCTCCCCTCCAGCCCGTCTTCGAAGCGGATCCACAGCTTGTAGTCGTCTTCTGCTTTGCAGTCGGTCACTCGGTGCATGGCGCTTTTCCTTTCAGTCCCAACCTCAATCCCAACTGAGCGCTCCCCCTGTCTGGTACTCGATCACCCGCGTCTCGAAGAAGTTGCGCTCCTTCTTCAGGTCGATCATCTCGCTCATCCACGGGAACGGATTGGCGGCACCCTGGAAAAGCGGCTCCAGGCCGATCTGCTGGCAGCGGCGGTTGCTGATGAAGCGCAGGTATTCCTTGAACATCGGCGCGTTCAGGCCGAGCACGCCGCGCGGCATGGTGTCCTCGGCGTAGCGGTACTCGAGCTCGACGCCCTTCCTGAAGATCTCGAGCAGCTCCTCGCGGAACTGCGCGGTCCACAGGTGCGGGTTCTCGAGCTTGATCTGGTTGACGAGGTCGATGCCGAAATTGCAGTGCATCGACTCGTCCCTGAGGATGTACATGTACTGCTCGGCGGCGCCGGTCATCTTGTTCTGCCGCCCGAGCGCGAGGATCTGCGTGAAGCCGACGTAGAAGAACAGGCCCTCCATCAGGCAGGAGAACACGATCAGGCTCTTCAGGAGCTTCTGGTCGGCCTCGGGGGTGCCCGTCTTGAACGCCGGGTCGGTGAGCGTGTCGATGAAGGGAACCAGGAACTCGTCCTTCTCCCGGATCGAGGGGATCTCGTGGTACGCGTTGAACACCGCGCCCTCTTCCAGGTTCAGGCTCTCGACGATGTACTGGTAGGCGTGGGTGTGGATCGCCTCCTCGAAGGCCTGCCGCAGCAGGTACTGGCGGCACTCCGGCGCGGTGATGTGCCGGTAGGTGCCGAGCACGATGTTGTTGGCGGCCAGGGAGTCGGCGGTCACGAAGAAGCCGAGGTTGCGCGTCACGATCCGGCGCTCGTCCTCGGTGAGCCCGTCGCGGCTCTTCCAGAGCTCGATGTCGCGGCTCATGTTGATTTCCTGCGGCATCCAGTGGTTCGCGCAGGCGGCGATGTACTTCTCCCAGGCCCACTTGTACTTGAACGGAACCAGCTGGTTCACGTCGGCCTTGGAGTTGATGATGCTCTTGTCCTCGACCCGGATGCGGCGATGCGCGTTGCCGGCGTCGGCGCGCACCTCGGCGCCCGGCGCGGCGCCCGGGAACAGCGGCTCGGAGAGCGGCAGGACCGCGCTCATGCGTTGCACTCCGGCTGGTAGTGCCGGACGAGCTCGCTCTCGGCCGCGGCGCGCGCGGCGTCGCTCGAGAACGGCATCGGGCAGGTGGCGACGAAAAGCTCCGCATCGGCGACCGCGCGCCACTCCCAGTACTTGCGGTGGCCTTCGAGGAAGTTGCGCTCGGCGTAATTGCCGGTCTGCCCGAAGAAGATCGGGCGGAACGGGCGCGGATGGCAGAGCTGGTCCTTGACGAGGATCGCGTAGAGGCCCGGCCCCGAGGGCGGTACCCAGGCGCTCGCCTCGACCGGCCCGACGAAGAGCCGGTGGCAGAAGTTGATGCGCGTCGGCGCGCTTTCGGCGCCGCGGGAGGGTGCGGAGACGTGCCGGGTGCTGGTGACTACTGGCATGCTTCGCACTCCGGGTTGTCGATGGAGCAGAACTTCGGCTCTTCCTTTCCTTCCGTGGTCGACGCCGCGCCCATCGCCGTCACCCCGCCGTCGCTCGGCACGGCGTTGAGCGCGCCGGCCTTGGTGGTCGACTTCTCGGCGTGCGTCGCGCCCATCGCGCGCAGGTAGTAAGTCGTCTTCAGGCCGCGGATCCAGGAGAGCTTGTAGGTCTCATCGAGCTTCTTGCCCGAGGCGCCCGCCATGTAGATGTTGAGCGACTGGGACTGGTCGATCCACTTCTGGCGCCGCGCCGCCGCCTCGACCAGCCACTTCGGCTCGACCTCGAAGGCGGTCGCGTAGAGGCGCCGCAGGTCGGCCGGCGCGCGGTCGATGCGCGCGAGGTTGCCGTCGAAGTACTTGAGATCGGCGATCATCACCTCGTCCCAGAGGCCGGCGCGCTTCAGATCGGCGACGAGGTACTCGTTCGTCACCGTGAATTCGCCCGACAGGTTCGACTTCACGTACAGGTTCTGGTAGGTGGGCTCGATCGAGGCCGATACGCCGATGATGTTGGCGATGGTCGCGGTCGGCGCGATGGCGATGCAGTTGGAGTTGCGCATGCCGTGCTGCTTGATGCGCGCGCGCAGCGGCTCCCAATCCAGCGCGGAGGAGCGGTCCAGCTCGACGTAGCCGCCGCGCTCGGCGGCGAGCAGGTCGAGCGTGTCCTGCGGCAGGATGCCGCGCTCCCAGAGCGAGCCGCGGAAAGTCGAGTAGGCGCCGCGCTCCTCGGCCAGCTCGGTCGAGGCCCAGTAGGCGCTGAAGGCGACCATCTCCATGGAGCGGTCCGCGAACTCGACCGCCTCCTGCGAGGCGTACGGGATGCGCAGCTGGTGCAGGCAGTCCTGGAAGCCCATGATGCCCAGGCCCACCGGGCGATGGCGCGAGTTGCTGTTCTTCGCCTTGTCGACAGCGTAGTAATTGATGTCGATGACGTTGTCCAGCATGCGCATCGCCGTCGAAATTGTTGTTTTTATTTTTGAGAAATCGAGTCCCTTGTCGGTGAGGTGCGCGACCAGGTTGACGGAGCCCAGGTTGCACACTGCGATCTCGTCCGACGACGTGTTGAGGGTGATCTCGGTGCACAGGTTGGAGCTGTGCACCACGCCCACGTGCTGCTGCGGACTGCGCAGGTTGCAGGGGTCCTTGAACGTGATCCACGGATGCCCCGTCTCGAAGAGCATCGAGAGCATCTTGCGCCACAGGTGCACGGCCGGGGTCTTCTTGTGCAGCTTCAGCTCACCGCGCGCCACCTTGTCCTCGTAGCGCAGGTAGGCCTGCTCGAATTCCTTGCCGACCTTGTCGTGCAGCTCCGGCACGTCGGAGGGCGAGAAGAGCGTCCACTCGGCGTTCTCCATGACCCGCTTCATGAAGAGGTCGGGGATCCAGTTCGCCGTGTTCATGTCGTGCGTGCGCCGGCGGTCGTCGCCCGTGTTCTTGCGCAGCTCGAGAAACTCCTCGATGTCGAGGTGCCAGGTCTCGAGGTAGGAGCACACCGCCCCTTTGCGCTTGCCGCCCTGGTTCACGGCCACCGCGGTGTCGTTCACCACCTTGAGGAAAGGCACTACCCCCTGGCTTTTTCCGTTGGTGCCCTTGATGTGCGAGCCCAGCGCGCGCACCGGCGTCCAGTCGTTGCCCAGGCCTCCGGCGTACTTGGCGAGCAGCGCGTTTTCCTTGATCGCGTCGTAGATGCCGGTGAGGTCGTCGGCGACCGTGGTCAGGTAGCACGACGAAAGCTGCGAGCGCAGCGTCCCCGAGTTGAAGAGCGTCGGCGTCGAGCTCATGAAATCGAAGGTCGACAGGACGTTGTAGAACTCGATGGCGCGCGCCTCGCGGTTCTTCTCGTTCAGCGCGAGCCCCATCGCCACGCGCATGAAGAAGGCCTGCGGCAGCTCGATGCGCTTGCCGCGCACGTGCAGGAAGTAGCGGTCGTAGAGCGTCTGCAGGCCGAGGTAGCCGAACTTGAGGTCCCGCTCGGCTTTCAGCGCCGCGCCCAGCCTGGCAAGGTCGAACTTGCCGAGCTCCGGGTCGAGCAGCTCCGCCTCGATGCCGCGGGCGATGAACTGCGGGAAGTAGGCGGCGTAGCGCGTCGCCATCTCGGCCTGCGAGGCTTCCTCGCCGAGGATCTCCAGGCGGATCGTGTGCAGGAGCAGCCGCGCGGTGACATAGCTGTAGGCGGGATCCTTCTCGATGAGCGCGCGCGCGGCGAGCACCGCGGACTTGCGCACTTCTTCCATCGGCACGCCGTCGTAGAGGTCGCGCAGCGTCGCCTCGCGGATCGGCTCGACCTTCGCGCCCGGCGCGAGGCCCTCGCAGGCGGCTTCGAGCACCCGGTCGAGCGCGGCCACGTCGAGCGGCCGCCGCTTGCCGTTCTCCACCACATTGAGCGCCGTGCGCGCCGCGTCCGCGCTCACGCGCGCCGCCGCCTTTTCCTGCGCGCGCGCCTTCGCGCGCTCTTCCCGATACAGCACGTAGGCGCGAGCCACATCGTGCTGGCTCGCGCGCATGAGCGCGAGCTCGACCTGGTCCTGGATGTCCTCGATATGGAAGGTGCCGCCCTGCGGCTGGCGGCGCATGAGGGCGTTCACGACGCTGCCGGTCAATTCCACCACCAGCTCGCGCACGCGCGCCGAGGCGGCGCCCTGGCTGCCGCCCACGGCGAGGTAGGC
The DNA here is from genome assembly GCA_036262835.1 of Burkholderiales bacterium. Classification (GTDB taxonomy): domain Bacteria; phylum Pseudomonadota; class Gammaproteobacteria; order Burkholderiales; family SG8-39; genus RBG-16-66-20. The sequence continues at coordinate 16,077 of DATAID010000071.1, read as the reverse complement.
CTTGGTCATGGCCACCGCGATCTTGGAGGGCTCGAAGCCGACCACGGACCCGTTGCGGCGGATGATCTTGTAGTCGGCGTACGCAGATCGCGGCGAGGGAACGGCTTCGGCCGTGCTGCCCGCCCCGCTGGGGGCCGTCGCTCCCGTGCCCTGCTGCGCGATTTGCATCTGCCCTCTCCCTCTGTCTTGCGGCTCTGCGGGAGCGGGGGACTGACCGCCCCGGACCGCCTCGCGAGAAACCACAATATCTAGTGCTGAGCTACTGATAGACAACTAATTGTTGGGGGCACTCTACCGATGCGCTTTCGATTTGGCAAGTGCCGTGTGCGTTTTGCACCGCAGTATCTAGTGGCGTAAAGATGCAACGACACAAGATCTAGTAGCAGGGGGCGCGGCGCGGTCCGCAGCGCCGCCGCGGGCAGCCGAGGCGCGGCTATCTAGTGGTGGCGGGAAAGGGACTGAAGGAGCCGATGCCAGCCGAATTTCACGCCCGGATCGGTCTTGCGCCCGGGCGCGACGTCGCTATGGGCGGCGATCTCGCGAATCGGACACTGCCTGAAGAGCGCTCTTGCCAAGGCGCCGAGGCACGAATACTGAAGGCCGGTAAACGCCGAGTCGTCGGTTCCTTCGAGCTCGATGCCGACGGAAAAATCGTTGCAGCGCTCGCGGCCCCGCCAGCTCGAGGCGCCGGCGTGCCAGGCGCGCTTGGCGACCGGGACGAACTGGATCAGCTCGCCGTCGCGCCGGACGAGGAAATGCGAGGAGACGCGCAGGCCCTTCAGCGCCGCGAACGAGGGATGCGCGCCGGGGTCGAGCGTGTTGCAGAAAAGGCGCGAAATCGCGTCCCCGCCGTAGCTTCCGCGCGGCAGGCTGATCGAGTGCAGGACCAGCAGCGTGATGTCGACGCCCGGGGGGCGCTCGTCGTGGTTGGGCGAGGGAATCTGCCGGGCTCTCACTCCGGCTCTCGGATGCCCAGGCGCTGCATGCGGTAGCGCAGCGCGCGGAAGGTCACGCCCAGGCGCTTGGCGGCCGCGGTGCGGTTGAAGCCCGTCTTGGCGAGCGCGGCGAGGATCGCCTCGCGCTCGATGCGATCGAGGTACTCGGGCAGCGAGCCTTCGGGCGAGCCCTCGCCCGCCGCTTCCTGGGGCGCGGGGCGCAGGCGCAGCTCCTCGGGCTGGATCGCGCCGCCCGCCGAGAGCGCGACCGCGCGCTCGAGGATGTTCTCGAGCTCGCGCACGTTGCCCGGAAAATCGTAGGCCTTGAGCTGCTCGAGCGCCTCCTCCGAGAGTGCGTGGCTGCCCAGGCGCGCGAGGATCGCCGCGGCGATGAGCGGGATGTCCTCGCGGCACTCGCGCAGCGGCGGCATCTTGAGCTCGATCACGTTCAGCCGGTAGTAGAGGTCCTGGCGGAAGCCGCCCGCCTCGACTCGCGCGGCGAGGTCCTGGTGGGTCGCGCTGATCAGGCGCACGTCGACCGGCTCTTCCTGGGTGGCGCCCACCCGCCGCACGCGCTTCTCCTGGATCGCGCGCAGGAGCTTCACCTGCATCGGCAGGGGCAGCTCGGCCACCTCGTCCAGGAACAGCGTGCCGCCGTCGGCCGCGTGGAAAAAGCCGCCGCGGTCCTCCTGCGCGCCCGTGAAGGCGCCCTTGCGGTAGCCGAAGAACTCGCTCTCCATCAGGTTCTCGGGGATCGCGCCGCAGTTGACCGGCACGAAGGCGCGCTCGCGCCGCGCCCCGACGGCGTGGATCTGGCGCGCGGCGAGCTCCTTGCCGCTACCCGACTCGCCCGCGATGTGCACCGGCGCCTGGGTGCGCGCGATCTTGCCGATGGTCTCGCGCACCTGCGCGAGGCTCGGGCTCTCGCCCATGAGCGCCTGCCCGGCCTGCGGCGTGCCCTCGGCCTCGGGAAGCGAGAGCGCCGACTTGACGAGCGACCTCAGCTGCTCGAGGCCCACCGGCTTGGAGACGTAGTCGAAGGCGCCCGCCTTGAGCGCCGCGACCGCGTTCTCGGCGCTGCCGTAGGCGGTGATGACCGCGACCGGCAGGTCGCCGGCGAGGCCGGCGATGTGGCGCACGAGCTCGAGCCCCTCGCCGTCGGGCAGGCGCATGTCGGTGAGGCAGAGCCGGTAGCGCGCGCCGCCGAGGCGCGCCTTGGCCTCGGCGATCGAGCCGGCCGAGTCCACGCCGAGGCCCATCTTGAGCAGCGTCAGCTCGAGCAGCTCGCGGATGTCGGGCTCGTCGTCCACGACGAGCACGCGCTGCGCCGCCTCGCGCTCGGCGCGCGGGCCGCCGCGGCGCTCGTTCTTTTTCGGGCGGGCGTCGTTCATGCGGCCGGCGCCGCGCGGCAAAGGATGCGGAAATGCGCTCCGCGCATGTCGTCCACGTACTCCAGCGCCGCGCGGTTGGCGGCGCACAGCTCGCGGGCGAGATAGAGCCCGAGGCCCGTGCCCTTCGATTCGGTGGTGAAGAACGGCTCGAAGAGCTGGCCCTGGCTCGCCCGCGCGACGCCCGGGCCGTCGTCCATCACGTTCAATTCTACCTGGTCGGCATAGCCCGACACGACGAGCCGCACGCTGCCGGGCGCCTCGCCCGCGTGGCGCACCGCGTTCCTGAGCAGGTTCCACAGCACCTGGCGCAGGTGCTCGCGGTCGAACTCGATGGAAAGCGCGCGCCCGGTCTCGAGGCGAATCCGCCCCTCGGGCAGCGCCTCCACGGCGGCGAAGTCCTCGACGAAGCCCGCGAGCCAGTCGTTCAGCGCGATGCGGTCGGCGGCCGCGCGGTCGCGGCGGTTGAGCTGCATCACGTCGGCGACGAGGCGCTCCAGGCGCACGGTGTTGTCGTGAATGATGCGCGTGAGGCGCGCGCGGTCCTCGGCGCGCTGCTCCTCGGCGAGGAGCTCGGAGGCATGGCTGATCGCCGAGAGCGGGTTGCGGATCTCGTGCGCGATGTTGGCCGTGAGACGGCCGAGCGCGGCGAGCTTCAGTTGCTGCGCCTCGGTGCGCGCGCGCGTGATGTCCTCGACAAAGAGCACCGCGAGCTCCTCGGCCGCGCCCGTCTCCATCAGCCGCAGGCGCAAGCCGCGGCCGCGCAGCTCGAGCTCGGCGCGCGCCGCCGAGGCGTCGCCCGAGCGCCAGGCGCGCCAGCGCTCGCCGAAGCCCGGCAGCAGGCGCGCGAGCTCGGCGCCCTGCAGCGCCTCCTCGCCGAGCAGCCGCTGTGCCTGCGGGTTGTGCTGCGCGACCCGGCCCTCGCGATCGAGCACGAGCACGCCATCCTGCATGTCGGCGATCACGAGCTGGTTGACGCGCATCTGCGTCTCGAGCGCGCGTCCCCGCTCGCGCGCGAGGCGCTCGTTGGCCGCCACGCGCTGCGCCAGCCAGCTCGTCACCCCCGCCGTCATGAACCCGCCGACGGCGAGCAGGCCGGGCTGGAAGAAGCTCACCTCCGGGGCGTCCTGCGCGAGCACCCAGTAGCCCTGCTCGAGCAGCAGCGCGATCGCGGCGAGCGCGGCGTAAAGGAGCGCAAGCCGCCGCGGCGCCACCAGCGCCGCCGCGGTGAGCGTCACGAGCAGCATCACGCCCAGGCCCGAGCGCAGGCCGCCGCTCGCGTACATGAGGAGCGTCAGCATGAGCACGTCGATCGCCACGTGCGCCGAGAGCTGCAGGTTGAAGAAATCCCTCAGGTTGCGCAGCACGCTGTGGAACACCACGCCCAGGGCGAGGTAGATCACGCACACCAGGCGGAAGAAGTTGAGCTTGTGCGAGCCGAGGTTGAGGCTGTCGCCGACATAGAGCGTGATGCCGAGAAAGAGCGCCGCGACCGCGAGCCGGTACAGGTTGAAGTAGCGAAGCGAGATCCAGAACGACTCGGGCGTGCGCAGGTCATGCCCGAACAGGCCGCGATAGCGCTGCGCCTCCGGAGCGGGCGCGGCCGTGCGCATCTGCGGTATCGAGGCCATCAGTCCTCGCGCGGCCCGAGCCGCCAGTGCTCCTCGCTGCAATAGTGGCGCCCGCCGGCGCTGCGCGCCTCGGTCGCCGGCAGATTGACGCCGCAGTGGGCGCAGGACACGAGGTCGCCCTGCGCCGGCGCGGCGGGCGCGTCCTCTTTTCTCGGCGCCCCGCTCGCGAGCGCGCGCTTGACGAGCCAGAAGAGAAACGCCACGACGAGCGCGATGAAGATGAGGCGACTCATGCGCGAATTATGAGGCTTGCCGGGAAATGGGAAAAACGCGGGAGTGGTCGGGGTGACAGGATTTGAACCTGCGACACCTGCGTCCCGAACGCAGTACTCTACCAGGCTGAGCTACACCCCGACTCGGCGGGCCAAATGACCGGGACTTCTGTACCGGGACTTCAGCTTTTTCGGGTCACCGAAAAGGACGCCAATTCTAGCAAAGATTGCCTCGCCTCCGAGGGGGCAAGCGTCGCGATCGCGCGCTGCGCGGCCTCGGCTTCGCCCTGCGCCACCGAGCGCGCGTACTCGAGCGACCCGCAGGCGCGAATCACCTTGAGCACCGCGCCCAGGTCGCTGCGGCCGCCCTCGCGGATGGTCTTCTTGACCACCGAGGCCTGCTCGGCCGAGCCCGCGCGCATCGCGTGGATGAGCGGCAGCGTCGGCTTGCCCTCGGCGAGGTCGTCGCCGAGGCTCTTGCCGATCGCCGCCTCGTCGCCCGAGTAGTCGAGCACGTCGTCGATCAGCTGGAACGCGGTGCCCAGGCGCATGCCGTACTCGGCGAGCGCGGCTTCCACGGCGGAGGGCGCCTTGGCGAGGATCGCGCCCAGGCGCGAGGAAGCCTCGAAGAGCTTGGCGGTCTTGCGGCGGATCACCTCGAGGTACCGCGATTCGTCCACGTCCGGATCGTGGCAGTTCATGAGTTGCAGCACCTCGCCCTCGGCGATCGTGTTGGTGGCCTCGGCGAGCACCTGCATGACGCGCATGTCGTCGAGCGCCACCATCATCTGGAAGGCGCGCGAATACAGGAAATCGCCGACGAGCACCGCGGCGGCGTTGCTGAACACGGCGTTGGCGGTGCGCCGCCCGCGGCGCAGGTCGGAGGCGTCGACCACGTCGTCGTGAAGCAGCGTCGCGGTGTGGATGAACTCGACCACCGCGGCGAGCTCGTAGCGCGAGGGGCCGGTCGCGCCGGCGGCAGCCGAGGCGAGAAGGAGGAGCGCCGGCCGCAGGCGCTTGCCGCCGCCGGCGACGATGTGCTCGGCCACCTGCCGCACCAGCGCCACGTCGGAATCGAGACGCGAGCGGATCGCCGCATCGACTTTCACCATGTCGGCCGCGATCAGGGCGAGGAACGGGAGCTTGTCCATGCGGCTCGGGAAGTTAGCATAGGACCTTTGACCAGGACGCCGGAAATCCCTTATAATTCCAAGTCTTTGCTGATTTAACCCGGGATTAAATTCCATGTACGCAGTGATCCAGACGGGCGGCAAGCAATACCGCGTCAAGTCCGGCGAGCAACTGAAGATCGAGCTCTTGCCCGAGGCGGTCGGCGCCGCGGTTTCCTTCGACAAGGTCCTCATGCTCGGCGAGGGCGACAGCGTGCGCGTCGGCACCCCGCTCGTGGCGGGCGCGAAAGTGAAGGCGACCGTCGTCTCGCAGGGACGCGGCGAGAAAGTGCGCATCTTCAAGATGCGCCGCCGCAAGCACTACGCCAAGACGCAGGGCCACCGCCAGAACTACACCGAAGTGCGCATCGACGAGATCGTCGGCGCCTAGATCCAGAGAGAGACTCCATGGCACACAAGAAAGCAGGCGGCAGCTCGAGAAACGGCCGCGACTCGAACGCAAAGCGCCTCGGCGTGAAGGCCTACGGCGGCGAGCAGGTGACGGCGGGCGCGATCCTCGTGCGCCAGCGCGGCACGGTCGTGCACGCCGGCGTCAACGTCGGCGTCGGCCGCGACCATACGCTGTACGCGCGCATCGACGGCAAGGTCGAGTACGCGGTGCGCGGCGAAAACAACAAGCAGACCGTGAGCGTGCGCCCGGCCTAAAACCGGTCCACGACTCCGCGAAAGCCCTATCGGAGTCGATAGGGCTTTTTTATTTTTACTCCCCCATGAAATTCATCGACGAAGCGCGAATCGAGGTGCACGCCGGCAAGGGCGGCGATGGCAGCGCCGCGTTCCGGCGCGAGAAGTTCATTCCCAAGGGCGGGCCCTCGGGCGGCGACGGCGGCCGCGGCGGCGACGTGTGGGCGCGCGCCGACCGCAACATCAATACGCTCGTCGACTACCGCTTCGCGCGCATCCACCGCGCGGGCCACGGCGAGCACGGCCGCGGCTCGGACCAGTACGGCGCGGCCGGCAAGGACATCGAGCTGCGCGTGCCCGTGGGCACGATCGTGCGCGATGCCGGCGACGGCGGCCTCGTGGCGGACCTCGCCCGGCACGGCGATCGCGCGCTGCTCGCGCGCGGCGGCAAGGGGGGCCTGGGCAACATCCACTTCAAGTCGAGCATCAACCGCGCGCCGCGCCAGTTCACGCGTGGCGAGCCGGGCGAGAGCCGCAGCCTCGAGCTCGAGCTCCGGGTGCTCGCCGATGTGGGGCTCCTCGGCCTGCCCAACGCGGGCAAATCGAGCTTCGTGCGCGCCGTGTCCGCCGCGCGCCCCAAGGTCGCCGACTACCCGTTCACCACGCTCAATCCCTCGCTCGGCGTGGTGCGCATCGCCAACGACGCGAGCTTCGTCATCGCGGACATCCCCGGCTTGATCGAAGGCGCGGCCGAGGGGGCGGGCCTCGGACACCAGTTCCTGCGCCACCTCTCGCGTACGCGCCTCCTGCTGCACGTGGTCGATCTCGCGCCGCCCGAACCGGACGCGGACCCCGCGCGCGAGGCGAAGGCGCTCGCAAACGAGCTGAAGAAATACGACCCCGCCCTGGGCAAGAAACCGCGCTGGCTGGTGTTCAACAAGTGCGACATGGTTCCGGATGCCGCAGAGCGGGCGCAAAAGATCATCAAGGCGCTCCGCTGGAGAGGACCCTGGTTCGTCATCTCCGCGCTTGGCGGCGCGGGATGCAAGGACCTTTGCGCCCAGGTCTACCGATTCATTTCCGAAAAAACAAAATCGCGAGAAAAGCGTGCCGCCTAGCCCCCTCGCCTCCGCCGAAACGCTCGTCGTCAAGGTCGGCTCCTCGCTCGTGACGCGCGAGGGCAGCGGCCTCGACCTCGAGGCGATCGCGCGGCTCGCCGGCCAGATCGCCGCGCTGCGGGCGATGGCGCGCCGCTGCGTGCTCGTCTCGAGCGGCGCGATCGCCGCGGGCGTGCAGCGGCTGGGCTGGACGAGCCGGCCTCACGCGATGCACGAGCTGCAGGCCGCGGCCGCGGTGGGCCAGATGGGCCTCGCGCAGGCCTACGAGAGCTGCTTCCGCGGCCACGGCCTCGCGAGCGCGCAGGTTCTGCTCACCCACGCCGACCTCGCCGACCGGCAGCGCTATCTGAACGCGCGCTCGACCCTGCGCACCCTGCTCGGCCTGGGGGTCATTCCGGTCATCAACGAGAACGACACGGTGGTCACCGACGAGATCCGCTTCGGCGACAACGACACGCTGGGCGCGCTGGTGGCCAACCTGATCGAGGCCGACGCGCTCGTCATCCTCACCGACCAGCAGGGCCTGTACGATTCGGACCCGCGCAAAAATCCGGCGGCAAAATTGCTGCAAGAAAGAGCAGCGGCGGATCCCGCCCTCGAGGGCATCGCGGGCGGCACGGGCACGCTGCTCGCGCGCGGCGGCATGCTCACCAAGGTGCAGGCGGCGCGCCGCGCGGCGCGCTCGGGCGCGCACACCGTGATCGCCTCGGGCGCGCAAGCCGACGTGCTGGCGCGCCTCGCGCGCGGCGAGGCGGTCGGCACCTTGCTGCGCGCGGGCACCGCGCCGATCGCGGCGCGCAAGCAGTGGCTCGCCGATCACGTGAAGGTCGGCGGGCGGCTGGAGCTCGACGCGGGCGCGATCCAGGCGCTCGCGCGCGGCGGCAGGAGCCTGCTGCCGATCGGCGTCATCGGCGTCGCGGGCGAATTCGAGCGCGGCGCCGTGGTCGCCTGCGTGGATCCGCAAGGGCGCGAAGTCGCGCGCGGGCTGGTCAACTACTCCTCCGAGGAATCGCGCAAGATCATGCGCAAGCCCTCGAGCGAGATCGAGCAGGCGCTCGGCTACGTGGACGAGCCCGAGCTCATCCACCGCGATAACCTGGTCCTGCTCTAGTACCGCTCGGAGTTGCCGGTGCCCGAGGCGAACGGATGGCCGCCGCGGCGCAGCGCATCGAGCCCTTCGGCCCGGGTGAGGACGGCCGCGCGGATCGGGCAGAAATACCGGTCGCGCAGGTCGTTGTGCCAGCGCTGCACGGTCCTCGGCTCGATCGGCTTCCATTCGCTGCCGGTTTCCCGCGACCAGGTGCCGCCGTTCAGGCGCGCATACACCCGCAGCTGGTTGACGCGGCAGCGCATGCCTTCGTAGCTCACGTTGTCGTAGCCGCTCGAGCTGCGCGCGACGAGCGTGTAGCGGATGAGGCCGTCATCCACGGTGAGGGACGCCGCGTCGATGAAGAACCGGAAGCTCGTCGCCGAGGTGGGAAAGAACTCGATCAGGTTCTCGGGCTTGGGCGCGGCGGGCAGCGGCACCTCGCCGTCCTTGAAATTGCGCTCCTCCTCGGCCCGCTCCCAGTCGGACTTGCCGCCTGTTTTCGCGTCCCGGGGATCGTTCGTGTTCTGGGCGGCGACAGGCAGCGCCGCCGCCATGAGCAGCCCGAGCAGCGCGCGCTTCATGCGAGGTCGGCGGCGAGCGCCTCGCGCGCCTCGGCCGAGAGCGCCAGCTCGGCGCGGTAGTGCGGATGATCGACGCCGATGCGCACGCCCGCGCCGCTCTTCAGCGCCCGGCGCATGGCCGGGTCGAGCTCGAAGCGCAGGAAATGGACGGACGAGGTCTTCTCCTCGTTCTCGCGCTCGAGATCCTCGTCGGCGATCGCCTGCACCCGCGCGCAATCGTCGACCTGCACCCAGACCTTGCGCTCGATGCCCTTCAGCTCCGCCAGGCGCCGCTTGCGCTCTTCGGGGTCCGGGTACTCGAGCAGCATCGTCGCCTTCCAGTTGCCGCCGTCGGGGATGAGCGGGTTGTAGGCCTCGAGCTCGTGGCGGATGCCGTCGGGCTCGAAGATGCGCTCGATGCGCAGCATCTCCTGCACCTGGTAGCGGACCGTGAGCTCGTCCTCGAAGAGGAGCGTCACGTGCCCGCCCAGGTGCACGGTGCGCCGGCGCTTGTGCTCGATGACCCGCGCACGGAAGGCGCCGCGCTCGCGCGCGTACGCCTCCAGCGTCATCAGGCTTTCGGGGACGATCCCCGGCATCCGGTCAGTCGACGAGACCGTCGAGCGCCTTCTGAAAGCGGTTCGCGTGCGAGCGCTCCGCCTTGGCGAGCGTCTCGAACCAGTCGGCGATCTCGCCGAAGCCCTCGGCGCGCGCGGTCTTCGCCATGCCCGGGTACATGTCGGTGTACTCGTGCGTCTCGCCGGCGATGGCCGCGGCCAAATTCTGGCGCGTGCGGCCGATCGGCTTGTCGGTCGCCGGGTCGCCGACCTGCTCGAGGTACTCGAGGTGGCCGTGCGCGTGCCCGGTCTCGCCTTCGGCGGTCGAGCGGAAGATCGCCGAGACGTCGTTCTGCCCCTCGACGTCGGCCTTTGCGGCGAAGTAGAGATAGCGGCGGTTCGCCTGCGATTCGCCCGCGAATGCGGCTTTCAGGTTGTCGTGGGTCTTGGATCCCTTGAGCGCTGCCATGCTGGATGCCTCCTTTGAACGTTCAATCTGCAAAGCTAAATCCGGGGGGGCCCGGGTGCCAATCGATTCTGGCGATACGGATGATAGGCGGTGCCTATCCGGACCGCGGGAGCCTAGGCGCTGATGACCGCCGCGTCGCGCAGCCGGCGGCGGCGGTCCGCGGCGAGGAAGCGGTGCAGCTCGGTCAGCGCCTGCCGGTAGACGTCGCGCTTGAAGTCGACCACGGAATCCGAGGGCACCCAGTAGTCGTGCCAGCACCAGGCGTCGAACTCGGGCTTGCCGTTGCCGCGCAGCTTCACGTCGCAATCGCGCCCGAGCATGCGCAGCAGGAACCAGATCTGCTTCTGGCCCCGGTACTTGCCGCGCCAGTCGCGGCGGATCCACTGCTCGGGCACCTCGTAGCGCAGCCACTGGCGCGTGCGGCCGAGGATGCGCACGTGCTCGGGCTTCAGGCCCACCTCCTCGGTGAGCTCGCGGTACATCGCCTCGCGCGGCGACTCGCCCGCCTTGATGCCGCCCTGCGGGAACTGCCAGGCATGCTGGTTCACGCGCTTTCCCCAGAACACGTCGTTGCGCGCGTTCACGAGGAGAATGCCGACGTTCGGACGATACCCGTCTCGGTCGAGCATGGCCGCATCACCTAGGCTAGAATTTCTCGACTCAATTTTTCCACAGACACAGCGCAAATTCAACGCGTTGTCAGCGTGGAGACAGCGAAAAACACTTGCGTTCTTCACGCTATTTCATCGCCACCCTGAAGGAGGCCCCCGCCGACGCGGAGCTGGTCAGCCACAAGCTGATGATTCGCGCGGGAATGATCCGGCGCCTGGCAGCCGGGATCTACACCTGGATGCCGCTCGGGCTGCGGGTGGTCCGCAAGATCGAGGCCATCGTCCGGGAAGAGATGAACCGCGCCGGCGCGCTCGAAGTCTCGATGCCGGTGGTGCAGCCCGCCGAGCTTTGGCGCGAGTCCGGGCGCTGGGAGGCGTACGGGCCGGAGCTGCTGCGCTTCAAGGACCGGCACGAGCGCGATTTCGTCATCCAGCCCACCTCCGAAGAGGTCATTACCGACATCGCGCGCGCCGAGCTGCGCAGCTACCGCAAGCTGCCGGTGCACTTCTACCAGATCCAGAACAAGTTCCGCGACGAGCGCCGGCCGCGCTTCGGCGTGATGCGCGGGCGCGAGTTCGTCATGAAGGACGGCTACTCCTTCCACGCGAGCTACGAGGATCTCGAGCGCGAGTACCGCAACATGTACGACACCTACTCGCGCATCTTCACGCGCCTGGGGCTCAGCTTCCGCGCGGTGGCCGCCGACACCGGCGCGATCGGCGGCACCGGCTCGCACGAATTCCAGGTGCTCGCCGACTCGGGCGAGGACGCGATCGCCTGGTGCCCCGGGTCCGACTACGCGGCGAACCTGGAGCTTGCGGAGGCAATGGCCCCCTCGGGCTCGCGGGGGAAGCCGTCCCGGGAAATGACAAAGGTCCCGACCCCGGGGAAGACCACCTGCGAAGACGTGGCCGCGCTCCTGAAGCTTCCTTTGCAGCAAACGGTCAAGGCGGTCGCGGTGATGCACGGCAAGGAGTTCTTCCTGCTCCTCATCCGCGGCGATCACACGCTGAACGAAGTGAAGACGCAAAAGGCCGTCGGTGCGTTTCGTTTCGCCACTGAAAAAGAGGTCGAAGAGGCGCTTCATTGCAAACCCGGCTACATCGGACCGGTCGGCGCCAAGGTCAAGGTTTTCGCTGACCGCACGGTGGCGCAGATGAGCGATTTCGTCTGCGGCGCGAACGAGGAGGGCTTCCACCTGACCGGCGTCAACTTCGCACGCGACCTTCCCGAGCCGCGCGTGGCCGACCTGCGCAACGTCGTGGAAGGCGATTCGAGCCCGGATGGCAAGGGCAGCCTCAGGATCCAGCGCGGCATCGAGGTCGGGCACATCTTCCAGCTGCGCACCAAGTACTCGGAAGCGATGAAGGCGATGTTCCTCGACGAGAAGGGCCAGACGCGCCAGATGGAGATGGGCTGCTACGGCATCGGCATCACGCGCATCGCCGCGGCCGCGATCGAGCAGGGCCACGACGAGCGCGGCATCGTGTTCCCGCGGCCGATCGCGCCCTTCGAGGCCTGCCTCGTGCCGATCGGCCTGCGCAAGAGCGAGGCGGTGCGCGCGGCGGCCGAGAAGCTCTACGGCGAGCTCCTCGCCGCCGGCCTGGACGTGCTGCTCGAGGACCGCGACGAGCGCCCCGGCGTGCTCTTCGCCGACATGGAGCTCATCGGTATCCCGCACCGGCTCGTCCTCTCGGAGAAAGGCCTCGCCGCCGGCACGGTCGAGTACAAGGCGCGCCAGGCGGCGGCGCCGGAAAATTTCCCGCTCGACGCGGCGGTGGAAACCCTGAAGAAGAAGCTGCAGGGTTGAAGCTTCTTCTCCTCATCGCCGCCCTGCTCGCGTCCGGGCCGGCGCTCGCGGGCGCGCAGAAGCAGGAGCCGATCGACCCGATCGTGCTCGCCACGCTGTCGGCGCAGATCGCCGACAAGGCGGTCGAGATCTTCAACTTCCGCGATCCGAACGACGCGCACAAGTGGATCTACGAGATGTCGAACCGGCTGCAAAGACGCATTCCCGACCGCAAGGAGCGCACCGAGCTGCTGATGACCGTCCACTACGAGGCGACGCGCCGGGGCCTCGATCCCCAGCTCGTGCTCGGCCTGATCGAGGTCGAGTCGGGCTTTCGCAAATACGCGACCTCGAGCGCGGGCGCGCGCGGCCTGATGCAGGTGATGCCGTTCTGGACGAGCGTGTTCAAGCGTCCGCGCGACAACCTCTACGCGCGGCGCCTCAACATCCGCTACGGCTGCGTGATCCTGCGCTACTACCTCGACCTCGAGGGCGGCGACTACTACCGCGCGCTCGGCCGCTACAACGGCAGCCTCGGCCGGCCCGAGTACCCCAATGCGGTCAACGCGGCCTGGCACGGGCGCTGGAAATACGATGGCGCCAAGGGCTGAGCTCAGGAACTGGTTCTACGGCTTCACGCCGCCAGAGCGCGGCGCGATCGTGCTCGGGCACCGGCGCGTGTACATCGTGCCGAGCCGCCTCGGGCTCCTGTTCGGCGGGACGCTCCTCATCCTGCTGCTGGGCTCGATCAACTACGCGCTCGCGCTCGGCTTCGGGCTCACCTTCCTGCTCGCCGGCATGGGGCTCGCGGGGATGGTGCAGACCGCGCGCAACCTCGCGCAGCTGCGCGTGCGCGCCGCGCGCACCGAGCCCGTCTTCGCGGGCGAGGCGGCCCGCTTCCGGCTCGAGCTCGAGAATCCCGCGGCGCACGACCGGCCCGAGATCCTCGTGCGCCACCTCGCCTCGGGCGCGCAGGCGACGCTCGACATCGGCCCGGCGCGCCTCGCCGAGGCGGCGCTCGCGGTGCCCGCGGCGCGCCGCGGCTGGCTGCCGCTCGGGCGCGTGATGCTCGAGACGCGCTTCCCGCTCGGCCTTTTCCGCGCCTGGAGCTATGTCGAGCCCGATAGCCGCTGCCTCGTCTATCCTCGACCCGAGGCGAGCGCCCTGCCGCCGCTCGCCCCGAGCGACCGTCCGGGCGGCGTGCGCGCGCACGCGCAAGGCGCCGACGATTTCTCGGGCCTGCGCGCCTGGCAAGTCACCGATTCGCCGCGCCAGGTGGCCTGGAAGTCGGTGGCGCGCAACGACAGCCAGCACCTGCGCCGCGATCCGATGCTCACCAAGCAGTTTGCGGGCGAGGCGGTGGCCGAGCTGTGGCTCGGCCTGGAGGACACGCCCGCCACGCTCGATCTCGAGCGCCGCCTCTCGCGCCTGGCCGCCTGGGTGCTCGCCGCCGAGCGCGCCGGCGTGCGCTACGGCCTGCGCCTGCCCGGCGTTCGCCTCGGGCCCGACCACGGCGATGCCCATCGCGCCGCCTGTCTCGAAGCGCTCGCGCTCCATGAATAAGCCGGGCGCGCCGGCCGGCGCTCCGCGAGCGCTCCTCGACCAGCGGTCGATCGACGGCCGCGACCTCGCCGCGCTGATCGCGGGCCTCGTGCTCGCCGTGATTCCGCACGCGGCGCGGGCGCCCCTCTGGGTCACGGTCCTCACGCTCGCGCTCTATGCCTGGCGCGTCGGCGCGCTCAAGGTTCCGGCGCTGCTGCCCCCGCGCGTCATGCTGCTCGCCCTGACGGCGCTGGTCGCGCTCGGCGTGTGGCTCGAATTCCGCGCGCTTTTCGGCCGCACCCCGGGCATCACGCTGCTCTTCATTTTCTCGGGCCTGAAGCTGCTCGAATCGCGCAACCAGCGCGATGCGGCGGCGGTCGTCTTCCTCACCTGGTTCCTCGCGATCACGAACTTTCTCTTCACGCAGTCGATTCCCACGGCGCTCGGCATGGTCGCGGCGGTCGCGGCGAGCGTCCTCGCCCTGGTCGGCTTCGCCGCGCCGCGCCGCGCGCTGCGCGCGAACCTGCGCACCGCGGCGGTGCTGCTCGCGCAGGCGTTGCCCGCGGCGGCGATCCTTTTTCTCCTCTTTCCGCGCGTGCAGGGGCCGCTCTGGGGCCTGCCGCAGGACGCGTACGCGGGCCTCGCGGGCCTCTCCGACACCATGGCGCCGGGCAACATCTCGCGCCTCATCCTCTCGGACGCGATCGCGTTCCGCGTCGAGTTCGAGGGCGAGCCGCCGCGGCGGCGCTCCCTGTACTGGCGCGGGCCCGTGCTCTGGGACTTCGACGGGCGCACCTGGCGCCTCGGCTCGCCGGGCTTCGTCGAGCAGGAGGCGCCGCGCGGGGGCAGTCCGGCCCGCTATTCGGTGGTGCTGGAGCCGCACAACCGCAACTGGCTCTTTGCCCTGGAGACCGCGGCGACGCTGCCCGAGCGCGCGCGGCTCCTCGACGACGGGCAGATCGTCACGCTCGCCCCGGTGCGCACGCGCATGCGCTACGAGATGACCTCGCGGATCGGCGCCCTGCCCGACCCCGTGGAGCTGCCGCACAACCTGCGCCGCGCCCTGCGCCTGCCCTCGGGCTTCAATCCGAAGGCGCGCGAGCTCGCCGAAGGCTGGCGCCAGGCCGCGCAGGGCGACAGCGCCCCCGACGTCGGGGTGCTCGCGCGCGCGATCGAGTATTTCCGGCGCGAGCGGCTGCAGTACACGACCGAGCCGCCGCTCCTCGGGCGCGACTCGATCGACGAGTTCCTGTTCGAGTCGCACGCCGGCTTCTGCGAGCACTTTTCGTCCGCCTTCACCTTCCTCATGCGCGCGGCCGGCGTGCCGGCGCGCGTGGTGACCGGCTACCAGGGCGGCGACCCCAACCCGGTCGACGGCAAATTCACGGTGCGCCAGTCCGATGCGCACGCCTGGTCGGAGGTGTTCCTGCGCGGCCAGGGCTGGGTGCGCGTCGACCCGACCGCGCTCGCCGTGCCCGGCCGGCTGGACGGCGGCCTGGAGCGCGCGGTGCAGGCCGGCGCGCCGCTGCCGTTCCTCCTGCGGCCCGAGCTCGAGTGGCTGCGCGGCCTGCGCTACAACTGGGAGGCGCTCACGCACCAGTGGAATCTCTATGTGCTCGGCTACAACCCGGAGCGCCAGCGCGACCTGATGGCGCGCCTGGGCGTGCAGCACGCCGACTGGGTGGAGCTCGCCTCGGTGCTCTTCGCGCTGCTCGGCGCCTTTGTCGGCGCGCTGCTGCTCTGGTCGCTCGGGCGCCAGGCGCGGCCCGATCCGGTGCAGGCGGCGTGGCTCGCCTTCTGCCGCAAGCTCGGCCGCGAGGGCGTCGCGCGCGCGCCGCACGAGGGGCCGCGCGACTATGCCGAGCGCGCCGCGCGCCAGCTGCCCTCGGCGCGCGAGCCGATCGAGGCGATCGGCGCCCTCTACATCGTGCTGCGCTACGGCGCCGCGCCGCCGCCGGCCGGCGCAAGCGAGTTGCGCAAGCGGGTCAGGGACCTGCAGTTCGGATGAAGCGGCTTTTCGTCCTTGTTCTCTGGTTTGTTTCGGCCGCGCAGGCGAGTGCCGCGCCGCCCGAGCGGCCTTACGCGAGGCGCGCCGACGTGGACGAGTTCGTGGGCGAGATGGTGCGCAAGCACGGCTTCGTCGAGAAGGAGCTCAAGTTCCTTTTCGCGCGCGCGCGCCGCGAGCCGGCGATCCTCACCGCCATCACGCCGCCGAAGGAGCCGAAAGCGCGCTCCTGGCAGCTCTATCGGTCGCGCTTCGTGACCGAGGGGCGCATCGCCGAGGGCGCCGAATTCGCGCGCCGCCACGCCGCGGCGCTCGCGCGCGCGAGCGCCGAGCACGGCGTGCCCGAGGAGATCAT
>DATAID010000070.1:0-79378 GCA_036262835.1 Burkholderiales bacterium | reverse complement strand
GCCGGCCATGACGAGGTCGAAGAAGACGAAGACGCCGGCGCGGACTTCGGTGACGCCGTCGAGGTTTTCGGCCGCGTGCGCGGTGGGCGTGGAGCCGACGCTGACCATGGGCGCGTCGAAGCCCGCATCTCGAAGGCGCTGGGCGGCGCGCCCGGCGCCGGAGCGCTCTTTTTCGGCCATGGTTCGAAGCGCTTCGGGGGTGTTGCAGTCGTAGGAGGCGCCGGCGTGGGTGAGGACGCCGGCGACGGTGTTGCCGGATTCGCGAAGCGCCTTGGCGACGGGGATGAGCTCCTTGCCCTCGGGCTTGATGCCGGCGCGGTGCCCATCGGTGTCGATCTCGATCGCGACCGGAAAGCCGCTGATCGCGCGCGCGGTGTCGACCGAGTCGGTGAGGAGCGTGAGCTTGCAGCCGCGCTTCTGCAGCGCGCGGGCGCGCTCGAGCTTGCCGGGCGCGAAGCCGACCGCGTAGAGGATGTCCTTGTAGCCGCCCTCGAAGAACTGCTCCGCCTCCTTGAGCGTGGAGACGGTGATCGGGTCTTTTTTGCCCTCGAGGACGAGCGCGACTGCTTCGAGGGACTTGGCGGTCTTGACGTGCAGCCTGAGCGGCACGCCGAGCTTCCTCAGGTGCGCCTTCAGGCGCGCGGCATTGGCTTCGACCTTGTCGCGGTCAACGACGAGACAGGGCGTATCGAGATGCGAGAGGCCGGTCATGGGCGGCCGACATCATAGCCGCCGCCCTGCCCGTCAGCACCGCCACGCCTTCGGGCACCGCGCCGTGCGCGCGCGAGCGCTCGACGAGCTCGACCGGATTGCCGTCGGGATCCTCCAGCCGCATGCGCTTGCCGGCGGGTCCCTGCTCAATGTCGTTGCGGAAGCGAAAGCCGATCCGCTTCAGCGTCTCGACGTGCGCCTCGAGGTCGTCCACGTCGATGACGATCCCTTTCCGCAGGTGCCGGCGGTTGCCGAGCGTCTTGTGCCATTCCGACTCGGGGAGCCGGGTGAGGAAGAGCGTCAGGTCGCCCATCGAGGCCTGGGCCGAGGCCGGCGAGTCGAGGAAATCGATCCGGAAGCCGAGGCGCACGTAGAAGGCGAGCGAGCGCTCGATGCTTTTCGCCCGGTAGTGGACGCTGTGGCCGCGGGCGTTGAATTTCTCGAGGCGGGCCATTACGCCGCCTCCGGGGTGCAGGCGGTCGCCTTGAGCCAGCGCCCCGCCCAGTCGGAAACGCGCACGACGAGCAGGCCGTCGCCCTCGTCGATGAAGCGGCCGAGCCGGTCGCGCAACTCGGCGCTGTTGAGGTCGTCGCGCTCGAGCCACCAGCTCGAGTCGAGGCCGCGGAAGGCGCCGAGCCGGCGCAGCTCTTCCCAGAACCCCTGGTAATCGCGGGCTTCGCGCCGCGCACGAAGGTCGTAGCAGATCAGGTGAAGTTGCATTTCCGCCTGTTTTTCTTGGGGAGGGCCAGCAGTATGGCCTGTACCGGGCGAGCGAACAGTCGCACGTCATGGGATTGTGAGGTGGCCCGAAGGCGGCAGGCCGAGGCATTCCGCACTACAAGGCGCCAAGCTTGACTTCCCGGATCCGCTGCCCCGCCGTCGGAATCTTTCATTCGCGTATCATGGCGGCCGCGCATCACTTTTACTGGACGAAAAGACCGGCATGGACGACCCCCAGCAGCCCGCACCGCCTCCCCCGCCGCAAGAGCAGCCCGTTCCCCTGCAGCGCCGCCTTCAGGAGCTGCGCGCGATTCCGGAGCGCGACCGCACCGACGCGCAATGGGACGAGCTGAACGAGGTGGAGATCGCGCTCGCCTCGGCCAACCGGGCGGGGGCGCCCGACCCGAACATCCGCCACGAGAACCGCCAGGGCGGCGGGCAGAACCACCGCCACAACGCGGGCGGCGGCGGCCAGGGCGGCAAGCCCGGCGGCAACCCCAATCACCGCCATCGGCCGCAGAATCGCGACCGCCAGCGCCAAAGAGGCCGCCGCTAGCCGCGATTCGTGTTAAAATACAAGGCGCTGGTTCTCAGGCCGCGAGAATAACTGGTCCGCTCTGCCCTACAGTGCTCATCAGTAGTTCCTCCCTCGAAGTACCCGCAAGCTCGGAAGGCTTTTCTTCCGTTTTAGAAGGAAATATCGATGAGTAAAGGTACGGTCAAGTGGTTCAACGATGCCAAAGGGTTCGGCTTCATCACTCCGGACGACGGCGGCAAGGATCTGTTCGTGCACTTCTCCGCCATCCAGGGCAGCGGCTTCAAGTCGCTCAAGGAAGGCGACAAGGTGCAGTTCGAAGTCGGCCAGGGCGCCAAGGGCCCCAACGCCACCAACGTAAGGCCGGCGTGAGCGCCGTCTTCACGATGGAGAAAGCCCGCGCGAGCGGGCTTTTTTGTCTGTGAGCACCAAGGCAAGGACGGCCGCGCCCGCGCCGGAGCTGCCGCGCACGACCTCCTGGACGGCCGAGCGCATCGCGAAGCTGAACATGATCGAGGTGCGCCAGCTGAAGGACAACGCCGTGCGCCTGGGCGAGCCGGAGATCGCGGCGCTCTGCGACAAGGCGATGACCGACCTGCGCCGCATCGCCTCCGCCGCGCGCAAGGCCGCGCCGCCCAAGCCCGCCAAGCGCAAGGTGAAGCCGACCGAAGTTCCGCAGGACTGATCCCGGGCGTTTTTCCGGGCGCGTTTCCCGCAGGACCTTCTTCCTACCTTGCGGCGCCCGCTTTTGCGATCGCCGCGAGGATCGCCGGCAGCTTCTCGCGCGTGACCCGGTAGGCGATCGCGATGACGCGGCGCCGGTAGGCTTCGTTGCGCCCCGCGTAGTAGCCGATGTCGGGATGGATGAGCACGTCGGCCGCGCCCGCCTCGGCCGCGATCTGCTTCGCGCGGCGCGCGTCCTTCTCGATCCAGCGCGCCGGCACGCCGGCGGGCGTCTCCTGCGCGTAGGCCGAGACGTCGATCGCGATCACGACACGCGCGCCGAGGCGCCGCGCCGCGCGGATCGGCACCGGGCTCACCTCGTCGCCGTCCATGTACATCTCGCCGCCGATCTCGACCGGGGCGAATTCGTCCGGGCTCGCGGCGGAGGCGCGCACCGCGAGGCCGGTGTCGCCGCGGTTGAAGAGCACGAGCGCGTGGTCGCGCACGCGCGTCGCCGCCGCGGCGAACGGAATGCGCAGCTCCTCGATCAGGCGCCCCTGCACGTGCCTGGAGACGAAGTCCTGCACGCCGCGCCCGCTCGGTGTCCTGCCGAAGAGCATCTTCAGCTCGAAGAACTCCATCATGTTCAGGTCGTAGGCGAGCTGCTCGAGCTCGGTCGCGCTCATGCCGCCCGCGTAGAGCGCGCCCACCACGGCGCCGATGCTCGTGCCGAGGATGAGATCGGGCCGGATGCCGTTCTCCGCGAGCGCCTTGAGCACCCCGACGTGCGCGAAGCCGCGATGGCCGCCCGAGCCGAGCACGAGCGCGATGCGCGGCGCCACGGCGCCTTTCGGCGGCGGCTCGAAGCGCGGCGTGCGGTTCGCGGCATCGCTTGCCGCGAAGCAAGCGAGAGGTCCCAGCAGGGCGATGCCGAAAAAGTCCCTACGCCGCACGCGCCGCCTGCCGCGGCCGGTAGATCGCCGTGTGCAGCACCCGGGCGAGCGCACGCTCGCCCGAGAGCACGAGCACGTCGAGGTCCACGAAGAGGTGGCCCTTCTTCTCGTAGTTGGCGAGCACGCGCGAGCGCGCGGCGAGCGTCTCGCCCGCGCGCGCAAGGCCGAGGTTGCGCACCTTGCTGCCGACATGGATCCACGGCCCCATCCTCACATTGCGAAAGAGCGCGAAGTTGCACATGCGCAGCACGTTGCCCGGATGCACGAGCCCTTCGCGGCGGTACAGCTCGTCGGTCTCGCGCACGTCGCGCAGGTAGCCGTCCATGAAGGCGCGGCTTGCCTCGAAGAGCTGGGTGCCGAGCACCTGGCCCGGGACGAGGGTCGACGGACCGGCTTCGGGGCGATTTTCCAGGGCCGGGGCGGCCACAAAGGGAATCTCGAGGCTTTCCACTTTTTTTTCCGAAAGCCTCGCCGACCCGGTGGCGCAGCTTTTTCCCTGCGAGCCGACCTCGATCAGAAGCGCATCGCCCTCCTCGCGCCCGCTCACCTCGGCCGTCTCCCCGTCGTAGACCGGGCTCATGAAGCGGCACTCGGTTTCGCCGCGCTCGAGGAACTCGCGCCCCCAGCGCGCGACCGGCAGATGCATCATGTAGGCATAGACGTCCACGCCCGGGACGAGCGCGCCCGTGAAGCCGAAGCCGCGCGCGACCGCGTCGTCGTGGATCTTGTTCTCCGAGTCGTGCGCGGTGTTGTACGCCTGGACGCGATAGGCATTCATTGGATCAGCCGGTCGGCCTGCACGAGGACGCTGCGCGGAATGGTGAGCCTGAGCTCGTCGGCCACCTTCATGTTGACCACCAGCTCGAACTTGGTCGGCTGCTCCACCGGCAGCTCGCTCACTTTCGCGCCCTTCAGGATCCTGTCGACATAATCCGCCGACTGGCGGTACAGGCCGGCGTTGTCGGTCGAGTAGGAGATGAGCCCGCCCGCCGGCAGCTCGAGCGCCTGGTAAACCATGACCGGCAGGCGGTGGCGCGAGGCGAGCGGCAGCATGTGCCGGGTGAGCGCGCGCTGCTGCCCGCAAAGCCACAGGGCGCCGTCGGCGCGCCACTTGAGCAGCTCGGGAACGGCGGCATCGACATCGGCCTTCGTGCGCACCGGGAACATGCGCGCCTCGATGCCGAGCGCCGGCGCCGAGCGCTCGATGTCGCGCAGCTGCGGGACCGTGATCGGGTCGGCGGGGTTGAGCATGATGGCGACGCGCCGGGCGTCGCCCAGCGTCTTGCCAAAGAGCGCGAGCCGCTTGCCCGCGAGCTCGCCGCAAAGGTTGGTGACGCCCGTGACGTTCCTGTCCGGGCGCGCGAGGTTGCTCACGAATCCGGTCGCCACCGGATCGCCCACCGCGACCATGACGATCGGAATCGACTTCGTCGCGGCCATCGCCGCCTTCGTCCCGGGCGTGTTGACCGCGAGGATGACTTCGGGCGAGCCCTGCACGATCTCGGCCGCCATCGACGAGAGCTGGTCAAGGCGATCGCCGGCGATCTTCACATCGAGAGTGAGGTTGCGGCCCTCTTCGTAGCCGAGTTGCTTCATGGCCTTGGGAAACTCCGCCAGGTCGGGCGTGGTGGCGGGAACGAGCACGCCGACTCTGTGCTTGCCCGGCGCCGGCTGGGCGTGCGCGGCCGCGACGGCGAGCAGCAGGATCGAAAAAGCGCGCCAGATATGCTTCATGTGATCGGTTGTCAGGAATTCCCTGACAGGGAGATTAACGCTGACATTCGCTGACCGGGGCCTTGCGGCGGGATGTGTAGTATTTCACCGATATGTTCCTCACGCGCGCCACGATCCTCTTCGTCCTCTTTGCGCTGGCGCTCGGCCATTACTACTACTGGCACGTGCGCGAGGAGATCCTCGCCGCCGAGCGCAATTTCTACTTCGGCCCCGGAAAACGCACGCCCAACCCGGCACCCGGCGAGCTCATGAAGAAGACCACCGCTTCATAGCGCCGCCGCCTCGAACCGGAACGCCGGGCCTTCGCGCAGGATGCGGCCCGAGGTCGGCGAGGCGAAGTGGGTGCCGAGGACGAGCACTCTTCCGTCCTTGTACTTCTCGAGGAATTCGCGCCGCATGCGCCGCGCCGCGCCGGGGTCGACGTCGAAGCGCGTCCTGAGGTCGAGGTCCGCGCATTGCGCCGGATGGTGCATGACATCGCCGGTGATGATCGCCTCGCTGCCGCGCGAGGAAATCCGCACGGACACGTGACCCGGCGTGTGGCCGGGCGTCGGCTCGAGCCACACCTCGTCCGTGAGACGGTGATCCATCTCCACAAGATCGGCGAGCTTCGCATCGAGGATCGGCTGCACCGAGTCCTGCTGGATGGCGCGATCGTGCTCGCCCGGCGCCTGCGACCAGTATTCGTACTCCTTCTTCGCGAAGAGATAGCGCGCCTTCGGGAAGGTCGGCAGCCACTTGCCGTCCTGCATCATCGTGTTCCAGCCGACGTGATCGACGTGCAGGTGGGTGCAGAGGACGACGTCGATCGACTCGCGCGGATAGCCGGCTTCAGCGAGGTCATCCAGGAACTTCCCTTGCCGCCTGTTCCAGGCCGCCACCGCGCGCGGCTTGTCGTTGCCCACGCAGGTGTCGACGACGATGCGCTTGCCGGCCGACTCGACGATGAGCGCGTGGATCGAGGTGCGCAGCTTCCCGTCGTCGCCGAAGAAGTGCGGCTTCAGCCACGCGTGCTGCAGCAGCCGCTCGGGCGGGCAATCGGGGAAGAGAAAGCCGATCGGCGTGGGGCCCTCGGATTCGACCACGCGCGTGATGCGCACGTCGCCCACTTGCCAGCGCAGCACGGGATAGGTCGTCGCCACGCCGCTAGAATAGCCCAGCGATGAGCAAGCAGGTCGACTTCTACTTCGACTTCGGCAGCCCCACGGCCTACCTCGCCTGGACGCAGCTTCCGGCGATCGCGATGGAGTGCCGCGCCGCGATCGCGTGGAAGCCGATGCTGCTCGGCGGCGTGTTCAAGGCAACCGGCAACCAGAGCCCGGTGCTGATCGAGCCCAAGGGCAAATGGATGTGGGGCGACATGGAGCGCTGGGCGCGCCGCTACGGAGTCAAGCTCGTCAAGAACCCGTTCTTCATCCTGAACACGCTCACGCTCATGCGCGGCGCGATCGGCTACCAGGTGCGCGAGCCGGAGCGGTTCCTCAGGTACGTGGACGCGATGTTCCGCGCCCTCTGGGTCGACGGCCGCAACCTGGGCGACGCGGGCGTGGTCGCGCAGACGCTGCGCGAGGCGGGCTTCGACGCCGAGGCTTTCACGCAGATGACGGCCGACCTCGAGGTGAAGCAGAAGCTCATCCGCGCGACCGAGGAGGCGGTCAAGCGCGGCGTGTTCGGCGCGCCGACGATGTTCGTCGGCTCAGAGATGTTCTTCGGCCAGGATCGCCTGGAATTCGTGCGCGAAGCACTCAGGAGGTAGGCCAGACCACCTTGGGCTTCGCGACCGGGTCGAAGTCGACCCATTCGCCGTCCACCCATTCGCCGTCGGCCTCCTCGATCGCGACCGGCTTCTCCTCGCTCAGCTTCTCGATGGCTGCCTCACGGTTGGCCGTGTCGCCGAGGCGCACCGCGACCATGGTGCCGGCGGGCCGGCGCTCCAGTGTCTCGCCTTCGCTGCTCGCGCCGAGCTTTTTCATCGCGCCGCCGAACGAGCCGGCGTAGGCGCCTACGCCCGCCCCGGCCACCGCGCCGAGCGCGCCGCCGACGGCACCGCCCACCGCGGCCCCGGCCGCCGCGCCCGCGAGTCCGCCGGCGGCTGCGCCGCCCGCGGCCTTGTCCGAGCCCGGATCGGCGCTCTCGTCGCCGCCCAGCGGATGCTCGCCGTGCTGCCCGGGCGGGTTGTTGGCGTAGACGAACACGTCGGACTCGGGGAAGCCGGCGCGCTTGAGCGCGCGCGCCGCGTTGTCGGCCTGAACCGACGTCTGAAAATTTCCGGCGATTATTTTTTCCATGCAGGTAAGACACGCGCACAGGAAAAGAATTTCGCGGTCAAACGAGGGTGGGAAAAACGGCACGCATCGGCTTGCGCATCGCCGCGGGCCTGCTGATCGGACTATTGCTCCTGGCCGGCGGGGCCGCGCTGTGGCTCGCGAGCTACGACTGGAACGGCGCGCGCAGCTGGGTCGGCAAGCAGGTCGAGCGGCGCACCGGGCGCGCGCTCGTGATCGAGGGGCCGCTTACGGTCAATCCGTTCTCGCTTCAGCCGCATATTCGCGCCGCGAACGTCACCTTCGCCAACGCCGCGTGGGGCGAGAAGGAGCCGATGTTCAGCGCGGGCCTGCTCGACCTGCGCGTCGATCTCTGGCACCTCTTCTACGGCCGCGTCGTCATCACCCAGCTCGTGCTGGAGAACGGCACGGCGCTGCTTCAGCGCGACCTGCAGGGCCGGCGCAACTGGATCCTCAAGCCCCCGGGCGAGGAGCACAAGGGCCGCTCGCCCGAGCTCCTGCAGCTGCAGATCCGCGACAGCCGCGTGCGCGTGAAGGACGACGCCTCCAACACCGACGTCACCGCGCAGATCCAGTCCCAGCCGAACGAGAAGGTCTGGGGCATGAAGGTCTCGGCGGCGGGCACGGTCCGCGGCGTCTCGTTCAAGCTCGCGGGCGACAGCGGCGGGCTGCTGCAGATCATGGACGAGCACAAGCCCTATCCGATCCGGCTCTCGGGCACGCTCGGGCAGTCGAAGGCCTCGGCCGAGGGCACGCTCACGGGCGTGGCGACCTTGCAGGACCTGGACGTCGACATGACGCTCTCGGGCTCGAACATGGCGCCCCTTGGCGAGGTGCTCAAGCTCTCGCTGCCGCACACCAAGCCCTACACGCTCGCCGGGCGCCTCGAGCGCCGCGGCCCCGAATGGCGCTTCATCAAGACCCGCGGCAAGGTGGGCTCGAGCGACCTCGCGGGCGACTTCACGGTACGGACCGACCGCGAGCGGCCGCTCCTCACGGCGAGCCTCAAGTCCGACAACCTGGACATCGCCGACCTGGGCGGCTTCGTCGGCACGCGCCCGGGCGCGACCGAGGCGACGCACGCGCCCGGCAAGGTGCTGCCGAGCGAGCCGATCAACGTCGAGAAGCTCAACCGCATCGACGCCAACGTGCGCCTGACGGCGGGCCACTTCCAGAACGCCGACAAGTTCCCGCTCGACAACCTGGACGCCACGCTCGACATGAAAGGCGGCCAGTTCAGGCTCGACCCGGTCAACTTCGGCGTCGCCGACGGCAAGGTGAGCGTCAAGCTCTCGGTGGACGCGCGCGCGAAGCAGCTCAAGACCAACATGGACACCACGTTCACGAAGCTGCACATCAACCGCCTCGTCCCCGGCACGCAGAAGATCGACGAGTCCTTCGGCGCGGTCGACGGGCGCCTGAAGCTCGCCGGCACCGGCAACTCGCCCGCCGCGATGCTCGGCACGGCCTCGGGCCGCCTCGACCTGCACTCCAACGGCGGCAGCATGAGCAAGCTCGCGCTCAAGATCGCGAGCGTGCAGGTGCTCGACATCGTGCGCTACATGATCGGCGGCGACGAGCAGGCGCAGCTGCGCTGCGCGGTGATGTCCTTCAAGATGGACAAGGGCGTGGCGAAGAGCGACGTGATCGTGGTGGACACGGACGACACCATCATCGGCGGCGGCGGCACGGTGAGCCTGAAGGACGAGACGCTCGACCTGAGCCTCGTGCCGCTGCCGAAGGATCCGGCGCCGCTCCAGCTGCGCGGTCCGCTCTATGTGCGCGGCCCGTTCGTGAAGCCCGACTACGGCATCGACAAGAAGGCGCTCGCGCGCAAGGTCGGCTCCTCGCTGCTCCTAGGACTCATCAACCCGCTCGCCGCGATCGTGCCGCTGATCGAGACCGGACCGGGCAAGGACGCGCCCTGCGGGCAGCTGATCGCCACCGTGGAGGCGGCCGCGAGCGGCAAGAAGGCCGCTCCGGCGGAAAAGAAGACCGCGGCGGTGGAAAAGCCCAAAGGCGGCTGACTCAGTCCGCCGTCTTCCGGCACTCGAAGCCGGCCGCGCGGTTCCTGTCGCCGCCGACGTAGTGCGGGTAGCTCGGCCAGCGGCAAAGCGGCAGGCTGCGCGTGACCGCGAAAGGCGGCGCGCGATCGTGCTGCGCCACCTCCAGGTCTTCCGGCATCTCGCCGCGCTCGACCCACGCGGCGAGCACGCCGAGCAGGTCGACGTTCGCCGGCGCGCCGGTGCCGACATGGTCCACACCGGGGGCGACATAGAGGCGCATGAAGTCGTTCACGGGCGCCTGCCCCATCTTTTCCACCACCGACTGGTAGTACTGGAACCCCGCCTGCGCGCTTTGCGCGTAGTCGCCCGTATGTTCGAGCACGATCAGCTTGCCGCCGCGCGAGCGGAATTCGGCGAGGTCCGGATTGGTCGAATCGAGCAGCGCCGACATCTGCTGCACGCGCGCGCGGAATTTGTTCGCGTCGTAGGCGCGCAGGTCGTAGTTGGGATCGCGCGCATAGAGATACTGCACGCCGCCGCCGCTGTACTGCCAGGCGCGGCCGTTATCCGGCGCGGGCGGCAGCACGGGCGGCGAATCGCCGCTGAACCACGCGCGATAGCCGCCGACCGGGAAGTTGCCGGGCGTGGCTTCGCCGCCGTAGAGCCGCCCCGGGTAGCTGCGCACACCGTTCGCGAGATCGAAGCCGAACGTGTACGAGCTGTGCAAAAGCTGCACCGCCTTTACTTGCGCGTCCGAAAGGCATTGATCCGGACTCATGGAACCCGAGCAGCGCAATTTCGTCACGTCGAAACGCCTGGCGCAGCCTGCGTAGTCCGCCACCAATCCGTCGGCGATGCCGTCGGCCGCGTCGCAGGCGGCGAGGACCGCGTCGTGCACGAGCCGGACCTGCGCCGGGCCGATCCATCCGGCACCCATCAGCGCGAGGCCGTTTCGCGTATCGGCGTGCTGCAGGCCGACGAAGCTGATCACCGGCACGCGGCTGAAGACGCCGTCGAAGTCCGCCGGATAGCGCTGCGCCATGGTGAGGCCCTCGCGCCCGCCCTGCGAGCTGCCAATGTAGTAGAGGCGCTCGGGCTTTTTGCCGTAGCGGCGCTCGATCAGGGTTACCGCGACGTCCCTCACCTTCTTTTGCGAGGCGTGCGCGAAATTGACGAGCGCCTCGTCGTTCAGCGTGAAGGCCTGCAGCCGCACGCCGGGCGAATTCTGATGGCCCGAGTCGGTGCCGTAGGTGACGTAGCCGCGCGCGAGCGGCGCGGGACGATCGGGCGGACCCGCGGGCGCGAGCGCCGTTCCGGTGATCAGCACGCCGTTGTAGCCGCCGCCGCCGTACTGCACCGCGCGTCCGTTCCACTCGGTCGGCAGGTTGAGCTGGAACCTGATGGGCGGCGCCTTGGGATCGATCGGCGCAATCTCGCCGAGCACGCGGCAGTGCTGCGGCAGCGCGGGCTGGAGCGGCGCGCTCGGCGGCATGGCGAGCGGCGACGCCGGCACGAGCACCGCGCTCAGCACGGTGGCTTTTCCGGAGGGGATGCCGATCGCCGAGGCGGGAACCTCTCCCACCACGCCGGCGCAGCCCTCCGCCGGCTCGACTCTGATTTGCGGGCTCGCGCAGGCCGCGGCGAGCAGCGCGAAACCGAGCGCCATTCCTGATCTTGTTTTCATGGGGTCCCTATAATAAGCAGTCCAAGGGAGGGACAAACATGAAACGATTCTCTGTCATCGCTGCAAGCTTGCTTGCCGCGGCGTGCGCGGGCTCGGGCTCGGGCGGGTCGTGGTGATGCTGAACGGCGTGAAGACGGCCGACACCTACGACACCGAGCTCACTTACGGACCGATCGGCCTGCAGTGGGGCCGCGGCACGATCAAGTTCCGAAAAGTGGAAATTCAGGAGCTCTAGAAATCATTTTTGCCTGAGCGCCCAGAGCTCGGGCGCTTCCTTCCAGCCCGAGAGCTCGACCTCGGGCATCTCGGCCGCCGGGCGGCTCCTCGAGTAGACGATCGTCCGGTCCGCCCGGCCGGGCGTCGCGTAGATGAGCAGGCAGAGCACCTCCTTCGTGGGGCGCTCGCCCATCGCGCGCAAGAGGCGCTCGGCCTGCCGCGACGGGATGAAGACGACGCCCGGCTGCACGAAGAAATCGGTGCGCGCCGCGATTCTCACTTTCGCGGGCCCATCCACGCGCGCCGTGTTCGCCGCCTCCATCGCATTTCTCAGCTCCGCCGTTGCCTCGGGCGAGTGATAAACGAAAGGAGAACACCCACCGAGAACAAAACCCGTGGCTGCAAGAAGGAAGCACGCCTTCACTACCGGGGCGTCTGCGGTCCTACCGTCAGGCGGCGCATGCGCCGGCGCTGGCCGTGGTAGTCGTTGATGGCGTTGTGCTGCGTGCAGCGGTTGTCCCAGACGGTGAGCGTGCCCGGCGCCCAGCGCACGCGGCAGGTGAACTCGGGCCGGACCTGGTGCGCCTGCAGGAAATCGATGATCGGGCGCGACTCGTCCTCGCTCATGTCCTTGAAGCGGATGGTGTGGCCGCGGCTGCAGTAGAGCGCCTTCTTGCCCGTGTCGGGGTGCGTGCGCGCGACCGGATGCTCCGACTCGTAGGAGTCGGCGTCGTCCGTGCCGTGCACCTTCATGCCGGCGATGTTCTTGTGCATCCTGGTGCGCCCGCCGCCGTACTTGAGGCCGGCGCTGTTGACGCCGACGAGCTTGTCCACCATGGAGCGCATGCCGGCGGAGAGCGCGTCGTAGGCGGCGCGCGTGTTGCAAAAGAGCGTGTCGCCGCCGTGCGTGGGCGTTTCCACCGCGTAGAGCAGCGTTCCGAGCGGCGGCTGCGGCAGGTAAGTCGTATCGGAGTGCCAGTTGCCGCCGAAATTCACCTTCTCGCCCTCCTCCTTCACCACTTCGAAGATGAAAGGAAAGCCTTCCATGCCGGTGACGAACGGGTAATGGCACGGCGGCCCGAATTGCCCTCCTATTTCCATGAGGTCCTGCGGCTCGAGCTTCTGATCGCGGAAGACGAGCACGGAATGATCGAGGAAGATCTGGTGGATCTTCTTCCAGTCCCGGGTCGTCTTCAAATCGACGCCGAGAACCTCCGCACCCAGAACCCCCGCAAGCGGCCGGATTTCCATATTGGTGTAGATTCTATTCCAGAGGAGGAAACACCATGCTTCGACTGATCGTAGTGCTGGCGCTTTGCCTGCCCGGCGTGCTGCTCGCCCAGGACAAGAAGAGGTCCGCCGAGCAGGTCTGGAACGACCTGTATTCCAAGCGCGAAGGCAAGGAGCACAAGTTCAACAAGTTCCTCGCCGAGGCGGTGAAGGGCCGCACGCCCGGCAAGGCGCTCGACATCGGCATGGGCCAGGGGCGCAATTCCATGTTCCTCGCCGCGCTCGGCTGGGAGGTGACCGGCTTCGACATCTCGGAGGTGGCGGTCAAGCAGGCGAAGGAAACCGCCGAGAAGCGCGGCCTCAAGATCAACGCCGCGGTCGGCGACGTCGACAAGTTCGACTACGGCAAGGAGCGCTACGACCTGATCGTCGGCATGTACATGCACGAATACCTCAACCGCAACGCGAAGAAAGTCATGGCCGCGTTGAAGCCCGGCGGCATCGTCGTGGTCGAGGGCATCCAGCGCGACATCAACAAGCAGAACCTGACGGGCGACAAGTACGGCTACTTCCCCAACGAGCTGCCGAAGATCTTCGGCGCGCTGCGTGTGCGCTACTACGAGGACACGGTCACGCAGTCCGACTGGGATCGCAGCGGCGGCAAGCCGGTGCCGGTCGTACGCCTGCTCGCCGCGAAGGAATCCCTGAAAAGCAAGTGAAGCGGATCGCCGTCGTCGGCGCGGGCGCCCTCGGCGGCTACGTCGGGGGCTCGCTCGCGCACCTGGGTCACGATGTCACATTCATCGACCCCTGGCCCGAGCATGTCGAAACAATAAGAAAAAAGGGGCTGGAGCTCGACGGGATGACGCCGGAAGAGCGCTTCGTCGTTCCCATCAGGACCATTTTCCACATCACGGAAGTTCAAAGCTTTTCAAGCAAGCCGTTCGACGTCGCCTTCGTGTCCATGAAGTCGTACGACACGGCCTGGGCGACGCACCTGATCAAGCCTTACCTCTCCCCGGAAGGCTTCGTCGTCTCGCTGCAGAACTGCCTGAACGAGGAGACGATCGCGGGCATCGTCGGCTGGGGGCGCGTGGTGGGTGTGATCGCCTCGCTCATCTCGGTCGACCTGTACGAGCCGGCGCGGATACGGCGCACAGTGGCCAAGGGCGGCGACAAGCACACCGTCTTTCGCGTCGGCGAGCCGCACGGCCGCCTCACGCCGCGCGTCGAAGCGCTCGTGCAATGGCTCTCGGCCATCGACAGCGCCAAGGCGACGACCAACCTCTGGGGCGAGCGCTGGTCGAAGCTCGTGCAAAACGGCATGGGCAACGGCGTCACCGCCGCGACCGGGCTCACCTCGGGCGATTGCCTGAGGAACGACGCGATCCGGCGCTTCCAGATCAAGCTCGCCGGCGAAGCGATCCGCGTCGGGCAGGCGCTCGGCTTCACGCTCGAGAAGATCCGCGGCCTCGAGCCGGAGACCTTCGCGCGCGCCTCGGAAGGCGACGCGCAGGCGCTCGCCCGGGTCGAGGCGGCGCTCGTGCCGCAGAAAGACGCCAATCCGCGCGGCAACATCCAGCGCCCTTCCATGGCGCAGGACATCCTCAAGGGCCGGCGCACCGAGATCGAGGCAATGAACGGCCTCATCGCCGCCAAAGGCAGGGAAGTCGGCGTTCCGGCGCCGAGCCACGCGAAGTTGACCGAGATCGTGACGAAGGTCGAGCGCGGGGAGCTCAAGCCCGCGCCCGAGAACCTGACCCGCCTTTAGGAATCGCCGCCGTTCAGGTCGCGCTTGTAGTTCGCGATGAGCGCGGCGGCCTGGTCCTGCAGGTCGAGCGCTTTCGCGCGGAGCACCTGCGCCTCGGCGATCAACCGCATGCTGCGGGCGAAAATCTCGGCACGCTCCTGCTCCCGGCGCCGCTTGACGGCGCGGGCAAGAAGCCTCTCTTTCTGCTCGGGCGCCATGGGAGCCGAACAGGATAGTCGTGAATTACCGGACAGTCTGTAGCTGCAACCGCGACAGCCGGATCACCGGGTCAGCCAGCCCCTCGCGCGCAAGGTGGCGGCGGCGTAAAGGAAGATCCAGCTCAGCGCGAAGAAGGCGAAATAGCCGTACAGGATCCCGAAGACGAAATCCCACGAGCGCTCGCTGCGCAGGTAGTAGAGCGTGTAGACCGTGGACACCGCCATGATCGCGACCAGCATGCGCAGGAGCGAGGCCGGATCGGAGAGGCCGTTCACGAACCACAGCGCCATCGCCGAGTAGGCGATCGGATAGCGCAGGTTGGTGATGCCGCTCTCGTAGAGCGCGAGCAGGCGCGAGCCGAGCGGCCGGCGCCACACGATCCTCGAGAAGCGCATCTCCTCGCGGATGTAGCTGCGGTCCCAGCGCAGGTACATGCGGCAGAGCTGCTTGTACGTGGTCGGCACGATGGTGCGCACGACCGCGGTGCGCTGGTAAACGGTGTCGTAGCCCGCGCGCAGGATCTCGTTGGTGAGCGCGCGGTCTTCGCCATAGGTGCAGGGCACGCCGAAGAAGGTCTGCCCTTCCCACGAGGCAAGGACGCGGCGGACCACCTCGGCGCGGTACACGGCGAAGGCGCCGGGGCAGCAGTACACGGTGCGGAACATCGATTGCGCGCTGCGCAGGAAGTCGAAGGAGAGAACGAAGCGCACGTGCAGCATGCGCGGGATGAGCCCCTGCGCGCGGTTGTAGACCACGACCTTGCCGGCGACTGCGCCGATCTTCGGATCGCGGAACGGGCCCGCCGCGGCGAGCAGCGCGTCGCGCTCGATCACGCTGTCGGAATCGACCGTGAGGAAGATCTCGCCGCGCGCGCGCCGGAAGCCCTCGGCGAGCGCGCCGCGCTTGCCGCGGTTCTCGGCAAGCCGGATCGCGGTGACGAGCGCCGGGAAGCGCCGCGCCGCCGCCTCGATGTGCCGCCAGGTCGCGCCGCCGTCCTTGCTGCCGTCGTCGATGGCGAGGATCTCCAGGCGCCCGGCAGGGTAGCGCGCCAGCGCGACCGACTCGATGCTGCGCGCCACCATTTCGCCCTCGTTGTAGGCCGGGATGATCACCGAGAGCGCCGGCGCATCCTCCATCGAGGCGGCCGCGCGCGGCCGGTAGAAAAGCCAGAGCAGCGTGCGCAGCAGCAGGAGCACGAGGCCCATCGCGACCCAGATCACCGTCGGACGCACCCAGAGGCTGCTCCATTGCTCGCGCTCGGCCATCTCGAGCAGCGGCCGCAGCAGCGTCGTGCCGAGCGCCATCCAGGCGAGCACGCCGAGGCCGGCGAAGATCGCGACGATCAGCAGCGCGTCCCACAGGTCGCGGACGCCTGAGGCGACGAAAGCCTTCGGGTCCGACCGGGAAAAAACGTGGCTCATGGTGAGCGCCGGATTGTCGCGCGGCAAGTTTGCTGCGGGCTTGCAGCGCCCTGTCCGGCGCGACAGTTTCGCTTAGCGACCTGTCGCCGAAGGGCGAATCGGGACCACGGTCCCGATTTCCTCAATGTCGAATCGCCTGCTTGAGCTCCGGATGCATCGAGGCGAGCTGGTACATGCGCTGCACGATGTCCTGCTCGATGTGCGTGTGCTCGGTCAGGTCCTGGATGACGACCACGACGCCCACCACCGTGCCGTCGAGGTTGCGAAGCGCGGAGGCGGTGGTGAGCACGGTCTTGCTGGTGCCGTCGTCGCGCGTGTACCGCGTGAACTCGTTTCGCGAGGTTTCGCCCGTGCGCAGCACGCGCGCCATGAGCGCATTCACCGCCTCGAGCAGCTTGTCGTCGTGGTCCCACCAGCCGTGCACGCCGGCGCCCGGCTCCTTTTCCTGGCCCCAGACCTTGGACACTTCGCCGTTGATCTGCACCACCTCGCCGTCGGAGTCGGCCACCAGGATCCCGATCGGGTGCGTCTCCAGCACGGCGGACAGATTGCGCTCGGCGCGCAGCAGCTCCTCCATGCCGCGGATGCGCTGCTCGCGCTCGCGCAGGAGCGCGTTCTTCTGCTGGAAGGCGCTGTAGAGCGAAACCTTGGAGCGCAGCACCTCCAGGTCGAGCGGCTTGACGAGGTAGTCGGTGGCGCCGACCTGGTAGCCCCGCCGCACGAATTCCTCCTCCGGGAAGTGCGCGGTCACGAAAATGATGGCGCAGTCGCGGCAGCTCGCCAGCGCCCGCAGCATCTTCGCCGCCTCGAAGCCGTCCATGCCGGGCATCTGCACGTCGAGCAGGATCACCGCGAAGTCGTGCTTTTGCGCGAGCTCGAGCGCCTCGCGCCCCGAGTGCGCGAGCTGCAGCTCGTAGGCGCCATTGGCGAGAGCGCCCTCGAGGGCGATCAGGTTGCGGGGATCGTCGTCGACCAGCAGAAGCTTGACCTTTTGCATGCCCCTTTTTACCGAAGGGGCGCCGGGGGCTCTGTAGTGCAAATTGGGAATTCGCGGTAGTGGCGCCTGCGGCGCTCGCAGTCGCAGGCCCACTACGAAGACTATTCCACGCGCGCGCCCGAGGCGCGGATCACCGGCGCCCAGCGCTCGGTGTCCTCCCTGATGAAGGCGGCGAACTGGGCCGGGGTGCTGGCGATCGCCCGCGAGCCGCCGCTCGCGTACTTGTCCTTCATCTCGTCGGTCGCCATCGCCTCGCGGATCGCCGCGGAGAGCTTTTCGACGATCGCCGGCGGCGTGCCCGCCGGGAACGCGACCCCGTGCCAGGACATCGCCTGGAAGCCCGGCACCGTCTCGGCGATCGCGGGAATGTCGGGCGCGCTGAACCAGCGCTCGCTCGAGGTGACCGCGACGGCTCGCACCCGTCCGGCGCGGGCGTGCGGCAGCACGGTCGGCATGTTGCCGAAGGTCATCTGCACCACGCCCGCGATCACGTCGGCGACCGCCGGGCCGCCGCCCTTGTAGGGGATGTGCAGCATCTCGGTCTTCGTCATCTGCTTGAACATCTCGCCCGAAAGGTGGAGCGAGGTGCCCTGACCCGACGACGCGAACGAGAACTTGCCGGGGTTGGCTTTCAGATGCGCGATCAGCTCGGGAACGGTCTTGACCGGGAAATTGTTGTTGACCACCAGGAGATTCGGGAACGTGCCGGTGAGCGAGACGGGCGCGAAGTCCTTCAGGTGGTCGAAAGGCAGCTTCGCGTACAAGGTCGGGTTGATCGCGTGCGAGGCGACGGTGATCCAGCCCAGGGTGTAGCCGTCCGGGGCGCTGCGCGCGACCTCGGCCACGCCGATGTTGCTGCCCGCGCCGGGCTTGTGGTCGATGACGAAGGACTGGCCGAAGTGGCGCGTCAGCCAGTCGCAGAGGAGCCGGCCCTGGAAATCGGTGCTGCCGCCGGGCGAGAACGGAATGACGAGGCGCACCGTCTTGGTGGGCCAGTCCTGGGCAAGAGCGAGGCTCGAAACGACCCACGCCAGCGCGAGGAGGAGGAGCCGCATGGCGTTACCATACCGGCCCGATGCGCTTCCTGCCAGCCCCGGCTCTCCCGACCCTCCTGCTCGGCGCCGTCTGCCTCGCCGGCTGCAGCGTCTCGAGCCTGTGGCCCTTCGGCTCGAGCGACACGGAGCTCAGCCGCGCGCCGGCGAACGCCACCGAATACAAGTGCGAGGGCAACAAGAGCTTCTGGGTGCGCGCCCTGCCCGACAACGCCGTGTGGCTGATCGCTCCCGACCGCGAGATCCGGCTCGAGAAGCGCTCGGGCGAGACCTATGGCGTGGGCAAGGTGCTCCTCGAGCTGAGCGGCGAGGCCGCCACGCTCTACGATCCGCCCGCCACCTACGCCGGCTGCAAGCGCGCCGCCAGGACATCCTAGATTTCTAAAAAGGGAGTTCGACCATGCTCGGAAAAACACTCGTCTGCGCCGCCGCGGCGCTCACCTGCCTCACCGCGCTTGCGCGCCCGCCGCACGTCGCGGGCGACAGGACGGTCGGCGGCTTCGTCAACCCGGAGTCCGTCGGCTGCGACGCGAAGCGCAAGGTGCTCTACGTCGGCAACTTCGGCTCGCCCAAGCTCGACCCGGGCCTGAAGGACGGCATGGGCTACATCAGCAAGGTGTCGACGGACGGAAAGATCCTGGAGCAGAAGTTCCTCGCCGGCACGGCGAGCGACCCGATGAACAAGCCCAAGGGCATCTGGGTGCAGGGCGACCGCCTCTGGGTGACCGACATCGACGCGCTGTGGATCTTCGACCTGAACACGAAGA
Source organism: Burkholderiales bacterium (assembly GCA_036262835.1). GTDB lineage: Bacteria > Pseudomonadota > Gammaproteobacteria > Burkholderiales > SG8-39 > RBG-16-66-20. The sequence goes on along the minus strand of DATAID010000070.1, from coordinate 60,435 downwards.
AGGGCCGCAAGCTCGCGCTCCCCGGCGTCGTGTTCGCGAACGATCCGATCGTGATGGACAACGCGGTGATCCTCTCCGACAACCGCAGCGACCAGCTCGTCAAGGTCGAGCCGGCCGATTTCCTCAACGCCAAGTCGCCGAAGGTGACCTCGCTCTTCAAGGGCGCGGGCGTGAACCCGAACGGCCTTTGGCCCCTGCGCGACGGCCGCGTGCTGATGGTCGGCTTCGCGCCCCCGAACGACCGCGCGATGTACGTCTACGGCGTTAGCGGGCAGATCCGGCCCATCAGCGACCCGATCGGGCGCCTGGACGGCGCCTACGAAAGGGACGACGGCTCGCTGCTCGTCACCGACTGGAGCTCGGGCTCGCTCTTCTACTGGAGCGAGAAGGACGGCATGCACAAGATCGCGCTCGGCTTCAAGGGGCCGGCGGATTTCTGCGTGCTGAAGACCAAGGAAGGCTCGATGGTCTACGTCCCCGACCTGGTGCAAAGCCAGGTGAGGATCCTCGACCTGCGTTGAGCCGTCGTTCCCGCGAAAGCGGGAACCCGGGTTTTAGTCCGAATCATCAGGAGGACCGCCCGAGCTGGCGATGTCCTCCTGCCTGATTTTCTCGACGTTGAACTTCGCCAGCCGCTCGCGCATCGTCTTCAGGACGCTCTCGAGCGGCGGCGGCTCGCCCTGCATGAAGCGCAACGGATTGACGCGCGCCACCACGAAGCTCTTCAGGTAGGGGCTGACGAAGCCCTTCGCTTTCAGCTTCGCGACGACGCCGGCCACCTTCTCATCGAGATCGATGAGCTGTTCTGCGTGATCTTTGTGAGTTTTTAAAGAATCAGAAAGAGAAGAATCTGAAAACCCCTCCAGCCTCCGCACGATTCCTCGATAAGCCGCGCCGCTGAAGCGCGCGTTCTTCTCGTAGCAAAGGCCGAGCGTGATGTAGGCGGCCTCCTCGAAGTAGAAATCGAACTGCTTCTCCGGGCGCCGGCCGTCCTCTTCGAGCAGGTTGCGGAAGATGCGGATCACCTCGAGGGACTTGTCCTTGAGGTTGTGCGCTTTCTCGGTGTTCAGCGCGAGGATCTGCCAGGCCACCTCGCGCTTGGGCACGAGGAGCGCGGTGACCGAGCGCGCGCCGAGCCGCCGCATCGCCGCGAGCCGGTGCCCGCCGTTCGGCGTCCAGAAGCCTTTCCCGGGCGCGGTGATGGCGATGATCGGATCGAGGAAAAGGCCGGTGCGGTGGATGACGTCCGCGAGGCGCTTGTGGTGCATGTCGGAGACGTCGCGCTGGAAGGGGGTCGGCTCGACCTTGTCGATCGGCAGCACGGCGAAAAGGAGCGGGTTGTTGCCGAGCGGGTCGTGATAGCCCCCGAGCACCACCCCGCCTTCGCTTTCGATCCTGCTTTTGGCTTCTTCTATGGCTTTATCCGAAAGATCGAGAACGGTTTCCGGCGGCAGCAACCCCCGGGTTCCGGCCTTGGCCTTGCGCGGGCGTTTTTTCGGGGCCGCGCGCTTCAGGCCCGATTTTCTGATCGCCATGGGATAAGTATAGTCACGCCATGCCCTCCTCCCTCGCAGAGGCCGGACAGAGCGTCGGCGAGCTCCTCAAGGCGCGCAAGCAGACGATCGGCGTGTCCGAGTCCTCGGCCGGCGGGCTCATCAATGCGGCCCTTGTTGCCGTGCCAGGCGCCTCCGCCTATTACCTTGGAGGTGCCGTTGTCTATACCGGAATCTCGCGCGAGAAAATTCTCTCCATAAGCAAAGACGAAATGCGGGGCATCCGATCGGCGAGCGAGCCCTATGCAAGGCTTGCCGCCCAGCGAATCCGCGAGCGGCTCGGCGCGACCTGGGGATTGGCGGAGACGGGCGCGAGCGGTCCGACCGGCAACCGCTACGGCGATGCGCCCGGCCACGCCTGCATCGCGGTGAGCGGCCCGCTCGAGGCCTCGCTCGCGATCGAGACCGGCAGTCCGGACCGGGAGGCCAACATGAAAGTATTTGCGTTGCGGGCGCTCGAGCTGCTTGAATCATGCTTGAGAAAATCCTGATTCTCGCCCTCTGGGCTTCGCCATGCCTCGCATTCGACCTGCAGGGCCATCGAGGCGCGCGCGGGCTTGCGCCCGAGAACACGCTTCCCGCTTTCGCGGCGGCATTGACGCTCGGCGTCTCCACGCTCGAGATGGACGTCGGCATCACCAAGGACGGCGTGCTCGTCGTCCACCATGACCGCCGGCTCAACCCCGACGTTGCGCGCGGACCGGACGGCCAATGGGTGGAGAAGCCGACACCGACGATCCACTCGCTCACCTTCGCAGAACTCGAGCGCTACGACGTGGGCCGCCTTCGCCCCGGCAGCGAGTATGCGAAGCCCCTGCCCGGCCAGCGCCCGGCCGACGGCACGCGCGTCCCGAAGCTCGCCGATGTCTTCGCGCTCGCGGCGAAGTCCGGCAACCAGGAGGTGCGCTTCAACATCGAGACCAAGACCTCCGCCCAGGCGCCCGACGAGACGCTGCCGCCCGAGGCGTTCGCGCGCGCACTCATCGCCGAAGTGCGCAAGGCCGGAATGCAGCAGCGCACCACGATCCAGTCCTTCGACTGGCGCACGCTGAAGGTGGTGCAGGACGAGGCGCCGGAGATTCCGACGGTCTATCTGACGGGAAACAGCCTCGCCGAGGACACGCTCGACAGAATCAAGGCGGCCGGCGGCACGATCTGGTCGCCGAGCTTTCGCACCCTCACGCCGGAGCGGCTGTGGAAGGCGCGCCAGCTCGGGCTGAAGGTCGTCGTGTGGACGGTGAACGAGCCGGCCGACATCGAGCGCATGCTCGAAGCGGCGGTGGACGGCATCATCAGCGACCGCCCGGACCTGGTGCGCGCCGAGATGGAGCGCCGGCGACTCAAGCTGCCGGCGCAGACGCCGGTCAAGCCCTAGCCCCGCCGCCGCTCAACCGCCGAACACGCTCCCGCCGATGGCGGCGCGAATCTCCGCGAGGCTGAGGAAGCCGTCCGCGTTGCTGTCGATCAGGTTGAAGTTGTTGCTCAGCGTGGGGTTGGCGAAGGCCTCGCTGAACGAGAGCTTGCCGTCCCGGTTGCTGTCGAGCTGCTCGAAGGTCACGGCATAGGGGCTCGGCGGCCCCGCAGTGGTGGCGGCTTCGCCGGCGAGCGCCGGAACCGCCGCCGCGCTCAGGAGCGCGGCGGCGGTTGCGACGGCGGCCTGCAACACTCGGTGGGTCGTCATGGCTTCAGGTTTCCTTCCACAAACTTCCAGTTGACGATGCTCATGAACGCGTCGACGTACTTGGCGCGGTCATTGCGGTAATCGACGTAGTACGCGTGCTCCCACACGTCGCAGGTGAGGAGCGGCGTCTCGTTGGTGCGAATCGGCGTGTCGGCGTCATCGGTGTTGCGCACGACGAGCAGGCCGTCGCCCGTCTTCACGAGCCAAGTCCAGCCCGAGCCGAATTTCTGCACGGCGTGGCGCTTGAAGACCTCCTTGAAGCTCTCGAAGGAGCCGAAGGTCGAGGCAAGGCGCGTGGCGAGGTCGCCCTGAGGGCCGGAACCCGCGCCGCGCGCGCCCTGCGGCGCCATGCAATCCCAGTAGAAGTTGTGGTTCCACACCTGCGCCGCATTGTTGAACACGGCGCCGGTCGAGGTGCGCACGATCTGCTCGAGCGTGGCGTGCTCGAGGCGCGTGCCGGCGACGAGGCCGTTCAGCTTCTCCACGTAGCCGAGGTGGTGCGCGCCGTAGTGATACTCGAGGGTCTCGCGCGAGAGCACGGGCTCGAGCGCGTCGACCGGGTACGGCAGGTCGGGGATCTGGAACTCGGTCGCGCTTCCTGACTTGACGAGCTGCATCACAGGTTTCCTGCCTTTCCGCTAAGCAAGGCCCCGGGGCCGCAGCCCCGGGGACCAAAACGCCTTCCAATGACTACTTGACTACTTCGACGCCACTTTCGCGTCCGCTTTCACGCGGGTGTCATCCTTGTGGGTGAACTCCGTGCTGCGGCCGTTGTGGCCCCGGTCGTGGCCGAAGTCGCGCCGGTCGTGGCTGTTGCGGTCGAACCCGTGGCGTTCGCCGCGGTCGTGACCGAAGTCGCGCCGATCGTGCGAGTCGTGCCTGAAATCGACGTGCCTTACGTCACGATGGCGGTCGCGGTCGCCGAAGCGATGGTCGCCGTGGTGCTCGCCGAAGCGATGGTCGCCATCGTGGCGATCGAAGTCATGCCGGTCGTTCCGCACGTCGCGGAAGTCCGAGCGCAACTCGCGGAAGTCGCCCCGCAGCTCCCGGCGGTCCTGCCGGATCTCGCGGTTGTTCTCGCGGATCTGGCCCCGCTCCCAGGCGATGCCGTCACGGTCGTTGGTGCCGAGCGCGACCTTCAGCTGGTCGCGGTTGGCCGCACGCTCGGCGAGGTCGCGCTGCAATTCGGCGCGGTCCTCGCGGATCTCGCGGAAGTCGCCCCGGATCTCGGCGTTATTCCGGATATCGCGGAAGTCGCCGCGGAAATCGCCGTGCTTGCGCCAGCCGTCGTGATCGCGCCATTTGTCATGGTCGTGGTCGCGCCAGCCGTTGTGCAAGCCGTTGTCATTCCCGCTCCAGCCGTTATGCCAGCCGTTGTCGTGATCGCCGTTCCTCCACGAGGCGTGGCGCGTGTCCTGGCGGTTCGACGCGATGTCCTGCCGGTCGCGGTACTCGTTCCGGTCCCAGAGGAACCGGTCGCGCTCGGTGCCCTGTTGGGCCTCGGGCCGCGCGTTGGACTGCCTGTCCTGCGTGCTCTGGTCGGAGCGCGTGTCGGACGAGCGGTCCTGCGTCTGCGCGTAGACCGCAGGCAGCGCGCCGCCGAGCGCGGCGCATACTGCGAGTGACAGCAAGGTATGACGTTGCCTTTGCATATCAGTCTCCTTGTGGGTACAACGCCTGCCAAGCCGCAAAGCACATGCCACCGAGGAAAATCAATCGCCTACGTACGCTTCCGGCCGCGCCGCGTCGTTCGAGGGCGACCCCATCGAGCATTGTGTGACGCCAAGGGTCGTTTGCACTGCATGAGCGCGCCGGACCCGGTCCGGAACTTTTGCATCCGCGGCGGACCCCAACTCCCATGGCCACACATGCGAAGGTGTTGCTCGCCGTTGCGTTGCCCGCGCTTGTCATCCTCGGCGGCTGCGGCGGCAAGAAGGTCGTGAAGGAGGAATTCCGCGCCGACACGCCTTACAGTCAGCGCGTGAAGGGACCCGGCGAGAACGTGTGCTGGGCCGTGAAGCGCGCCTTCCTCACGCAGGGCTACATGCTCGAGCGCAGCGCCGATTCGCTCGTCATGAGCGGCTACAAGGATACGCAGAAGGACGAAGAAACCAACATCACGCAGCGCATGCAGGCGACCTGCGTGGACAACCGCGACGGCACGAGCACCGTGTTCGCCACCGCCTCGCGCGAGATCAGCACGCTGCAGAAGGTGGGCTACTCGACCACGACCGGCATCAGCGTGTTCACGCTGAGCCTGCCCTCGGGCTCCGAGAAGCGGCTCTCGGTGCAGTCGCGCGAGACCATCCAGGATCCCAAGTTCTACCAGGGCTTCTACGCGCTCGTGCAGCGCTTCGCCAACGAGGACATCGCGCAGGGCCGGCAGCCGCCGCCCCCGCAGGCAAGGCAGGACGATGTCCCGCCCGCGCAGGCGCGGCGCGATGACGACCGCATGCCGCGCCATTCCTCCGCTCCGCCCCCGCAGCGCTGAGTAAGGTAAATTCGGCCCGGTGAGGTAGCGCCATGGCCGACTCGAAATGGAAGCTCTCGGGCGTTCGCGTCGTCCATGCGAACGAGCTCGACATCAACACCCCGCAAACGCCCGGCATGAACCGCGCCGCGGCGATCACGCGCGCACGCGCCGGCGCCGAGAAGCTGTGGGCGGGCACCGTGGTCATCCATCCCAGGGCGAAAACCGGCGCGCACCACCACGGCCCGGTCGAGAGCGTGATCTACGTCGTCTCCGGCAAGGCGCGCATGCGCTGGGGCGAGCAGCTCGAATTCGTCGCCGAAGCCGGCCCGGGCGACTTCATCTATGTGCCGCCGTACGTGCCCCACCAGGAAATCAACGCAAGCGACACCGAGCCGCTCTCCTGCGTCCTCTGCCGCAGCGGCCAGGAGCCCGTGGTCGTGAACCTCGACATCCCCGTCGTCGAGAAGCCCGAAGAAGTGCACTGGGTGGACAACATCCACCCGGCCCCCCGCAAGTAAGGCCCGGGCCTACCCCCCCTTGAGCCCCGCCGACTGGTGGTGGATCCCGATTACCGTCTGGGCGGCGTTCGCCCAGACCGTGAGGAATGCCGCGCAGCGCAGCCTTACGGCCGAGCTCGGGACGCTGGGCGCGACCTGGGTCCGGTTCCTCTACGGCTTGCCTTTTGCCGTCGTCTGGCTTTTCGCGGTTCAAGCGTTCGTCCACGAAAAGCTTCCTGAAATCAATTCGCCGTTCCTGCTCTGGGTGCTTCTCGGCGCCGTCACCCAGATCGTCGCCACGGCGCTGCTGCTGCGGGTCATGGAGGAGCGCAACTTCGCGCTCGGGGTCGCCTATTCCAAGAGCGAGGTCCTGCAGGTCGCCATCTTCGCGTTCGTGTTCCTCGGCGATCCGCTCACGATCCCGCTCGGCGTCGCGGTCGCCCTGGGCACCGCGGGCGTGCTCATGCTCACGCCGGGCGGCGTCAAGCTCGGGTGGGCAACGGGGCCGGCCCTCCTCGGGCTCGCCTCGGGCGCGGGCTTCGCGCTCGCTTCGGTCGGCTACCGCGGCGCGGCGCTCGCGCTCTCCGGCGCGGGCTTCCTCCTCGCGGCCGCCTTCACGCTCGTCATTGCGCAGGCGATGCAGACCGTGCTGCTCGGCGGCTTTCTTCTCTTCAAGAGTCCGCCGACCGTGGCGCGCGCGGCGAGACTCTCGCGGCCCTCGGTGCTCGCCGGCTTCATGGGCGCCGCCGCTTCGGCGGGGTGGTTCACGGCCTTTGCGCTCCAGCCCGCCGCGCACGTGCGCACGCTCGGCCTCGTCGAGCTCGTCTTCAGCTACCTCGTCTCGCTCAAGCTCTTTCGCGAGCGCCTGTCGCGGCGCGAGCTCACCGGCATGGCGCTGCTCGCCGCGGGCGTCGCGGCGGTTACGCTATTTCGCTGAAGAACGCCTTCACTTCGCGGGCGAGCGCCTCAGGCTGCTCCAGGGCGGCGAAGTGCCCGCCTTTGGGCATCACGCTCCAGCGGCGGATGTCGGTATAGGTCTTCGCGGCGAGCGCGCGCGGCGGCGTGAGGATCTCCTTCGGGAACTGGGCGTAGCCGGTCGGCACCTTCACCGAGCCCTCGGGAATCGGCCAGCCGCCGTGCAGCCGCGCGTAGTACGGCCAGAAGGACGAGCCGATCGCGCCGGTGAACCAGTAGAGCGACACGTTGGCGAGCAGCTCGTCGCGGCTGATCGCGTTTTCGATCACACCGCCGCAATCGCTCCAGGTGCGGAACTTCTCGGCGATCCAGGCGAGGAGCCCGACAGGCGAGTCCGAAAGCCCGTACGCGAGCGTCTGAGGCTTCGTCCCTTGAATGGCCTGGTAGCCTGCCTCTTCTTTCAGGAAGTGGTTCAACTGCTGCAGATAGACCGGGTCATCGACGAGTTTCGGCTCCCGCCGCACCATCAGCAAATTCAAATGAATGCCCATGAGGCGTTGCGCGTGCCTCACCGCGAGCAGCGAGCTGATCGAAGCACCCCAGTCGCCGCCCTGCGCGCCGAAGCGCTCGTAGCCGAGCAGGCTCATCAGCTCGGCGAAGCAGTCGGCCATGTCCTCGGCGCCGAAGCGCCGCTGCCCGGGCGCGAACGAGAGCCCGTAGCCCGGCAGCGAGGGCGCGACCACCGTGAACTCCTCGGCGAGCATCGGCAGGAGCTTGTGGAACTCGAAGAGCGAGCCCGGCCAGCCGTGAGACAAAAGCAACGGCAGCGCGTTCTTCTTCTTCGACGGCAGGTGGATGAAGTGCAGATCGATGCCGGAAACCTTCGCCTTGTACTGCGGGAACGCGTTCAGCCTCGCTTCCCACGCGCGCCAGTCGAAGCGCTCCCGCCAGTACGCGGCGAGCTCCTTCATGTACGCGAGGCTCGTGCCGGTCGACCACGGCTCGAGCGGCGGCTCGTCGGGCCAGCGCGCATGTTTCAAACGCTCGCGCAGCTCGGCGAGCGAGGAATCCGGCACAGCGAGGCGAAAAGATTCGGGCTTCATCGTTTTAACCCTAAAGTATCCGTGCTAGCATCGCGCGTTTTTTTGCCCATGCAATTCACTCTCGAGCCCAAGGCCGACCTGCTGCACGCCAAGGTGTGGGGTCGCGACACGACGCGCCCGCCCTTCCAGGTCTGCGAGGCGATTATGACCGAGGCCCGCCGCCTCGGCCTCAAGCGCATCCTGATCGAGCTCTCGCAGAAAGTGCCGCTCAGCGGCACCGGCCAGTTCATGCTGGTCGAGCGCCTGCCCTCGCTCGGCCTCACGCCCGAGCACCGCATCGCGCTCGTTCACCACACGCCCGGCTTCTTCGAGGCGAACGACATGATCGACATGGTGGCCGAGAACCGCGGGCTCAACGTGAAGAATTTCCGCGACGTCGGCGCCGCCCTCGCCTGGCTGGGATAGGTGTAAAGTGGCGCCATGAAAACGCGCCTGCTGCTGATTTTCGTTCTCGCGCTCGGCCTGTTTTCGTTCAGCTACGCGGAAGATAAAAAGCAGAACGAAAGCGGCACCTACGACAAGGATTCGGTCCTTCGGGACGCCGAGGGCTTCTTCGGCAAGAACACCGAGGGCCTCGCCAAGGTGATCGAGAAGGCCTTCGCCGACCACGGCCGGCCGAACGGCTACATCAAGGGCAACGAGGGCGCCGCGGCGCTTACCGTCGGCCTGCGCTACGGCGACGGCGAGCTCGTCACCAAGAGCATGGGCTCGCGCCACGTGTGGTGGACGGGCCCCTCGATCGGCTTCGACGCGGGCGCGAACCTCTCCAAGGTCTTCATCCTCGTCTATCACCTGCCCAAGCCGAGCGCGATGTTCCAGCGCTTCCCCGGCGTGGACGGAAGCCTCTACTTCGTGGGCGGCGTCGGCATGAACTACCAGCAGAGGAACGGCATCGTGCTCGCGCCGATCCGCCTCGGCGTCGGCCTGCGCGCCGGGGCGAGCGTCGGCTACATGCACTACACGCCGAAGAAGACCTACAACCCCTTCTGAGCCTCGGAAAAACGCGGGCCCGCTACCTTCTTTATTACTGGCCCGGCATCCAGGGCCGGGGCGAGTTCGTGCGGCTCGCGCTCGAGGATGCGGGCGCCCCTTACGAAGACGTGGCGCGCCACCCGGGCGGCATGGCCGAGATGGAGCGGCTGCTCGGGCAGAAGAAGAATCCCCCGTTTGCGCCGCCTTTTCTCGTCTCGGGCCGGCGGCTGATCGCGCAAACGGCCAACATCCTGCTTTACCTCGGACCGCGCCTGCGCCTTGCCCCTTCAAGCGAGGCTGGCCGCCTCCAAGTGCATCAGGCGCAGCTGACGATCGCCGACTGGCTCGGCGAGGCGCACGATGTCCACCATCCGATCGGATCGGGGCTTTACTACGAGGAACAGAAGGCCGAATCGAAGCGCCGGGCGGCGGACTTCCTGGCCAATCGGGCGCCCAAATACCTGAATTACTTCGAGGGTCTTTTGCCCCGGGGAGGCTACCTGCTCGGGCGCCGCGCCTGCTACGCCGACCTCTCCCTCTTCCAGATGGTGCAGGGGATGCGCTACGCCTTTCCGAGGGCAATGCGCGGTCTGGAAAAGGAATATCCCCGTCTGGCAGCCCTGCATGACCGGGTCGCCGAGCGCCCGGGAATCGCCCGCTACCTTGCCTCGGACCGGCGCCTGCCCTTCAACCAGCAGGGCATTTTCCGGCACTACCCCGAGCTCGACCTCAAGTGAAATAAATATTGAAAAACAGGGCTCTGGGGAATGTTTTCGTGAGATAATGCTCCTCTATGCTCCAGCGCTTCATGATCGGTAAGTACGAAATCGTCGCCCGTCCGATCCCGGGCTCCGCGCACATGCTTCGCTACACGGTTTTCGTCGGCGGCCGTCGCATCGGCGCCACGGCGAGCATGCCCACCGAATCCGACTGCCGCTACCTCGAGAAGCCGCCCGTGGTGCCGCCGCTCAAGCCGTTCCAGGTGTTCTACCGCCCGGGCCGGCCCAAAAAGGGCTCGACGCCGCCGCAGCCGGTCGACGCGCACGTGGCTTCGACCCCGCGCGAGGACATTCCGGCTGGAATCTCGATTCCGTCCCGCCGGGACGACCTCTAAGGGGTTGGCCTAGCCGTCCTCCCGGACGGCTTTCCGCAGTTGCTTGATCCGCCCGTGGCGGAGTTTCGCCTCCAGCCGCCGTTTCTTTGACGCTTTCGTGGGACGGGTCGCCCGCCTCGGCTTGGGCGCCCTCGCGGCCTCCCCCACCATCTCGTGGAGCCGGCGCAAGGCCTCGGCCCGGTTCATGTCCTGGCTGCGATGCTGCTGCGCCTTGATGACGATCACCCCGTCTTTCGTGAGGCGGCTGTCGCTGCGCGCGAGCAGACGGGCCTTGACCGCCTCGGGAAGCGAGGAGGCCGCGACGTCGAACCTCAGGTGGATCGCGCTCGAGACCTTGTTGACGTTCTGGCCGCCGGCGCCCGCCGAGCGGACCGCGGTGATCTCGATTTCGTGCTCTGGGATGGGGTACTGCATCCGGGCGGTCCGAGGACCACCCGGATTCTAGCGGTTGCGTTACTTCTTCGAGGACGACATCGAGGAAGACGAGCTGTGCTTCGAGAACTCCGTCTCGTCGAGCTTGCCGTCGTGGTTCTTGTCGAGCTTGCTGAACTCCTTGGCGACATCGGGCGCCGCCTCGGCTTCCGACTTGCTCACAGAGCCGTCCTTGTTCGTATCAAGCGACTTGAGCGTCACGCTCGCGCCGCCGCTCGAGCTGCTCGAGGCCGACGGGGCGGCCGCGGTGCTGCTGGTCGAGCTGTTGGACGTGTCGGACGACGAGGACGACGCCGACGGCGACGAGGTCGCCGGGCCTTGCGTTCCACCCGCCTGCTTGGGGTTGGGGCTCGGGCCGGACTTCGGGTTCACGCCAGTGCTCGAAGACGAGGAGCTCGAGCCCGAGGTGGAGGGCGTCTTGTCCTTGTCCGTCGAGGTCTGCGCGAAGGCGCCAGCGGTGGCGAGCGCCAGTGTCGAGAAGGCGATGACAGCTTTCATTACGACTTTCATTTCAATTCCTCCGGAAGTTGACTAACGCAGACCTCTCCGCAGGATGCGTGCCTGCGGCGAGGACTTCCTTGCAAAAGAGAAAGATGCCGAGACAGCGGCGCGCGCCCATCGCGTGGCGCGCAGGACGGTTCGTCGCCCCCGGGCGACCTTAAGTGTTTGGCACTACAGGGTCAGCGCGCGCCGTGGGCCAAGTAGTGCGCGATGTCGACAAGGTCGGCGTCGCCAAGACCCGCGAGCTCCTCGGGCATGGTGGCGCTGCCGTAGCCGATGCGCTCGCCCTTCTGGTAGTCGCGCATGGCCTTGAGGAGGTAATCCTCGCGCTGGGCCGCGAGGCGCGGCATCTGGTCGCGTCCCGAAAAATCCGGGTTATGGCAGACGGCGCAATTGCGCTTGGCGAGGAGCGCCTTGCCGCGCGCGTACTTCGCCTCGTCGCGCCCCCGGGCCGGCGGCTGGGGCGGCGGCTGCTTCGAAAAGAGCGCGGCGAGCGAGCGCAGGTCGTCGTCTTTGAGCGGCTTCGCCATCGCGTCCATCGGCGTGCCCGACTTGTTGCGGCGCGCCTCGCGAAAGAGAAAGAGCTGCGCGATGACGAAGAACGACGGCTGGCCGCCGAGCGACGGGGTCAGCGCCGTTTGCGACGTGCCGGAGTTACCGTGGCAGGTGAAGCAGGGTTCTGCCTTGCTGTCTTTTTCTGCAGAAAAACTTTCTGAAGAGAAAAGAAAAACAACGGCGCAAAACAGAACCCTCAAGTCACTTTCCGTACGTGATGCGATAGATCGCCCCGTTGTGGTCATCCGATACCAGCATCGATCCGTCCTTCAGCACGAGCACGTCGGCCGGCCGCCCGAGGTAGCTGTTGTTCTCCACCAGCCCGGTCATGAACGGCTCCATCTTCGCGTTGCCCTTGGCGTCGATCAGGATCGCCACCACGTCGGCCGCGTATTTCTGGGTCTTGTTCCAGGGCCCGTGGCGCGTGAGGAAGATCGCGTTCTGGTACTTCTTCGGGAACATCTTGCCGCTGTAGAAGCGCATGCCGAGCGGCGCCGCGTGCGGCCCGATCGTGAGCACGGGCTTGACCGAGGTCTTGCAGTCCTTGCCCCAGCCGAACTGGGGATCGGCCATGATCCCGGAGTGGCAGTAGGGGAAGCCGAAGTCCTGCCCGGTCTTGGTCACGCGGTTGACCTCGTCGAGCGGCATGTCCTCGGCGAGCCAGTCGCGCTGGTTGTCGCCGAACCAGAGCTCCTTCGTCTTCGGGTGCCAGTCGAAGCCGACGGTGTTGCGCATGCCCTTCAGCACCGTCTCCACGCCCGAGCCGTCCGGGTTCATGCGGATGATGGTGGTGAAGCCCTTGCTCACGTCGGGCTCGCAGATGTTGCACGGCGCGCCGATCGGCACGTAGAGCTTGTGGTCAGGCCCCATCTTGATGAACTTCCAGCCGTGCGGCACTTCGCCGGGCAGCTTGTCGTAAACCATGACCGGCTTGGGCGGGCTGTCGAGCTTGTCCTCGATGCCGTCGTAGCGGGTGATGTCCTTCGGCGTGGCGACGTAGAGCGCGCCCTTGTAGAACTCGATCCCGTTCGGCAGGAAGAGCTTCTCGGCGATCGTCTTCAGCTCGCGCTTGCCGCCCTTGTTCGTGATCGCGTAGATCTTGCCCGCGACGAAGAGCGAGGAGACGAAGACCGTGCCCTTGTCGCCCTCGCGCATGCCGCGCGCGTCCAGCACGCCCGCCTGGTAGACCTCGACCTTGAAGCCCGGCGGCAGCTTGATCTTTTTCACCGGCAGCTGGTCGGCCGCGGTGGCGATCGGCAGCGCCGGCACGGGCGCCATCTTCGCAGTCGCGTCGCCTTTTGGGCGCCCGACCGCCCAAAACGGCTCCTCTTCCTTCTTCGCTTCGGCTTTCGGCGCCGGGGCGGCGGCCTTCGGGGCGGGCTTGGCGGCGTCCTTCTGCTGCGCCGTGGCGGTCAGCATGCCGCAGCCGAAGCCGGCCAGCGCCAGGGCAATCAGGGTGCGTTTCATGGGGTTAGCTCCTCCTTGAGCGGAGAAGCTTAGACCCGCTTTCGTGAAGGGCGCAATCGCCGTTCCACTCGCGCGTTATAGTTGCCGGCGATGCGCCGCACCATCCGCGACACGCTCATCTCGGCCCGCGAGCTCACCGCCACGGCGGGACCTTTCATCCTCCTGACGATCGCCCTGCTGGTCGGCGCCTATTTCTTCCTCAAGCCCACGCCGCCCAAGCGCGTGGTGCTCGCGACCGGCTCCGAGCAGGGCGCCTACTCGACCTTCGGCGGACGCTACCGCGAGGAGCTCAAGCGCTACGGCATCGAGGTGATCGTGCGCCAGACCAACGGCTCGCGCGAGAACCTGCGCCTGCTGCGCGACCCGAAGGAGGACGTGCAAATCGCGTTCGTCCAGGGCGGCTCGACCGAGATCGGCCGGCAGCCGGCGCCGGACGAGTCGTTGCCGCTCATGTCCCTGGGCAGCATGTTCTTCGAGCCGGTATGGCTCTTCTATCGCGCCGACGTCGCGAAAAAGGCGCCCGAGCGGGTACTTTCCGAGATCGCCGACTTTCGCGGCATGAACGTGAACGTCGGCCCGCGCGGCAGCGGCATCCCGGGCGTCGTGAGCCGCCTCCTCGCGGCGAACCTCATGAACCGGGACGATATCCAGCGCAAGAACCTCGATCTCGTGCCGGCGGTGATCGCGCTGCTCAACAACGAGCTCGATGCGCTCGCCATGGTCTCGGCGCCCGAGTCGCCGCTCGTGCAGATGCTCATCCAGACGCCGAACGTGCGCCTGTTCGAGTTCAAGCAGGCCGAGGCCTATTCGCGCCGCTACGCCTTCCTCTCTCCCGTGACGGTGGCGCGCGGCGTGGTCGATCTCTCGCGCAACGTGCCGCCGCGCGACATCCAGCTCGTCGCCTCGACCGCCCAGCTGGTGGCGCGCGAGGATCTGCATCCGGCGCTCGTCCAGCTCTTCGTCCAGGCCGCGAGCCGTATCCACAGCCAGGGGAGCTGGGTCTCGCCGCCCGGCAAATTCCCCACCCCGCTCAACACCGAGTTTCCGCTCGCGCGCGACGCTGAGCGCTACTACCGCACGGGCCCGCCGCTGCTGCAGCGCTACCTGCCGTTCTGGCTCGCCAACCTGGTCGACCGCATGTGGGTGGCGCTCTTCTCGATCGTGGCGGTGCTGATCCCGCTCGCGCGCATCCTGCCGCCGCTCTACAACTTCCGCATCCGCTCGCGCATCTTCCGCTGGTACCGCAACCTGCGCCAGATCGAGAACGACCTCGCGGAAAAGTCGACGCCGCCCGAGGAGCTGCTCGGCCAGCTGGAGAAGCTCGAGGCCCGCGCCGAGGGCATCATGGTGCCGCTCGCCTACACCGACGAGCTCTATCGGCTGCGCACCCACATCGGCCTCGTCCGGCAGAAGCTGCGCGCGGCGAAAGCCGCCTGAAGCGCGCTACTTCCGCTTCTTCCGGCCAAGCCGCGCCTCGCGGCGCTTCGCCCAGCGCCGCCCGAAGACCGCGAGCGCGACGAAGACGATGCCGGCGGGAACGAGCAGCCAGTAGTTGACGCCCGAGTCGTCGTCCAGCGCGGCGAGCAGCTCGCGCGTGAAGATCGCCGCCACGATCACGCCGGGGCCGCGCGAGATCAGGTTGCCGAGCGCGAATTCCCAGAACTTCATGCGCACCGCGCCCGCGATGAAGCACTGCACGCCGAAGGGCGGCACCGGCATGAAGTTCGCCGCCACGATGGCGAGGATGCCGTGCTCGTGCGCGAGGTCGCGCGCGGCCTCGACGCCGCGGCTCGCGAAGCGCCGCACTTTTTCGTAGCGCACGAAGCGGCCGATCGCGTACAGGACGCAGGCCGAGAGCATGATGCCGGCGAGCGCGTAGCCGGCCCCCGGCCAGGCGCCGAAGGCGATGACGGCGAAGAGCGTGAGCACCGGCGTCGGGAACATGAGCATCGTGCCCGGCGTGTAGGCAAGGACGAGCAGCGCGGGCGCCCAGGGATTGCGCCGCAGCGCCCGCGCCCAGCCGACGATGTGCTCGGCGCTCAGGTAGTCGGCGAGCGGCGTCCAGCGCCACGCCGCCGCGAGCGCCCCGATGACAAGAATGGCCCCGAGGAGGAGCCGCGCGCGCCGCGACACGGGTGCTCTGACCGCCGCGCGCCGGATCAATTCCCGGACTAGGAGAGCCTGACTACGATCTTGCCGAGATGCCCGGCGGCTTCCATGTGCGCCTTGGCGGCAGGAAGGTCGGCGAAGGGAAAGACCTTGTCGATCACGGGCTTCAGGGTGCCCGAGGCGATCGCCGGCAGCACGTCGCGCACGTAGCCGCGCACGCTCTCGGCGATCTCCGCGCCGCTGCGCATCTTGTTGGATACGCCGAAGATCCTGAGCCGGCGGGCGTGCACCGCGGCCAGGTCGAAGTCGGCGTGCACCACGCCGTCGACGTAGCCCACCGTCGCGAGACGCCCCTTGTACGCGAGGACCTTGACGCATTCGGCGAACACGGTGCCGCCGACGTTGTTGACGACCAGGTCCACGCCGCGGTTGCCGGTCGCTTCCAGCATCTTTTGAGAAAACCCTCCATTGCGGTGCTGCAAAGCGAGATCCAAGCCGAGGGACTTCAGCTTCGCAAGCTTGTCGGCCGACCCGGAGGTGCCCGCCACCTTGGCGCCGATCAGCTTGCCGAGCTGGAGCGAGGCGACGCCCACGCCTGCGGAGACGCCGGCGACGAGCAGCCACTCGCCCGCTTTCAGCTCGCCGCCCGGCCAGAGCATGTCGTAGGCGGTGAGATAGGCGATCGTCGCGGCGCCCGCCTCCTCCCAGGAAAGGCGCTCGGGCACGAGGATCGCGTCGCCCGCGCGCATGAGCGCGTATTCGGCATAGGCGCCCGAAGCGCGGCCCATGACGCGGGTCCCGACGGCGACCCCTTTCACGCCCTCGCCCACGCCGGCAACCTCGCCCGCGCATTCGATGCCGCCCGGCTTCGCGCTCGCCGAGGCGAGCCCGTGGCCGCCGATGAATTCGCCGCGATTGAGTCCCGCGGCGCGCACCTTGACGAGCACTTCGCCCGCCTTGGGGCTGGGCTCGGGCACCTCGCGCTGCTCGAGCGCCGTGCCGCCGCCTGTTCCGCTGCCGATCCACCAGGATTTCATGCGTGCATCCTACAATAGCGCCCCATGCCGAAGATCACCGCCTCCCCCGCCCTCTCGAAGCTGCGCGTGCTCGACCTCACCCGCGTGCGCGCCGGCCCGAGCTGCGTGCGCCAGCTCGCCGATTTCGGCGCCGACGTGATCAAGATCGAGAACACGCAGCCCGAGGACATGGGCGGCCCGCGCGAAGGGCCGGATTTCCAGAACCTGCACCGCAACAAGCGCTCGATGACCCTGGATCTCAAGTCGCCTCAGGGCAAGGACATCTTCCTGCGCCTCGTGAAGACGGCCGACGTCGTGGTGGAGAACTTCCGCCCCGACGTGAAGGACCGCCTCGGCATCGACTACGAGTCGCTGAAGAAAGTGAACAAGCGCGTGATCCTCGCGAGCATCTCGGGCTTCGGGCAGGACGGTCCGTACCGCATGCGCCCGGGCTTCGACCAGATCGCGCAGGGGCTCTCCGGCATCATGTCGGTCACGGGCAAGCCCGGCGAAGGCCCGATGCGGGTCGGCTGCGCGGTGGCCGACGTGACCGGCGGCCTCCTCGCCGCGCTCGGCATCCTCACCGCGCTCTACGAGCGCGAAACCTCCGGCGAAGGCCAGTGGGTGCAGTCGAGCCTCCTGCAGGCGGGGCTGCAGCTCCTCGACTTCCAGGCTGCGCGCTACACGATGTCGGGCGAAGTCCCCGAGCAGGTCGGCAACGACCACCCCACCAGCATGCCGACCTCCGCCTACAAGACCGCCGACGGGCACATCAACGTGGCCGCCGCCGGCACGAAGATGTGGGAGCGCGTGTGCAAGGCGATCGGCCGGCCCGAGCTTTTCGAGCACCCCGACTACAAGAAGGCGGAGAGCCGCGCGAAGAACCGCCATTCCCTCAACGCCGAGCTCAACAAGGAGTTCGCGAAGAGGCCGAGCGCGGAATGGGTCGAGATCCTGAACGAAGCCGGCGTGCCGAGCGGGCCGATTTACCGCATGGACCAGGTGTTCAACGACCCGCAAGTGAAGCACATGCAGGCCGCGGCCGAGGTCACCAGCAAGCGGCTCGGCAAGCTGCGGCTCGTGAACCAGCCGGTCAAGCTCTCGCGCACGCCGGCGAAGCTGCTGACGGCCTCGCCCGAGCGCGGCGAGCATACGGATGAGGTTTTGAAGGAAATCGGTTTTTCAGATCAAGAGATCCAGACTTTTCGTTCCGGAAAAATCATCTAGAGAAAGCACATGGCAGAACTCAAAACATCGATCCAGGGCGGTGTCGCGACCGTCGTCTTCTCCAACCCCGCGAAGATGAACGCGATGACCTTCGACATGTGGCAGGCCTTGCCGAAGACCTTCGCCGAGCTCGACGCCAATCCCGAGGTGCGCGTCATCGTCTGCAAGGGCGACGGCGAGAAGTCGTTCATCTCCGGCGCCGACATCTCGCAGTTCGAGAAGCTGCGCGGCACAGTCGAGGCGCAGTTCGAGTACAACCGGGCGGTCGAGCAGGGCTACCTCGCGCCGATGAAGGCGACCAAGCCCGTGCTCGCCAGCATCCGCGGCATTTGCATCGGCGGCGGCCTGGGCTTCGCGGCCGCGTGCGACCTGCGCATCTGCGCCGAGGACGCGATCTTCCGGATGCCCGCGGCGCGCCTCGGCCTGGGCTACAGCCCGGCGGGCGTGCGCCGCTTCATCAACGTGCTCGGCGCGGCCAACACGATGGAGATCTTCTTCACCGCGAAGAAATTCGACGCCAGAGAAGCCCTGCGCATGGGCTTCGTGAGCAAGGTGGTGCCGGTGGCCGAGCTGGAGAACGCCACGGCCGAAATCTGCAAGCTGATCGCCGAGAACGCGCCCCTCACCGTGGCCGCGGCCAAGTTCGCCGCGCAGCAGGCGCTGAAGGATCCCGAGGAGCGCGACCTCAACAAGGCGATGAAGATGGTCGAGGCGTGCTTCGCGAGCGAGGACCACAAGGAAGGCCGAAAAGCTTTCATGGAAAAACGCACGCCAAAATTCGTGGGGAAATGATGCGATCCTGGTTTTTGATCTTTATTGTTTTCTCTTTCGAGGCAATTTCCCAAACCTACCCCTCGAAACCCCCGAAAATCGTCGTCGGCTACCCGCCGGGCGGCTCGGGCGACTTCACCACACGCATCATCGCCGACGAGCTTTCCAAGGAGCTCGGCGTCACTTTCGTCGTCGAGAACAAGCCCGGTGCCGGCGGCTCGATCGCCTCGGAATTCGTCGCCAAGTCCGCGCCCGACGGCTACACCATCCTCAACCAGGGCAACCACGCGTACAACCGCGTGATGTACAAGGGGCTTTCCTATAGCGACAAGGATTTCATCCCGGTCTCGCGCGTCGCGAACGGCGCCACCATCCTGGTCGTCCCGCCGGGGTCGCAGTTCCAGAGCGCGAAGGATCTCGTCGCCTTCGCCAAGGCGAATCCCGGCAAGCTCTTTAACGCTTCCGCGGGCTTTGGCTCGGCCCCGCACGTGGCCGCCTGCGCCTTCGAGAAGGCGGCCGATATCAAGATCACTTCCGTGCAATTCAAGGGCGGCGGCCCGGCGGCGCAATCGCTCCTCGCGGGCGATACGCAGATGATGTTCGCCACTTCGCCCACCGTGACGGGCTTCATCCAGGCGGGCCGCATGAAGCCGCTCCTCGTGAGCGTCGCCAAAGGCTCGCCCTCGATTCCCAACATTCCGGGCGGCGACGCCGCCGGCGTGCCGGGCTTCCAGTCCACCTTCTGGTTCGGCCTTTACGTGCCGGCGGGAACGCCGGAGGCGATCGTGAAGCGGCTGCACGCGGCGGCGATGAAGGGACTCTCCAAGCCGGACGTGAAAGCGAAGATCGCCGCGCAGGGTATGGATGCCCTGCCCTCGGCTTCGCCCGAGGCCTTCGCCGACGAGATCCGCGCCGAGAGCCCGGAAATCGAGCGGCTGCTGCGCGGCTGCGGCGCGAAGATCGAATAGCTAGCCCGCCGGCTCTTTCCTGATCGGCTCGGAGGCGGCCGGGATCGGCTTCGCGCCGCCGCGCCTCATTTCGCTGACGAGCACCTCGGCCTGGATGAATTCCGCCGGGTCGAGCTTGCCGTCCTTGTTCTCGTCCGCCTGATCGAAGACCGTCAGGTGCCGGCGCATGCCGGCGAGCTCCTTGCGATCGAGGTAGCCGTCCTTGTTCCGGTCGAGCTTCCGGAACCAGGCGCCCGGATCACCCGGGATCGCCGGAACGCTGACGAGGAGAAAAAGAACAAGAGAAAGGACGCGGCGCATGAAAAGGATTCTTCCCATCCGCGCGCCGCGCGTCGATGGCAGAAGTCACCAAAAGTTGTCGCCCGTCGGTGACAGCTCGCAAGTAGTTACACGACTTACAGGTTGTTGCAATTGGTAGCAGACGCCGCGCGCCGCGAAGGGTCCAATGCATTGAGTCAAAAAAAATTGGAGGCCCCATGAAACGCCCGATCGCCGCACTGCTCGCCGCCAGTCTCTCGCTGGGACTCGCGCTTCCGCCCATGACGCCCGCCGCCTTCGCGCAGGAGCAGCCCAGGGTCTACGCGCAGCAGGAGCTCGAGCGCATGCTCGCGCCGATCGCGCTCTATCCGGACGCGCTGCTCTCGCAGGTGCTGATGGCCGCGACCTACCCGATCGAGGTGGTCGAGGCCGCGCGCTGGACGCGCGCCAACCCGGGCCTGCAGGGCGACGCCGCAGTGCAGGCCGTCGCCGGCCAGGATTGGGATCCGAGCGTTCAATCGCTGGTCGCCTTCCCGCAGGTGCTGCAGCGCATGGATGAGAACCTGCAGTGGACGCGCTCGCTCGGCGACGCTTTCCTCGCCCAGCAGCCGCAGGTGATGGACACCGTGCAGGCGCTGCGCCAGCAGGCGCTCGCCGCCGGCAACCTGCAATCGAACGGCCAGCTCGTCGTGCAGCAGCAGGCGGGCGAGATCTACATCCAGCCTGCCAACCCGCAGGTGGTGTACGTGCCCTACTACGATCCGGCCGTCGTCTATTACCGGCCGGCGGTGTTCCAATGGGGCATTCCGATCGCCCTCTCGGCGACCTTCTTCTTCGGGCACGCCGACTGGCGGCGTCACACCGTGCGCGTGGAGCGCCCGGTGGTCATCAACCGCACCGTGGTCGTGCAGCCGGGCAGCTGGCACCACGATCCGAATCACCGGCGCGGCGTCGCCTATCGCGATCCGGCCGTGCAGCAGCGCTTCGCGGCGGCGCCGGAGGCGCATCGCTACCAGCGGCCGCCGGCGCGCGACCTGCACGATTCGCAGGTGCTGAGCCCGCAGCCGCGTCCGGAAGCCCGGCCCCAGCCGCGTTCCGAGCCCCGACCCCGACCGGAAACGCGGCCGCAGCCCCAGGCGCAGGCGCAGCCGCAAAGACCGCGCGTCCAGGCGCCGCAGCCGCAAGCGAAGGTCGAGCCGCGCCCGCACGTGCAGCCGCAACCGCGTCCGCACGTACAGCAGGAGGAAAAGCGCCAGGCGCGCGAGGAACGGCACGAAAACCGCCCGCAGCAGGCGCACCAGGAGTCGCGGCCCGAACGTTCGCACGGGCGAGGCAATGAGCGCTCCTGAATGAGTTACCCTACGCCCTCTTTTTTCCCGGGAGGGCGCGAGAATGGAACGCATCGCAATCGTCACGGGCGCAGGCAGCGGCGTCGGCAAGGCCGCGGCGCTCGCGCTCCTGAGAGGCGGCTACAAGGTCGCGCTCGCGGGGCGGCGCAAGGAGCCGCTCGAGACCGCGGCGCGCGAGTCGGGCGCGGGCGACCGTGCGCTCTGCGTGCCGACCGACGTCTCCAAGGCCGATTCGGTGAAGGCGCTCTTTGCCGCGACCAGGCAGAAATGGGGACGCGTGGACGTCCTCTTCAACAACGCCGGAGTCAACGCGCCGGGCGTGTCGTTCGAGGAGCTCACGCTCGACAAATGGCAGTACGTCGTCGACATCAACCTGACGGGCATGTTCCTGTGCATGCAGGAAGCCTTCCGGGTGATGAAGGACCAGAACCCGCGCGGCGGCCGCATCATCAACAACGGCTCCATTTCGGCGCACGCGCCGCGCCCCGGCTCGGTCGCCTATACCGCCACCAAGCACGGCGTGTCGGGCCTCACCAAGACCGGCGCCCTGGATGGCCGCAAGTACGACATCGCCGTGGGCCAGATCGACATCGGCAATGCGCGCACCGAGATGGCCGAGCGCATGGCGAAAGGCGTGCCGCAGGCGGACGGCTCGATCAAGCCCGAGCCGCTCATGGACGTGAACCATGTGGGCGAGGCAGTGCTTCACATGGCGAATTTCCCGATCGAAACCAACGTCCTCTTTCTCACCATCAAGGCGACGAAAATGCCGTTCGAAGGACGTGGCTAAATCCCCCAAGGCCTATAGCAACGCCGAGTTTTTAAACAGCAAGGATGCGCGCGAGCTGCGCATCCTCGCGGAGTACCTCGAGCCCAAGATCCGCTTCGAGAAGCACGGCGTCGAGGACACGGTCGTCTTCTTCGGCTCGGCGCGCATCAACCCGGGCTCGGTCTGGTACGAGGCGGCGCGCGAGCTCGCCCACCGGCTGACGAACTGGTCCAAGGCGCTGGAGACGAAGGATCGCCGCTTCGTCGTGTGCACGGGCGGCGGCCCGGGGATCATGGAGGCCGCGAACCGCGGCGCCTCGGAAGCGAAAGGCATCAACGTCGGGCTCGCGATCTCGCTGCCGCGCGAGGAGAGCATCAATCCGTACGTGACGCGCGAGCTTGCCTTCCACTTCCACTACTTCTTCATGCGCAAGTTCTGGCTCGCCTACATGGCGAAGGCGGTGATCGTCTTCCCGGGTGGGTTCGGCACGCTGGACGAGATGTTCGAGATCCTGACCCTGGTGCAGACCGGCAAGATGACCAAGAAGATGCCGGTCATCCTCTTCGGCAAGGAGTACTGGTCGAGCGTGATCAACTTCGAGAGCCTGGTGAAGCACGCCACCATCAGCGAGCGCGACCTGCAGCTCTTCCACGCGACCGACTCGGTGGACGACGCCTACGACTGGGTGGTGCGCCAGCTGACCGAGCACGCGCTCGGCCAGCCCGGCGCCGTTCTCTAGCTCCCGGAAAAGAACTTGTTCAGCTCGGCGTTGCTGACGACGCCGTCGAAGAGCTCGAACTTGCCTTCCTTTGCGATCTGCGTCGCCGACCGGATAAAGGCATGCATCGCGACGCGCGAGAGGGTGCCGCCGACGCTGATGCGGCGCACGCCCATCTTGGCGATATCGTCGACCGTGAAGCCAAGCGCAACGGGATTTAGGAAGTTGATCGCCTTGCCGCCCACCGCCTTCACCGTCGCCTCGATGTGCTCGCGGGTGCGGATGCCGGGCGAATAAAGGCAGTCCGCGCCGGCGTCGGCGAAGGCCTTCAGGCGCCGGATCGTCTCGTCGATGTCGGGCTTGCCGCGGATGAAGCCCTCGGTGCGCGCGGTGAAGACGACGCCGGAGCCCGATCGGTCGATCGCGGCACGCGCCGCCTTGACGCGCGCGAGCGCCACGTCGAACTCGTAGAGCGGGAATTTCGCGTGCTGTGGCGAGTCCTCGATCGAGAGGCCCGCCACGCCGGTCTCGATGCACCGGGTGACATTCGCCGCCACGCCGTCGGGATCGTCGGCAAAGCCGTTCTCGAAATCGGCATTGAGCGGGATGTCGGTCGCCTCGGCGAGCTCCCTGTAGTGCGCGAGCACCTCGTCGCGGCCGACGCCGCCGTCCGGGCGCCCGCACGAATGCGCGAAGCCCGCGCTCGTGCTGGCGATCGCCTTGAATCCGAGCCCCTGGAGGTAGCGGGCCGTGCCAATGCTCCAGGGATTCGGGATAACGAAGCAGCCCGACTTGTGCAGCTCGGCGAAGGCCTTGCGCTTCTCGGTCGCGGTGGGCATGGGGCGCTCCTAGCCGATCCGGTTCTTGAGCACGCCGATTGAGCCGACCTCGGTCTCGAGCAGGTCGCCCGCCTTGAGGAATTCGGGTGGCGTGCGCGCGTGCCCCACCCCGGCCGGTGTGCCGGTCGAGATGATATCGCCGGGCTCGAGCGTCAATCCCGCGGAGAGCTCGGCGATGATGCGCGGCACCTTGAAGTGCATGTATTTCGTATTCGAATTCTGCTTGACCACCCCGTTCACGCGCGAGATCACGTCGAGCGTCGCCCAATCCTTGATTTCGTCCGCGGTCACGATCCACGGACCCATCGGGCAGTGGCCGTCGAGGCTCTTGCCCTTCATCCACTGCTGGCCGTGCTTCCTCTGCACGTCGCGCGCCGAGACGTCGTTGATGACCGTATAGCCGAACACATGCTTGAGGGCGTCGGCCTCCTTGATGTTCTTCCCGCCCCTGCCGATGATCACGCCGAGCTCGACCTCCCAGTCCACTTTCTCGGTCACGCCGGGATGGAGGGGGATCCTGTCGTAGGGACCGTTCACCGCGGTCGGCGCCTTGCTGAAGAAGGTCGGGTGCGCGGGCAGCTCCTGCACCGGGCCGACGCGCATCTTCGCGCCCTCCTGGAAGTGCTCGACGTAGTTCCAGCCGACGCAAAAGACGTTCTTGCGCGGTCGCGGAATGGGCGCCAGGACCTGCACCGAGGAAAGCGCGATCGGTTTTCCCTTTTTGGGTATTTTTATCGCCTTTCTTCCGCCTTCGATGAGGGAAAGCATGTCGGAAGGACCCAAAACGACAAAATTCCTGTCGTCCACCATCGCTCCCACCCGCACCGGAGCACCTTTTTTGGAGCGAAAACTCAAAAGCCGCATTGCATTCCCCTTTTTGCTGCGATGGATGTCGAGTTTAACCGTTGAGTGCTAGCCTACGCGCCGTGAACGCCCCGTCCACCGGCAATTTGCAGGAGGAGTTTCTCACCCTGCACGAGATCGTCGAGGCCGCGCGCCGCAATCTCGCGCCGGGCCCGTGGGGTTACCTCGTCGGCGGTGCCGAGACGGAGACGACCGTCCGGCGCAACCGACAGGCGCTCGATTCGCTCGCGTTCCGGCCGCGCATCCTTCGCGATGTCCGCCACGTCGATCCCTCCGGGTCGTTCCTCGGCAGAAAAACCCGGCTGCCCGTCCTGCTCGCCCCCATCGGCGGGCTCGAGTCCATCGTCGCCGAGGGCGCCGCGGCCGCCGCGCGCGCCTCGGGCGAGTTCGGCGTGCCGCAGATGCTCTCCTCGGTCTGCAAGCCGGGGCTGGAGGGCACCGCCGCCGCTGCGGACAACCTCCGCGTCTTCCAGCTCTACGTCCGGGGCGACGACGCCTGGGTGGACGATTACGTGCAGCGGGCCATCGACCATGGCTATCTCGCCTTCTGCCTGACCGTGGATGTCGCGATGTACAGCCGGCGCGAGCGCGATCTCGCGAGCCGGTACGTGAAGCCCTGGCGGGCCACGGCGACCGACGCTGGCCGTGTCTTCCAGGCCGGCCTTTCGTGGCAGCAGGTCGAGCGCTACAAGCGCAAATTCCCGAAATTTCCCCTGATCATCAAGGGCATCGCGACGGCGGAGGACGCCGAGCTGGCCGTGGAGCACGGCGTCGAGGTGGTGTACGTGTCGAACCACGGCGGGCGGCAGCTCGACCATGGTCTTGGCAGCGCCGCGGTTATGCCCGAAGTGGTCGCCCGGGTCGGCACCCGCGCCGAAGTCTGGGTCGATGGCGGGTTCATGCGCGGCACCGACATCGTGAAGGCGATCGCGCTCGGCGCGAAGACCGTGGGTCTCGGCCGCTTCACGGGCTTCGGCCTCGGCGCCGCCGGCAGCGCCGGGCTCGTGCGCGCGCTCGAGATCCTCGAAGAGGAAGTCCGCACCTGCCTCGGCCTGCTCGGCATTGCCTCGCTTGCCGAGCTCACGCCGCATCACGTGACCGCCGCGCCGCCGGTGACCGAGCCGCACGTGTTCAGCGCGCTGCCGCTCCTCGGTCGCTCGTAGCGAGACCGCTACGCCAAGTCGCCGGATCGCGCGACATATTTTTGCTCGCAACTTCCTTATCCTGCCTGCCGGTCGCGTTCGCGGCCGATCACAGGAGATGAAGATGAGCGACGAGAAGCAGGGCAACGAGCAGCAGCAGAACGAGCAGCAGAAGCCGGATCAGGGCCAGGAACAGCAAAAGCAGGCCCAGCAAGGCGAAGAGAAGCAGGGCGAGTAGTTCACTCCCGAAGTCTCGAGGCGGCGCGAGTCCCAGCTCGCGCCGTTTTCATTTCCGGCGCCGCCAGAGGAGCGCGAGCGTCCCGCCCGACACGATGTGCCAGATGCCCCAGAGGCCGGCGACCGCGACCATGGGGAGGCTCGAGCCGAACTGGGCGGCAATAATGCCGAGCGCGAGCCCCGAATTCTGCATTCCGCCTTCGATGACCACCGCGCGCCGGTCGGCGACCGGCAGGCGCGCGGCGAGAGAGCCGAGGTAGCCGAGCAGAAGTCCCAGGCCGTTGTGCAGGATGACGATCGGCAGCGTGCGGCCGAGCTCGATCACGAACACCTTCCATTGCGCCGCTACCGCGAGCACGATGAACGCAGCCAGCGCCACGCCGGCGAACCTCGCCAGCGGCTTGCGGATCTTCGCTGCCAGGGCGGGCTGATGCCGGGTGGTGAGCATCGCTGCCGTGATGGGAAGGGCCAATAAAAGAAAAAGACTCAAGACAAGGTCGAGGGGATTCACCGCGATGGAGCGCGCCCAGGCCGCCGTCTCCGGGTTGGCCGTGATCATCAGCGTAAAGTTGAGCGGCGTCAGTATGAGCGCAGCGATGCTCGAGACCGCCGAGATCGAGAGCGAGAGCGCAAGGTTGCCGCGCCCGAACGCGGTGATCACGTTGGAGAGCGCGCCGCCCGGGCAGGCGGCCACGAGCATCATCGCCGCCTCGGTCGGCGCCGGCAGGTCGAGCACGAGCGTCAGGCCGAGCGTCGCCGCGGGCAGCAGCACGAACTGCGCGAGCAAGCCGATGCCGACCGCCACCGGATGGCGCGCCACATAGCGGAAATCCTCGATCCGCAGCTCGAGCGACACGGTGTAGACCATGGTCGCGAGCACGGCGACGAGGATCGCCTGCTGCACGCCTAGCTCTTCAGCGGCTTGTAGCGGATGCGGTGCGGCCGCGCGGCCTCTTCGCCGAGGCGCTTTCTCTTGTCGGCCTCGTACTCCTGGTAGTTGCCCGGGAAGAAGACCACGTTCGCCTCGTCCTCGAAGGCGAGGATGTGCGTGGCGATGCGATCGAGGAACCATCGGTCGTGCGAGATGACGAGCACGCTGCCCGCGAATTCGAGCAGCGCTTCTTCCAGCGCGCGCAGGGTCTCGACGTCGAGATCGTTCGAGGGCTCATCCAGCAGGAGCACGTTCGCGCCGGAGACGAGCTGCTTGGCGAGGTGCAGCCGCCCGCGCTCGCCGCCCGAGAGCTGGCCCACCGGCTTTTGCTGGTCGGCGCCGCGGAAGTTGAAGCGCGCGAGGTAGGCGCGCGAGGGCATCTGGAACTTGCCGACCGTGATCGTGTCCTGCCCGCCGCAGATATCCTCGAACACCGTCTTGTCGCTCTGCAGCGATTCGCGCGACTGGTCGACGTGGGCGATCTTCACGGTTTTACCGAGGATGATTTTTCCCTTGTCTGCCTTTTCTTTTCCAATCACCATCCGAAACAGCGTCGACTTGCCTGCGCCGTTCGGACCGATGATTCCCACGATCGCGCCGGGCGGCACCTTGAACGAGAGCTTGTCGATGAGGAGCTTGTCGCCGTAGCCCTTGGTCACGTTTTCAAACGAGAGTACTTCGTTGCCGAGGCGCTCGGCGACCGGGATGAAGATCTCCTGGGTTTCGTTGCGCTGCTGGTGCTCGTATTGCGACATCTCCTCGAAGCGAGCGAGCCGCGCCTTGGATTTCGACTGGCGGCCCTTGGCGTTCTGGCGCACCCACTCGAGCTCCGACTTCATGCTCTTCAGGCGAGCCTCTTCCTGTTTCGCTTCGACCGCGAGGCGCTTCTCTTTCTGCTCGAGCCACGAGGAGTAGTTGCCCTCCCAGGGGATGCCCACGCCGCGGTCGAGCTCGAGGATCCAGCCGGCGGCGTTGTCGAGAAAGTAGCGGTCGTGGGTGACCGCGACCACCGTGCCTGGAAAACGCTGCAGGAACTGCTCGAGCCACTCCACGCTCTCCGCGTCAAGGTGGTTGGTCGGCTCGTCGAGCAGCAGCAGGTCGGGCTTGGACAGGAGCAGCTTGCAGAGCGCCACGCGGCGCTTCTCGCCCCCGGACAGCACGCCGATTTTCTGCTCCCAGGGCGGCAGGCGCAGCGCGTCGGCGGCGATCTCCAGCTCCTGCCCGCCCTCGGCGGAGGCGTTGACGATCGCTTCCAGGCGCGCCTGCTCGGCGGCGAGCTTGTCGAAGTCGGCGCCCTCCTCCGAGTACGCGGCATACACCTTCTCCAGCTCGGCTTTCGCCTCGGCCACCTCGCTGCGCGCGGCCTCCACCTCCTCGCGCACGGTCTTCGCCGCATCGAGCTGCGGCTCCTGCGGCAGGTAGCCCACCTTGATGCCGGGCATGCGGATCACCTCGCCGTCGGTCTGCTCGTCGACGCCCGCCATGATCCTGAGGAGCGAGGACTTGCCCGAGCCGTTCAGTCCCAGCACGCCGATCTTGGCGCCCGGGAAGAAGTTGAGCGAGATGTTCTTCAGGATCGCGCGCTGGGGCGGCACGGTCTTGCTCACCCTGCGCATCGTGTAGACGTACTGCGCCATCGAATCAGTTTTCCTGAGACGGCCGTGCCGCGCGGAACCTGGCGCGGCGGACCCGAGTTAAAGGGCCGCTATTGTAAGGGGACTCTGCGGGATAATTCGCGCATGTACTCGGTAAAGGAAATCTTCTACACGCTGCAGGGCGAAGGCGCGAACGCCGGCACGCCCGCCGTCTTTTGCCGCTTCGCGGGCTGCAACCTGTGGAGCGGGCGCGAGGAAGACCGTGCGGACGCCGTGTGCAAGTTCTGCGACACCGAGTTCGTCGGTACCGACGGCACCGGGGGCGGACGCTTTTCGACTCCAGAGTTGCTGGTCGCGGCGATAAGAGAAGCGCTGCCAAACGGAACACCCACCCCTCCCCTCGTCGTCTGCACCGGCGGAGAGCCGCTCCTCCAGCTCGATTCGCCGCTTGTGGACGCGCTGCACGCCGCGGGGTTCCGCGTGGCGATCGAGACGAACGGGACGCAATCCCCGCCCTCGGGCATCGACTGGATCTGCGTGAGCCCCAAGGCAGGCGCGCCGCTCGTCCTCGAGCGCGGCGACGAGATCAAGCTCGTCTATCCGCAGGAAGGCGCCGAGCCGCCGAGATTCGAGGACCTGCCCTTCAAGCACTTCTTCCTGCAGCCCATGGACGGCCCGGCGCGCGCGCGCAACACGCAGCTCGCGATCGAATACTGCCTTGCCCATCCGCGCTGGCGCCTCTCCCTGCAGACGCACAAGCTGATCGGCATCCGCTAGCCATGGAGCTTTCCTACCGCTTCGCGTTCGACGCCGCGCACCGCTTCGGCAGCTTTCCGGCCGGGCATCCCTACCACGGCGTGCACGGGCACTCGTTCCAGGTCGAGGTCGCCGTCAGCGGCACGCCCGATGCGAAGTCGGGCTTCATCGTGGACTTCGGCGACATCGAGAAAGCCTGCGGCCAGGTCCGCGCCGCGCTCGATCACCGGATGCTGAACGACGTGAAGGGCCTCGAGCAGCCGAGCCTGGAAAATCTTTCGGTGTGGATCTGGAAAGAACTCGCGCCGAAGCTGCCCGGCCTCGCCCGCGTCACGGTGCGGCGCGACTCAATCGGCCAGAGCTGCACCTACAGCGGCTAGCAGGTCAGCTACCCGGCGGGCCTTTCAGCTCTCCCAGATCCCACATCACCCCGGCCATGAGCCGGAGCGCATCGCGCGCGACGGGGGCAAGCAGATGCTCATCGGGTGCGTGCTGCGAGCACGACGCGTACGAGTGCGGAATCCAGACGGTCGGCAGGCCGAGGACGTCGGAGAACACGTCGTTCGGCAGCGAACCGCCCAGGTTGGGGAGCACCGCGGTGGGCTGCTGGCTGGTTTTCTCCAGCGACGCCTTGGTCCACTTCACCCAGGGATGCGCCGGCTCGAGGCGTGTCGCCGCAAAAAAGCCGTCGCGCGCGGGCGTCACCTTGACCATCGGAAAACCGGCCTGGTCGAGGTGGCGCTGGAGCGCGGGAATGATTTCCGCCGGGTCGATGCCGACGACGTAGCGCAGCTGGCAGTGGCAGCTCGCGCGCGGCGGGATTGCGTTCACGGGCTTGTCCGGATTGCCGCAGGTGAAGGCGAGCACCTCGAAGCTCGACCAGCCGAAGACGCGCTCTGCGGGCGTGAGGCCCGGCTCGCCCCAGTCGGGATCGATCTCGGGCGCGCCGACCCCGCCGTCGATTTCGAGGCCGGCGAGCGCTTCGCGCACCGACGCCGTGAGCGTGTTGGGCCGCCACTCGGGCACCCGAATGTCGCCCTTGGGGCCCGTGATCGTGGCCAGCGCCTGCGCGAGGATGATGCCGGGATTCGCGATCAGCCCGCCCCAGTTGCCCGAGTGGTGCCCGCCCGCGCGCAAGTCGACGACGAGGTCCATGTTGAATGCGCCGCGCGTGCCGAGGAAGATCGTCGGACGCTTGGGCGAGAGCCGCGGGCCATCGGAGGCGATCAGGACATCCGCCTTCAGAAGGCTTTTATTCTCGGCACAAAATTCCCGCAGGCCGGGCGAGCCGGTTTCCTCGCCCGTCTCGTACAGCACCTTCACGTTGAAGCCGAGCCGGCCGCGCGTCGCGAGCGCCGCGGCGATCGCGCCGAGGTTGATCGAGTGCTGCCCCTTGTTGTCGGCGGTGCCGCGGCCGTAGAGACGGTCGCCCTCGCGCGTGAGCTTCCAGGGATTGAGCCCGGCGCGCCAGCTTGCGTCCTGGCCGCGGATGACGTCGCCGTGCCCGTAGGTGAAGACCGTGACGAGCGAAGGATCCTCGATGCGCTCGGCGACCAGGAACGGCCCGTACGGCGGCTTCGGATTGGGGTAAACCTTGAACTTGAAGCCGAGGCGCTCAAAGCTGGGGCCGATCTCGCCCGCCAGGTAGCGCTCGAGCTCGGCCTTGCGCTCGGGGTTCTGGCTCTCGGTGGGAATCGCGACGCGGCGCGCGAGGTCGGCGAAAAATCCGCCTCCGTCGAAGTATGCCTCAGCGTGGGAAATCGCCTGCTCCCGGCTCATCGCCGGGGAATTATCTCCCGGAACGCGGCCGGCAGATCGACCCAGCTCGCGAACAGCACTTCCTCGGAATAGCGGCCGCGGCGGAACGGGACGCGCCGGAAGCCGAAAAGGATGCGGATCAGTCTCATGGTGCCTGCCAGAGTATTCTGCGTCGCTTACAGTGCAATGACATCGAAAAAGCGCTTATCGGTCCATCCAAGCTAGAGCCGTGCCGGAACTTCCTGACCTGCTGGTCTATATGGAGCATCTCGAGTTGCGCGTCTTGGGCAGACGCCTGCTCCGCACAAAACTTCACAACCCGTTCGTGCTCCGCACGGCGGTGCCGCCGCTTTCCGCCGCCGAGGGACGACGCGTCGCCGCGCTGCGGCGCCTGGGCAAGCGCATCGTGATCGAGCTGGAAGGCAAGCTCTTCCTCGTCCTGCACCTCATGGTCGCGGGACGGCTGCGCTGGCTGGAGCCGAAGGACAAGCCGCCAGGCCGGATCACCCTCGCGAGCTTCGAGCTCGAGAACGGAACGCTGGCCTTCACCGAAGCGGGTACCCGGCGCCGCGCTTCACTGCACGTCGTCGAAGGGGAGCCTGCGCTGCAGGCCATGGACCCAGGAGGACTGGAAGTTCTCGCCGGCAATTACGCGGAATTCGCCGCCCGCATCCGGAAAGAGAATCACACCCTGAAGCGCGCGCTGACGGACCCGCGGCTTTTCGCCGGCATCGGCAACGCCTACTCCGACGAGATCCTGCACCGCGCGCGGCTTTCGCCGGTCGCGCTGACCGGCGCCCTCGATGAGGCGGAGATCCGGGGATTGTTCGATGCGACGGTCCATACGCTCAGGTCCTGGAGTGAGAGGCTGAAGGAGGAATCAGGCGGCCGGTTTCCGGAAAAGGTGACGGCGTTCCGCGAAGGGATGGCGGTGCACGGCCGCTACGGCAAGCCCTGCCCCGACTGCGGGGCGCCGGTGCAGCGCATCGTGTACGCGGAGAACGAGACCAATTACTGTGCCAAATGCCAGACGGGCGGGCGCCTGCTCGCCGACCGGGCGCTTTCGCGGCTGCTCAAGAAGAGCTGGCCGCGCTCGATCGACGAGCTGGGCTGACCCCGCGCTCCCGCAGGGCGAGCGCGTGGCTAGGCGGCGCTCCGCTGCTCTCGAGCGTCGCGCGGCTGGCTTCGACCCGCCTTCTCGGCCTGGTAGCGGATCGCCGCGTCGGCCGTGGCGGCCTGCGCGGCGCCGAACTTGGCCGCCTCCTCCGTGGCGCGTGCGCTGAGCGCGTACGCGGTCGAGGTCGAGGTCAGCATGGACTGGATCGCGTTCATCAGCGGCTCGGAGCCGCCGGTGGCCGCATCCAGCGTGTCGCGGAAGCGCTCGCGGATCTGGATCAACTGCTTGTGCACCTGCCTCAGCACCTCGGCCTGCGACTCGCTCCCTGCCTGTGCGATGCCGCTCCAGTGGCCGAGCACCCTCTCGAACTGCCATGCCGAAATACGGGACTGAAGCGCAAACAGCGTTTCGAAGCTCTTCGCCTCGCCGACCTCGTCGCAAGATCGGGAAAGCTCCGTCATGGCGTTGCGGATGGCCGCGAGCTGCTGCGAGCGCAGCTTCTCCGCCCCTTCCAGGCAGACCTTCATGACGTCGAGGGCGGAAATGAGGCCGCTCCGATAGAGCTCGAACAGGTTGTTTTGCGCATTTGGCATGTGGATTCCTCTCCTAGGTGGTGCGCAGCGCCCTGCGGGATGTTCAATGACGCTTGCGTAGGGCGAATGCTTGCACTTCATTCAAATTTTTTATGTCACTGCGGACAGCCGGGTCTTGTAGCGGCGCGCCCTACACACCGCCCGGGCTATACGGCTTCGCGCAAGCCGGCAACGTGGCGGGGGCTAGGCTGGCACCCTGATGGGTAAGCTTGTGCGCCTCTCCGCCTACCGTAACGAGCGCCGCCGGCCGCTGCCGGCGGAGCCGGTCGGGGAACCCCGCTACTACTGCACCCGCTGCGGCAACGAGAAATTCACGCTCGGCTCCGCGGGCGAGGTCCAGTGCGCCGGGTGCGGCGCGCTCATGCGCAACCTGGAAGTGCACGACGAGCGCTAGGGGGCGTTGAGCGGTTAGTGGACGCTCGGGACCGCTAAAATGGCGGATTCCCCAGCGGCCCGATGAAGCTAGAGCATCCCCCTGCAGACGCGATCGTCATCCGCGGCGCGCGGCAGAACAACCTCAAGAACCTGACGGTCTCGGTCCCGAACGGCGAGCTGGTGGTGGTCACCGGCGTGTCGGGCTCGGGCAAATCCTCGCTCGTCTTCGACACGCTCTACGCCGAGGGACAGCGGCGCTACGTCGAGACCTTCAGCCCCTATGCGCGCCAGTTCCTGGAGCGCATGGACAAGCCGCAGGTGGACGCGATCGAAGGCATTCCACCGGCGATCGCCATCGATCAGACCAACCCCGTGCGCACCTCGCGCTCGACGGTCGGCACGATGACCGAGCTGAACGACCACCTGAAGCTGCTTTTCGCCCGGGCGGCCTCGTTGTTTTGCCGGGGCTGCGGAAAAGCGGTGGTCCGGGATACGCCCGCGTCGATCTACCAGGCGCTGATGGAAAAGCCCGACCAACGGCTCGTCATCACCTTTCCCGTCTCGATCCCGAAGAACTTCAGCGAAAAGGAAGTCGAAGCGCTGCTGCAACGGCAGGGCTATACGCGGCTGCACTCGCGCTCGAAGGACCTGATCGAGGTCGTGCAGGACCGGCTGCGCATCGGCTCGGCCGAGCGTGCGCGCGTGGCCGACGCGCTCGAGGCCGCGCTGCGCTTCGGGCAGGGCAAGGTAAACGTTTACCCGGAGAACCCGGCCGACGAGGGCCGCCCGTGGCGCTTTTCGTCCGACCTGCACTGCGCCGACTGCGACATCCACTACTCCGAGCCGACGCCGGCCGCGTTCTCCTTCAATTCGCCGCTCGGCGCGTGCGACGTTTGCCGCGGCTTCGGGCGGGTGATCGGCGTCGATTTCGGCCTCGTCGTGCCGAACGAGCAGCTCACCCTGAAGAGCGGCGCCATCAGGCCATGGCAATCGCCTTCCTTCAAGGAATGCCAGGACGACCTCGCCAAGTATGCGAAGAAGCGGGGAATCCCCCTTGATGTTCCTTTCAAGGATCTTTCTCCTTCGCACAAGTCCTGGGTCCTGGAGGGCGAGGATTCCTGGCAAAGCTGGCGCAAGTCCTGGCCCGGCACCTGGTACGGGGTGCGGCGCTTCTTCAAGTGGCTGGAGAGCAAGGCCTACAAGATGCACATCCGGGTCCTGCTCTCGAAATACCGCGCCTACACCCCGTGCGGGGGCTGCCAGGGCACGCGGCTCAAGCCCGACGCGATGCTCTGGAGGATCGAGGGCAAGTCGATCCACGACCTGATGCTGCTGCCGCTCTCGTCCGTCAAGGCGTTCTTCGAGCAGCAGAAGGACGAGAACGAGGCCACGCAGCTCCTGCTCGATGAGATCCGCACCCGGCTGCGCTTCCTCTGCGACGTCGGCCTCGGCTACCTGACGCTCGACAGGCAGTCGCGCACGCTCTCGGGCGGCGAAGTGCAGCGCATCAACCTGACC
The DNA here is from genome assembly GCA_036262835.1 of Burkholderiales bacterium. Classification (GTDB taxonomy): domain Bacteria; phylum Pseudomonadota; class Gammaproteobacteria; order Burkholderiales; family SG8-39; genus RBG-16-66-20. Next base: position 26,262 of record DATAID010000070.1, on the reverse strand, counting down.
ACGGCGCTCGGCACCTCGCTCGTCAACACGCTCTTCGTGCTGGACGAGCCCTCGATCGGCCTGCACCCGCGCGACATGGGGCGCGTCATCGACGTCATGCAGCGCCTGCGCGACGCCGGCAACTCGCTCGTCGTGGTCGAGCACGATCCGCAGATCATGTTCGCGGCCGACCGCATCCTCGATGTCGGCCCCGGTCCGGGCGAGCGCGGCGGCGAGATCGTCTTCTTCGGCACGCCCACGGAGTTGCGTGCCGCCAGTACGCTCACCGCGGAATATTTTTCGGGCAGGAAAAAAGCGTCCTTGGAGCAGAAGAGAAAGCTTTCCGGCAGGAAGCTGCAGATCGTCGGCGCCAGCGAGCACAACCTGAAGGGGATCGACGTCGAGATTCCGCTCGACCGGCTCGTCTGCGTCACCGGCGTCTCCGGTTCCGGGAAGTCGACGCTCGTGCAGGATGTGCTCTACGCGGCGCTGCGCAAGGCGAAAGGCAAGCCGACCGAGCTCCCCGGCGCGCACCAGGCGCTCAAAGGCGCCGACAGCATCGACGACGTGGTGATGGTCGACCAGTCCCCCATCGGCAGAACGACCCGCTCCAACCCGGCGAGCTATGTGGGTGCGTTCGACGCGATCCGCGAGCTCTTCGCCAAAACCGAGGTGGCGAAGCAGCGCAAATACACGCCGGGCACGTTCAGCTTCAACTCGGGCAACGGGCGCTGCCCCGCGTGCGGCGGCAACGGCTTCGAGCATGTCGAGATGCAGTTCCTCTCGGACGTCTACCTGCGCTGCCCGGAGTGCGACGGCAAGCGCTACCGCGCCGAAGTGCTCGAGATCGAGGTGCGCGGAAAGTCGATCGCCGATGTGCTCGAGATGACGGTCTTCGAAGCCCTCGATTTCTTCAGGAACAGCCCCGAGATCAGGAAAACCCTCGGCCCGCTGCTCTCGGTCGGGCTGGAGTACCTGCGCCTCGGCCAGCCGGTGCCGACGCTCTCGGGCGGCGAAGCGCAGCGCCTCAAGCTCGCCGGGCACCTGGCCGAAGCGGGCGGAGACGAGGAAGCGAGCAAGCTGTTTCTTTTCGACGAGCCGACCACCGGCCTGCATTTCGACGACGTCGCCAAGCTTTTGCGCGCCTTCCGCAAGCTTCTCGACGCCGGGCATTCGCTGCTCGTCATCGAGCACAACCTGGATGTCATCCGCGCAAGCGACTGGATCATCGACCTCGGTCCCGAGGGCGGCGACGCCGGCGGAGAAGTGGTGTGCGCCGGCACCCCCGAAGAGGTGGCTCGGCACCCGGCATCGCACACCGGGAAGGCGCTGCGGGACTATGAACTCGCTTTCACCCAGGACCTGCGGGAAGCGAAAGCAAAGGACGTTGCCGGCCGGTATCTCGGAAATGCCATAAGGGTCCACAACGCGAAAGAGCACAATTTGAAGAGCATCGATGTCGAGATCCCGAGGAACCGCTTCACCGTGGTGACCGGCGTGTCGGGCTCGGGCAAGTCGACGCTCGCCTTCGACATCCTCTTCTCGGAGGGCCAGCGCCGCTACCTCGAGTCGCTCAACGCCTACGCGCGCCAGTTCGTGCAGTCGGCGGCGCGGCCCGACGTGGACGCGATCTTCGGCATTCCGCCGACCGTGGCGATCGAGCAGCGCACGAGCCGCGGGGGAAGGAAGAGCACCGTCGGCACGCTCACCGAGGTGCTGCACTTCCTGCGCCTCGCCTTCGTGAAGCTCGGCACCCAGCACTGCCCGGATTGCGAGGTGCCGATCCAGCCGCAGAGCGAGGACTTGATCGCCGCGCGCATCCTGAAGGACTACCGCACCCAGAAGGTGACGCTCCTCGCGCCCCTGGTGGTGAACCGCAAGGGCGTCTACACCGACCTGGCCAAGTGGGCGCGCGCGAAGGGCTACGCGCACCTGCGCATCGACGGCAAGCTCGTGCCGGTCCACCCGTTCCCGCGCATCGACCGCTTCAAGGAGCACAGCATTGAGCTTCCTGTCTCTTCCATTCTCGTGTCACCCAAGAGTGAAATAGAAATACGGAAACAATTGAAGATCGCCCTGGACATCGGCAAAGGCAACGTCCAGGTGCTGGGGAAAACCCTCCAGTCGTTCTCGATCAAGCGCTCCTGCCCCTCGTGCGGGCGCGCGTTCGCCGAGTTGGATCCCCGGCTCTTCTCGTACAACTCGCGCCACGGCTGGTGCCCGGCGTGCGTGGGCACGGGCTTGGAGCTGAAGGACGTCGGCTGGGACACGGAGCGCTCCAACACGGGGACCGAAGACCACGTGCTCGATTCGTGGATCGAGTGGCTGGAGGTGGACCAGCCCTGCCCCGCCTGCCACGGCCAGCGCCTGAACCCCGAAGCGCTCGCGGTCAGCTGGAACGACAAGAGCATTGCCGAGTACAGCACCTTGCCGATCGACCAGCTGTTCAGCTTTATTTCGGAGCTCTCTCTGGCAGGGCGGGAGAAGGAAATCGCCAGGGACATCCTTGCGGAGCTGAAGAGCCGGCTCTCCTTCCTGCGCCAGGTCGGCCTCGGCTACCTGACGCTCGATCGCTCGGCGCCGACGCTCTCGGGCGGCGAGGCGCAGCGCATACGGCTCGCCGCGCAGCTCGGCTCCAACCTGCGCGGCGTCTGCTACATCCTGGATGAGCCGACGATCGGGCTGCACCACCGCGACAACCAGATCCTGCTCGATGTACTGGAGAGCCTCGAGGCGAAGGGCAACACGCTCGTGGTCGTCGAGCACGACGAGGACACGATCCGCCGGGCCCACCACGTGATCGACCTGGGACCCGGCGCGGGACGCCTCGGCGGGCGGGTGATCGGCGCAGGCACCGCCGACGACCTCGTGCGCACGCCGGACTCGCTCACCGGGCGCTTTCTCGCCGAGCCGCTGAAGCATCCGCTGCAGCCGCGGCGCAGGATCGACAAGGGCACCGACGACATCACGATCGAGAAGGCGAAGCTGCACAACCTGAAGAGCGTCAACGCGCGCTTTCCCTTGCAGCGCCTCGTCGCCGTGAGCGGCGTCTCCGGCTCGGGCAAGTCCACGCTCGCGCGCGATGTGCTCTTTTCCTCCCTGAAGGCGGGAAAGCCGGTCGGCTGCGCCAAAATCGCCGGCGCGAAGAGAATCGAGCGCGTGCTGGAAGTTGACCAGACGCCGATCGGCAAGACGCCGCGCTCCTGCCCCGCTACCTATGTCGGCTTCTGGGACGCGATCCGGCGGCTCTTCGCCGACACGACCGAGGCGCGCATGCGCGGCTGGTCTCAGAGCCGCTTCTCGTTCAATACGTCGGGCGGACGTTGCGAGACCTGCGAAGGCCAGGGCGTGAAGAAAATCGAGATGTCCTTCCTGCCGGACGTGAAGGTGGCGTGCGAAGCCTGCGGCGGCCAACGCTTCAACGCCGAGACGCTGCAGGTGCGCTGGCGCGAAAAGACGATCGGCGAGGTCCTCGCGATGAGCGTGGACGAAGCGGCGCCGTTCTTCGCCGCGCATCCCTCGATCCACCGCTGCCTGCTCCTGCTCCAGGACGTCGGCCTGGGCTACCTCACGCTGGGGCAGCAGAGCCCCACGCTCTCGGGCGGCGAGTCGCAGCGGATCAAGCTCGTGACCGAGCTAGCCAAAGCCGGCGCCAGGAAGACGTTTTACATCCTCGATGAGCCCACGGTCGGGCTGCACATGGCGGACGTCGAGAAACTTTTGCGCGTGCTGCACCGGCTGGTAGATGCGGGCAACACCGTGGTCGTGATCGAGCACAACCTCGACGTCCTCGCCGAAGCCGACTGGATCGTCGACCTCGGTCCCGAGGGCGGCGCGCAGGGCGGCCGCATCGTGTTCCAGCAATCGCCCGAATTGTCGCCGCGGGGCGACAGCCACACCGCCCGCGCGCTGGCGGAATTCCTTCACAAACGCTCCGTGTAATCAGGAACTCGACCTTGCTGGAGTAGTCTTTCCAGCATGAAAACGACCCTCGCGTTCGTGGTTTCCCTCGTCGTGGCGGCATCCGCGGCGGCCCAGCAATCGCAGGCGCCCAAGGCGCAGCCCCAATCGCAGGGACAGGCCTCGCAGTTGAGCCCCGAAGACCTGGTGAAGCAGGTCACGAGCGACGTGCTCGGCTCGATCCAGTCGGACAAGAAGCTGCAGGCCGGCGACAAGCAGAAGGCGCTGCAGCTCGCCGAGGAGAAGGTCCTGCCGCACATCGACTTCAAGGAGGCGGTGCACCTCGCCATGGGCCGTTCCTGGAGCCAGGCCTCGCCCGAGCAGCAGGAGCAGCTGACCAAGGCGTTCCGCACCATGCTCGTGCGCATCTACTCCAACGCGATCGAGCGCTACCAGGGGCAGACGATGAAGGTGCTGCCGGTGCGCATGCAGCCCGGCGCGACCGAAGTCGTGGTGCGCAACCAGTACCTGAGCCCGGGTCAGCCGCCTACGCCGGTCGAATATTCGATGCACAAGACGCCCGAGGGCTGGAAGATCTACGACATCGCCGTGGAAGGCGTGAGCCTCGTGCTCACCTACCGCGCGGAGTTCGAGAACATCACGCGCACTTCCGGCATCGACGGACTCATCAAGCGCATGCAGCAGAAGTCGGCCTAGGGCCAGGCCGCGGGACTGCTGCCGAGCGGCACCGGCGGGCGGTCCCATCTCGCTGGGGTTTCCGAAAGCTCGAGCACCGGCTTGAGATGCGCAACGCGTCCGTACGGCGTCTCGCGTTCCTCGAGCAATTTCCTGAGCGCGCCCGCCGGCAGATCCTCGGGCACTTCCAGGAAGCCCTCGAAGAAGCCCCGATCCACGATCCACTTGCCCGTTCGCGCGAGCGAGACGCGCACGAGCCAGCTGCCGCCCTCGCGCGCGCGCCGCGCCAGCGCGACGAGCGCGCCGTACGCCATCAGGTAGCCGCTCACGTAGTCGATCGCCGAAACGGGCATGAGCTTCGGCTTCTGCGCAGGATCGGAGCCGCCCGTTTGCGCGACCGCCATGCCGCTCACGGTCTGCACGATCGAGTCGAAGCCGCGCCGCGCGCTCCACGGCCCCTGCGCGCCCCACGCGCTCAGCGTCACATAGACGATGCCCGGGCGCACCCGCGCCGCTTCGTCGGGCGAGAAACCGCGCGCCGCCAGCGCTCCCGGCCGGTAGGACTGGGAGAATACGTCTGCCTGGGCCAGGAGGCTTTTCAACCGGTTTCGCCCTTCGTCCTTCCTTAAATCAACAAAGGCGGAAAGCTTTCCGAGCCCGGTGTCGATCTCGGTCGGGCCGGAGTCCGGCAGGTGAGCGGCGCTGATCTTGAGGACCTCGGCGCCGTGCTCGGCGAGCGTGCGCGCGCAAGTCGGCCCGGCCAGCACCCGGGTGAGGTCGAGAACGCGGATTCCGCTCAGGGGACGAGGCTCGTCTTTCAGCGGCTCCGGCTTTGAATCCGAAATCTTCCTAATTTCAATGAGGGGTTCCCGAGCCACTGCCGAAGAATGCGGATGAGCGCTCCATTCCGCCGCGGTGCGCGCCAGGGCCGCGCAGCCGCCGGCCGCGTGAATGGCCTCCTCGAGCTCCAGCCCCTCCCATTTGCGGCTCGCCTGCTCGGCGGCTTCGCGATCGAGGCCCGCGCCCAGCACCTTCATCGCGGCGTCGCGATGGTTGGGGAAATTGCTGTGGATGCTGACCCAGCGGCCCCCGCGCACGGGGTAGTAGCCGCTAAGCGGGTCCCACGGATTGGGCGGCGGCTTGCCGTCGATTTTCAGGTAGCGCGCGCTCCTCAGCGACGCCGCGGCGGCGGGCACGTCGACCGAGACGCGCTGTTTTCTCTTCGTTCGCAGGAACCACACATCGGATACCGCAAGCCCCACGGCGGCCAGCGCGGCGGCGCCCGCCGTGCCGATGCGATAGGGCGTCGGGAGCACCGGATCGGCGCCCGAGAAGCTGACATCCGTTGCAAGCGATTGCGGCAGACCGCCGGCCTGTAACAGCTCGTAAAGCGCGTTGCGAAGCGGCATGGCGGTGGCTAGTCTAGCGGCATGCGGATGCTTGGGCTGGTTCTGCTCGGATTGGCGTTCGACGTTTCCGCGGGCGCGTTCTACAAGCACGTGGATGCGGACGGCAACGTCACCTACAGCGATCGGCCGGCCCAGCCGGGCCAGCCGGCGCTCAGCCTGCCGAGCGTCAACGTGGCTACGCCCGAGGCGCGGCGCCAGCTCGACCTCGCGCGCCAGCGCTGGGAGCGGGAGGAACGCGAGGATTTTGACGCCCGCATGCGCCAGTGGGCGGCTGCGCAGCGCTCGGCCCCCGTGGGATACTCGCGGCCATTGAGCGCTGGCCATGCGCGCTCGACCTACGCCTATCCGATTTACTACGTTCACACCTTCAATGCGGGAAGCCCAAGCCAAAGCCGTTCACCTGAAAGACTACGCTCCGCCGGCGTATCTCATCACGGGCATCGCCCTCGACGTTGACATCCGGGCCGACGACGCCCTGTCGAAGGCCACCCTCACCGTTCGCCGCAACCCCGCCTCGCCCGAGCGAGGCGCGCCCCTCGTCCTGGACGGAGAGGAGCTGGAATTGCTATCGGTTCGCCTCGACGGGAAGGAAGTCCCCCATGAGGTGAGCGGAGAAACGCTCAAGATCCCTTCCGTCCCCGAAAGCTTCACCCTCGAGACGGTCTCGCGGATCTGCCCGCAGAAGAACACGGCGCTCGAGGGCCTGTATGCGACGAAGAGCGGCTTCGTCACGCAGTGCGAGGCGCAGGGCTTCCGGCGCATCACCTGGTTCGTCGACCGGCCGGACAACCTCGCGCGCTTCAGCACCACGGTGCACGCCGACAAGGCGAGGTATCCAGTGCTCCTTTCCAATGGAAACCGCGTTGCCGCGGGCGAAGAGCCGCAGGGACGCCACTGGGCGCGCTTCGAGGATCCCTTTCCGAAGCCCTCCTATCTTTTTGCGCTGGTCGCCGCGGATCTCGAGGAATTGAAGGGCGAGTTCGTATCGAAATCGAAAGCAGAAAAGAAGCTTTCCATCTACGTCGAGCGCGGCAAGCTCGACCAGGCCGCCTGGGCGATGGACTGCCTCAAGCGCGCGATGCGGTGGGACGAGCGGCGCTTCGGCCTGGAGCTCGACCTGGACGAGTACAAGATCGTCGCGGTGGGCGACTTCAACTCCGGCGCGATGGAGAACAAGGGCCTCAACATCTTCAACGCCAAGTACATCCTCGCGCGCCCCGACACCGCCACCGATACCGACTACCTCAACATCGACCGGGTGGTCGCGCACGAGTACTTCCACAACTGGACCGGCAACCGCGTCACCTGCCGCGACTGGTTCCAGCTCTCGCTGAAGGAAGGCCTCACGGTGTTCCGCGACCAGGAGTACGGCGCCGACACCTACTCGCGCGCCGTCACGCGCATCCAGGAAGTGCGCGGCCTGCGCGCCGGGCAGTTCCCGGAGGACGCCGGGCCGATGGCGCACCCGGTGCGCCCGCAGTCCTACGAGGAGATCCGCAACTTCTACACGATGACGGTGTACGAGAAAGGCGCGGAGGTCGTGCGCATGCAGCACACGCTCCTCGGCGAGGACAAGTTCCAGGCCGGCATGCGCCTGTACTTCAAGCGCCACGACGGGCAGGCCGTCACCTGCGACGACTTCGTGCAGGCGATGCAGGACGCCTCAGGCGTCGATCTCGCGCAATTCAAGCGCTGGTACGACGTTTCGGGCACGCCCGTGCTCGACTGCTCGGGCGTCTTCAAGGACGGCGTGTTCGAGCTGACCGTGACGCAGTCCATCGATCCGCCCTTTCACATCCCCTTCGCGGTCAAGGTGGGGCGCGAGGAGCAGATCCTGTCGATCCGGGAAAAAACGCAGACCTTCGCGTTCAAAGGGCTGGCCGCGCGCCCGATTCCGTCGCTGCTGCGCGGATTCTCGGCGCCGGTGATCCTCAAGTACTCCTATCCCGAGGCCGAGCTCGTCCACCTGCTCGCGCACGACGACGATCCATTCAACCGCTGGGAGGCGGCGCAGCAGCTCGCCGCCGAGATCATCCTGGAAAAAGGCGGCGCGCCGGGCAAAGCGTTCCTCGCCTCGCTCAAGGCGCTGCTCGGCCTGGCCGATCACGCGTTCGTGGCCGAGTGCCTCGCCCTGCCCTCGGAAACCTTCCTGGCCGAGCAGATGAGCATGGTCGATCCCGACGCCCTGCACGAGGCGAGGAACCGGCTGCGGCGCGAGGTTTCGGCTTTCCTGAAGGACGATTTTCTTTCCTGCTATGAGAAGCTGAAAATCGCCGCGCCCTACAGCCCCGATTCGGCCTCGACGGGCAAGCGCGCGCTGCGCAACCTCATCCTCGGCTATCTCTCCGACCTCGAGGGCCCGGCGCTCGCCGCGCGGCAGTTCAAGCGCGCCGACAACATGACCGACTCGATGGCGGCCCTCGCCGCGCTCTCGCATCTCGACTGCCCGGAGCGCGAGGAGGCGCTCGACGCCTTCTACGCGCGCTGGCAGGACGAGCCGCTGGTCGTGGACAAATGGCTCGCGGTGCAGGCGGGCTCGCGCCTGCCCGGGACGCTGGAGCGGGTGCGCACCCTGCTCGGGCACCGCGCCTTCGACCTGCGGGTGCCGAACAAGGTATACGCGCTTGTGCGCACCTTCGCCGCCAACCACGTGCGCTTCCACTCGGCCGACGGCTCGGGCTACGCCTTCCTCGCCGACCAGGTGATCGCCCTGGACCGGCTCAACCCGCAGGTGGCCGCCCGGATGGCGCGCGGCTTTGACCGCTGGAAGCGATTTGACGAGAATAGGCGGAGCAAGGCGAGCGGGGAGCTCGCCCGCATCCGCGATACCAGGGGGATATCGAAGGACGTGACGGAGATCGTGACCAAGGCACTTGCCTGAGATGGATCCGGCGGCCCAGCTCTGGTTCGCCACCGCTGCGTTCATCGCGACCCATTTCGTGACCAGCACGCCGCTGCGCGGCGCCCTGGTGCGTGGCCTGGGCGAGCGGCCCTATACCGCGCTCTACTCGCTGGTCGCCTTCGCCACCCTCGGCTGGATGATCTGGGCATTCGCGCGCGCCACCGACGAGCCGCTCTGGCAGGGCTGGCGCGAGCTGCCGGTCTGGATCATGCCGGTCGCCTTCGTGCTCCTCGCCTGCGGCCTTTTCGCGCGCAATCCGACGCTGGTCGGCGCCGACCGGCTGCTGAAGAGCGAGGAGCCGGCGCGCGGCATCATCCGCGTCACGCGCCACCCGATCATGTGGGGCTTCATGATCTGGGGCGCCGCGCACGTGCTCGCGCGCGGCGAGCTCAATTCGGTCGTCTTCTTCGGCGGCCTCTTCGCCGTCGCCGCGCTCGGCACCCTGCTCATGGACGGGCGCAAGGCGAGAACGCTCGGCGACGACTGGAAGCGCTTCGCCGGCGTCACCTCGAACGTGCCCTTCGTCGCGATCGCCCAAGGGCGCAACCGGCTCAACTTCGCCGAGATCGGCTGGCGCAACCCGGCGATCGGGCTCGCGCTCTACGGCGTCTTCTTCTGGGCCCACCCCATTCTGTTCGGGGCGCCGGCCTACTAGTTCGCTTTCGCTCCGCTCTCCTTCACGACCTTCGCCCACTTGGCGAGGTCGGCGTGAAGGAACTTCGTGAACTCCTCGGGCGAGGTTCCCGCCGGCGCCGAGCCGTCGGCGACGATGCGCTCGTGCACGTCGGGCTGGTTGAGGATCTTCACCAGCTCCTCGTGCAGGCGCGCGACGATCGGCCTGGGCAGGTTGGCGGGTCCGAGGATGCCGTACCAGCCGACCACCTCGAAGCCGGGCAGCGCCTCGGCCATGGCGGGGACATCCGGCAGCGCGGGAACGCGCTTCGGGTTCGTCACCGCGATCGCGCGCAGCTTGCCCGCCCGCACGAGCGTCTGCGCCGCCTGCATGCCCGCGAAGTTGTAGGCGTACACGCCGCCGACGAGGTCCGCGATCGCCGGGCCCGAGCCCTTGTAGGGAATGTGCTCGGCCTTGACGCCGGTGAGCTGCTTGAAGAGCTCGCCCGCCATGTGCCCGCCGCTGCCGATGCCGGCCGAGCCGTAGTTGAGCAGGCCCTTGTAGCTCTTGGTCCAGTCCATGAACTCGGCCAGGTTCCTGGGCGGCGAGCCCGGATTGACGACGAGAAGCAGGCCCGCGGTGGTGAGCTGCGTGATCGGCGTGAAGTCGTTCACCGGGTGATAAGGCAGCTTGGGGTTGAGCGCCGCGTTCACCGTGTGCTGGTGATAGGCGAGGATCAGCGTATAGCCGTCGGGCGGCGCTTTCGCCGTCATCTCGCCCGCGATCACGCCCGAGGCGCTCGCACGGTTCTCCACCAGCACCGGCTGCTTGAGCACCTCGGCGAGTTTCGCGCTGAAGACGCGCGCGAGGATGTCGGTCGTGCCGCCCTGCGCGGCGGGCGTGAGGAGCCTGATCGGGCGGCTCGGCCATTCCTGCGCGAGCGCCCCAGCCGATGCCGCGAGGGCCGCGGCCGCCAGAACCAGGGTTCGAATACTCTGCATTTTTATTTCCCTCCTTGCTTCATTTTATTTTGTTACTTCGGGGACGGCTGCACCAGCGTCATCCCGGACGACTCCGCCTCTCCGGTCGCGGGCTCGACCAGCAGCGGCGCGATCCGGAAGCCCCACCCCGGATTCAGCTTCACGTAGACCCGCTCGCCGGCGTTGACGCGGAAGTTGACGATGTCCGAGGCGATCGTGGTCGTCACCGCGTAGCTGCCCGGGGCGACGTCGCGGAAAAATACGCCGCGGTGCAGCGGCTTGCCGATGCGCTCGCCGTTCAGGACCACGGCGGGCACCTGCGTCTCGAGCGCGAAGTTGGTGCGGTAGAAGACGATGCGCCCCTTGCCCTGCGGGACAGGGGGCAGCGCGTTCGATTCGCTTCCGGTCAGCGACTTGACCGTGGCGCAGCCCTGCAGCGCGAGCAGCGCCGCCACGCCAACTGCGCCAAGGAGCCGCCGGGCCGCTGCGGGGACCGCTGTGGGACCGACCATCATCGGTCCCAAGTCTACCTATCCGCTCAGCGATCGAGCATCGCGTATGCGAACGGCGCGAAAGCCGCGAGACCCGCGACCACGAGCGCGCCGTGCCACGCCACCGTGGCGAGCAGAGCGAGCGGGATGAGGATCAAGGCGCTCGCGAGGAGCCAGGGCACCGGCGGCAGCTTGCCCAGGCAGGCCTGGGCCTGCCCGGGGCTGCGATGGGCAAGCGCCCGGTTCTCGAGCCAGGCGAAGAAGAGGTAGGCCTGCACGAACAGGCTGCCGATCAGGATCACCGGCATGAGAAGCACGCCCGCGAGCGCGAGGCCGCGGTGCACCTGGCCGAGCGCAAGCAGGACGCCCGCGCCCGCGCAGACCGAGACGAGCAGCATCAGGCAGCACACCGGCATGATGAGCCGCAGGCGCTGTTCGACATGGTGCCGAAACGTCTCCCCGTCCTTGAACCGGTTGAAAAGCCCCGCCGCTTCGTTGAGCGTGCCGAAGAAGGGTGCGCTCGTCTGGGTCGCCATGGCCGCCTCCACGAGAGAAGACGTCGGCAAGATTACGAAGGCCGTTGCGGAAAGTCCGGGACGAAATGCGCAGTTCGATCGAATTACGCCGCGCCTGTCGGGCCGCAGCGTCGGGAAATTCAAAACTAATTCACGATCCCTTCAGCTCCGCGCAAAGCTCCGCCGCCGGCTTGACCGCGGCGAACGCCCCGTTGAGTCCGGCAAGGTAGGACAGCTGCACCTCCGCCGCCGCAATCTTCCTGCCGCCGAACTGCAGCTCGCGCGTGGCGCAGCCGTCGGCGGCGAGCGAGCACTGAAAGCCGAGGTCGGAGGCCGCGCGCACCGACGTATCCACGCACATGTGCGTCATCATGCCGGCAAACATGACCTTGTCGACGCCTGCCGCCCGAAGCGAGTCGAGCAGCGTGGTGTCGCGAAAGCTGTTCGGAAAATGCTTCACCGTGACCGGCTCCTTTCCCTTGGGCTGCACGGCGGCGTGGATTTCCGCGCCCCGGGTGTTGGGCAGGAAGAAGGTCGCGCCCGCGCGCTTCGAGATGTGCTGGATGTGGAAGACGGGCATGCCCTTCGCGCGGAACGTCTCGAGCAGCTTCGCGGCCTGCGCCACCGCCGCCTCGGCGCCGACGAGCTCCATCGCGCCGCCGGGAAAATAGTCGTTCTGCAGGTCGATCAGGACAAGCGCTGTCGTCATGTTCATTTCCTCAGGGGGAGCACACGGTAACCAGGTGCGAGTGGGCGTCGCAGGCGCGGATGTTCTCGAGGTAGGGATCCATCGCGCGCAGCCAGCGGTTTAGCGCTTCCGCCTCGCCGCTGTCGGCATATTGAACGGTCGTGCCCGAGAGCGCAAACGGCGGGCTGCTGCGCACCGACGCCACGAGAAACGTGTGCTTGTCGGAGCTGATCGTCTTCACCAGATGCAGCACGCCCTCGCCCGTGTCGCTGCGGCGGGGGCACAGGAACTGCACGTAAAGGACCGAAAAACCGTTGGCGTTCCGCGCCGTCGTGCGGGCCGCGCTCGCCTCCGGGCAGGTCTTTCGCACGTCGGCTTCCCAGGCCGCGAGCAAGCGCGCGGCCCCGTCGCGCTGCGACCCGCCCCAGATTTCGAGCAGCGCGATCGCCTGGCGGCGCGCGTCCGGTGTCTGCTTCGCCGGCAGGAAATCCACCCTGCTCCACCCCTCGCCGCGCTGGTTGGAGGTCTGTGCCCAGCCGCCCTCCCAGCTGGCGGGCGGGCCCATGTTCAACGTGTCCTGGCCTTTGCGCTGCTCGAGCGTGTCCTGCGCCTGTGCCAACGAGGCGCCGCCCAGCGCGACGGCGGCGACCCAGCGTGCGAGCGCGCTCAAGGCCCGACGCGCAGGAACTTCTGCGCGCGCCGGCCGGTGCCGACTTCCGACGTATAGAGGTTGCCCCTGGAGTCGATCGCGAGGTTGTGCACCCACTTGAGCTCTCCCGCCATGCGGCCCGGGCGGCCGAACGTGCTCAGGACCTTGCCGGTCTCGCGCTCGACGGTGAGGAGGTAATTGCTCGCGCCGTTGGCGACAAAAAGGTACTTCTGCGCGTGATCTTCCGAAAGGACGAGGTCCCACACCGATCCCTGCGCGAGCGTCTCGGGCTCAATGCGGATCTCGCGCACGAACTTGCCGCTCTTCTCGAACACCTGGACGCGATCGTTGGTGCGATCGCAGACGTAGACCAGCCCGTCATGCGAGATGCGCACGCAGTGCACCGGGTTGCCGAAGGAGCGCATCGGCGCGGCGTGCGGATCGTAGGCCGGGAGCTTGTCGTCGGTCGGCCGCTCGCCGTAGGCGCCCCAATGGCGCTTGTAGGCGAGCGTCTTCGCGTCGAAGACGGCGACGCGGCGGTTGCCGTAGCCATCGGCAACGTAGAGCTCGCCGTTGTCGATGGTCATGTGCGCCGGGCGCCCCAGCTGCGTGGTGCCGTTCGAGCCGTCGGACTTGCCGGGGCGGCCGAGCTGCTGCAGGAACTTGCCGTCGATCGTGAACTTGAGGATCTGGTGGTCCTTCGGGCTGTTGCCCGCGACCCAGACGTTGTTCTCGTCGTCGACGAAGATGCCGTGCTCGCTCTCGGGCCAGTCATAGCCCTTGCCGGGCCCGCCCCAGCTTCGCATCAGGTTGCCGTCGCGGTCGAACTGCAGTACCGGCGGCGCGGCAACGCAGCACTTCGTGGCCGGCGGCTTCGCCTGCGCGCCCTTTTCATCGTCCACGAGCGTGCCAGGCCGGTGCACGATCCAGATGTGATCGCTTCGGTCGACGGCGATGCCGGCGACCTGGCCGAGGATCCAGTTCGAGGGCAGCGGCTTCGGCCACCACGGATCGACCCTGAATTGGGGCGCGGCCGCCACCGCCTTCTCTTCGGGCGTGCTCGAGCAAGCCGCGGCCAGCACCGCGGCAACCACCAGAAGGATCTTTTTCATGGCTCTCCCTTAAAAGCGGTCCGCGCGGTACGGCTGCGGATCGACGAACGGCGTCTCGCCCGCGATCATCTCGCCAATCAGCCGGCCTGTCACCGCCCCGAGCGTGAAACCGTGGTGCGCATGCCCGAAGGCGAACCACAGGCCCGGGTGGCGCGGCGCGGCGCCGATGATCGGCATCATGTCCGGCGTGCAGGGGCGCGACCCCATCCAGGGCTCCGGGTCCACGCGCTCGGCGAGCGGAAAGAGGTCGCGCGCGATCGGCTCGGCGCGGCCGAGCTGCACCGGCGTGCGGATGGCATCGCGGAGCGCGAACTCGGCACCGGTCGTCAGCCGGATGCCACCCCGCATCGGCGCGAGGAAGTAGCCGCGCTCGGCGTCGAGCGAGGGCGCATTCAGCTTCGCCTGCCCGGCGATCCGGTAATGCATGTGATAGCCGCGCTTCACGGCGAGCGGCAGGTCGTAGCCGAGCGCGCGCGTGGCCACATCGGCCCAGGGCCCGAGCGCAATGACCACGTCCCTCGCTTCGACCGGGCCTTCGGCGGTGCGCAGCGACCAGCCGGGACGCTTTTCTTCGAGCGACGCCGCATTGCCCTGCAGGAAATGCCCGCCGCGCTCCCTGAAGAGCTTCAGGTAGGCAAGCGCGAGCGCCTGTGGATCGACGGCGCTCGTGGGATCGGTGTAGTGCAGTGCGCCTGCGAGCACCGGCGCGAGGTGCGGCTCGGCCTCCTGCAGCGCTTTTGCATCCAGCGCCTGGAAGTTCACGCCGAACTCGGCCTTCCAGCGCGCCGCTTCCTCGAAGCGCTTGTCGCGCTCGCGCTCGGTGCGAAAGAGCTTTCGCCAGCCGCCGCGCCGGATGAGCGCGGTCGCGCCCGCCTGCACCGCGAGCGCGTCGTGCTCGACCACGCAATGGCGGATCAGGCGCTCGTAGAGCCGCGCGATCTCGGCGTGGCGCGAAGCGCGCGAGTGGCGCCAGTACTTCCAGAGGAACGGCCCGATCCGGGGCAGCGCCGAAGGGTGGTAGTGCGCGTCGATCGTGCGGTTGAGGCCATAGCGCAGGAGCGCGCCGAAGTCGTGCGGAAAGCCGTACGGATAGACCCCTTCGCGCTGGATGAGGCCCGCGTTGCCGTAGGAAGTCTCTTCCGCCGCGCCGCGACGGTCGACGAGCGCCACCGAGCGCCCGCGCGCCTGCGCGTGCAGCGCGCAGCAGATGCCCACCATGCCCGCGCCGAGGATTGCGACGTCAGTCTGCATTTTTCCTTCGAATCCGCTCCGAGAATTTCTCGACATTGACGACGACGCGCTCGTGGGTGCCTTCGCCAATGGGCTCTTTTTCGTCTTTGACTTTCACAGAGAAAAAAACGGTTCTCCCCTCCACGCGCGAGATGGAAGCCTCTGCAAAAACCCTCATCCCGACGGGCGTGGCGGCGATGTGCCGGACGTCGATTCGCGTGCCGAGCGACTGGTAGCCGGCGGGCAGGTGCTTGTCGAGCGCGTCGAGCGCCGCGGCCTCGATCAGGTTGATCATCACGGGCGTGGCCAGGACGTGCACCTTTCCGCTTCCCACGCGCGGCGCGGTGTGCTCCTCGCCCACGAGCAATTCTGCGCGGCCGGTGGAGCCCGGCCGGATCATCCCGGCGAGATTCATGCGCAAGCTATGATAGCTGGATGACCCCTCATGTCGTCATCCTCGGGTGCGGTTTCGGGGGGCTTTTCGCCGCGCGCGCGCTCGCCGGCGCGCCGGTGCGCGTGACGGTCGTCGACCGGACCAACCATCACCTTTTCCAGCCGCTTCTCTACCAAGTGGCGACCGCGGGCCTCTCCGCGCCGGCGATCGCCGCGCCGATTCGCGCCATCCTCGCCTCGCAGCAGAACGTGACCGTCCTCATGGCCGAGGCGAAGAGAATCGACGTGGCGCGCCACGCCGTGGTCCTCGATTCCGGGGAAGAGCTCGCCTACGACCGCCTCATTGTCGCCACCGGCGCCACGCACAGCTACTTCGGCCACGACGACTGGGCGCCGTACGCGCCGGGCTTGAAGACGCTCGACGACGCGCTCGAAATCCGGCGCCGCGTGCTTGTCGCCTTCGAGCGAGCCGAGCGCGAGACCGACGCCGCCATACGCGCGGCGTGCCTCACCTTCGTCGTGATCGGCGGCGGCCCGACCGGCGTCGAGCTCGCCGGCACCTTCGCCGAGATCGCCCGGCACACGTTACCGGGTGAATTTCGCAATTTCGATCCGCGCAAGGCCCGCGTGTTGATAGTGGAGGCAGGTGACCGAATACTGAGCGCCTATCCGGCCGATCTATCGGAGAAGGCGCGCCTGCAGCTCGAGCGGCTCGGCGTCACGGTGTGGCTGGGCCGGCCGGTCACCAGCGTGGACGCCGGGGGCGTGCAGCTGGGCGATGAACGGCTCCCTTCCCGCACCGTGGTCTGGGCCGCGGGGGTCGCGGCCTCGCGGCTCGGCCGCTCGCTCGGCGTGCCGCTTGATCGCGCCGGGCGCGTCGTCGTCGGGCCGGATCTCACCGCTCCCGGGCATCCGGAGATCCACGTGATCGGCGATCTCGCTTCAGTGCCGAGCCACCAGCCGCCGATTCCAGGAATTGCTCCGGCGGCGAAGCAAATGGGAAGGTTTGCCGCTCTTTGCGTCTTAAATGATCTCAAAGGAAAAAAAAGCGAGCCCTTCGAATACAAGGACTACGGCATGCTTGCGACGATCGGTCGCAACGCGGCGATCGCGCTGCTCGGGCGCTTCAAGCTCTGGGGCTACCCGGCCTGGCTCCTGTGGCTGGGCGCGCACATCTTTTTCCTCATCGGCTTTCGCAACCGGATCGTGGTGCTGATCGACTGGGCCTGGGCGTACTGGACCCTGCAGCGCTACGCCCGCATCGTCATGAATCCGAAGAAGTAGCTACTTCGCCGTGGAAAGCTGCTTCAGCGTGAAGACGTAGCTTTCCTTGGACAGCGGCTGGTGGCAGCCGAGGCACTCGGCCTGGTTGATCGGGCGGTGCTTCTTGTCGAGCGTGAACACGCCGTAGTTCCAGTTGCCGTTGCGCAGCGGCGCCGGGATCGCGTCGCCCCAGCCCGCGCCGGTTCCCATGGCGGTGTAGAAAAGCGGCTTCTCGGCGACGAAGAAACCATCCGGCCCCGTCACCGGGCTTCCCTTCTCGTCCAGTTTCGCGGCATAGACCTCGGTGAAGAGGTAAGAGCCGTCCGGAAGCGGCTTCCCCGCCTTTGCCGCCTCCAGCGCGGCCGGGTTGGCGAAGTAGTGGCGCACCTGCTTGGTCGCAGGGAAGTTGATCGTGTGGTATTTGACGAAGGTCGCCTTGTAATCCTCGGGGAACGCAAGGTTGGTCTTGGCGACGTTCGGAAGCTGGCCGGATTTGGCCGTGCCCGCGGGCGCGCCGGGAAGCGAGGCGAAATAGGCCGCGACGTCGGCAATCTGCGCCGTCGAGAGTTGCGAGGCCATCGCGTTCATGATCGCGGCCGGATGGGCGGGGCCTGGTCCTTTGCGCAGGCCGCTCTTGTAGGCGTTCAGCTGGCTTTCGAGATAGGCCGCGTGCTGGCCGGCGAGGTTCGGGATGTTGTCGCCGACGCTCACCCCGTTCATGCCGTGGCAGGCCGAGCACACTTCGGCGACCTTCGCTTTCCCCGCCTCGATGTCAGCCGCCTGCAAGGCCGGCGCAATCGCCAACGCCATCGACGCCGCAAGAACTTTCCTCATGATCTCTCCCCTTTTTGTCAGTTCCGGCCCCAAAGCCAGGCTGCGCCTCGCACCCCGCTCGAGTCGCCATGGCGGTTTTGCACCAGCCGCGTCGCGACCTGATCCGAGAAAACGTAAGGCTCCCATAACCTGGGCACGTTCGCATACAGCCGCCGCACATTCGATATTCCGCCGCCGAGCACGATCACGTCCGGGTCGAGAACGTTGATGACGCCGGCCAAGGCGCGGGCAAGCCGCTCCTCGTAGCGGTCCATGTCGGGATTTTTTTCCAGCGCCGGCCCGCAAAGATAGGTCTCGATGCAGCCTTTGCGTCCGCAGTAGCACTCGGGGAGCGGCAAGTCCTCCTCCTGCGGCAGCGGAAGCGGGTTGTGGCCCCACTCGCCGGCGATCCCGTTGGGGCCGGTGAGTACTTCGCCGCGCACCACGACTCCGCCTCCCACGCCCGTGCCGAGGATGACGCCGAACACGACCTCCGCCCCGGCGGCCGCGCCGTCGACGGCCTCCGAAAGCGCGAAGCAATTGGCGTCGTTGGCCAGCCGAACTTCACGATCAAGCGCTTGTTCGAAATCGGTCTTGAGATCGCGGCCGATCAGCCAGGTGGAATTCGCGTTTTTGACCAGACCGGTGACGCGCGAAAGCGCGCCGGGGATGCCGACGCCGACCCGCCCCTTTTTGCCGAGCTTTTTCTCGGTTTCGAGCACCAACGCCGCCACGGCGCGGACCGTCCCCTCGTAGTCCCCTTTTGGGGTGGCAATTCGCTTACGAACCAGTGACTTGCCGTTCGAATCTAGAGCAATGGCTTCAATCTTGGAACCGCCTAAATCGACCCCGATTCGTGTATAATTTCTCTTTTGCTTCATCCGGTTAGCGTAACTTATTCAAGTCCGCAGGAGATCGCCATCAAAACTTCCATCGACAACGAAACTGAAGCGGATCAGCAAAAGGTATCGACCTCGCAGCCGCGCCGGCCGCGCCAGGCGCCGTATCCGCCGCGTCCGATGCTTCGTCCGACCGGCACGCCGGCCCCGACGACGCCGCGCAAGCAAGGCAAGCAGCCGTCCGCCTGAGCTCGGTCCGCCGCGCCAGCTCCGCGCGGCACGGCACTATTTCACGGTTTTGAGGTAGTCGATCAAGTCGGCCCGGTCCTTCGCGTCCGGGACCGAGAAGCCCATCTTCTGTCCGGGAATGAGGCGCTCGGGATTCGCCAGCCAGCGATCGAGCGTCTTCTCGTTCCAGATCACCCTGGATTTCTTCAGCGCGGCCGAGTAGTCGTAGCCTTTCGCGCTGCCCGCCTTCCTTCCGAACACGCCCTTGTGCGCCGGGCCGACCCGGTTCTCGTCCACCGAGTGGCAGGCGATGCAGCGCGATTCGTAGAGCTGCTTCCCGCGCTCCGCGTCTGCGCGAGCGACGGAGACCTGCGCGGCAAGCACCGCGCAGGCTCCAAGGAAAGCCGCCCTTTTCACGCGCCGAACGGCATGCCGCCGGCAGGCAGCGGCTTGCCCAGGGCGTTGTTGAGGATCGCCCAGTGCAGCGCCTCGTCGGCGGCCAGGCGCGCCGACACCTTGGCGAGGCCCGAGTCCTTGAACGACGGGATGACGCCCAGGTAGGCGTTGGTCGCGCCCATCTCGAGGCGCGCCGCGAGGTTGAGAACGTCGGCCTGGGTCTTGAGCGTATCCGCATGAAGCGCCTTGGCGTACTCGGCGAGCGGCTTTTCGTCGACGGGCTTGCCGCCGAGCTTGCGGATCGCGCCGGCGAGCGTGTCGCGGTGCTCCTTGTGGTCGGACTGGAAGCGCACGGCGACATCGAGCACCGGCTTTTGCAGGAGGCCGCTTTGCGCGCCGAGCGTGTAGGCGTTGATGCCCTCGTGCTCCAGCGCGAGCGCGGTATTGAGAATGCCGATATCCGAGCTTGCGTCCCCTTTCGCCCCGGTGTGGCTCGCGGCGAGCGCATCGCGCCCCGCGAGCAGCGCAACGGCGGCCGCCGACAGGGTGGCGCGGTTGAGGAAAGAACGTCGTGACGTGACCATGGAATTCGTCTCCTTTGTTGTTGTGCGTCCTCGCACAAAGGCGAATACGGGAAGGAAGCGGAAAAAGATTCCGCCGGAAAAATATTCCCGGAACGCGAATCCGGCGCGGCGCGCGCCGCGTAGGGCTAGAATCCCCGCGGTGGAAAAGGTCTTTGGCAGCTACGACTATGTGATCGCGGGCGGTGGCAGCGCGGGTTGCGTACTCGCGAACCGCCTCTCGGCCGACCCGAACCACACCGTGCTGCTTCTCGAAGCGGGCGGCGAGGACGACTGGTACTGGATCCGCATCCCCGTCGGCTACCTCTACACCATCGCCAATCCGCGTACCGACTGGTGCTACAAGACGGCGGCGGACGAGCACCTTGCCGGCCGCTCGATCCACTATGCGCGCGGCCGCGTGCTGGGCGGGTGCTCCTCGATCAACGCCATGATCTACATGCGCGGGCAGAAAGAGGACTACGACCACTGGGCCGCGCTCGGCAACGAGGAATGGTCGTGGGACTCCGTGCTGCCGGTCTTCCGGTCACTCGAGGACTACGAGCACGGCGCGACTGACAGCTACGGCGCCGGGGGCGAGCTGCGCATCGAGGATCCGCGCGTGCGCTGGGACATCATCGACGCCTGGCGCAAGGCTGCCGAGGAATGCGGCATCGCGCCGGTGAAATCCTTCAACGGCGGCGACAACGCCGGCTGCGCCCTGTTCCAGATGAACCAGAAGCGCGGCGTGCGCTGGAGCGCGACCAATGCTTTTCTCAAGCCCGTCCTGCACCGCAAGAACCTCACGGTGTTGACCGGCGCCTCCGTCACGAAGGTCCGGTTCGAGAACAGCAAAGCAGTCGGTTTTGAATTCTCCCGGGACGGAAACGCTTTTTTTGCGAAGGCGAACCGCGAAACCATCCTTTCCTTGGGCTCGATCGGGTCCCCGCAAGTTCTGCAGCTGTCGGGAATCGGCCCTCACGACCTTTTGAATCGACTCCAAATAAAAACAATTCAGAATCTGCCCGGGGTCGGCCGGAACCTGCACGACCACCTGCAGATCCGCATGCAGTACAAAGTGAAGAACGTGCGGACCCTGAATGAGATGACGCACAGCCTTTGGCAGAAAGCGGGAATGGCGTTGCAGTACGCATTCCAGCGCAGGGGGCCGCTCACGATGCCCCCCTCGCAGCTGGGCGCCTTCGCGAAAAGCGATGCATCGCAGCCGACCGCGAACATAGAATGGCACGTACAGCCGCTCTCACTGGACAAGTTCGGAGACCCGCTCCATCCCTTCCCGGCCATCACGCCCGCCGTGTGCAACCTGCGCCCGACCTCGCGCGGCTGGGTACGCATCACCTCGCCGGATCCTTCGGCCTATCCGGAAATCAAGCTGAATTACCTCTCGACTCCGGAGGACCGGAAGGTCGCGATCGACGGAATGCGGTATACGAGGCGAATCATGGCTGCCGATGCACTGAAGAAATACGAGCCCGAGGAATTCAAACCCGGGGTCGAAATAAAAACGGACGAAGACCTGGAAAAGGCCGCCGGTCAGCTCGGCACGACGATTTTTCACCCCGTCGGCACGTGCAAGATGGGCAGCGACCCGATGGCGGTCGTGGACGACCGCCTGCGCGTGCTCGGCGTGGACGGCCTGCGCGTGATCGACGCCTCGATCATGCCGCGCATCACCTCCGGCAACACCAACGCCCCGACCTACATGATCGCCGCCAAGGGCGCGGAAATGATTCTTGCCGACGTCAAGGCCCGGGCTTGAACCCCGCTTTGGCGCCCCCATCTAAGGTTCCAGTACACTCGTGACCCTTCCCTCTCCCCTCCAGAGGCCAAGACCATGAAAAGAATCGTCCTTTTGGTCGCCACCAACCTCGCGGTGGTGTTCCTGCTCTCGATCGTCATCAATCTGCTTGGCCTGGATCGCGCGCTGGCGCAGCAGGGCCTGCAGGTCGTGCCGCTCCTTGTCATGGCGGCGATCTTCGGCTTCGGCGGCGCGTTCATCTCGCTGCTCATGTCCAAGCCGATCGCCAAGTGGTCGACCGGCGCGCACACGATCGACGGCACCGAGGGGACGAGCGAATACTGGCTCGTCGACACGGTGAAGAAGCTCGCCGAAAAAGCCGGCATCGGCATGCCGGAGGTCGCGGTCTACGAAGGCGAGCCGAACGCGTTCGCGACCGGCGCCTTCCGCGACTCGTCGCTGGTCGCCGTCTCGACCGGGCTCCTCCAGTCCATGAAGCGCGACGAGGTGGAGGCGGTGCTCGGGCACGAGATCGGGCACGTCGCCAACGGCGACATGGTGACGCTCACGCTCATCCAGGGCGTGGTGAACACCTTCGTCATCTTCCTCTCGCGCGTGATCGGCTACGTCGTCGATCGCGTGATCCTGAAGAACGAGCGCGGCGAGGGCCTGGGCTTCTTCGCCACCGTCATCGTGAGCCAGATCATCCTCGGCCTCTTCGCCTCGATCATCGTGGCGTGGTTCTCGCGCCAGCGCGAGTTCCGCGCCGACGCCGCCTCCGCAGGCCTGCTCGGCTCGCCGCGGCCGATGGTGGCGGCGCTGCATCGCCTGGGCTCGATGCAGCCGGGCGCGCTGCCGCAGGCGATGCAGGCCTTCGGCATCAATGCCTCGCCGGGCTTCATGGCGCTCTTCGCCTCGCACCCGCCGATCGAGCAGCGCATCGCGGCGCTCGAGGCCCGCGCGGCGGGCCAGGTCGCGTGAAATAGCCTTTTTCGCGCGGGCCGCACGGGCTAAAGTCGCCTCGTGCGGCTCGCGTTCATCGTTCTTCTCACCGTCCTGGCCCACCTCGGGCTGGTCGGCAGCCGAGTCACCCTCTCCCTTTTTGCGCTGAGCCAGGGCGCCACGCCCTTCACCATCGGCGTGCTGATGTCGCTCTACGCGGTGCTGCCGATGCTCTTCGCGGTCTCGGCGGGCCGGCTCATGGACCGCATCGGCGTCTTTCGCCCGCTGCTCGCGGCAGGCGCCGCGCTCACCGTCGGCATCCTCATCCCGTGCGTGTGGCCGGCGATGCCGGCGCTCTTTCCCGCCGCCCTGATCGCGGGCGCGGGCTTCATGGTGGCGCACGTGGCGCTCAACCACGTCGTCGGCGCGATGGGCACGCCCGAGGAGCGCGCGGTCAATTTCAGCTGGTTCTCGGTGAGCTTCGCGATCGGCGGGTTCTTCGGGCCGCTCCTTGCCGGCTTCACGATCGACGGGCTGGGTCATCGCGTCGCCTTCTTGCTGCTCGCGTTCTTTCCCGCCGCCGGGGCTGCGCTGCTCGCCTGGAAGCGCCCGCCGCTTCCCTCCGGGCACGGCAAGCGCGAGCGGCAGGCCGGCCACAAGGTCACCGACCTCCTGCGCGAGCCCCAGCTGCGCGCCGCCTTCGGCTTCAGCGGCGTGCTCGCCATGGGCTGGGACCTCTACACCTTCATCGTGCCGGTGTACGGCTCGCACATCGGCCTGTCGGCCTCGACCATCGGCGCCATCATGGGCGCCTTCGCGCTCGCCACCTTCACGGTGCGCATGCTGATGCCGGCGCTCTCGCGGCGCCTGCGCGAGTGGACGGTGGTCGCCGCCGCGCTCCTCATCGCGGGCTTCGCCTACACGCTCTTTCCCTTCGTCGTGCAGGTGCCGCTTCTCATGGCGCTCTCGTTCCTGCTCGGCATCGGCCTGGGGAGCGCGCAGCCGATGATCATGGCGCTGCTTTACGCCGTCTCGCCGCCCGGGCGCCAGGGCGAAGTCGTCGGCGTGCGCTCGACCGTCCTCGGCATGAGCACCACGATCACGCCGCTTGCCTATGGCGCGGCCGGATCAGCGTTCGGCGTGGCCCCGGTGCTCTGGGTCATGGCGGTGCTCCTCCTCTCGGCCGGTTGGATGGCCGGCCGCAGGCGCTAGAATCGGCCTCCATGCGACGCCCCGGACTGACCCAATTCCTCATCGAGCGCCAGCACGCCGGCCTCATCAACGCCGATCTCCGGCTCCTCATCGAAACCATCGCGCGCGCCTGCAAGGCGATCTCGACGCGCGTCAACAAGGGGGCGCTCGGCGGCGGCCGCGGCGACGCGGGCACCGAGAACGTCCAGGGAGAGATGCAGAAGAACCTCGACGTCATGTCGAACGAGATCCTCATGGAAGCGAACGAATGGGGCGGCAACCTCGCCGCGCTCGTCTCCGAGGAAATGGAGGACGTGAAGCCGACGCCGACCCACTATCCCAAGGGCGAGTACCTGCTCCTCTTCGACCCGCTGGATGGCTCCTCGAACATCGATGTCAACATCTCGGTGGGCACCATCTTCTCGGTGCTGCGCTGCCCGAAAGGCGTGAGCGTCGCCGACGAGAAGTGCTTCATGCAGTCGGGCCGCAACCAGGTCGCCGCCGGCTTTGCCGTGTACGGGCCGACCACGCAGCTCGTCATTACGCTGGGCGACGGCGCCTACGCGTTCACGCTCGATCGCGAGACCTACACCTTCGTGCTGACGCAGGAAAAGATCCGGATCCCCGAGGACACGGCGGAATTCGCCATCAACACCTCCAACATGCGCCGCTGGGAACCGCCGGTGAAGCGCTACATCGACGAATGCCTCGCCGGCAAGGACGGCCCGCGCGGCAAGGACTTCAACATGCGCTGGGTCGCCTCGATGGTGGCCGACGTCTACCGCGTGCTCTCGCGCGGCGGCATCTTCATGTATCCGCGCGACTCGAAGAACAAGGAAGGGCGGCTGCGCCTCATGTACGAGGCGAATCCGATGGCCTTCATCGTCGAGCAGGCGGGCGGCGCGGCCACCGACGGCAAGACGCCGATCCTCGACATCAGGCCCGATCGCCTGCACCAGCGCGTCGCGGTGATCCTCGGCTCGAAGAACGAGGTGGCACGGGTCACCTCGTACCACGCCTAGCGCATCCGGTAGACGATCGGCACCGTCACGTTGAACGGCCTGCCGCGCAGCACCTGCGGAAGCGTCGCGAGCGGATGCGCTTTCCGCACCAGCTCCAGCGCGGCGACATCGAGCACCGCATAGCCGCTGGAGGGATCGACTTTCGACGAGGTGATCCGGCCCTCTGCGTCGATGGACAGCCGCACCACCGCCGTGCCCTCGATGCCAAGCTCGAGCGCCTCCTTCGGATAGATGGTTTCGCGGCTCGCCTGCTTGAGGAGCGCGAGGCGGTACTGCTTCAGGACATCTTCGGAGACAGCGCCGGCGCCCTGGCCCCACGCCGCGGAGGCGAGAAGCATCGCCGTCAGGAATGCAATGACTCCCGGGTGCGCAAAGCGCCTACGGCTGTCGCACATGCCAGGTATCGAGGAGCGCATGAATCCGGTCGATGATCCGCTGCCAGTCGTTTCCATAGTCCTGGCTGAAAGCAGCGCTTACCCGTAGCCCGCTCGCCGCGTGGCGCATGAAAAGCCGGCATTGGGGATTCGTGCGGGTGATGTTCCGCTCGGGCGCCACGCAGGACACGTAGGCCCGGTCGCGTCCCGGCCGATCGAGCGCGAGGACGTGTTCGTTCGTGTAGCCGTAGAGCGGGAGCCGGAATTTGCCGGGATTGTTGAAAGCGTCGAAGAAAAACGCGTCAGACCCGAACAAAGGCTCGGTTTTCGGCTGGCTGGCGACGAACGCTTCGAAGAGTTCGAATGCATTGCGATTCATGTTCGGGTCGTTGACGCGTACCCACATGAGATTGCGCAGGCCGCCAAGGTCGACGGGCGTGGCCGTGGAGAACCCCTCCATTTCCGGAAGAAACAGGGCGAGCACGAGGTCTCTCACTTCGGCGCGGTCGGGCTCCTTGAGGCCCATGCGCGAGAAGTAATTGGCCGGCAGCCGCAGGCGGTGGCCGTCGACCACCCGCTCGACCGTCCGCGTGGAGAAATTCGCGCGAATCTGCCTTGCCTCCTCCTCCAGCGCCGCGCGGCGCTGCTCCTCCGGGTCCTTGTACTCGCGCGCGAGCTTCTCGTAGTGCTCGCGCTTCGATCTAAGCTCCGCCATCAACGCGACCAGACCCTCTCGCGTCCTCGCGCGATCGGCGGCAAGCTTCACGTCAGACGGGTCGAGCTTTTGAGCTTTGGCCCAAGCCGCGAAGGTTTTTTCGTCCCAATCGAGCACGCGATCGATCGTCTTCGCCATGCGCGGGACGTCCTTTTGCGCGTGCGCGTTGATCCCCTCGCCGGACATCGTGAAGATCACCACCAGCTGGCTGTTCTCCCCTTTGAGCAGAGGCGAATAGCGGGCCCGCAGCTGCCCCGCGTAGAACCAGAACACGGCCTCGTCTTTTTTACCGGCCCTGTCGAGCTGCACAGCCGCGCCCATCAGCAAAAGCGGCTCGGCGAGCTCTGCCTTGGCAAGCGTTTCCTCCGGCGTCTGGCCCCGGGCCGGGCCGAGGAACGCCGCACAAAGAAGAAGGAGGAGGCACTTCGTCCTCAGGGCAACTCCGGCGTCCGCTCTCGCCACGAAGCGGCCTGCTCGTACGCCCAGCCGATGCGCAGCGCGGTCGCCTCCTCGTAGCCGCGGCACACGATGTGCAGTGAGGTCGGCAGCCCGGCGCCCGTGAACCCGTTGCGCACCGCCAGGGCGCAGCCGTCCACCAGGTTG
>DATAID010000069.1:0-9947 GCA_036262835.1 Burkholderiales bacterium | reverse complement strand
CTCGCCGGTCGGGCTGGCCAGCCCTTTGACGGCGTCTTCCAAAGGGCCAGCCAACGCGAACCGGCCCGCGCCGCCGCCCATCATCACGAAGATGAAGGCGACGAACGCGAGCCGTCCCGTCGGGAACCGGCGCGATGCTTTGGCAGGTGCCGGCACGTCCCAGTTCCTACTTGTACTTCGCTTCGGTGCAGTTACCGCACGCCCACGGATACAGCCAGTTGGCGATCTTGCCCTTGTCGTCCGGAATGTGCGGGCTCCACGCCTCGGCCTTGATCGGCCCCTCGGTCTTCCACACCACGCGGAACTGACCGTCGGCCTTGACCTCGCCGATGAAGACCGGCTTGTGCAGGTGGTGATTCTCGGCGTCCATCGTGATGTCGAAGCCGCAGGGCGCCTTGAAGTGCTGGTAGCCGACGGCCTGGCGAACGGCGTCCACGTTGGTGGTGTGCGCCTGCGCGACGGCCTGGGCCCACATGTGGATGCCGATGTACGTGGCCTCCATCGGGTCGTTGGTGACGCGCTTGTCGCCGCCCGGCAGGTTGTTCTTCTTCACGTAGGCCATCCACTTGTCGATGAAGGCCTTGTTGACCGGGTTGTCGATGGACTGGAAGTAGTTCCAGGCCGCCAGCTGCCCGACCAGCGGCTTGGTGTCGACGCCGCGCAGCTCCTCCTCACCGACGGAGAACGCGACCACCGGAATGTCGGTGGCCTTGATGCCCTGGTTGCCCAGCTCCTTGTAGAAGGGCACGTTGGCGTCGCCGTTGATGGTCGAGACCACCGCCGTCTTCTTGCCGGCGGCGCCGAACCGCTTGATCGCCGCGACCCGGGTCTGCCAGTCGGAGTGGCCGAACGGGGTGTAGTTGATCGAGATGTCCGCGTCGGCGACGCCCTTGGCCTTCAAGTAGGCCTCCAGGATCTTGTTGGTGGTGCGCGGGTACACGTAGTCGGTGCCGAGCAGCACCCAGCGCTTGGCCGAGCCGCCGTCCTTGGACATCAGGTACTCGACCGCCGGGATCGCCTGCTGGTTGGGCGCGGCGCCGGTGTAGAACACATTCTTCGAGATTTCCTCGCCTTCGTACTGCACCGGGTAGAAGAGAAGCCCGTTCAGCTCCTCGTAGACGGGCAGCACCGATTTGCGGGAGACGGAGGTCCAGCAGCCGAAGGTCACGGCGACCTTGTCCTGGGTGAGCAGCTGGCGCGCCTTCTCCGCGAAGAGCGGCCAATTGGACGCCGGATCGACGACGACCGGCTCGATCTTGTAGCCCATGACGCCGCCCTTGGCGTTGATCTCGTCCACCGCCATGAGGACGGTGTCCTTGAGCACCGTCTCGCTGATCGCCATCGTCCCGGAGAGCGAGTGCAGCACTCCGATCTTGACCGTCTTCTCCTGGGCGTAAACGCCGGAGGAGCCCAAGCCAACGGCGGCCACCGCCGCCGATATCGCCAACTGCCTGATGAAGGTGCGCCGTTTCATGTATTTCCCCTTTGCCGTATTTGGAGGTGAGACTGGCGGGGACTACGCAACGACTGTGCCCGGGCGTTTACGTCCTGTTTTGATGGGTTTTTTTAACTTGCGGAAGAATTCAAAGCCCCAGCGCGCACCAGATCGGTGCGCTTATTTTTGCGACTGCACCAAAGCGCGACGCAGGCGCGAGATGCCCTCGGCGAGGCGCGGCTCGCCCGAGGCGAAGCACCAACGCACGAAGCCCTCGCCCGCCGGCCCGAAGGCCGAGCCCGGCGCGAGACCGAGGCCCACGTCCTGCACGAGGCGCTTGCAGAAGGCGAGCGTGTCGGTGACGCCTTCCACCTTGAAAAACGCATACATGGTGCCGCTCGGCGTGGCGGCGCTGACGCGCTCGAGCGCGCCCAGTTCCTTCACCAGGAAATCCCGCGCCTTGCGGAATCGCTCCACGGTGCGCGCGATCACCGGCTCGCCCTGCGTCAGGGCGGCGGTGCCCGCGCGCTGCACGAAAACGGGCACGCAGGACGTGTTGAACTCGATCAGCTTGGCGAGATCCGCGGCAAGCTCGCCCGGCACCACGAGCCAGCCCAGGCGCCATCCCGGCATCAGCCAGGTCTTGGAGAACGTGTTGGCGCTGAGGATGCGGTCCTTCGAGTCGGAGATATCGAGAAACGAAGGCGCCGCTTTCCCTTCCCCGAAGTAAATGCGCTCATACGCGTCATCCGCGAAGATCCAGATGCCGTGCTTGCGGCAGTGCTGGAGGATCGTCTTCTGGTCCTCGCGCGTGATCGTCCAGCCGGTGGGATTGTTGGGCGAATTCAGGTAGAGCGCCTTCGTGTTCGGGGTCAGTTTTTCAAGCAAACGATTCAAATTCAAAGTCCAGCCATTCTTTTCAAATTCCAAAGCCACTGTCTCGACGGAGGCGCCCAGAATGCGCGGGATCTCCTGAAGGTTCGGCCAGAGCGGCACCACTTCGACCACCCGGTCGCCCGCCTCGATCAGCAGCTGCGAGGCGACCATGAGCGCGTTCACGCCGGCAGAAGTTATTGCGACCTGGTCGACGGAAACTTCCTGATGAAGGCGGGAAACATATTCCGAAAGCGCCTTGCGGATCGAGGGAATGCCGAGGTTGTACGTGTAGAACGTCTCGCCGGCGGCGATCGAGTCCATGCCGGCCTTGCGGATGAACTCGGGCGTCGGCTCGTCGGGCTCGCCCACCCAGAAGGCGAGCACGTCCGGAACGCCGTCGGCGGAATTGACGACCTCGCGGATCCTCGAGGCCGCGAGCGAGCGAACGGCGGGTCGCGCCTCGAGCATTCTCCAAGTTTAACCCTTGGGCTTTCAGGTAACCTGCGCTGAAGCATGGCTTCGTTCGGAAAGCAGGAAGCGTCGCTCGCCGCGGCGCTCGCGATGATGGCGGTGTGGGGCTGCAATTTCGCGGTCACCAAGTACATCCTCGCCCACATGGGCGTCGGCTCGTTCCTTTTCCTGCGCTTCCTGGTCATGCTCGCGCTCGGCGCGGCGCTGCTCCTCTTTGTCTACCGGCGCCACCTGGCGCAGGCGCTGCCGAGGCGCGAGGACATCGCGCGCTTCGCCGCCGCCGGCATCGTCGGCCACACGCTGCACGTCGGCGTGGTCATGTGGGGGATGGACCTCTCGACCGCGTTCTCGAGCTCGCTCGTGCTGACGAGCTCGCCCCTCTTCACCCTCCTCATCCTCGCCGCGATGGGGGCCGAGCGCCTGCACGCGCGCCAGGTCGCGGGCACGCTCGTCGCCTTCGCCGGCATCGCGCTCTTTCTCTCCGACAAGTTCACCCGCGGCCTCGCGCAGGCGGGCTTCGGCGACCTCGCGCTGCTCGCCGCCTCGGGCCTTTTCTCGCTCTATACCATCATCTCCAAGCCGCTCGTGGACCGCTACGGGCCGCTCATGCTGCTTTGCTGGACGCTTTTCTTCGGCGCCCCGCCCCTCCTTCTCATCTGCCTGCCCGCCTTCATCGCCACGCCGCTCGCCGGGCAGCCGGCGGCGCTCTGGCCAGCGCTCGCCTGGGCGGTGCTCATCTCCTCCTTCCTCGGCTGGCTCGTCTGGGTCTGGGTGAACGCGGTGCGCGGCATCGCGCGCAGCGCGCCGCTCCAGTACGTGATGCCGCCGATCGCGGGCGTGGTGGCCTGGCTCACCCTCGATGAGCGCTTCACCTGGCTCAAGATCGGCGCCGCGGTCATCGCCATCGCGGGGGTGGCCTGGGCGCAGTTCGGCGGCCGGCCGTCGAGCCAGGTCGACACCGCCTAGTAAAATTCAGTCCGGGGAGAAAAAACATGTCCGGACACGGCGCGCACGTCGAGCCGCACAACAAGGAAATCGCGCTTCTCATCTCGATCCTCGCGCTCGTGCTGGCCTTCTCCGAGACCCTCGGCAAGTCGGCGCAGACCGCGGCGCTTTCCTACAACATCGAGGCCTCCAACCTGTGGGCCTTCTACCAGTCGAAGACGATCCGGCGCCAGTCGCTGCGCATCGCCGCCGAGCAGACCAAGCTCGCGCACCCCGACAGCGAGGAGGCGAAAAAGCAGATCGCCGAGTGGAAGAAGACGGCGGAGCGCTACCAGAACGAGCCCGAGACCGGCGAGGGCCGCGACCAGCTCGAGGCGCGCGCGAAGACGGCCGAAAAAAAGCGCGACCTCGCCTATGCGGCCTACCACCATTACGAGCTTTCCTCGGCCGCGGTGCAGATCGCGATCGTGCTCGCCTCCGCCTCGATCGTCACCGCGATGGCGGCGCTCGCCTGGATGGCGGTGGGCCTGGGCGTGCTCGGCGTCGCTTTCTGCGTGATCGGGTTCTGGTTCCCGACCGCGGTGCACCTCTTTTAGAACTCGAGCGCCAGCGTCACGCGCGCGGCGCGGCTCTCGACCGGATGGAAGTGCCGGTCGAGCACGGGCGCCGGCTCCCCCCGCAGCTGCGAGGCGTAGAAGTAGTCGATGTCGTTCTGCCTCGCGTTGAAGAGGTTGTAGATGTCGAAGCTCAAGCGCGTCTTCTTGTTAAACGCGTAGCCCACGCGCAGGTTCACGAGCGAAGTGGACTGCGACCGGACGCTGTTGTCCTCGACGAGCGGCCGCGGGCCGAAATAGCGCCAACGCAGGCTTCCGAACCAGCCGTGCAGCCCCTCCACGGTGAGGCCGGCCGAGGCGACCTTGTCGGGCGCCCCGGGAATGAAGTCGCCCGCCGGATCGCTGGTGGAGAAGCGCGCACGGGTGAAGGCAAGGCTCGCATCCAGCGACAGCCACGACCGCGGGTCATATTGCGCGAGCGCTTCAAGACCGGTCCGGCGCGAGGGCCGGCTCGGCTCGGTCGTGCCGGCGTCGCCGACGAAAAGGAGCTCGGAAGCCTGCTCCAGGCGCCAGAGCGCGAGCGAGGTCGTGAGCGTCTTCGCGGGCTGCGTGCGCACGCCGATCTCCTCGCCCCTGGTGCGCACGAGCGGGTCGACGCGCTGCGCCGCCGCGCCGGTGGCCGGGTCGACGGTGATCGTCGTGCCGCGCGCGTCGTTGGAGTGAAAGCCGTGCCCCCAGTTGGCGAACAATTCGGTGCGCTGCCAGGGCCCGAGCACGAGCGAGAGCTTGGGCGAGGCCATGGAGTCGCGCGCCCGGCCCGAATTGAGCGGGTTGTCGCTGTCCACCCTGAAATTGAAGTGGTCGAAGCGCAGCCCGGCGATCGTCTTCAGCCAGCGCGTCCACTCGAGCGTGTTCTGCACGTAGGGCGAGAAGCTCGCGACCCGCACGCGGTCCTCGCGCATGGTCGAGAGCCGCTGCTGCGCCACGGTGTTGTAGAGCGCCACCGGCGCGAGGCCGTCGCTCCTGAATTGCACACCGGCCACGGTGCTCGAGCTGTAATCGCCAAGCTTTCCCACCCAGGTGCGGCTCACCGACCCGCCGGCGATCGAGCGGCGCTCGGCCTGCTGGAACTGGTCGCCGTTCACCGGATCATTCAGGAAATAGGTGAAGTTCGAGAAAAGGTCGAGCCGAGAGCGGATCAGATAGAAGTTCGCCGCGTACGAGCCGTCGCGCTCGGACTTGCGCCACTCGCCCGACAGGCTGGTGCGGCTGGTCCTGCCGCCGTCGCTCGGATCGATCGCGCCGAAACGGCCGAGAGTGCCCGAGTCGACGGCACGCTGCGGAATCTGGTCGGTCGAATTCCACCTGGCCGAGTACCCCATCCCCATCACGCTCCAGCCGTTCGCGGCCGTGCCGCTCGAATAGCGCAGCACGCCGCGAAAGCGCCTGAGGTCGGTCGGGGTGTCCCACGGACCGTCGTAGCCCTGCAGGTCGGCCGCATAGAGCAGCCGGCCCGAGCCGAGCTCGGGCGAGCCGGCGAGGAGCGCGCGCCGGTAGCCGAAGGAGCCCGCGGTCGCCTGTGCGAGCGTGGCGTGCAGGTGATCGACATAGCGGATGCGCGCCGAGCCGGCCGAGCCGAAGTCGCCGTCCTCCGCGAAGTACGGCCCCTTGTTGTAGACGATGCGGCCGATCAGCTCCGGAATGAGGAAGTTGAGGTCGGTATAGCCCTGGCCGTGCGCGTGCGTGGGCATGTTGATCGGCATGCCGTTCAGCCAGGTCGCGAAGTCGGTGCCGTGATCGAGGTTGTAGCCGCGCAGGAAGAACTGGTTCGCCTTGCCGTCGCCGCTGTGCTGCGTGACGATCATGCCGGGCACCGACTCGAGCACCTCGCCGGGCCTGAGGAGCGGCCGCTTGTTGATGCCGTCGCCCGTCACCGCGCCCTGGCTTGCAGCGTCCCAGAGCCCCACGCCCGCGTCGTAGCGGTGGATGACGTCGACCGTGTCCTCTTCCTCGTGTGCGAGCGCCGGCAGCGCGCACGCGCACGCGACCACCGACGCGGCAAGCCGCGGGGCGAAGCTGCTCACTTCAATGCCGTGCAGCGCCGAACGCCGCGATCGCCTTGTCGATTCCCTTGGCGTCGACGTCGAGGTGGGTGACGAGCCGCAGCATCGGGCGAGCAAGAATCTTGATCTGCTTTTTCTCGAGTGCGTTCTTGAGAAATTCAACCTTTTCGGGCGCTATACGCACCAGCACCATGTTCGTATTCACGCTCGCGACCTCATAGCCTGCCTCGCGCAGCCCCTTGGCGAGCCGCTCGGCGTTGGCATGGTCCTCCGCAAGCCGCTCGACGTTGTGCTCGAGCGCATAAAGCCCCGCGGCCGCGAGCACGCCGGCCTGGCGCATGCCGCCGCCGAGGATCTTTCTCGCCCTCCTCGCTTTATCGATGAAAGGCTTTTCACCCAGGAGGAGCGTCCCTGCCGGCGTGCCGAGACCTTTGGAGAGGCAGGAGGACACGGAATCGAAGCCCCGGCAGAGAGCCTTCACGGTCGTCTTCTGGGCGATCGCGGCATTGAACACGCGCGCGCCATCCAAATGCATCGAGAGCCGGTGCTTTTTCGCGACCTGCTGCGCGTCGTCGAAGTAGCTGCGCGGAATCGCGCGGCCGGTGATCGTGTTCTCGAGCGCGAGCAGCCGCGTGCGCGGAAAATGCGGGTCGTCGGGCTTGACGAGCGACTCCACGTCGGCGAGATCGAGGGTTCCGTCGGCGCGGTTCGGCGTCACCTGCGGCTGGATGGAGCCGAGCACCGCGAGCCCGCCGGCTTCGTACCGATAGCTGTGCGCTTCGGACCCCAGAATCACCTCCTCGCCGCGCCCGCAATGGCTCATGAGCGCCGCGAGGTTGGATTGCGTCCCGGTGGGAAAAAGAAGCGCCGATTCGAAGCCGAACATGTCGGCGGCGTATTCCTGCAGCCGGTTGACGGTCGGGTCGTCGCCGAAGACGTCGTCGCCGAGCTCCGCCGCCGTCATGGCGCGGCGCATGCCTTCGGAGGGCCGCGTGACCGTGTCGGAGCGCAGGTCGACGGTCATTTCGGCTCTTTTTGCGCGACGCGCGCGGAAAACGCGTCGAGATCGCGATCCATCCTGAGCGGCAACGCGCCCTCGGGCACCACCGGCAGGACGGCGGGGGCGAACGCCGGGTCGCGCGGCGCGGGCGGCGCCTTGCGGTTCGCGAGCGTGCCAATCCAGAAAGCGACGGCGACCGCCACCGCCATCGCGACCGTGGCTGCCGTGCGCTTGCGGCGGGGTTCCTGAGGCGCTTCGGCTTCAAGCCGCGCCTCGACTTCCTTGCGCTCGATCGAAAGCCGCGTCGCTTGCGCGTCGGCCGCCGTGTGCGACTGCGCCGCAAGCCGTGCCGCGGCCTCGGCCGCCTCGCGCTCTTTCGCGCGCTTGAGGCCTTCCCTTTCCGCCGCCGCGCGCGCCTGCGCCTTCTCGAGCGCCGCCTGCTCCGCACGCGCGCGCTCCTTCGCCGCGCGCCCGGCCTCCAGGTCCGCTTGCGCCGCCGCCTCCGCGTCGCGGGCCGCCGCCGCCTCCTGCGCCGCCTTCTCGCTCGCCGCCGCGCGCAGCTTCTGCTCGGCTTCGGCGCGCAGGCGCGCTTCGGAGAACCTCGCCGAGGCCGCCGCCGCACGCTCGGCCGCCAATCGCGCCGCCTCGGCCTCGGCGCGCTCGCGCTCTTCGGCGCGCGCGCGGCTCGTGCGCTCCGCCGCGAAGCGCTCCTGCTCCTGCGCAAGCGCCGCGCGCTCCTCCTCCTCGCGCAGCCTGGCGGCGCGCGCCGCCTCGAATTCCGCCGCCGCGCGGCCTTCCGCCGCTCGCCAGAGCCGAGCCTCGGCCGCCTTTCTCTCGCGCGCCGCCTCGAGCTTGCGCTGCTCGAGGTCCGCGGACTGCTGCGCCTCGACGCGACGCGCGTCCTCCGCCGCCGCCCGCTCCGCGGTCGATTGGGCGCTGGCGCGCTCGGCCTCGATGCGGGCGAGCGCTTCGGCGCGTCCGCGCGCCACCTGCTCGTCGTCCTGCGACCTGGGCGCGGCGGGCGCCGGTGCGCGGCCGGCCTTTTCCAGGCGCTCTTCGCGCTCGCGCGCCGCGAGCGCCGCATCCGCTTCTGCTTCCAGCCGCTTGCGCTCCGCAACGACCCGCTCGCGCTCGGCTTCGGCCTCCTTCAGCTTCTCGTAGATCTTGCTCATCGGACGCTAGGAATATAACCCCTTGCGTGCGGCGAGGCGCGCGACCAGCGCCGTCAGCGCCTCGAGCGCGGGCGCCTGTACGCCGGCCGCGCGCGCAAAAGCGAGCGGCACGGCGAGGAGCGCGTCGACCTCCATCGGCCGGCCGAGCTCGTAGTCCTGGAGCATCGAGGGCTTGTGCGACGAGGGCTGCGCCCCGCCCGGGCGCTTGGGCGCCGCCTGCGGATCGACGCCGTACGCGCGCGCGATCGCGCGCCCTTCCTCGATCAGCCGCTCGCGCAAGGCGCGCAGCGCCGGGTCCTGCAGGATCGCGCTGACCGGCTCGCCGAGCGGCACGCACAGCGAGGAGCCGAAATTGACGAGCAATTTGTTCCAGACGACTTCGCGGATGGCGCCGGTCGGCGGCGAGAGCACGTCGGCCTCCTCGAGCAGCGCGCGCAGCTTCCCGATGCGCGCG
Source organism: Burkholderiales bacterium (assembly GCA_036262835.1). Classification (GTDB taxonomy): domain Bacteria; phylum Pseudomonadota; class Gammaproteobacteria; order Burkholderiales; family SG8-39; genus RBG-16-66-20. Next base: position 977 of record DATAID010000069.1, on the reverse strand, counting down.
CTCGTCCGGTCGTCGGGCTCGCCGAGCACGAGCATGTTGCGCCCGGGCGTGTGGTTCTCGACCACTCCCGGCTCGACCATGTCGTTGGACGAATAGACAACTGCGCCGATCACGCGCTCGGGCGCGATCGCGCCCGCGAGCCGGCCGTCGCGATCGAGCCGCTCCATTTCCGCCGGCAGGCGGGGCCGGCCTGCCCCGGGTTTTCCCTCGAGCCCCTGCGCGTACCACCAGGGGATGCCGTTTTGCACGAAAACAAATGCCGTTTCCGGTCCCGTGAGTGGTGCGGCGCCCTCGGCCAGTGCCGCAAGGCCCGTGGCCTTGGTTGTCACGAAGACGACGTCATGCGCGCCGAGTTCTTGCGTGCGCTCGCTCGCGCGCACGCGCCCCGAGAAAGTGCGCTCGCCGTGGCGCAGCGTGATGCCGCGCGCGCGCAACGCCGCGAGGTTCGGCCCGCGCGCCACCGTTGAGACGTCGTGGCCCGCCGACGCGAGCTTCGCGGCGAGGTGGCCGCCGATCGCGCCGGCGCCGAAGATGCAAATGCGCATTGCGTCATTTTGACGGACTTCGCGATTCGTGTATGATCGCGCTCGCTGGATTCCTCAATGAATTTTCGCTGGTCTGAGACAAACTCCCCAACGCTTTTTGATTGATGGTGCGCCGGCATCGGGCATAGCTCGATCAATTTTTAATCTTTAATTCACGAAAGGCAGTCAGACATGGCAACTGGTACCGTCAAGTGGTTCAACGATGCGAAAGGCTACGGCTTCATCACCCCCGATGGCGGCGGCAAGGACGTGTTCGCGCACTTCTCCGCGATCCAGGGCTCCGGATTCAAGAGCCTGAAGGAGAACCAGAAGGTCTCCTTCGATATCACCACCGGACCCAAGGGCGATCAGGCCACCAACATCAAGCCGCTCTAAGACGGCCCAGCTAAAACGGAAAGGCCCGCTTCGGCGGGCCTTTTTGCTTTTGGGCGT
>DATAID010000068.1:0-7077 GCA_036262835.1 Burkholderiales bacterium | reverse complement strand
GGACGGGCGGCAGCGCGCTCTGCCTCGTCTCGGGCGGCGGCGGCCCGGCGCTGATCGAGCGGCTGCAGGCCGACGGCGCGGACCTGCCCTGCCGCTATGTCGAGAACCTCGTGCTCGAAGGGCTCGCGCGCATCGGGACGGTATGAGAGCTTTTTTCCTGCTCCTCGTCGCAGCGAACCTCACGCTGCTTGCCTGGTCGCGCTTCGGCCCTCCTCTTGAAACCATTTCCGCCGACGAATCGCTGCGCCGCCAGATCGCGCCTGAAAAGATCCGCGTGCTCGGGCCGAAGGACCTGGCGGGCCTGCCCAGCCCGCCCAAGCCGCGTCCGGTGGTGGAGACCACGCCCAAGGCCTGCCTCGAATGGGGCGGCTTCGCGGTGGCCGAAGCCCCGCGCGGCGAGGAGGCGCTCAAAGGCCTTGCGCTCGGCGCGGACCGCCTCACACAGAGCCGCACCGAGGAAACCGCCGGCTGGTGGGTGTTCATCCCGCCGCAGGGCAACCGCGCGAGCGCCCAGAAGAAGGCCGCCGAGCTGAAGAACCTGGGCATCGGCGAGTTTTTCATCGTCCCGGAGGAAGGCAGGATGCAGTGGGCCATTTCGCTCGGCGTCTTCAGCAGCGAGGAGGCGGCGAAAAAGCAGCTCGAGGCCCTGAAGGCAAAGGGCGTCAAGAGCGCCCAGACCGGAGAGCGCGAGACGCGCGTCACCAAAGTGTGGTTCCGGGTCCGCAATCCCGAGCTGCCGCTGCAGGCGAAGCTGCGCGACCTCGCGCAGGCCTTTCCGGGCACCGAGCTGCGCGAGTGCGCCGGTAGCTAGCCGATCGGCACCGCGCCGCCCGGCACGTGCTGGGCGACGAGCTCGAGCAGGCGGTCGGCGCGCACCGGCTTGGTGAGATAGCCCACGGCGCCGAGCTCCTTGCCGCGGTGGTCGCCTTCCTCGTTCGAGGTGAGGAAGATCACCGGAATCTCGGGCAGCGTCTTGTCGGCCTTCAGCGCGGCGACGAACTGAAACCCGTCCATGTGCGGCATGTTGACGTCCGAGAGGATCAGGTCGGGGGGGCTGCGCAGCACGAGGTAGCCGGCCGCGATCGCGTCGGCGGCGGTGCTCACCTCGTAGCCGGCCGAGCTGAGATGCATGCGAAGCAGCTCGCGCAAGCTGTCGTCGTCGTCAACCACCAGGATTCGCGCTGCCATGGTTCGATCAGCCTATTTTAGAGCAGCGCTGGGAACCGACCATGGTCCGGGAGTATCGCACCGGCAAGGAGGTACTTATGCTGCCAGCGGTCAAGGATTGGTCTGAAGCCATGCTCACGTCGCTTGCCGGCGGGCTGGCGATGTTCTTCGCAGCGATTCCGAAGGTGATCGGCTTCGCGATCATCCTCGTCATCGGCTGGATGGTCGCCTCGCTCATCGCGCGGGTGCTCGCGGGCATCCTGCGCGCGGTCAAGTTCAACCAGCTCGCCGAGCGCTCCGGCTTCTCGCGCTTCGTGCAGAACATCGGCGTGCGCAGCGACCCGGCCGGATTCCTGGCGCTGATCGGAAAATGGTTCATTCGCCTGATCGCGCTCGTCGTCGCCTTCGATGCGCTCGGCCTGCCGGCGGTGTCGGACGTCCTGCGCCAGCTCCTCCTCTGGCTGCCCAATCTCGCCGTCGGCATCGTGGTGCTCGTGATCGGCGGGCTGCTCGCCAACGCCGCGGCGGGCGTGGTGCGCGGCGCGACGGCCAGCTCGGGCTTCCGCCACCCCGATGTGATCGCCAACGCGGCGCGCGCCGCGATCTGGATGTTCGCCGTCATCGTCGCCGTGAACCAGATCGGCATCGCGCAGGAGCTCGTCAACACGCTCTTCATGGGCGCGGTGGCGCTCGCCGTGCTGGCGCTCGGCCTGTCCTTCGGCCTGGGCGGCCGCGACCTCGCGAGTCACCTGCTCGAGAAGTGGTATGCCGAGGGCGAGTCGAACGCCGGCCGGCTGCGCGAAGCCGCCGACCGGGCGAGCCGGGGCGGCGACGGCGGGGGCGGCACGCCCGCGCACGGCCTGCGCGACAAGCTGAAGGACTGACCCGCCTCGCCGGCAGGGCAGGATAATGGGCGGCATGCGGGTTGCCGCCCTTTTCCTTTTGCTGTTCAGTTCTTCCTGCAGCTCCTACGAGCCCGTCTACGGCCAGCCCGGCAAGGACGCGGTCTGGATCGCGACGCCGCAGGTGGTCGTGGAAAAGATGCTCGATCTCGCGCGCGTCGGCCCGCGCGATTTCGTCATGGACCTCGGCTCGGGTGACGGCCGCACGGTGATCGCCGCCGCGAAGCGTGGCGCGCGCGCGCTCGGCGTCGAGTACGACCCGGACCTCGTCGAGTACTCGCGGCGCTACGCGCAAAGGGAGGGCCTTGCCGGCAGGGCCGCCTTCGTGAAGGCCGACCTTTTCGAGACCGACTTCTCCCAAGCGACCGTCATCACCCTGTTTCTCGGCCAGGAGCTCAATCTCAAGCTGCGACCGCGGATCCTCGCGCTCAAGCCCGGCACGCGCATCGCCTCTAACACCTTCACGATGGGGGACTGGCAGGAGGACGAGCGCGCCCAGCTCGAGGGTTGCGCCGAATCCTGCACCGCGCTGTTGTGGATCGTGCCCGCGAAGGTCGCGGGCCGCTACTGGACGAGCCTGGGGGAAATCACCCTGGAGCAGCGCTTCCAGTTCCTGACGGGCGCGCTGCGTGCAGGCGCCAACGCCTTTCCGATCGAGGGGCGGGTGAAGGGCGAGGAGATCGCCTTCACGGTCGCCTACCCCGGCGAAAGCAGGCGCTTCAGCGCGAGGCTGAAAGGGACAACGCTCGAGCTGCGCTAGCGCGCGCGCTGCGGCAGGAACGCCGGGCAGGTGAACGCCCGGAGGAAATCCTCCACTTTCACGGGGACCACGCCTTCGGTCCCTGTCACGCCGTAGCGCCGGTCGATCTTCGCGATCACGCCGCGAAGCTCGGACACCGTGCCGGAAACATTGTCGGTCGGCGTTTTTTCGAACGCCGTCAGCCACACGTATTTCTGGTCGACGCCGGTGTCCTCGACGCGCGGCCTGGACCCGACGAGGTAGGCCACGCTCGAATAGCCGCGCTGCTTGGCGAGGCTCGTCGAGACGCAGGCGAAGAAGCGGGCCGCGGCGCTCGCGCTCTGCTCGCCCTTTTTCTCCTCGAGGGAAAACGCCGACCACTGCTCGCCCCGCTGTATTTCGGTGATCTTCAGGTCGAGACCCGCCCACAGCGTGTGCGGATAGTCCGTGGAGCGGGCGCTGAACCGGGCGTTTTGCGCGGCGGCGGCACCGGACCCGAGGAAAATCGCGCATGCCAGCAGCGTGAGGAGATCCGGGCGTCGCATAGGAACGACTCGAAGAGGGCGGTTAATGGTGCTGGTGCCCCGACTCGAACGGGGGACCTACTGATTACGAATCAGTTGCTCTACCAACTGAGCTACACCAGCAGTTAAAAGGGAAGCGAGCGCGGCATGCGCGAGGCGGGGATTATACGCGCGGTGGTAACATTTCCTCATGTTCGCCCGCATCCTTGCCCGCATTCTTCTGACCGGCGTACTTGCAAGCTCGCTGCTCGCGCAGGCGCAGCAGTATCGCTGGATCGACGAAAAGGGCGGTGTCCAGTACGGCGATGCGCCGCCCGCTTCGGCGAAGAAGGTCGAGCGGCTGGGGCCGAAGAAGGACGACGGGGCGGCCGAGCAGGCGGGCGCGCCGCAGCTGCCGCAGGAAGTGCAGCAGACCCAGAAGGATTACCCGGTCACGCTGTATACCTCGCCGCTCTGCAAGCAGCCCTGCGCGCAGGCGCGCGAGGCGCTCAACAAGCGCGGCATCCCGTTCAGCGAATTCCAGGTCTGGAACGAGGAGACGTTGGAAAAGCTGAAGGCCGCCACCGGCGCCGAGGGCGTGCCGGCGCTCGTGGTGGGGCGCTCCGCGTTCAGCGGCTTCGAGTCGCAGCGCTACGACGCGATGCTCGACCTCGCCGGCTATCCGAAAGCGGGCGTCCTGCCGGCGCGCAAGCAGGACGCGCCGGCGCCGCCCGAAGGCGCCGAGACCTTGACGGCCGTGGAGCCCGTCAAGCCGTCGCCGGAAGAAACCCGCGCGCCCGGCCCCTACGACACGAGCGGCCTCAAATCGAACGAGAAGCCGCGCCCCAAGCTTTACGATCCGAGCACGCTGCCCTCGAACCAGAAGCCCAAGCCCCGCCTGTACGAGCTCCCCGGCGAGTCGAAGTAGCCGTGCCGCGCGGCATCTAGCGCGGCGGACCCCGAAGTGCCGCGCGGCATCCAGCGCGGCGGACCCCTCAAAGTAGCGTGAATTAGTTCCGGCTATACTGCCCGCGCCGCGCCGCTCGGGGCGGGATTCCTGCCGCCGGTCGACTGCTTTGCCGCGCCCGGGGACGCGTCTCTAACATTCACGCCACAAGGGGAGACGTCATGCACAGTTCTCGGGGATTCACCCTCGTCGAGTTGATGATCACGGTGGTCATCATCGGCATTCTCGCGGCGATCGCGTACCCGTCCTACGACAAGTTCGTGGTCAAGGGCCGGCGCTCCGACGCCCAGCAGTTCCTCACCGAGATCGCCTCCAAGCAGGCGCAGTACCTGTTCGATGCGCGCAGCTACACCGCCACCCTCGGCTCGGGCGGCCTCAACATGGCGCGCAGCAAGTGGACCTGCAGCACGGATTGCACCAACCAGTACTACACCGTCACCCTCACGACGAGCCCCGGCTCGGTGAACAACTCCTCGACCCCGCCCTACTTCAAGGTCGCGGCGATTCCGATTGCCGGCGGCTCGCAGGCCTCCGACGGCACGCTCACCGTCGACAGCACGGGCGCGAAGACCGGCACATGGTAGCCCCGCGCAGCCGCGGCTTCACGCTGTTCGAGCTGCTGATCACGGTGACGATCGTGGCCATCCTCGCGAGCTTCGCCATGCCCTCCATGATCGATCTCATCCAGGGCGCCAAAGTGCGCACCGCGGCCTCCGACCTCTACGCCTCGCTGCTGCAGGCGCGATCGGAGGCGATCAAGGCGCGCGCCAATGCCGTCGTCGCGCCGATCGGCACCGGCTGGGAGAGCGGCTGGACCGTGAAGGTGGGCAGCGCCGTCTATGCGCAGACCGACGCCCTGAAAAGCGGCGTGACCGTGCAGGTCGGCGTGCCGGCCGGCTCGGCGAGCGCCATTACCTACGGCTACAACGGCCGCCTGACCGGCTCGGCCCAGCAACTGATCTTCTACTCCACGCGCGAGACCACCAAGGTGCGCTCGCGCTGCGTGAGCGTGGACACGAACGGCTTGCCGCGCGTGCGCATCGACGCCGACACGGACCCGACCAATGGCTGCTGACATGAAATCCCCGCAGGGCGGCTTCACGCTGATCGAAGTTTTGGTCGCGCTCCTCGTGCTGACCGTCGGCCTGCTCGGCCTGGTCGGCGTGCAGGTCGTCTCGCAGAACGCGGAGCTCGAGTCCTACCAGCGCGCCCAGGCGATGGTGCTGATGAACGACATCGTCGATCGCATCAACGCCAACCGCAAGGCGGCCGCCTGCTATGCGATCACCACCGACGCCTCGGCCGGCACGCCCTACCTCGGCGCGACCGGCACCGGCCAGTACAACACCGGCTCCTTTACGTGCCCGTCGCTCGCCACCAATCCGACCGCGGTGGCGACCGCCCAGACCGACGTCCAGCTGATCGAGCAGATGCTGCAGGGCGCCGCAGAAACGACCTCGGGCAACCGCATCGGGGCGATGCTCGGCGCGCGCGCCTGCGTCGGCTTCGATTCGGCGAGCCAGTCCTACACCGTCGCCATCGCCTGGCAGGGCGTCACGCAGACCTTCTCGCCGGCGAGCTGGGACTCCACGGTCAACCCGGCGGTGGCGCGCAACTGCGCGCTCAACCTTTTCGGCACCGATACCCAGCGGCGCGTGGTGTGGACCACCCTGCTCGTCGCTTCACTGCAATGAGGCCGATCATGCACGCACGGCGCACGCGCGAGAGCGGCTTCTCGCTGATGGAGCTCATGATCTCGATCACGATCGGGCTGCTCCTCCTCACCGGGGTCGCCTCGCTCTTTTCCAAGTCGAGCATCTCGCAGAACGAGATCCGGCGCTCGGCGGCGCAGATCGAGAACGGCCGCTTCGCCATGGACACGATGACCCAGGACCTGCAGCTCGCCGGCTACTTCGGCCAGTACCGGACGACAAGCTTCGCCAGCTCGATTCCCGATCCCTGCGCGATCAACAGCGCGGCGAACGTGCAGGCGCTGCTGCAGATGCCGGTCATCGGCTTTGGCCCGGCCGGCGTGACCGACTATCCCGACCTTTCGGGGACGACCTGCGGCACCTTGCTGCCGAACACGAACCTCTCTCCTGGCAGCGGCATCCTCGTAGTGGTGCGCTCGGACAGCAGCTTCGTGCCGATCGGCACGACCACGAGCGCGGGGACCTGGTACCTGCAGACGAACCCGGCGAGCTTCGAAGTCCAGAACGGCGGCGGGACGACGAGCTGCACGAGCAAGGCGGACGGGTCGGCCTCCTCGATCACCCGGCGCTGCCTCACGCCCTCGACGAGCGATCCCTGCTCTTCCATCTGCCCGGCCGGCTCGCCGGTCGGCTTCATCCGGCAGGTGCACGTGAACATCTACTTCGTCGCGCCGTGCAACCTGCCCTCGACCGGCGTCGCGACCGACGCCTGCACGGGCTCGAGCGACGACGGCGGCCGGCCGGTGCCGACGCTGAAGCGCCTCGAGCTCTACAACAACGGCGGCGTGGCGGCTTTCCAGATTGTGCCCATCGCCACGGGCGTCGAATTCATGCAGGTCGGCTACGGCATCGACGACACGCCCTCGACCACCAATTCGGACACCGGCATGACCGGCGATGGCGCGCCCGACCGCTTCGTCAACTCGCCCACGGCGACCGACCTCAAGGACGTGGTCATGGTTCGCCTCGACATGCTGGTGCGCAATCCCGAGCCCTCGATCGACTACACCGATAACAAGGCGTACGCGCTCGGCCGCGATCCGATCATCCCGACCAACGCCGCGATGACCATCACCGCGAGCACCGA
>DATAID010000067.1:0-5885 GCA_036262835.1 Burkholderiales bacterium | reverse complement strand
CACGCAGAACTGCCTCGGCGAAGAGTACGAGTCGAAGTGGTTCCCCGAGCTGCAGAAGATGGTCGGCAAGGAATACCTCGATCCGGAAGCCTCGCACCTGACGCACCGGCCGATCCCGACCTGCCTGCGCAACCACTGCATCATCAGCGAGGTGAACGCGGGCCGCGGCCCGATTCACATGGTGACCATGCGCGCCTTCCAGGATCCGCACCTGGAGGAAGTGGGCTGGGAGAACTTCCTCGGCATGACCGTCGGCCAGGCCGTGCTGTGGGCGGCGACCGATGTCGATCCGAAAAACGAGAACCCGGAGCTCACCACCTCGGAGCCCTACGTGATGGGCTCGCACGCCACCTGCTCGGGCGCCTGGTGCTCGGGGCCCGAGGACGTCTCCCCGCCCGAATATTTCTGGGGCTACAACCGCATGACCACGATCGAGGGCCTTTTCGGCGCCGGCGACGCGGTCGGCGGCACGCCTCACGCGTTCTCCTCGGGCTCGTTCACCGAGGGCCGACTTGCGGCGAAAGCCGCCTGCAAGTACATCGACGACGGCAAAGCCGAAGGCATCCGCGTGTCCGACGAGCAGATCAACGGCCGCAAGGAAGAGATCTACAAGCCGCTCGAGCATTACCGCGTCTACCGGAACGCGATCGTGGCGGGCGATGTCAACCCGCACTACATCAATCCCAAGCAGGGCCTCGATCGCCTGCAGAAGCTGATGGACGAGTACTGCGGCGGCGTGACGGTCAGCTACATGACCAACGAGAAGCTCCTCAACATCGGCCTGAAGAAGCTGAGAATCATGGAGGAAGACCTCGAGAAGCTCGCCGCCAAGGACATCCACGAGCTGCTGCGCGCCTGGGAGCTGAAGCACCGCCATCGCGCCGCCGAGTGCGTCACGCACCACACGCTCTTTCGCAAGGAGACGCGCTGGCCCGGCTACTACTACCGGGGCGACGCCATGAAGGTCGACGACGCCAACTGGCACGTGCTGACCGTCTCGCGCCGCGACCCGAAGACGGGCGAATACACCATGGAGAAGGCGCCCTGCTATCACCTGGTCGAGGACGAGAAGTAATATGCTGGCGCTCGCCGAGCGGCCCGTGAACATCATCGAGAAAACCGATGAGGAAATTTTCGCCATGGCGAAACCGCTGTGGCGGGACCTCGTCAAGGCCTCGAACGAGGGCAAGTACGGCGAATTCGTCCGCAATTTTTCCAGCTCGTTCGCGCTGGCGATGGACCAGGTGGCCGCGGGCCACCAGTTCGCCAACAGCGAGCTCGCGAGAAACCTGTCCGAAGAGATCGACGCGATCGGCATCATCCGCCGGGGCGCGCACGTCACGGTCCTCTACCGGCAGAAGAGCACCAAAAAGCCGGGCGAATGGCTCGGCCGGCTCGTCCTCGGCTACGAGGAGGGAAAGGTCAGGATTTTCGGTGCGTCCATCTTCTGAAGCCATCTGCGAGGGCAAGTTCGTCGAGCTGACCTACAAGGTCACCGACCGCAAGACGGGGCATGTCGTCACCCGGGTCGAGTTCCCGCTCGGCTACGTTCATGGGCACAACGAAATCCTGGCTCCGTCCGTGCACATGGAGCTCCACGGCAAGTGCGCCGGCGACACCATCGAAGTGGCGATCGACGGCAACCAGATCTTCGGCACCCGCGACGAGTCGCTCGTGTTCACCGACCGGATCGAGAACGTCCCCGAGGAATACCGCAAAGTCGGCACCTCCATCCTCATGGAGAACGACAACGGCCAGACGCGCAGCTTTCTCGTCACGCACCTGGACGACGAGACGCTCACGGTCGACGGCAACAATCCGCTCTGCGGCCGCGAGGTGGTCTTCACGCTGGAGATCCTGACCGTGCGCGATGCGACGGATGAAGAGACGAAAGTGGGCGGCGCGATCCCGACGGGCGTGAACATCGACCCGGCGCGCCTGCGACCCGTTTGATCGAGAGGTGACTCATGAGCAGCGACCAGAAACCCAAGACTCCCCCGCCCCCGGTTCCTGACGGCAAGGCGCGCTTCCTGACCACGCGCCAGATGCCCGCGAACGAAAAAGGGTTCGTCGGCTTCCAGACGGTCTGGGAGCCCTTCCAGAAAGAAGTCGAGTACAAGACGCCGAAGAAGCCCTAGAGCCGTGCGTCATCCGAACGCGACGCTGAGCCGCTTCCTCGACAAGCTGGAAGGCATCGTCGCGAACGAGCGCGACCAGTGGAAGATCGTGGCGGCGGTCGAGCCGCTGGTGAAGCAGCTGATTGCCGGCCCGGATCGCAGCTACATCAAGGACAGGTACCGCCGCCCGCCCGAAGGCAAGACGGGCGTCGCCGCGGGCTACGGCCAGTACTGCCTCTACCGCCGGGGCAGCGAGCTCTCCGTGATTGCGTTCTGCTGGGGTCCCGGCAAGGGCACGCCGATCCACGACCACCTTTCCTGGGGCGTGCTCGGCTTCTACGACGGGCTCGAAAAGGAAACGCGCTTCAAGCGCACCGACGATGGCAAGGACCCCGGCCGCGCCCGGCTGCAGGAAGTCGGCGTGCATTTCACCCGGACCGGCGAGACTTCCCACATCACGTCGCCGCAGCGCGATGTCCACAAGGTCGAGAACCCGGGCGACGTTCCGTCCGTGAGCATCCATATCTACGGCTGCGACATGGGCACCCAGCGAAGGCGCCGCTACGATCCGGCGACCGGCGCGATCGAGTGGTACTCGACGCCGCACGACTCGGACGAAGTCGTGGCGGCCTGACGGCGGGCGTAGAATCCACTCTTTCCCGCAAGCGGGTCGATGACATGGCCGATCGGCGCCTCCAGGTCTTTCACGCGGTAGCGAAGAACCTCTCCTTCACCAAGGCGGCGGAAGCGCTCTTCATGACGCAGCCGGCCGTCACATTCCAGATCCGCCAGCTCGAGGAGCAGTTCAACACGCGGCTCTTCGACCGCGCCAACGGCCGCATCGCGCTCACCCCCGCGGGCCTGCTCGCGCTCGAGTACGCGGAGCGGATCCTCGGCCTTTCCTCGGAGCTCGACACGCGCCTGAAGGAGCTGACCGGCCACGTCGCCGGCCCGCTCATGATCGGCGCGAGCATGACGATCGGCGAATACGTGCTGCCGCAGCTGATCGGCGAGTTCAAGACGCGCTTCCCGGCGATCGTGCCGCGGCTCTTCATCGCCAATTCCGAGCAGGTGCAGCACCGGATCGTCGAGCGCTCGCTCGACCTCGGCTTCATCGAAGGCGACTCGCACCTGCCCTCGCTTGCCACGGAAGTCTGCTGCGACGACGAGCTGCAGGTCGTGTGCGCGCCCGAGCATCCGCTCGCGAAGCTGAGCGCGATTCCGCCGCGCATGCTGCTCGAGCACGCGTACGTCAGCCGCGAGACCGGCTCGGGCACGCGCGAGGTGATCGACCGTTACCTTGAAAAAGCCGGCGTCGCTTTGCAGCCGGTGATGGAGCTCGGCAGCCCCGAGGCGCTGAAGGGCCTCGTCGCCACGGGCTTCGGCTTCGCGATCATGTCGCGCGCCACCGTCGCGCTCGAGTCGACCCTTGGACGCATCGCGCGCGTGCCGCTGCTGCCGCGCCTCGACCGGCAGTTTTCGGTCGTCTATCCCAAGGAGCGCATCCACTCGAAGCTCCTGAACGGCTTCGTGGAATTCGCCAAGGAGCGCATGGCCGCGCTGCAGGCCTTCAGCACCGAGCGGCGCAACATCAGCGCCGCTTAGCTTTTACTTCTAGACTTTTTCTTTCGCGTCCAGCGACCTGTAGTATTCCTGCAGGACGGCGAGCACTTCGGGCCGGCTGAATTCCGGCGGCACCGTCTTTCCTTCCGAGAGCCACTGGCGCAGCTGCGTGCCGGACACCTGCACCTGATCCTTCGCGTCGTGCGGGCAGGTCCGGTCGGAGGCCATGCCGTAGCAGCGATGGCACCAGAAGGTCACGCCGATCCGGATCGGCCGCGTCTCCAGCGCGCCCTCGGGCAGCGTGTCGAAGATCTTGTGCGCATCGAACGGGCCGTAATACTTGCCCACGCCGGCGTGGTCGCGCCCGACGATGAGGTGCGAGCAGCCGTAGTTTTGGCGGAAAGTCGCGTGCAGGAGCGCCTCGCGCGGGCCCGCGTAGCGCATGTCGAGCGGATAGCCGGCCTGCACGATCGTGCCCGGCCGGAAATAGTTCTTCACCAGCGTGGCGATCGCCTTGGTGCGCACCTCGGCGGGAATGTCGCCCGGCTTCAGGTTGCCGAGCAGCGAATGGATCATCACGCCGTCGCAGGTGTCGACCGCAACCTTGGCGAGATACTCGTGCGAGCGATGCATCGGATTGCGCGTCTGGAACGCCGCCACTCTCGACCAGCCGAGGCGCTCGAACTCGGCGCGCGTCTCGGCCGGCGTCTTGTACAGGTCGCCGTACTTCGCCTTGAAGCCGCCATCGGAGAGCACCTTCACCGGGCCGGCGAGATTCACCTCGCCCTGCTCCATCACCATCTTCACGCCCGGGTGCGCGGCCTCGTCGGTCTTGAACACCTGCTTGCACTCGTGCGTCTTGTCGATCGCGTACTTCTCGGTGACGCGCATGGTCGCGAGGAGGCTCCCGTCCTCGGGATCCTTGAGCGCGACCTCCGCGCCTTCCTTGAGCGAGTCGGCCGTCTGCTTGTCGGTGGAAAGCGTGATCGGAATCGGCCAGAAGACGCCGCTCGCCATGCGCATCCGGTCGCACACGCCCTGCCAGTCGGCCTTGCCCATGAACCCCTCGAGCGGCGTGAAGCCGCCGATGCCGAGCATCACCAGGTCGCCCTTCTCGCGCGTGCTGACCTTGATCGCCGGGAGCTTCGCCGCCCTTCCCCGCTCGGCGGCAAGCGCGTCGCCCTCGAGCAGCAGCGGCTTCAGACCTTTTCCTCCATGCGGCGGGACGAGGCTCGGCACGGCATTTCTCCTTTGGGCACGAGAGTTTGCGTCGTATTTTCGCGACGCGCGGCGCGGCAGGCAAACCCGATGTTCTGATCCGGCGATAAGCCTCCCTGATCCGTCCGGGCGATTCGGGTAAACACAATCCGCAGGGAGAATCGCCCGGTGGCCCGGGCGAGCAAGGAAGAAAGGCATCACAAGGCCGACCGGGTCGAGGAGCGCTCGACTCCCCCCACCCCGGTCATCTACGAGATCGTCCGGCGCTACGGCGAGGAGGAGATGGCGCGCCCCGCCGTCTCGCTCTGGTGGTCGGGGCTCGCGGCAGGCCTGTCGATGAGCTTCTCGCTCCTCGCACAGGCGATCCTGTGGATGCGCCTGCCCGAGGCCGAGTGGCGCCCGCTCCTTGCGGCGCTCGGCTATCCCGTGGGCTTCATCATGGTCGTGCTCGCGCGCCAGCAGCTCTTCACCGAGAACACCATCACCGTCGTCTTGCCGGTCATGCGCGACCTGAGCGGCCAGAACCTCCTGCGCGCCGGACGAATGTGGGCGATCGTGCTCGGCGCGAACCTCGTCGGCACGCTCGTCGCGGCGCTGCTCTGCGCCTATACGCCGATCATCACCGAGGAGCTGCGCGAGGCGATGCTAGAGATCAGTCGCGAGAGCGTGCACAAGGAGCTCGTCGCGATGGCGCTGAGCGGCGTCACCGCGGGCTTCCTCATGGCGGCGATGGTGTGGCTGATTCCGTCCGCCGAGGGATCCCAGTTCTTCGTCATCCTCGCGATGACCTACCTCATCGGCATCGCCGGCGCCGCGCACATCGTGGCGGGCAGCGTCGAGACGTTCCTCCTCGTCGCCCGCAACGAGCTCGGCATCGGCGCCATGCTCGGGCAGTTCACGCTGCCCGTCCTCCTCGGCAACATCGTCGGCGGCACGGTGCTCTTCGCGCTGCTGTCGTACGCGCAGGTGATGAAGGAGCTCTGATCG
>DATAID010000066.1:0-16917 GCA_036262835.1 Burkholderiales bacterium | reverse complement strand
TCGCCGAGACCGGCGCGGGGCAGCACGGGGTGGCCACGGCCACCATCTGCGCTCGCTACGGCCTCGAATGCGTCGTGTACATGGGCAGCAACGACGTCGCGCGGCAAAGCCCCAACGTGTACCGCATGAACCTGCTGGGTGCCCGCGTCGTGCCGGTGGAGTCCGGCAGCAAGACGCTCAAGGACGCGCTCAACGAGGCGATGCGCGACTGGGTCACCAACGTCGAGAACACCTTCTACATCATCGGCACGGTCGCCGGCCCGCATCCGTATCCCATGATGGTGCGCGATTTCCAGAAGGTGATCGGCGAGGAGTGCCGCGAGCAGATGCCGGAGCTCGCCGGGCGCCAGCCCGACGCGGTGATCGCCTGCGTGGGCGGCGGCTCGAACGCGATGGGCATCTTCTATCCCTATGTCCCGGACGAAAAAGTGCGCCTGATCGGCGTCGAGGCGGCGGGCGAGGGTCTGGCGACCGGCAAGCATGCCGCCTCGCTCGTCGCGGGCCGGCCCGGCGTGTTGCACGGCAATCGCACCTATCTCCTGCAGGACGCGAACGGCCAGATCCTGGATACGCACTCGGTGTCGGCGGGGCTCGACTATCCGGGGGTCGGGCCGGAGCACGCCTGGCTCAAGGATTCGGGCCGCGCCGAGTACGTCGCGGTGACGGACGAGGACGCGCTGAAGGCATTCTCGGACCTGTGCCGGCTCGAAGGCATCATTCCCGCGCTCGAATCCGCGCACGCGCTCGCGCACGCCGCGGCGCTCGCAAAGACGCTCGCGAAAGACAAGATTCTTCTCGTCAACCTCTCGGGCCGCGGCGACAAGGACATGCATACCGTCGCCGAGCGCCTCGGGATGAAGCTCTAGCGATGTCGCGCATCCAGCCCTGCTTCGAGGCGCTGCGCAAATCGGGCCGCAAGGCCCTCATTCCCTACGTCATGGCGGGCGACCCGACCCGCGAGATCACCGTGCCGCTGCTGCACGCGCTGGTCGAGGCGGGATCGGATGTGATCGAGCTCGGCATGCCGTTTTCCGACCCGATGGCGGACGGGCCCGTCGTCCAGCGAGCCGGCGAGCGCGCATTGAAGAACGGCATTGCGGCCCTCGATGCTCTGGGGTTTGTCGCCGAATTCCGCAAAAAAGACGCGGATACACCGGTCGTCCTGATGGGCTACGCCAATTCGATCGAGGCCATCGGCGTGGAGCGCTTCGTGCGCGAAGCGAGGGCCGCGGGCCTGGACGGCGTGATCGTGGTCGACTATCCGCCGGAGGAGTGCGGTGAGTTTGCCGACCTCGCGAAGAAGAACGGCATCGATCCGGTCTTCCTGCTCGCGCCGACCTCGACCGACGAGCGCATCCGGCAGGTCGCCCGGGTGGCAAGCGGCTATCTCTACTATGTCTCGCTGAAAGGCATCACCGGCGCCGGTCACCTCGATATCTCCGATGTGGCGGCGCAATTGCCGAAGCTGCGCGCGGCCACGAGATTGCCGATCGGCGTCGGCTTCGGGATCCGCGACGCCGCCTCGGCCCGCAAGATCGCGGAAATCGCCGACGGCGTGGTCATCGGCAGCCGCATCCTCCAGGAGATCGAGGCGGGCCGCCCGGCCGATGCGCCGGCGCGGGTGAAGAGCTTTTTGAAGCCGATCCGCGCCGCGCTCGACGATCTCGACGCGAAGGTGGTCGCCTGAGCTGGCTGCAGAAGCTGCTGCCGCCCAAGATCCAGCGGCAGACCGGCCCGCGCAAGCAGGTGCCCGAGGGTCTGTGGACAAAGTGTCCGGCCTGCAACGCGGTGCTCTACAGCACCGACCTCGAGAAAAACCTCGGCGTGTGCCCGAAATGCGGCGAGCACCAGCGCATCGGCGCGCGCGCGCGCCTGGATGCGCTGCTCGACGCCGAAGGCCGCTTCGAGATCGGCGCCGAGGTGCAGCCGGTCGACAGCCTGAAATTCAAGGATTCGAAGAAATATCCCGATCGGCTCGAGGAAGCTCAGGCTGCGACCGCCGAGACCGATGCGCTCATCGTCATGCAGGGCGCAATCAAGTCGCTCGGCGTGGTGGCGGCGGCATTCGAGTTCGAGTTCATGGGCGGCTCGATGGGCGCGGTGGTCGGCGAGCGCTTCGTGCGCGGCGTGCGGGTCGCGATCGAGCAGAAGCTGCCCTATTTGTGCTTTACGAGCACCGGCGGCGCGCGCATGCAGGAGGGTCTCTTCTCGCTCGCCCAGATGGCGAAGACGACGGCGTCGCTGACCGAGCTCGCGCAGCGCAAGCTTCCCTTCATTACCGTCCTCACCGACCCGACGATGGGCGGCGTGTCGGCGAGCTTCGCCATGATCGGCGATGTGGTGATCGCCGAGCCGAGGGCGCTCATCGGCTTCGCCGGCCCGCGCGTGATCGAGCAGACGGTGCGCCAGAAGCTTCCCGAGGGCTTCCAGCGCTCCGAGTTCCTGCTGGAAAAGGGCGCGATCGACATGATCGTCGACCGCCGGCACCTGCGCGACAGGCTCCATACGCTGCTCGCGCTGCTGCAGGGAAAGCCGATCGAAAACGCGCAGTGACGGGCTCGTGAGGCCGCTCGCCGACTGGCTGGCCTACATCGAGCGCCAGCATCCGCAATCCATCGCCTTGGGGCTCGACCGGGTTGCCGAAGTCAATTCAAGGCTGGGAACAACATTCGCGTGCCCGGTCATCACGGTCGGCGGCACCAACGGCAAGGGCTCGACCTGCGCGATGCTTGAAGCGATCCTGAGCGCGGCGGGCTACAAGGTCGGCCTCTACACCTCGCCGCACATCCTGCGCTACAGCGAGCGGGTGCGCCTCTCCGGCGCCGAGGCTTCCGACGAGGCGCTCGGCGAGGCGTTCGAAGCGGTGGAGCAGGCGCGAGGCGACGTACCGCTCACTTACTTCGAGTTCGGCACGCTCGCCGCCTTCGTTCTTTTCGCGAAGGCAAAGCCCGATGCGCTCGTGCTCGAAGTCGGCCTTGGCGGCCGGCTCGACGCGGTCAACGTGGTGGATGCCGATTGCGCGGTGCTGACGAGCATCGGCATCGACCATGTCGAGTTCCTCGGCGACACCCGCGCCGCGATCGGCCGGGAGAAGGCGGGCATCTTCCGGCCGGGCACGCCGGCGGTGATCGCCGAGCCCAATATCCCGGAAACCGTTCTGGAGGAAATCAAGAGCATAAAGGCAAAGCCGCTGCTGCTCGGGCGCGACTTCGGCTATGTGAGCCAGGGAACGCAGTGGTCCTACTGGGGGCCGGGCGGCAAGCGCTCGGGGCTCGCGCACCCGGCGCTCCGAGGCGCGATGCAGCTGCGCAACGCGGCCGCCGCCATCACGGCGCTCGGGACGCTTCGCACGCGCATCCCGGTCGCGATGCAGGATGTACGGCGCGGCCTCGCCGAAGTCTCGCTGCCCGGCCGCTTCCAGGTGCTGCCCGGCCGCCCGCAGGTGATCCTGGACGTCGCCCACAATCCCGAGGCGGCGGCCGTGCTCGCGCACAACCTGGGCGCGAGCGGCTTCGCGCCGGAGACGATCGCGGTGCTTGGCATGCTCGGCGACAAGGACGTCGCGGGCGTCGTGCGCGCGGTCGCGCCGCGCATCACGCGCTGGCATCTGGCGAGCCTGGAGGGGCCGAGAGGAATGGATTCTGCTTCGCTATCCCGTGTTTTTTCGGAACTGAAAATAAAAGAACCCGTGACGCAACACCCGTCCGTGGCCGCCGCGCTCGCGGCGGCGAAAAACGAAGCGGGCGAGAATGATAAAATCGTCGTGTTCGGCTCCTTTCACACGGTAGCCGGCGCCCATGGCCGATAACGAAGACGTCAACACGCTGAAGCGCCGCGGCCGCCGCCGACTGGTCGGCGCCATCGCCCTCGTGCTCCTCGCCGTGATCGTGCTGCCGATGGTGTTCGATTCGGAGCCCAAGGTGACGCCCCCGCCGGTGAGCGTGCGCGTGCCGGGCGAGGACGAATCGGGCTTCACGCCGAAAGTCACGCCGAAGGCTCCCGAAGAGAAGGGCGCGGAAACGAAGGCGGCCGAGACGAAGGCCGAAAAGCCGCCCGAGAAGGTGGCCGAGAAACCGCCGGCACCGGTCGAAAAGCCCGTCATTGCAAAAAAGGAAGCCGAGAAACCGGCTGCCAAACCCGCCGCGAGCGCCGCGGCGGCGGAAAAGGCTCGCGCCGAGCGCGCGCTCTCGGGCGGGGGTGCGCAGTTCGCCGTCCAGGTCGGCGCTTTCGCCGATCCCGAGAAAATCAAGGAGGTCGCAGGGAAACTGAAGGGCGCCCGGGTGCCCTTCTATACGGAGCAGGTTCCGGTCGCGAAGGGCACGCTCACGCGCGTGAGGGCGGGCCCGTTCCCGAGCCGCGACGCCGCCGAGGCGTCGATGAAGAAGCTCCTCGAGCTCGGCCTGAAGGGAAGCAAGGTCGTCGCCCTGTCGTGACGTGGCTCGACTACGCCGTGATCGGCGTATTCGCCGTTTCGATGGCGCTCGGCGCCTGGCGCGGCCTCGTGCGCGAGGTCGTGTCGCTCCTCGGCTGGGTCGTCGCCTTCCTTGCAGCCAACCTTCTTGCCGGGCCGCTCGGCCCGTCCATGCCGGACGTTATTCCGACGCCGGAGCTGAAGGTCGCCGCGGCCTATGCGGCGGTTTTTCTTGGCGCGCTCGTCGTGACCTCGCTCGCCGGACTGCTTCTGTCAAAGATCGTGAGCGCGGTCGGGCTGGGCGGCATCGACCGCACGCTCGGTGCGGTCTTCGGCACGGCGCGCGCGGCCCTGATCGTCGTGGCCGCGACCTTGCTTGCCGGACTCACGAGCGCGCCGCGCGAGCCGTGGTGGCGCGATTCGGCTTGCGGAAAGACGCTCGTGCAGATCGCGCTCGCCTTGAAACCGCTGCTGCCGCCCGCATTTACGGAGCGTCTGCGCTACGAATGATCCCTTGCGCTATGATTGCGCCTGCAGTTGCGGGAGCCTCGGCTCCCGTACCCTAGTTCACAGCCGGAGCCGACTCGGATGTGCGGAATCCTGGGCATCGTCGCTCGCTCACCCGTCAACCAGCTCCTCTACGACGGGCTGCTCCTCCTGCAGCATCGCGGCCAGGACGCGGCCGGCATCGTCACCAGCGACAACAAGACCTTCCACATGCAGAAGGGCACGGGCATGGTGCGCGACGTCTTCCGCACCCGGAACATGCGCTCGCTGCCCGGCAACGTCGGCATCGCGCACTGCCGCTACCCGACCGCGGGCTCGGCGACCAATTCGGCCGAGGCGCAGCCGCTCTACGTCAATTCGCCCTTCGGCATCGTGCTCGGGCACAACGGCAACCTGACCAACTCGGAGAAGCTGAAGGACGAGATGTTCCGGCAGGACTTGCGGCACATCAACACGAACTCCGATTCCGAGGTGCTTCTCAACGTGCTCGCGCACGAGCTCGAGAAGGCCTCGGTCAAGCTGCGGCTCGATCCGCAGACGATTTTCACGGCGGTCGCTGCGGTGCACCGGCGCGTGCGGGGCGCCTATGCGGTGATCGCGATGATCGCCGGCTACGGCGTGCTCGCCTTCCGCGACCCCTACGGCATCCGCCCGGCGGTCATCGGCTACAACGAGACGCCCTCGGGCGTCGAGTACATGGTCGCCTCAGAGTCGGTCGCGGTTGAGGCACTCGGCTTTCGCGTGTTGCGCGACATTGCGCCCGGCGAGGCCGTCTTCATCGACGAGGAAGGCAACTTCTACAGCCAGCCCTGCGCGGAGAAGGCTTCGCTCAACCCGTGCATCTTCGAGTACGTCTACCTCGCGCGGCCGGACTCGGTGATCGACGGCGCGTCGGTGTACGAAGCGCGCCTGCAGATGGGCGAGAAGCTCGCCGACAAGATCCGGCGCAAGTACCAGGACCTGAAGATCGACGTGGTGATCCCGATCCCGGATTCGAGCCGGCCATCAGCATTGCAGCTCGCCATGACGCTCGGCGTTCCCTACCGCGAGGGCTTCGTCAAGAACCGCTATATCGGGCGCACGTTCATCATGCCTGGGCAGGCGATCCGCAAGCGCTCGGTGCGGCAGAAGCTGAACGTGATCGGCGTCGAATTCAAGGGCAAGAACGTGCTGCTCGTTGACGACTCGATCGTGCGTGGCACCACCAGCAAGGAAATCGTGCAGATGGCGCGCGAGTCGGGCGCGCGCAAGGTCTATTTCGCCACGGGCGCGCCGCCCGTGCGCTTCCCGAACGTCTACGGGATCGACATGCCCACGCGCGCCGAGCTGATCGCCGCGCACCGCAGCGAGGACGAAGTCGCCGCCGAAATCGGTGCCGATGCGCTCATCTACCAGGACCTGGATGCGCTGGTGGATGCCGTGCGGCGCGTCAATCCGAAGCTCACCAACTTCGAGGCCTCCTGCTTCGACGGGCGCTACGTCACGGGCGACGTGACGGCGGACTATCTGCACGTGGTCGAGTCGCGGCGCGACGCGCAACGCGACTCGGGCGACGAGGAGGGCGCGCAGCTCGACCTCAACCTGGTGGCGAACGGGTGATCTCTCTGATATAGTGGATTTTTCCGCGCCGATTTGAGCCACAGCTTGCGGGCGCGTAACAAATACAGCTAAAGCGTGCCGCGAAGTTTCCACAAGAAACCCGGTCCGCTTAACAGAAAGGATCGGGTTTTTTATGTCTGACGAAAAGCTGCAACTCTCCACGCTCGGCGTGCGGGCGGGCACGGCGCGCTCCGACTTCAGCGAGCATTCCGAGGCGCTCTTCCTCACCTCGAGCTTCGTGTTCGAGAACGCCGCCGCGGCCGCCGCGGGCTTCGGCGACCCCGGGGCGGGCGCGGGCTACGTCTACTCGCGCTACACGAACCCCACGGTCACCATGCTCCAGGACCGTCTGGCCGCGCTCGAAGGCGGAGAGGCCTGCATCGCCACCGCGTCCGGCATGTCCGCGATTCTCGCGGTCTCCATGGTGCTGCTCAAGGCAGGCGACCACGTCGTCTGCTCGAACGCGGTCTTCGGCGCGACGGTGCAGCTCTACGCGACGCTGCTCGCGCGCTTCGGCATCGAGACGACTTTCGTTTCTCCCCCGAAGCTCGAGGAATGGCAGCGCGCGGTGCGGCCGAGCACGAAGCTCTTTTATCTCGAGACGCCGTCGAACCCGCTCGGCGAAGTGTCCGACATCGGCGCGATCGCCGCGATCGCGAAAAAGGCGGGCGCGGCGCTCGTCGTCGACAACGTGTTCTGCACGCCGATCCTGCAGCGCCCGCTCGAGCTCGGCGCCGATTTCGTCGTCCACTCGGCCACGAAGCACCTCGACGGCCAGGGCCGAGTGCTCGGCGGCGCCATCATCGGCCGCAAGGGTCCCGTCATGGACGGCCTGCAGGCGTTCCTGCGCACCGCCGGGCCCGCGATCTCGCCCTTCAACGCCTGGGTGATCCTGAAAGGCCTGGAGACGCTCGAGATCCGCATGCTCGCGCAGTCCGAGCGCGCGCTCGAGATCGCGCGCTGGCTGGAAAAGCACCCGAAGATCGAGCGCGTCCACTACACCGGCCTCGAATCGCATCCCCAGCACGCGCTTGCGAAGAAGCAGCAGCGCGCCGGCGGGGCCGTGCTCTCGTTCGAAGTGAAGGGCGGCAAGGACGCCGCCTGGAAGGTGATCGACTCGACCAAGCTCATCTCCATCACCGGCAACCTCGGTGACGTGAAGACCACCATCACCCACCCCGCGACGACCACCCATGGGCGCTTGAAGCCCGAGGCGCGCGCGGCCGCGGGCATTCGCGACGGGCTGGTCAGGTTAGCGGTGGGCCTTGAAGCCGTCGAGGACCTGAAAGCAGACCTCTCACGAGGTCTTGCCTAGAACGAGACTAGCCTCGCGCCGACGTCGTCCAGGGCGAGATAGCCGCCGGGCCCGTACCAGTCGGGCAGCACCCAGCGCTCGCATCTGGCGCCGTCGACCTCGACGTCATGGCGCGCAGGGCGGTGGGTGTGGCCGTGGATGAGACGGCGCACGTGGTGCTTGCGAAAGGCGTCTTTCACCGCGCTTGCGTTGACGTCCATGATGTCGGCGGGCTTGGCGGCGATGACTTCCTTGCTCTTCTCGCGCATGCCGACGATGGCCTCGTGCCTCTGCCCAAGGCTCTGTGAAAGGAAATCGCGCTGCCATTCGGCCGAGCGCGCGGTCTTGCGCCAGTTCTGGTAGTCGAGATCGTCGGTGCACAGCGTGTCGCCGTGCATGAGCAGCGTCTTGTCCTTGCCGGTCTTGATCACGCTTGGATCGTCGAGCAAAGCCGCGCCCGTCGCCTTGCAGAACGCCTTGCTGACCAAGAAGTCGCGGTTGCCGTGCATGAAGGCGACCTTGACGCCGTCATCCGAAAGGCTTTTCAACGCATCGGCGACCTGGCGGGCGAGGGGATCGCCCGCGCGGTCGGTCAGCTCGTCGTCGCCGACCCAATACTCGAAGAGATCGCCGAGGATGTAGAGCGCGCCGGCGCGGCGCGCTTCCTCGTCGATGAAGCGGAAGAACTGCTCGCTGGTATCGGGGCGCTCGGCCGAGAGGTGCAGGTCCGAGATGAAGAGCGACCGTGCCACCTCCCGGGGAGCCTTACTTCTTGTCGCCGACGACCGTGACCGACTCGATGACCACGGGCTCGCGCGGCACGTCCTGGTGCATGCCGGAACTGCCGGTCGGCACCTTGGCGATCTTGTTGACGACGTCCATGCCCGAGACGACCTTGCCGAACACGGCGTAGCCCCAGCCGTCCTGGCCGGGATAGTTCAGGAAGTCGTTGTTCTTCAGGTTGATGAACCACTGCGCGCTCGCCGAATGCGGCTGGTTGGTGCGCGCCATGGCGATCGTCCCCAGGTCGTTCTTTAGGCCATTCTTCGCCTCGTTCTCGATCGGCGCGCGCGTGTCCTTCTGCTTCATCGACTTGTCGAAGCCGCCGCCCTGGATCATGAAGTTGGGGATGACGCGGTGGAAGATCGTGCCGTTGAACTGGCCGTCCTTCACGTATTGCAGGAAGTTGGCGACCGACTTCGGCGCCTTGGCGGGGTAGAGCTCCAGGCGGATGGTGCCCAGATTCGTTTTCATGTCGACCTGCGGGTCGGCGGCGGCTGCGCCCGGCGCGGCGGCGGCGACGGACAGCATGACCAGGGGTTTCCAGACGTCGATCGGCTTCATTCGGCTCCTTCGTAGAGAATCTTCCAGCGCGCGCCCTCGTGCACCCAGTACTGGCGCTTGCGCATGACGTTCGAGAGGTTGTTCGAGCGGTAGTTCTGCTCGAAGCTGACAACGACGAATTTCTCGCGCGGGTACTGGAACATCGACACGCGCTCCAGGCCCACCTTGATCCAGGCCTTGCCCGCGTTCACCTTGCGCTTGTGCTCGGACCAGGCGGCGAGGTCCTCGCCGCCCGAGCTGAAGCGCGCGTCGTAGTTGCGCAGGTAGCGCCCGGTGTCGCGGCTCTCCCAGTCGGCGCGCCAGGCCTCGAGCGCGCCCGCCAGGCCCTTTCGCTCGCGCTCGAGCGAAGCCGCGTCCGTCCACTCGATCTCGTCGGCGATGATGACCGGCGTGAGTCCGATCTGCAGGTTCTTGCCGACGGCCTCCAGATCGGTGTTGGCGAGCACGATGCAGCCGTCGCTCGCGCGCGGCGGCCGGCTGTAGGTGCTCGAGGGCGTGCCGTGCAGCCAGATGCCGTGGCCGTTGCGGCCGAGCTTCCTGTCCCAGGCGTTCGGATAGTTGAGCGGATAGGCGCCCACGCCGTAGAAGTCGGTGAGCTTCTGGCGCGGCAGGTTCGCGGTGACGTGGTACACGCCAATCGGCGTTTTCTGGTCGCCCTCGCGCGTCTTCTCCACGCCGTTCTTGCCGAGCGTCACGTAATAGTCGGCGACGAGCTGCGCGCGGCCGGCGACGTTCTCGAAGAGATAGAGACGCGAGCGGCGCGAGTCCACGACGATCGCGTGCTTCTGGTCCTCGCGCAGCTGCAGCACATAGCGCGGCACGCGATCGCCGTTGGGGCGGTCGCGCAGCGCCTGCAGCCGCGAGAGCGCCTCGGCGCGCAGGTCCTCCACTTTCTCGCGCGGCACCGTCTTCGGCACGTTGCCGAAGGTCTGCAGCGGCCGGGCGCGCGCGAGCAGCAGGTCGCCGCGAATGAGGTGGGCGAGGCGGAAGTTGGGGTGCTCGGCGATCAGCTTTTCCACCCGCTGCAGGGCGATATCGGGCCGGTTGGCCTCGATCGCCTCGAGCACGCCGGAGAGCGCTTTTTCAGGGCTCGCCGCCCTTGCGGCGAGCGAAAAAAAGACCAGGACAAAGGCGACAAACAGCCTCAATTGACCTTCTCCTGCTGGATCAGCCAGCGGCCCTCGGACTTCACCATCACGAGCGTCTTCCGGCCCGAGGACTTGATCACGTCGGAGCGATAGCCCTGGCGGAAGGTCACGTTGGCGTGGCCGTCGGGCGTCATGCTGACCTTGGGCGAGTCCACGGAAACAGAGATGCTCTTGGGAGCGGCGATGCGCTGGCGGCGGCCCTTGGCCCAGTCATCGCGCGATTCTCCCTTGGGCGTATGAAAATCCTTCGCGTAGGAGGCGAGGTAGGCGTCGACGTTCTTGGCGGACCAGGCCTTGGCCCAGGCATGCACGGCCTCCAGCACTTCGCTTTCGGCGCCGGCTTTCTTCGCGGCGGGCTTCTCCGGCGCGGGCCTGGGCGCAGGCGAGGGCGTCACCGCGGCGACGGGAGGAACGGGCCTGGACGGCTCCGCCGTGGGCTTGGCCGGCTCCACGGGCTTCGCAGGCTCGACCGGCTTGGCCGGCTCTTTTTGCGCGACGACGATCGACTTTCCGCCGACCAGCTCGCGCACGAGCGCGAGCTTGTTCTTCGCCCCGGCGTTCGCGGAGTCGATCTGCAGCGCCTTGTCGTAGGCCTGGCTCGCGAGCTTCGCGTAGACGTCGCCCAGGTTCTCGTAGGCGGTCGCGTAGCTCGGATGCGTGCGGATCGACTGCTCGAGCGCGGCGCGCGCCTTTTCGTACTGGCCCTGCGCCGCGTAAAGGACGGCGAGGTTGTTGTACGGCTCGGGAAGATCCGGGTAGTCCTGCGTGAGCTTGAGGAAAATCTCGCTCGCTTCCTTGGGGTTGCCCTGCTCGGCGTAGATGAGGCCCTTGAGGAAGCGCGCTTGCGGATCCTTCGGCTTCGCGGCGAGCGCCTTGTTGACCTTCTCGAGCGCTTGCTGATGCTGGCCGGCCTTGAGAAGCTTCGCGGCGTCCTGAACATCGTCGGCGCGCGCGTGGCCGGACACAAAGACTAGCGCAGCGAGCGGCGCGGCGAGCGCCAGGCGCCGGACGAAGGAAAGGATCATTGTGTTAGACTTTTCAAGGCCCTACGAAACGTTGCTCATTCTAGACTAAGCCCCTTCCGTCCACAACTTCGAAGGGCGCAAAACCGGCCGTCATGCTGCGCATCTACAACTCGCTCGCGAGAGACAAGCAGGAGTTCGTTCCGCTGCGTCCGGGCGAAGTGCGCATGTACGTGTGCGGCATGACCGTCTACGACTACTGCCACATCGGCCACGGCCGCATGATGGTGGCCTTCGACGTGGTGCGGCGCTGGCTGCGCGCGAGCGGCTACCGCGTCACGTACGTGAGAAACATCACGGATATCGAAGACAAGATCATCAAGCGCGCGGCCGAGAACGGCGAGCCGACCGGCGCGCTGGTCGAGCGCTTCGTGCGGGCGATGGACGAGGATGTCGGCGCGCTCGGCGTAGAGAAGCCCGATCACGAGCCGCGCGCCACGCACTACGTGCCGCAGATGCTCGATCTCATCGCCCGGCTGGAGAAAAAAGGCCTCGCCTACAAGGCTGCCGACGGCGACGTGAATTATCCGGTGCGCAAGTTCCCCGGCTACGGCAAGCTCTCCGGCAAATCGGTGGACGAGCTTCGCGCGGGCGAGCGGGTCGAGGTCGCCGCCGCCAAGCACGATCCGCTCGACTTCGTGCTCTGGAAGCGCTCCAAGCCGGGCGAGCCCGCGTGGCCGTCGGCTTGGGGCGACGGCCGGCCCGGCTGGCACATCGAGTGCTCCGCGATGGCGAGCGCGCTCCTCGGCGAGACCTTCGACATCCACGGCGGTGGGCAGGACCTGCAGTTCCCCCACCACGAGAACGAGATCGCGCAATCCGAGGGGGCGAGCGGCCAGCCCTTCGCGCGCTACTGGATCCACAACGGCTTCGTGCGAGTCGACGACGAGAAGATGTCGAAGTCGCTCGGCAACTTCTTCACCATCCGGGAAATCCTCGGCAAGTTCGACCGCGAGACGCTGCGCTACTTCCTCGTGCGCACGCACTACCGCAGCCCGATCAACTTCTCCGACAAGAACCTGCAGGACGCGAAGCGATCGCTTGACAGCCTGTACCTCGCGCTGCGCGGCAAGAGCGTCGCCACGGCGCCGGTGGACTGGAGCGAGCCGCATGCGGCGCGCTTCAAGGAGGCGATGGACGACGACTTCAACACGTCGGTCGCGGTCGCCGAGCTGCACCAGCTTGCCGGCCTCGCCACGGGCGGCGATGCGAGGGCGGCGGCGCAGCTGAAGACGCTCGGCGCCGTCCTGGGCCTTCTGCAGAGCGATCCGGAGGGGTATTTTCACGCGGGTAAAACGGGCGGGCCGTCCGAAGGCGAGATCAAGGCGGCCATCGATGCGCGGAACGAGGCGCGCCGGCGCAAGGATTTCGCCGAAGCCGATCGAATCCGCAAGGCAATGGAAGCCGCGGGCGTCATGCTCGAGGATGGGCCGAAAGGCACGAGCTGGCGCCGAAAATAAGGGAGAAGCCATGGCAGACGTCATCGTGGAAAAGAAGGGCGCGGTCACGACCGCGACGATCAACCGGCCGCAAGCGAGGAATGCGCTCTCGGACGAGATGGTGAAGCTGCTCGATGCGATGTTCACCGAGGGCGAGCACGATCCGGCCACGCGCTGCTTCGTGATCCGCGGCGCGGGCGAGCATTTCATGGCGGGCGGTGACGTGAAGAAGTTCTACGCCAACCGCGTGAAGCCCGCCGCCGAGCGCCGCGCCGACACCGAGCGCGGCGTGCACCAGCTGCACCTGCTTGCCTACAAGATGCGGCGCGTGCCGCAGCCGATCATTGCCTCGATCCGCGGCGGCGTCGCGGGCTTCGGCATGAGCCTCATGATGCTCGCCGACCTCGCCATCGCGGCCGAGGACGCGTTCTTCACGCTCGCCTACTGCCATATCGGCCTCTCGCCGGACGGCTCCTCCACCTACACGCTGCCGCGCATCGTCGGGCAGAGGAAGGCGATGGAGCTCGCGCTGCTCGGCGAGCGATTTCCGGCGCAGGAAGCGCTCAGGCTGGGCCTGGTGAACAAGGTGGTACCGGTAGCGGATCTCGAAAGCGAAACCGAAAAGCTCGCGCAACGCATCGCCGCCGGCCCGGCGAAGGCGTACGGATACATGAAGAAGCTCTTCGACAGCTCGCTCGGCAATTCCTTCGAGCGCCAGCTGCAGGCCGAGGGCGTCGCGGTCGCTGATTGCATGGGATCGAACGACCTGGTGGAAGGCGTGACGGCGTTCGTGGAGAAGCGCAAGCCCAACTTCAAGGGGAACTAGGCAGACCGGAGGCTCACATGCTGCGCAAGGACGTGCTCAAGCATCCCGCCCGCGTGCTGACGGAAGCTCAGCGCGCGCGCTACTTCGCCGACGGCTTCCTCGTCCTGCCGGAATACGTGCCCGCGCCGTGGCTCGCGCGGCTGAAAGGCGCGCTCAACGACCTCATGGAGCGCAGCCGCGCCGTCACGCGCTCCGACGAAACCTGGGTCCTCGAGGACGGCCATTCGCCCGCCACGCCGCGCCTGCATCGCATCACGAGCCCCCAGGACCAGCATCCTGTGTTCTGGGAGTTCTTCTGCGATCCGGTGATGACCGACCTTGCCGCCGACATCGTGGGTCCCGACGTCAAGTTCCACCACGCCAAGCTCAACGTGAAATCGGAGCGCGGCACGCGCGGCTTCAAGTGGCACCAGGACATTCCCGCCTGGCCGCACACCGACTACAGCCCCGTGTCGATCGGCATCTATGTCGACGGCTGCACGGTCGAGCAGGGACCGCTCAGCTTCGCGCGCGGCAGCCACGAGGGGCCGCTTTTCAGCCAGTACGACCGCGACGGCAATTTCGTCGTGCGCATCCAGGAGGAGGACCTCGGCTGGCTGAAGGACGACCTGATCGTGCAGGGGGTGGGCGGACCCGGCACCGTCGTGCTGCTGCACTGCTGCACGGTGCATGGATCGCTCGAGAACCGCTCGGATCGCGCGCGGCCGCTGCTCCTGCCCGTCTACAGCTCGGCCGACAGCTTCGCCTACACGCCGAGCCCGATCGTCAGCCCGCACCTGGGGGACATCGTGCGCGGAAAGCCGGCCAGGCGCGCGAGCTTCGACCCTCGTCCCTGCGAGCTGCCGCCCGATTTTCGCGGCGGCTACAACCCGCCGTGGAAAGCGCAGCGCGAGGAGGAGCAGCGCGCGGGCGCGATGTAGCCGGCTAGCCCTCGAAGAACTCCTTCACCTTGTCGAACCAGCCCTTGGCGCGCGGGTTGTGGCGCGCCGCGTCGCGCTGGCTCAGCATCTCGAACTCCTGCAGGAGCTCGCGCTGGCGCGAGGTAAGGTTGATCGGCGTCTCGACCACGACGTGGCAGAAAAGGTCGCCCGGCAAATGGCTGCGCACTCCCTTGATGCCCTTGCCGCGCAGGCGGAAGGTCTTGCCGCTCTGCGTCTCAGCCGGCACCTTGATGCGCGCGCTGCCATCGAGCGTCGGAATCTCGATCTCGCCGCCGAGCGCCGCGGTCGAGAACGAGACCGGCATCTCGCAATGCAGGTCGTCGTGGTCGCGCTGGAACACGGCGTGCGGCTTGAGGTGCACCTGGACGTAGAGATCGCCCGGCGGACCGCCGTTCACGCCTGCTTCGCCCTCGCCCGAGAGGCGCACCCGGTCGCCCTCGTCGACGCCGGCGGGAATCTTCACCGACAGCGTCTTCTGGTGCTTGATGCGGCCCGCGCCGTTGCAGCTCGGGCAGGGGTTGGCGACGGTCTTGCCGCTGCCGTGGCAGCGTGGACAAGTCTGGGCGATGGAGAAGGGGCCCTGCGAGACGCGCACCTGGCCCGCGCCACGGCAGGTGGCGCAGGTCTGCGGCTGCGTGCCGGGCTTCGCGCCCGAGCCGTGGCAGGTGTCGCACTCGGCGAGCGTCGGTATGCGGATCTTGGTCTCGAAGCCGTGCGCCGCCTGCTCGAGGTCGATCTCGAGGTTGTAGCGCAGGTCGGCGCCGCGGAAGACGTTGGAGCGCCCGCCGCGCGCGCCGCCGAAGATCTCGCCGAAGATGTCGCTGAAGATGTCGCCGAAGCCCGCGCCGCCGAAGCCCGCGCCGGCGCCCGCCGCGGCCGCGGGATCGACGCCCGCATGGCCGAACTGGTCGTAGGCCTGGCGCTTGGGCGCGTCGGTCAGGATCTCGTAGGCTTCCTTCGCTTCCTTGAACCGCTCCTCCGCCTTCGGGTTCTCCGGATTGCGGTCCGGATGCCACTTCATGGCGAGCTTGCGGTACGCCTTCTTGATGTCTTCTTCCGAGGCGTCGCGATTGACGCCGAGCACCTCGTAGTAGTCGCGCTTGGCCACGCGGACTCCTTCCTGGTTAGCCGGTCTTCTTGTTCTTGTCCTTCACCTCGGTGTATTCCGCGTCGACGACTTCGCCCTCGACGTTCTTCTCCTTCGCCGCGCCGGGCTGCTGCTGGGCCTCGCCCGCGCCCGCCGCCGCGCCCTGCGCCTCCTTCTGGCTGTCGGCGTAGACCTTCTCGCCGAGCTTCTGCGAGGCCTGCGCGAGCGCCTGGGTTTTCGCGTCGATCTCGGCCTTGTTCTCGGACTTGAGAACGCCCTCGGCATCCTTGAGCGCCGCCTCGATCTTCTCCTTCTCGCCGCCCTCGAGCTTGTCGCCGTAGTCCTTGAGCGACTTGCGGATCGTGTGCACGAGCGCTTCCAGCTGGTTGCGCGCGTTGACGAGCTCCAGGGCCTTGCGGTCGTCCTCGGCGTGCTCCTCGGCATCCTTCACCATGCGCTTGATCTCGTCCTCGGAGAGGCCCGAGCCCGCCTGGATCTTGATCTTCGCTTCCTTGCCGGTCGCCTTGTCCTTCGCCGTAACGTGCATGATGCCGTTCGCGTCGATGTCGAAGGTCACCTCGATCTGCGGCAGGCCGCGCGGCGCCGGCGCGATGTCGGTGAGGTTGAACTGGCCGAGCGACTTGTTGCCCGAGGCCATGTCGCGCTCGCCCTGCAGGACGTGGATCGTCACCGCGGTCTGGTTGTCCTCGGCGGTCGAGAACACCTGCTGCGCCTTGGTCGGAATGGTGGTGTTCTTCTGGATGAGCTTGGTCATCACGCCGCCGAGCGTCTCGATGCCGAGCGAAAGCGGCGTCACGTCGAGCAGCAGCACATCCTTCACTTCGCCCTTCAGCACGCCGGCCTGGATGGCCGCGCCGACCGCGACCGCCTCGTCGGGGTTGACGTCCTTCCGCGGCTCCTTGCCGAAGAACTCGCGCACCTTGTCGACGACCTTGGGCATGCGCGTCATGCCGCCCACCAGGATGACGTCCTGGATGTCGGAGGTCTTCACGCCGGCGTCCTTGAGCGCGATGCGGCAGGGCTCGATCGTCTTCGCGATCAGGTCGTCGACGAGCGACTCGAACTTGGCGCGCGTGATCTTCATCGTCAGGTGCTTCGGCCCGGACTGGTCGGCCGTGATGTAGGGCAGGTTGAGCTCGGTCTGCTGCGAGGAGGAGAGCTCGATCTTCGCTTTCTCGGCGGCTTCCTTCAAACGCTGCAGCGCGAGCACGTCGTTCTTCAAGTCGACGCCCTGATCTTTCTTGAATTCGGTGACGACGTAATCGATCAACCGCTGGT
>DATAID010000065.1:0-69073 GCA_036262835.1 Burkholderiales bacterium | reverse complement strand
TCACGCTCACCCGGCCCGACGACTGGCACCTGCACCTGCGCGACGGCCCGGGCATGGCCTCGGTGCTGGCGGACACCGCGCGCTGCTTCGCGCGCGCGATCGTGATGCCGAACCTGAAGCCGCCGGTGACGACGACGCAGCAGGCGCTGCACTATCGCGAGCGCATCCTCGGCGCGCTGCCCGAAGGCGCCGGATTCGAGCCGCTGATGAC
The DNA here is from genome assembly GCA_036262835.1 of Burkholderiales bacterium. Taxonomy (GTDB): domain Bacteria; phylum Pseudomonadota; class Gammaproteobacteria; order Burkholderiales; family SG8-39; genus RBG-16-66-20. The sequence continues at coordinate 68,862 of DATAID010000065.1, read as the reverse complement.
GCTCTATCTCACCGACGACACGCCGCCCGAGGAAATCACGCGCGCCAAGCTCTCGGGCCGGGTGCACGGCGTGAAGCTCTACCCGGCCGGCGCGACCACCCATTCGGATGCGGGCGTGACGCGCATCTCGCGCTGCTTTCGGGCCCTGGAGCGCATGGAGGAGCTGGGGCTGCCGCTCCTCATCCACGGCGAGACGACCGATCCCGAGATCGACGTGTTCGACCGGGAGCGCGTCTACCTCGAGGAAATCCTCGGCCCGACGGTCGAGCGCTTCCAGGGCCTGAAGGTCGTGCTCGAGCACATCACCACGCGCGAGGCGGTGCAGTTCGTCGAGGTGACCGGCGCGCGCATCGCGGGCACCATCACGGCGCACCACCTGCTCCTCAACCGCAACGCGCTCTTCCTGGGCGGCATCCGACCGCACCACTACTGCCTGCCGGTGCTCAAGCGCGAAGAGGACCGCGAGGCGCTGGTCGAGGCCGCGACCTCGGGCAATCCGAAATTCTTCCTTGGCACCGACAGCGCGCCGCACGCGCAAGGCACGAAGGAGACGGCCTGCGGCTGCGCCGGCATCTATACCGCCCATTCGGCGATCGAGCTCTACGCCACCGCCTTCGAGGAAGCCGGCGCGCTCGACCGGCTGGAGGATTTCGCCAGCCGCTTCGGCCCCGCCTTCTACGGGCTGCCGCAAAACGAGGACACGATTACCCTCGAGCGCCGGGAATGGATCGTGCCCCATACGCTCGCTTTCGGCGAGGAGCGCCTGGTGCCGCTGCGCGCGGGCGAGGCAATTCCCTGGAAGCTCGTCTAGGCCATCCGGTTTTCGGGCCCTACCGCCCTTGGCTGGAGCGGCTCGGCAACGCGCCGTCGCTCGCGTTGCTGAATTCCTTCTCCGCAGAACGGCAAATAAAGACGGAAAGCGGAAAACCCATCCGCTTCGTTCCGCCCGCGCCCTCGAACCCGTACTACGAGGTGCATCTCTTCGAGACGGGTGAGGTCAGCACGCGCCCCGAGAACAACCACGACCTCTTCAACGCTCTGGTCTGGCTCGCGTTTCCACGGACGAAGGCACGCATCAACGCGATGCATGCGCGCGAGATCCCGAAAGAAGGCGGCAAGCGCGGGCGCCTGCGCGACATGCTGACGATCTTCGACGAAGGCGGCGCGATCGTCGTCGGCGATGCGCAGATCGAGGGGCTCGTGCGCGCGCAGCGCTGGGCGGAGCTCTTCGGCGCACCGGCCCGACTTCGCGTGGTCGTCGTGGGGCACGCCGTCCTCGAGCAGGCGCTCGCGCCCTACGCGGGCATCACCTGCAAGGTGATCTTCGCGGATCCCTCGCAGGATCTTGACGCGCATTGCGCCGAATGGCTCGCCACCAGGGGAAGCTCGCCGCGCGACTTGCCGCCGCTGCGGGTTTTCGGCCTGCCCGCGCTGTACCCGGTAAAATCGCGCCCGGGAGCCGGCCAGGCAGTCGCTGTGTCGCAAGATGCAGAGGAAAGTCCGGGCTCCATAGAGCGGGATGCGGGGTAACACCCCGGCGCGGATAACGTGCGCGCAAGCGTGCGCGAAGGCGACGAACAGGGCCACAGAGACGAGTCCGTCGGCTACGCAAGTATCCGGCGGGGTGAAACGGGCAACCTCCATCCGGAGCAACACCAAATAGGCAAGCGCGTGCGGCAACGCACATAGGGCCGGCTCGGCCGAGCTTGCGGGTAGGTGGCTAGAACCCTCGGGTGACCGGGGGTCCAGAGGAATGGCTGCCGGGGGGTCCCCTTCGGGGTGACCTTCGCACAGAACCCGGCTTATCGGCCGGCTCCCGTTTGTTGCCTGCGCGGCAGACAATGAGATAAAAGCCCTTGCCCCTAAAGTAGGGAAAGCTTGATAATCGGTCAGGAAGTGTCAGGGGGAAAGGGTCCGGGGAGGGACTCGACGCCGATGCACGGGCGGTTGAACCAGAACGACGTCAGCAACCGGATCAACGTAGAAGAGGCCGCGCAGGTCCGCGACGCCGTCGCGGAGATCATTGCCGCGCGCTATCCGGGGGCGCAGCTCGCCTCGCTCACCCGCGCCTTCGACGACGTGCATGCGCTCTTCGAAGGACGCTACCCCGGCTATCTGCCCTGCGACACGCTCTATCACGATATTCGCCACACGCTCGACATGACGCTCGCGATGGCGCGGCTCGTGGACGGGCATGATCGCAGCCGCCCGGGCGCCGAGCGCATGGGGCCGCGGCGCGCGATCCTCGGCGTGGTGATCGCGCTCCTGCACGACTCGGGCTACATGCGCCGCAATTCGGAGTCGGCGGTGGAGAACGGCGCCGTCTTCACCAAGGTGCACGTCTCGAGGAGCGCCGATTTCCTGCTGCGCTACCTGCCGACGATCGGCTTCGGCGCCGAGGCCGAGCTCGCCGCGAAACTCGTGCACTTCACCGGCTACGAGATGGATCTGGACGACATCAAGGTCGCCGAACCGCGCGATCGCCTGCTCGGCTGCATGGTCGGCGCGGCCGACCTGATCGGCCAGATGTCGGACCGCATGTACCTCGAGAAATGCCGCGAGTTCCTCTACCAGGAGTTCGTGCTCGGCTCGGTCGCGCGCGAGAAAACCGCCGACGGCCGCGAGATCGTGCGCTACACCTCGCCCGAGGACCTCATCTACAAGACGCCGGGCTTCTACGAGTACGTGGCGCGCGAGCGCATCCTGAAGAAGCTCGGCGCCGCGGACCGCTACGCCGAGGCGCATTTCGACGGACCGAGCCTGTACCAGACCGAAATCGACGCCAACATGAGCTACCTGAAGGAAGCGATCGAAAGCGCGGACCTGGCGCGGCTGCGCCGCACCTGCTACTCCCTCTCCGCCCGCCCCGCGCGCGCGGCCTGAATTTTCCACGGGGTGTGACAAACCCCACAAAGCGGCCTTGCCACCGGCGCAGCAGCGTGGCAAAAGCGAGTCGTGACGCTTTCTGACAAATTGCCCAACGGCGCCTCCAGCGGCGCCGGCCGCGCGCCGCAGGCGCCAGCGCTCGCACGGCTTCTCGCCGACAGCGCGCTCAGCCGTGCCGCGCTCGCCGCGTGCGGTTTCCCGGTCGCGCTCGCCGACGCCACCGCCAAGGGCCGGCCCCTCACTTACGTCAACTCCGCTTTCGAGGCCTTCTTCGGCTACCGGGCGGACGAGACGCAGGGCAAGCCCGTCATCACGCTGCTTTTCCCGGAAGCCGAAGGCGCCGCGAGCATGTTCGATGAGGCGCCTTCGCGCTTACAGATGCGCGCACGCCGCAAGGACGGCTCGAGCGCCGACATCGAGCTCTCGATCGGGATGGTGCACAGCGCCGATGGGCGCCTGACGCACTGGGTGCTCGCGTTTGCCGATCGCAGCGAACTGGAGCGGCTGCGCGATGAACTGCGCTTGCTGAGGGCCCTGGCGGCCGCGCCGTAGCGCGCGCGCTGCTGAGGGCGGCCGCGCCGTAGAAGGGCTCAGTCTTCCTTGGATTTGAGCGACTGCCAGAGGTCGATCACCATCATGCCGGCCCCGAGCAGGAACACGCCCCAGAGCGAGATCTCCTTGAGCCTCAGCACCACCGGGGAGACGTAGGCGAGCAGGAGCACGGTCCCGATGATTCCTGCGATGACTTTCACGGCCATGTCGGTGTCTCCCTCAGTCCTTCGCGTTTAGCTTCTTCACCAGCCATTGCGCGGTGCGCAGCAGCTGGGCATCGGTGTGGCGCGCGCCGACCAGTTGCACGCCGAGCGGCAGGCCGTTCGCGCCGCGCATGAGCGGCAGGTTGAGCGCGGGCATGCCGCAGAGCGTCCAGATCGTGCAAAACGACGGGTCGCCGGTCGCATCCAGGCCCTTGGGCGCCGTGCCCGCGGCCGAAGGCGTGATGAACGCGGCGCAGCGCTCGAACATCTCCGCGAACCCGGCCACGAGGGCCGGCACGCGCGCGAGCGCGCGCTGGTAATCGAGCGCCGTGACCTGGCGGCCGGCCTCGAGATGCTTGCGCAGCGAGGCCGAGAGCTTGTCGCGCCCCTGTTCGTATTCGCGATCCAGGTTGACTGCCATCTCGGCCTGCATGATGGTGCGATGCCAGTCGAGCGCCTGCCCTGCCGCAGGCGGCAGCTCGACCTCGACGACGTGGTCCTTCAGCTCCGCGGCGAGCTCCGCAAAGGCTTCCTTCGTCTCCGCCTCGGTGCGGTCCCACACCGGCGGCTTCACGAAGGCGAAAAGCGGCTCGAGCGGCGGCTCCTGGGCCGCGATGCCGCGGAACGGAATCCCCGCGCGCGGCCGGGTATCGGGATCCCCGGCATCCCAACCCACCAGGGCCTCGCTGATCAGCGCGACATCGTCCAGGGTGCGGGCAAAAACGCCCACATGATCGAGCGCGCGCGAGAGCCGCAGCGCGCCGGTGCGCGGAAAAAGGCCGTGCGTGGGCTTGAAGCCGTAGACGCCGCAGAAGGCGGCGGGACGGATCACCGATCCGTTGGTCTGGCTGCCGATCGCGAGCGGCACCATGCCGGCGGCGACCGCGGCCGCCGACCCGGAGGACGAGCCTCCGGGCGTGTGCGCCGGGTTGTGCGGATTGCGCGTCTTCCCTGGATGGTAGGTGGCGCACTCGGTCGTCACCGTCTTGCCCATGATCACGGCGCCCGCGGCGCGCAGAAGCTCGACGGCCTTCGCGTCGTGCGCCGGCGTGCGCCCGGCATGCAGAACCGTGCCGTCCTCGGTCGGCATGTCGCAGGTGTCGAAGATGTCCTTGATGCCGACCGGCAGGCCGTGCAGCGGGCCCAAGGGGCGGCCTTCGGCGCGATCGAGATCCCGCGCGCGCGCTTGCGCGAGCGCTCGAGACTCGTCGAGGTGCGTCCAGGCCTGCACGTCGCCTTCGACCTCGCGGATCCGCCCGAGGCAGGCCTGCACCAGCTGCTCGGCGCTGATCGCGCCGTCGCGCAGCGCGCGCTGCGCGTCGGCGGCCGAGAGCCAGTTCAGTTGCGAGGCATCCACCGGAGCGTCACTTCGCGTTATAGAGCAGGTCCGGCAGCCAGGTCGCGATGCCGGGGAAGATGTAGATGAGCACCATGCAGACGATGACGATGTAGACGAACGGCATGCTGCCGCCGAAGATCTGCGAGAGCAGCACGTGCTTGGGCGCGACCCCCTTTAAGTAAAAACAGGCCATCGCCATGGGCGGTGACAGGAACGCCGTCTGCAGGTTGATCGCCACCAGGATGCCGAAGGAAATCGGGTCGATGCCGAAATGCGGCAGCAGCGGCAGGAAGATCGGCACGAAGATGATGATGATCTCGGTCCATTCCAGCGGCCAGCCCAGGATGAAGATGATGATCTGCGCGAGGATCATGAACACCACGGGCGAGAGGTTCAGGCCGAGCACGAAGTCCTTGATGATCGCCTCGCCGCCGAGGTAGGCGAAAATCGAGGCGAAGGTCGAGGAGCCGACGAAGAGCCAGCACACCATGGCCGAGGTGCGTGCCGTCAGGTAAACGGCCTCTTTCAGCCGCCCCCAGGTGAGCGCGCGGTAGCTCGCGGCGAGGATCACCGCACCGAACGCCCCGATGGCGGAGGCCTCGGTCGGCGTGGCGAGGCCGAACATGATCGTGCCGAGCACGGCGAGGATCAGGATGGCGAGCGGGAAGAACGAGGTCGCGAGCAGCTTGACCGTGCCCCAGAAAGGCACGTTCGACTGCTCCTTTGGCAGGGGCGGCGCGAGCTTCGGATTGAGCACCGCGCGCGTGATCACGTAGATGATGTACAAGCCCGCCAGCATGAAGCCGGGAATGATCGCCGCCGAGTAGAGCCTGACCGTGGAAACGCCGGCCTGCGCGCCATAGACGATGAAGAGGATCGAGGGCGGAATCAGGATGCCGAGGCAGCCGCCCGCGCAAACCACCCCCGAAGAGAGGCGCACGTCGTAGCCCGCCTTGAGCATCTGCGGGAATGCGAGCAGGCCCATGAGCGTTACCACCGCGCCGACGATGCCGGTCGCCGTGGCAAAGAGCGCGCAGGTCATCAGGGTCGCGACCGCGAGCGCGCCCGGAATGAAGCGCAGCGCCACCTGAAGGCTCAGGAACAGCCGGTCTAGGATGTTCGCCCGCTCCACCATGTATCCCATCATGAGGAAGAGCGGAATCGAGACGAGCGCGTCGTTCGTCATCACCCCGTAGGTGTTCTGCGTGAGCAGCGAGAACACCCGGTTGTCGAAGAAATCCGTCCCGGGCTGGAAATAGGCGTAGTAGCCGAAGCCGACGCCGAGCGCCATCAGGGTGAAGGCGACGGGAAAGCCGATCATGATCGCGAAGACCAGGATCGCGAGCATGATCAGCGCAACGATGCCGGGACTCATTGATTCACCGCCTTCGCGGCCTCGAGGCCGCCTTTTTCCGCCTGCTCCAGGATCTGCTTCTCCAGCTCCTCCACGTCGTGCAGGCGCGGCGCCCAGTCGCCCTCACGCAGGGCCACGATGCAGCGCAGTACCTCGGCCACGCCCTGCAGCGCCACGAGAGCGCCGCCGATCGGAATCAGCATCTTGATCTGCCAGATCGGGATGCCTACCGGGCTGTTGATGCTCATCTCACGGATGCGCATCGAATCATTGCCGTAGCTCCACCCGGAGTACACGAGCGAAAGCACGCCGGGGAAGAAAAAGACGATGTACAGGACGAGCTCGATGCCGGCCTGCCAGCGGATCGGCAGCAGCCGCGAGAACATGTCGGCGCGCACGTGGCCGCCACGCGAGAGCGTGTAGGCGCCTGCCATGTAGAAGAGGCCGCCGTACATGATGTAGCTCCAGTCGAAGGCCCAGCTCGTGGGGTCGTCGAGCACATAGCGCACGAACACTTCCCACGTCGTGCCGAGCATCAGCATGATGATGCACCACGCGAAGACGTGGCCGATCGTCTTGCTCAGCTGGTCGACTGCGTAGATGAACCGGTTCATGCCGCTCCCTTCAGGGCAAAAACAGGGGCGACGCCTTCAGGCGCCGCCCCACGATTGCTGCAATGCCGCCTCTGCCCTGCGTCAGGCCGGCAGCTTGGTCTTGAAGACGTGCTCGTAGCCGAGCTTGTAGTCGGCCTCGTTCAGGAACATGTAGTACGCCACGCGCTTCGCCCACGCGAGCTGGGACTCGACCACTTTCTTGAAGTACGGGTCCTCGTCCTGCAGCCTCTTGCTCACGGCGTCCCACGCCTTGAGCTGGTCCTCGAACACGCTCTTCGGCGTGCGGATGACGCTCACCTTGTGCTTGTTGACCAGCTCCTGCAGGTCGCGCGAGTAGTTGTCCATCGCGTACCAGAAGTTGGACGCCGAAGCCGCTTCCACGCCGTACTGCAGGATGGCCTGCAGGTCCTTCGGGATCGACTCCCACTTCTTCGTGTTGAAGATGATCTCGAAGAACTCCATCGCCTGGTGGTAGCTGCCGAGCATGTAGTTCTTGGCCACGTCCTGCGCGCCGAAGCGCATGTCGGAAGTCGGGTTGTTGTACTCGAACGCCTCGATCACGCCCTTCTCCATCGCCGGGATGATTTCGCCGCCCGGCAGCTGCGTCACGCGCGCGCCCATCTGCTGCATGAGGTCCGCGGCGAGGCCGACGGTGCGGTACTTGAGGCCCTTCATGTCCGCGCCGGTCTTGACCGGCTTCTTGAACCAGCCGAGCGGCTGCGTGGGCATCGGGAAGGCGAAGAAGCCGACCGCGTTCAGGCCGAGCTTCTTGAGCAACTCGCGGTAGAGCTCCAGGCCGCCGCCGTTATAGATCCAGGCGAGGGTCTGCTGCGCGTCGCAACCGTTGATCGGGCCCGAGCCGAAGAGCGAAGCCACCTTCGACTTGCCGTACCAGTACACCGGCACCGTATGGCCGCCGTCGAGCACGCCGCGGGACACCGCATCCATCACCTCGAAGGGCTTCACCACCGCGCCCGCGAGCAGGTAGTCGATGCGCAGGCGGCCGCCCGACATCTCGTTGACGCGCTTCACGTACATCTGCGCCATGTCGTTGAAAATGTCCGCCGAGCCCCAGGAGCCCTGCATCTTGATCACGATGGGCGACTGCGCCACCGAGATCATCGGGAAGCCGGTGATCGCCGCGCCGGTCGCGGCCGTGGCCGCGCCGGTCAGGAATTTGCGGCGCGATTGCGTGCCCTTCTCTTGCTTGCTCATGTTCTGGTCTCCTCCTCCAGTTGGATGGGTGTTTCGCGGGTTCGGGCCCCGTTCGAATAGCCGGACGATTCTACTCTCCGGCTTGCGCGACCCGCAAGGCAACTTCACGATGCGGAATACACCGTCACGCGGCTCGATATTCCACGGCCGCCGCAGGCGCCGCCGTGACGTTTTTGTGCGGTGCATTGGGATGCCAGCCGAGCACGGAGAGCAGCACGACGAACCCGATCACGTAGGCGAGCGCGACGTGCCAGCCGTGCTTGAGCCAGGCGCCCACCGACTTCGCCTCCGGGAAGAGGCCCGCGAGGGCGACGCCCGCGCTCGAGCCAAACCAGATCATCGAGCCGCCAAAGCCCACGGCGTAGGCCAGATAGCCCCAGTCGTAGCCGCCTTGCTTGAGCGCGAGGGCGGTGAGGGGGATGTTGTCGAACACCGCGGACACGAAGCCCAGCCCGAGCGCCGTCTGCCAGGACGCGGCGGGCAGCTTCTCCACCGGCATCATCGAGGCGCACAGGATCAGCGAAAGGAGGAAAACCGATCCCTTGAACGCCCCGGGCAGAAGGTGCCAGTCGGGGGCCCGCCACGGCGCGGTGACGAGCAGCGCCGCCCAGACCGCCGCGCCGATGAAGGGAAAGCGGTCGGAATATTGCGGATAAGCGACGTTCATGAGGACGTTCACGACGATCGCGGCGATCAGGATCACCGCCACGATCGCGACGCGCGCCCAGTCCACGCGCGCGTCCTGCGCCGCGTCCTTCACGATCGGAGAGTGGCGGTGCTGCTGCAGCGAGGCGGGAATGCCGAAAATCACCATCGCGGTTCCCGCGGCGACGTAGGACTCGAGCACGTCGAGCGGGCTCACGCCGTCGATCCACATCATGGTGGTGGTCGTGTCGCCGACCACGCTGCCCGAGCCCCCGGCGTTCGAGGCGGCCACAATCGCTGCCAGGTAGCCGATGTGGACCTTGTGGCGGAAGACCGTCGCCGCGATCGTTCCGCCGATGATGGCCGCGGCGATGTTGTCGAGGAACGAGGACAGCACGAAGATCATCACCAGCAGGACGAACGCGCCCTTCCAGTCGTCAGGGAGCCATCGCGGCAGGACCGCCGGCACCCCGCTCTTCTCGAAATGGTTGGAAAGCAGCGCGAAGCCGAGCAGCAGGCCGAGCAGGTTGGTGAGGATCACCCACTCGTGCACCAGGTGGCCGCCCAGCCCGGCGAGGCCCGGACCGGTCTTGAATCCGGTGAAGCCGAGCTTGTAGAGCGTGATGACGGCGAGGCCGGTGAGCGCGACCTGCAGCGTGTGATGGTGAAACAATGCGACGCCGGCGAGCGTGAGGCCGAAGAGAATGAAGTCCACGGGCACGCCGGCGTAGCCCAGCGTCGCGCCGATGACCAGCGCGCCGACAAAAAGCCCGCGTTCACGGGCGAGCAGGCGAAATGCCGCGCTTTTCAAGATCCCCCCGAAAGAGCGGCTGATTATAGGCGGCGTGCTAGGCGCGCGCCCAGAGCGCGCACGCCTCCCTTACCGTGTCGGGCAGGGAGCCGGTCGCCGTGTTGCGCTCGCGCAGCCAGTCGGCCGCGGAATAGCCGCCGCGCACGCCGGCGGCGAGCTCGGTGAGCGCCACGCCCCCGCCCAACGCGGCGGCGCGCGGCATCGCCTCCGCGATCGTTGAGAGGATGTCCTCGCCGACCGTGCGCTTGCGCCGCTCGAACGGATCGACGATCGCGCCCCGGCAGCCGAAGCGGCAGGCTTCGAACCGGTTGTAGGCGTTCACCTGGTAGATGGCGCGCACCGGCTCGGCCGGCCGCTCGGCGAGCAGCCAGGCGGCGACGCCCTGCGCGTAGGCGGCAAGCAGCGCGGCGCGGCGCACCGTGAGCGGCGTGTCGCAGACGCGGATCTCGATCGTGCCGTACTCGGGCTTGGGGCGGATGTCCCAGTAGAAGTCCTTCATGCTCTCGACGATGCCGAAGCCGCGCATGGTCTCGAAATAGGCCGTGAACTCGGCCCAGTCACGCACGAACGGGATGTGCCCGGAGAGCGGAAACGCGCTCACCGCGGTGAGGCGCGAGGACTGGAACTGCGTATCCACGCCCTGGTAAAAGGGCGAGGCGGCCGCGAGCGCGATGAAGTGCGGCACGTAACGCGTCAGCATGTGGGTAAGGTAGATCGCGCTGTCGCCGTCCGGGCAGCCGATATGGATGTGCTGGCCGAAGACGGTGAACTGCTTGGCGAGATAGCCGTAGCGCTGCACCACCTCCTGGAAGCGCTTGTCCGGAAAGACGCGCCGCTCGCTCCACACGTGAAACGGGTGCGCGCCGCCGCCGCACACGCCGAGATTGAGCACGCTCGCCGCCTCCACCACCGCGGCGCGCTGCGCGTCGAGCTCGGCGGAAATCCCCGCGAAGCCCTTCTGGATCGAGCTGTTCAGCTCGATCATCGAGAGCGTCACCTCGGGCTTGATCGCGCCGGGCACTTTCTTTCCCTTCAGGCGCTCGATCAGGTCGCCCGACTCGTGCGCGAGGTCGCGGTCGTGCGCGCGCACGAGCTGCAGCTCGAGCTCGACGCCGACCGACAGGGCCTCGCTCTTGCCGAAAATCATCCGGCGCCCTCCTCGGGATGGGCTTCGCCCGCGTGGCGCAGCGCGAGCTGCGTGGCGAGCGGGCCGATGAGCTCGAGCAGCGCGGCGGCCGAAAGCACGACGGCGGCGAGCTCGGCGCCGAAACCGGGAAAGAGCGCCTCGGTGTCGTGCACCATGATGACGGCCACGCCGGACATCGGCACGAGCGCGACCGAGAGGAGGCCCGCGCCGCCGGCGCGCAGCCCCGAGAGCCGGCCGAAGACGAGGATGGCGAGCGCCTTACCGAGAAAGCGCACCAGCACGTAGCAGGCGACCACCGCCCAGGCGGTCTGCAGGCCGTAGAACTCGAGGCTCGCGCCGGTCAGGACGAAAAGCAGGACGAAAAGGAGCTGTCCCGCGTAGCCGAAGCGCAGCGGCAGCAGCACATGGTCGTAGTCGAGATTGCGCGCGAACACGCCGAAGGCGAGCAGCGCCACGACGACCGTGAGGCCGGTGGCGCGCGCAAGGCCGACCACGAGCACCACGAGCGCGATGAGCAGGATGAACTGGCGGTCTTCCCGCTTGCCGAGCCAGCCTGCGAAAGCGAGCATGAGCTGGCAGGCGATGAAGCCGAGCAGAAGCGCGCCGCCGAGCAGGTAGATCGGATGCAGGAGCGCGGTGCGCAGGTCCGCCTCCTGCTCCAGGTGCAGGAAGGGCAGCACCAGGGTGAGCGCGACGAAGGCGAAGGCGCAGTTGACCGCGGTGAAGAGGATCGCGCGCTCGGTGATCTGGCCGGAGGCGCGCAGCTCGTGCGCGATCAGCATGACGACCGCGGGCGAGGTTGCCGTGCCGACGGCCGCCGCGCCGCTCGCGAGCAGTGGCGAATAGCCGAAATAGAGCATGGCCCCGTAGATCGCGAAAAACGCGCCGAGGCTTTCGCCCACCGCCGCGAGCGCGAGCCAGGGGTTGCGCCTGAGCCATTCGACGTCGAGCCGGTGTCCGAGCTCGAAGACGACGAGGCCGAGCGCAAGGTCGATGAAGGCGCGCGCCTCGCCGGAGAGCGGCGTGCGCAGCAGCCCGAGCACCTCCGGTCCCGCCAGGATGCCGACGACGACGTAGCCCGTGATGCGCGGCAGCCCGGCCAGCCGCTGCGCGAGCTCGCCGCCGAGCAGCCCGCCGATGAGGAGCGCGCCGAACACCACGAACTGGCCGACCACCAGCGGCCAGCCGGGCAGGAACCACCAAAGCTCCTGCATTCTTGTTTTCCTCCCTTTTTGTCGCCGCGCGGCAACGGCGTTAGACTTTTGTCGGGGTACCCGGTTCCCGACGCGGCATTTTAGTCCGCGAGGGCCGCGCGGCACGGTCGAAATCGTCGCGCGGATATGGTTGAATCTGTGCGCCCCGCTGCGACGCCGCACGGCGGGCTCGCAACACGGCTCTCCCGACCATGCGACTCTCGCTCCGCTTCCTGATCCCTCTCGCCATCGCCCTGGGCGCCATCGCCTACAACGTGGTGCCGCTCGTCGACGAGCTGACCTTGCGCTGGTTCGTGCGCGACCTCGACATCCGCGGGCGCCTGGTGGCGAACGCCGCCCAGGAGCCGCTCACGGAGCTCCTGTCGAGCGACATGTCGAGCCGCCAGCGGCAGCAGAAAATGCAGGCCTTCTTCACGCGCATCCTGCAGGACGAGCGGCTCTTCGGCGTGGGCTTCTGTGACGCCGAGGGCAAGTTCCTTTACCGCGCGCCCACCCTGCCCGCCGAGATCAAGTGCCCGCCGCCGGGCGAGGCGCGCGAGAGCTCCAGCCGGGTGGTCGCCAACCGCGCCGGCATGATGCACATCTTCACCAGCCCGGTCGGCACGGACAGCAAGCGCTTCGGCGAGCTGCTGGTGGTGCACGACATGAGCTTCATCGAGCGGCGCAGCGCCGACACCAAGACCTACATCGTGTATCTGTTTGCCGCCATCGGCGCGGTGATCGCGCTCATCACCGTGGTCATCGCGGAGCTCTCCTGGCGCGGCTGGATGGCGGGCATCAAGGCGCTGATCCGCGGCCAGTCGCTCGCGCTTTCCCCGGAGCCCAAGTCGCGGGAGCTCAAGCCGATCGCGCGCGACCTCGAGGCGATGGTGCGCGAGCTCGAGGCCGAGCGGCGCATGCGCGACGAGTCGCAGATCAGCTGGGTGCCCGAGAGCCTGCGCGCGATCCTGCGCGAGGACCTGCGCGGAGACGAGATTCTGATCGTGTCAAACCGCGAGCCCTATATCCACGTGAAGCGCGACACGCGCGTGGTGGTGCAGCGGCCGGCGAGCGGCCTCGTGACCGCGCTCGAGCCGGTGATGCGCGCCTGCTCGGGCACCTGGATCGCGCACGGCTCGGGCAGCGCCGACCGCCAGGTCGTCGACAGCCACGACCGCGTCATGGTGCCGCCCGAGAAGCCCGCCTACCGCATCCGCCGCGTCTGGCTCACCAAGGAAGAGGAGGCGGGGTACTACTTCGGCTTCTCCAACGAAGGCCTCTGGCCGCTCTGCCATATCGCCCACACGCGGCCGATCTTCCGCGCCTCCGACTGGGACCAGTACCGCGCCATCAACCGGCGCTTCGCGCAGGCGGTGGAGCAGGAATCGCGCACCGACGACCCGATCGTGCTCGTGCAGGACTACCACTTCGCGCTGCTGCCGCGCATGATCCGCGAGCGCCTGCCGCGCGCGACCATCATCACCTTCTGGCACATCCCCTGGCCGAACCCGGAGGCCTTCGGCGTATGCCCCTGGCGGGTCGAGCTGCTCGAGGGCCTGCTCGGCTCCTCCATCCTCGGCTTTCATGCGCAGATCCACTGCAACAACTTCATCGACACGGTGGACCGCACGCTCGAGGCGCGCATCGACCGCGAGACCTTCGGCATTCACTACGGCGGCGAGCTGACCGAGGTGCACCGCTATCCGATCTCGATCGAGTGGCCGCCGCAGGCGCTCGCCGGCCAGAAGCCGGTGCCCGAGTGCCGGCGCGAGATCCGCGCCTCCCTCGGCCTCTCGCCCGAGTGCAAGCTCGGCATCGGCGTCGACCGGTTGGATTACACGAAAGGAATCCTCGAGCGCTTCGCCGCCGTCGAGCGGCTGCTCGAGCTCGAGCCGCGCTGGATCGGGCGCTTTGCCTTCATCCAGATCGCCGCGCCCTCGCGCTCGAGCATCGAGGAGTACCAGAGCCTCGATGCCAAGGTGCGCGCCACCGCCGAGCGGATCAACGGCCGCTTCGGCTCGCCCGGCTACCAGCCGATCGTGCTCAAGATCGAGCACCACGACGCCGAGAGCGTCTACGCCTACTACCGCGCCTCCGACGTGTGCTTCGTCTCGAGCCTGCACGACGGCATGAACCTCGTCGCCAAGGAGTTCGTGGCGGCGCGCGACGACGAGCGCGGCGTGCTGATCCTGTCGCAGTTCACGGGCGCGGCGCGCGAGCTCTCCGAGGCCCTGATCGTGAATCCGTACGACACCGAGCAGTGCGCCGCCGCGATGAGCCTCGCGCTCACCATGCCGCCCGACGAGCAGCGGAGCCGCATGCGCTCGATGCGCAGTCTCCTGCAGGAATTCAACGTCTACCGCTGGGCGGGCCGCATGCTGCTCGATGCCGCGCGCATGAGGAGCGGCCGGCGCTTCGCGAGCCACCGCGCGCCGGCCCCGGTCGTCGATCTCAGGCGGGCATGAGCGCCCCCAAGCTTCCGCCGCTCGGCGAGGGCTGGGCGTACTTTCTCGACATCGACGGCACGCTGCTCGATCTGGCCGAGCATCCGCGCGCGGTGCGCGTCAGCGTCGCGCTGCCGCTGCTCGAGCGGCTGCTCACGGCGGCCGAGGGAGCGGTCGCGCTGATCAGCGGCCGCTCGGTCGACGACATCGAGCGGCTCTTCTACCCCCTGGTCTTCCCGATCGCTGGCCAGCACGGCACCGAGCGGCGGACCGCCGAGGGATTGCTTTTGCGCCACGCGCCGCCGCTCGAGCATCTCGGGCGCGCCGCCTCCGAGCTCGTGCGCTTCACCGCCGCGCATACCGAGCTCGTGGTCGAGAACAAGGGCATGGCGCTCGCGCTCCACTACCGCCGCGCCCCGGAATTGCGCGACCTCGTCGAGCACGAGATGCGGACCCTCGCCGCCTCGCTCGGCGATGCGTTCGAGCTGCAGGAGGGAAAGCTCGTCTTCGAGCTCAAGCCAAGCGGCAAGAACAAGGGCAGCGCGATCGCCGAATTCATGCGCGAGGCGCCGTTTGCCGGCCGGCTGCCCGTCTTCATCGGCGACGATCTGACCGACGAGCACGGCTTCGAGGTCGTGAACGAGCTCGGCGGGCACTCGGTCAAGGTCGGCCCGGGCCCCTCGCGGGCGCGCTGGCGGCTCGCCGACAGCTCCGCGGTGCGCGAATGGCTCGCGGCCTGCATCGGGCGCGCGCGCGTCACCCGGCGCACGGCGGCGCAATGAGCACGCTGGAAGTCGGCGCGATCGGCAACGCGAACGTCGGCGCGCTCGTCGACGGCAAGGGCGAGATTGTCTGGGCCTGCCTGCCGCGCCTGGACTCCGACGCGATCTTCTGCTCGCTCCTGCGCGAACGGCGAAAGCCGGAAGCCGGACCGGGCGAGGAGTTCGGATTTCTCGCGATCGACCTGGACGGCCTGGTGCGCACCGAGCAGGAGTACGTCGCCAACACGCCAGTGCTCGTCACGCGGCTCTACGACGACAAGGGCGGCGCGGTCGAGATCACCGATTTTGCGCCGCGCTTCCAGGCGTTCGGGCGCCTGTTCTCGCCGAGCGAGCTGGTGCGCATGGTGCGGCCGCTCGCCGGCAGCCCGAAGATCACGCTGCGCGTGCGCCCGGCGCGCGACTACGGCAAGAGCCGGCCGCAGACCACCTGGGGCTCGAACCACGTGCGCTATCTGGGCGGCGACTTCGTCGTGCGCATGACCACCAACTGCTCGCTCACCGCGGTGCTCGAGGAGACGCCGTTCGTGCTGCGGCGGCCCTTCTCGCTGCTGCTCGGCCCCGATGAGACGCTGCAAGGCTCGGTGCCGGACGTGGCGCGTCACTTCTACGAGCAGACGGTCGATTACTGGCTCGACTGGGTGAGGGATCTCTCGATCCCGTTCGAGTGGCAGGAGGAGATCATCCGCGCGGCGATCACGATCAAGCTCGCGGCGTACGACGACACGGGCGCGATCGTCGCGGCGCTCACGACCTCGGTGCCGGAGGCGGAGTCGAGCGGGCGCAACTGGGACTACCGCTACTGCTGGCTGCGCGACGCCTACTTCGTCGTGAACGCGCTGAACCGCCTAAACGCCACGCGCACCATGGAGCGCTACCTCGGCTACATCATCAACGTCTCGGCGCGCGGCAACGGCGTGCTGCAGCCCGTCTACACGGTCAGCGGCGGCTCGGACCTGGACGAGCGCGAGATCGATTCGCTGCCCGGCTACCGCGGCATGGGCCCGGTGCGCGTCGGCAACCAGGCCTGGCAGCAGGTGCAGAACGACGTCTACGGCTCGGCGGTGCTCGCCTCCACGCACGCCTTCTTCGACCGTCGCCTGATGACGCTCGGCAACGAGGCGCTCTTTCGCCAGCTCGAGCCGCTCGGGGAGCGCGCGGTCGCGGTCTACGACCAGCCCGACGCGGGCCTGTGGGAGCTGCGCGGCTCGGCGCACGTGCACACCTTCTCGAGCGTGATGTGCTGGGTGGCCTGCGACCGCCTCGCCAAGATCGCGACGCGGCTGCGCCTGCCCGACCGCGCCGCCTACTGGCGCCGCCACGCCGACCGGCTGCATCGCGTGGTGTGCGAGCGTGCCTGGAACGAGAAGCGCGGCAGCTTCTGCGCGACCTTCGGCGGCGCGACGCTCGACGCGAGCCTGCTGCTGCTGCACGAAATCGGCTTCCTCGCCGCCGACGACCCGCGCTTCGCCGCGACGGTGAAGGCGGTGGAGAAGGAGCTGCGCCGCGGCGACCAGGTCTTCCGTTATTCCGAGCCCGACGACTTCGGCGCGCCGGCGAACGCCTTCCTCGTCTGCACGTTCTGGTATGTGGATGCGCTCGCCGCGCTCGGCCGGCGCGAGGAGGCGCGCGCGCTCTTCGAGGCGACGCTCGCGCGGCGCAACCGGCTCGGGCTGCTCTCCGAGCACATCGACGTCTCGACCGGCGAGCTGTGGGGCAACTTCCCCCAGACCTACAGCATGGTGGGACTCATCAACAGCGCGACGCGCCTCTCGATTCGCTGGGATCAGGCGTTCTAGAGGCATCCGCTTCGGTGCTGCGCATCGGCCTGGACATCGGCGGCACGAAAACCGAGCTGGTGGCGCTCGACGAAAAGGGGCGCGAGCGCCTGCGCCGCAGGAGCGCCACGCCCCACGGCAGCTACGAGGACGCCGTGCAAAGCATCACCGAGCTGGTGCGCGGCGCCGAGCGCGAGCTGGGCGCAAAGGCGCGCCTCGGCATCGGCCTGCCCGGCCTTGTTTCGCCGCGCACGAGCCTCGTCTGCAATTCCTTCGCCACGCCTTACAACGGCCAGCCGCTGAAGCGCGATCTCGAGCGCCTGCTCGGCGACGAAGTGCGCATCGAGAACGACGCCAACTGCTTCGCGCTCTCCGAAGCGCTCGACGGCGCAGGCCGCGGCGCGCATTGCGTCTTCGGCATCGTGCTCGGCACCGGCGCGGGCGCCGGCATCGTGGTCGGCGGCCGGCTGCTTGCCGGCAGCAACGCGTCGGCGGGCGAATGGGGCCACAACCCGCTTCCCTGGATGACCGCGGAAGAATTCCCGGGGCCGCGCTGCACCTGCGGGCGGCTGGGCTGCATCGAGCAGTTCGTGTCCGGCAGCGCGCTCTCGGCCGACCACGAGCGCGTCAACGGCAAGGCGCTCAAGCCGCCGCAGATTGCCGCTTCCGCCGAGCGCGGCGACCCGGCGTGCGAGGCTTCGCTCGCGCGCCTCGAGCAGCGCCTCGCGCGCGCGCTGGCGCACGTCATCAACCTGCTGGATCCCGACGTGATCGTCGTCGGCGGCGGCCTCTCGTCGCTCGATCGTATTTATTCGAGCGTGCCGCGCCTGTGGAACGGCTTTGCCTACGCGGCCGAGCCGCGCACCCGCCTCGTGCCGGCGGCGCATGGGGCCGCCAGCGGAGTAAGGGGCGCGGCGATGTTATGGGACGCCTAGCAAGCTTGCATTGAACTGACGGCGCCTGTCGCGGTCGAACGACGGCATTACGTATCAGGGGAGGTTTCTGCCGGCATGGATGAATCCGCCTTCACGGCGGCGTTCTGCGACTTTGTTCGCACCTGCGTGCCCAGCTTCGAGGCGGCCGCGGTGCTCGTTTGCCTGGTGCGCGAGCCGAAGCGCTCCTGGAGCGCGGCCGGCATCGTGGACCGGCTGCACGCCTCGGTGAGCATCACGGTCGCGGAAGTCGAGCGCAGCCTCGAGCTCCTCGGCGCGCGCGGCCTTGTCGCGCGCAGCCCCGACGGTTCTGCGCAATTCAGGCCAAGCGGCTATCTTCAGGAAGCCCATGCCCGTACCCTTGTCCAGGCCTATGAAGAAAAGCCGGTGACGCTGGTGCAGCTCATCTATGCGCTGCGCGACGACAAGATCCGGTCGTTCTCCGACGCGTTCCGCTTCAGGAGCTGACCGACATGCTCACGCTGAACGTCATCCTGTATGTGCTTGCCGCGCTGACGAGCTTCGCCTGCACGGCGCTCCTTTTCCGCAGCTATGTGCGCTCGCGCCAGCGGCTTTTGCTCTGGAGCGCGCTCTGCTTCGTCGGCCTCACGGTGGGCAACGTGCTGGTGTTCTTCGATCTCGCCGTCTACCCCGGGCCCGAGATCGACCTCAGGCTCGACCGCCTGCTCGCCGCGCTCGCCGGCCTCGGCTTCCTGCTCTACGGCTTCATCATGGAATCGGACTAGGGCGCCATGATCGACTTCCTGTCAGGCGCCGTCACGCTCGCCTATCTCGTCGGCGCCGCCTTTTTCCTGCGCTTCTGGCGCCGCACCGCCGATCGCTTCTTCGTCTGGTTCGCGCTTGCCTTCGCGATGCTCGCGGTGCACCACTGGGTCACGTTCAGCTTTTCGGTGATCAGCGAATCGAACGGCTTCTACGCGCTGCGCGTGCTCGCCTACCTGATCATCCTCTGCGCCATCATCGACAAGAACCTGTCCAGCCGGCGCGGCTGACGACTCAATGGAGCGCCTTGACGATGTCCTCGACGACCTTCTTCGCGTCGCCGAACACCATCATCGTGCGGTCCATGTAGAAAAGCGGGTTGTCGAGGCCGGCGTAGCCCGCCGCCATCGAGCGCTTGTTGACGAGCACCGTGCGCGCCTTGTGTACGTCGATGATCGGCATGCCGTAGATCGGGCTGCCCTTCTCGTAGGCGAGCGGGTTCACCACGTCGTTAGCGCCGAGCACGAGCACCACGTCGGTGGTGCCCATCTCGCCGTTGATGTCCTCCATCTCGAACACCTGCTCGTAGGGCACCTCGGCTTCCGCTAGCAGCACGTTCATGTGCCCCGGCATCCGGCCCGCCACGGGATGGATGGCGAAGCGCACGTTCACGCCTTTGGCGGCGAGCATCTGCGCCATCTCCTTCACCGCGTGCTGGGCGCGCGCGACCGCAAGGCCGTAGCCCGGAACGATGACCACCGTCTCGGCGTTTTGCATCAGGAACGCCGCGTCCTCGGCCGAGCCCGACTTGACCGTTTTTTCCTCCGTCGTGCCGGCGGCCGATCCTTCCGCTGCGCCAAACCCTCCCAGGATCACCGAGAGAAACGAGCGGTTCATCGCCTTGCACATGATGTAGCTGAGGATCGCGCCCGAGGAGCCGACGAGCGACCCCGCGATGATGAGCATGGCGTTGTTGAGCGAGAAGCCGATGCCCGCCGCGGCCCAGCCCGAGTAGCTGTTCAGCATCGAGATCACCACCGGCATGTCCGCGCCGCCGATCGGAATGATGATGAGGAGCCCGAGCATGAAGGCGAGCCCGGTCATCATGATGAAAAGCGTCCAGGCCTCGTCCGGAGAGAGGAAAAACCCCACGCCGAACGCGATCATGATGAGCGCGATCGCGAGGTTGAGCCAGTGCTGCCCGGGAAACACGATCGGCGCGGAGGAAAAGAGTCGGAAGCGCTTGCCCAGGCCGGCAAGCTTGCCGAAGGCGATGACCGAGCCCGAAAACGTGATCGCGCCCACGAAAGTACCGATGAAAAGCTCGAGCTTGTTGCCCGAGGGCAGGGGTTCCGCCACGCCGAAGGCGGAAGGGTTGTTCACCGCGGCGATCGCGATCAGCACGGCGGCCATGCCGACGAGCGAATGCATCGCGGCGACGAGCTCCGGCATCTGCGTCATCTGCACGGTGCGCGCGACGAAGGCGCCGAGCGCGCCGCCGATCATCATCGCGAGGACCACCCAGCCCAGCCCCCCCTTGGAGATGAGGGCGAGCGTGAACACGATGGCGATCGCCATGCCGGCGATGCCGAGCCAGTTGCCGCGGCGCGCGCTGTCCGGATGCGAGAGCCCTTTCAGCGCGAGGATGAAGAGCACGCTCGCGGCGAGGTACCACAGGGTGAGCAGGTTCGCGCTCATGAAACCGGGGCCTTGCTTGACGGCTTCGGCTCCTTCTTCTTGAACATCTCGAGCATGCGCTGGGTGACGAGGAAGCCGCCCGCCACGTTGACCGAGGCGAGGCCGACCGCGATGAGACCGAGCACGGTGCCGAAATCCATCTCGGCCGGGCCGGCGGCGAGGATCGCGCCGACGATGATCACCGAGGAGATCGCGTTGGTCAGGCTCATGAGCGGCGTATGCAGCGCCGGTGTCACGTTCCAGATCACGTGGTAGCCGACGAACACCGCCAGCACGAATACCACGAGATTGATGACGGTAGGATCGACGTGTCCGCCCATGGCTTGCCTTCCTTCCTATTTGCCTTTTTTCAGCACTTCGCCGCCGGCGCACACCAGCGTGCCGGCGATGATTTCGTCTTCGCGGTCGATCTTGAAGGCGCCGGTCTTCGCATCGAGCATGAGGCCGAGCAGGTTGGCGAGGTTGCGCGCGAGCAGCGCCGAGGCGTCGGTCGGCACCGTGGCCGGCAGGTTGGTGAGGCCGATGAGACCCACGCCGTGCTTCACCACCATCTTGCCCGGCTCCGTGCCCTCGACGTTGCCGCCCTGCTCGGCGGCGAGATCGACGATGACCGAGCCCGGCTTCATCTGCGCGACGGTGGTGTCGCGGATCAGCTTGGGCGCCGGGCGGCCGGGGATGAGCGCGGTCGTGATGACGATGTCGCTCGCGACCGCGCGGTTGTGCACCGCCTCGGCCTGGCGGCGCATCCAGTCGGGCGGCATCGGCTTGGCATAGCCGCCCTCGCCCTTCGCGATCTGGCGCTCCTCATCGGTGATGAAGGGCACGTCGAGGAACTTCGCGCCAAGCGACTCGATCTGCTCCTTGACCGCCGGCCGCACGTCGGAGGCCTCGATCACCGCGCCAAGGCGCTTGGCGGTCGCGATCGCCTGCAGGCCGGCGACGCCCGCGCCGAGCACGAGCACGCGCGCGGCCTTCACCGTGCCGGCCGCGGTCATCAGCATGGGAAAGAACTTGCCGAACTCGGAGGCCGCCAGCACCACGGCCTTGTAGCCGGCAATGTTCGCCTGCGAGGAGAGCACGTCCATCGGCTGGGCGCGCGAGATGCGCGGCAGCGACTCCATCGCGAAGCCGTTCACGCCGGTCCTCGCGATCGCCTCGAGACCCGTCGCATTGAACGGCTCGAGCAGGCCGATGAGGGTTGAATTCGCCTTTAGGTGGGGAAGCTCCTCCGTCGAGGGCGAGCGGACCTTCAGCACGATGTCCGCGTCGAAGGCCTCGGCGGCGGAAGCGACGATCTTCGCGCCGGCCTTCTCGTAGTCGGCGTCCGGATAGCTCGACGGGACGCCCGCACCCGCCTGGATGCGCACGTCGTTCTTCGCCGCGAGCTTCTTGACCGTCTCCGGGGTCGCCGCCACGCGCGTTTCGCCCGCGCGCGTCTCGGCGGGAACTCCAATCCGCATCGAAGATTTCTCCTAAGAAGGCCGAATGATACGACAGGCTCAGGCGATGTTGCGGGATCGCGCCTCAGGCGCCGTGTGGACTCGCGCTCAGGCGCTCGTGCGCGCCCTCGCCATCCAGCCGAAGCGCCGCTCGCCGAGCTCGAACGCCCCCTGCACGAGGAGCGCGAGCGCGGCGGCGGGCACCGCGCCGGCAAGAAGTACCACGTTGTCATTGAGCGCGAGCCCAGAGACGATGCGTTCGCCGTAACCACCGGCCCCGACGAACGCGGCAATCGTTGCGGTGCCGACGTTGATGACGGCGGAGGTCTTGATGCCGGCGAGGATCGAAGGCAATGCGAGCGGCAATTCGACGAGCTTGAGGCGCTCGGCCGGGTGTAGCCCCAGGGCGAGCGCCGCCTGGCGCATGCCGAGGCTGATGGCATCCAGCCCGGTGCAGGTGTTGCTCACGATCGGCAGCAGCGCATACAGGAAGAGCGCGACGAGCGCGGGCACCGTGCCGATCGTGCCCATGAGCGCGATCAGGAACGCGAACAGCGCGAGCGACGGAATCGTCTGGATGACGCCGACGACGCCCAAAATGACCTGGCGCAGCGCGCGTACTTTCTGGGCCAGCACCCCGAGCGGAATGCCGGCGGCGATGCTCGCCGCCAACGAAGCGAAGACGAGGAGCAGGTGCTGGCCCGTCAGCCGCCAGAAATCGGCGCCGAACAGCGTGCCGAGAAATGTTCTCCCAGCGTCGGTTCCCGATTTTCCATTGAAAAACAGGGCAGCCGCTTCAGCAAAGCTTCTTTTGTCCAGCTCGGCGGCCGCGTTCAAGCGAATCATCTGCTTCTCGTCGATCCTGCCCTCGAGCTTCTGCAGCTTTGCCCAGGCCTCGGCAAAGCGCTTGGGCAGATCGAGCCGGTAGAGGAGCACTGCGTCGTAGCGCGGGAAATATTTCCGGTCGTCCTCCAGCGCAAGCAGCTTGTAACGCCCGATCTTGGCATCGGTCGTGTAGATGTCCATGACGTCGATCCGCCCGGCGGCGATCGCCTCGTAGGCGAGGCCGTGATCGAGCCCCTGCGGCGTCGCGAAGGGCAGCCGGTAGGCGGCCTTCAGGCCGGGCCAGCCGTCCGCCCGGCCGATGAATTCCTGCGACAAGCCGAGCTTCAGGTCCGCGTGCTTGCCGAGGTCCGACAGGGTGCGGATGCCGAGCGCTCTGGCGCGGTCTTCGCGCATGGCGAGCGCATAGCCGTTCTGGAAGCCGAGCGGCACGCCCACGCCAATCCCCTGCTTCGCGAGCGCGCGGTTCAGGTCGACGAGCGACGGATGGCCTTCGAGCTTGAGAATCTCTTTCGCGATCGTCCCGGTGTACTCGGGATAGACGTCGATCGAGCCCGACTTGAGCGCCGAATACACGATCCCGGTGTTGCCGAGGCCGGGTCGGTGGACCGCCTCGCCTGCAGCGCGAACGAGAATCTCGCCGAGGATGTAGGACTCCGTAAAGCGCTTGGAGCCGACTTTCAGGGCTTCCGCTTTTGCTGGAAAGGCGAGAATCGAAAGCAAAAGCAGAAACCACTTCATGCCGCGCGCTCGAATCTCCTTGTCCCCGCGTCGAGGAACTGCAGCGCGGCGAGGCTCGCATAAAGCCCGCCCTGCTTCATGAGCGCCTCGTGCGTGCCCTGCGCGACGATCGTGCCGCGGTCCATGACGACGATGCGATCGGCGTGGCGCACGGTGGCGAGGCGGTGCGCGACGACGAGCGTGGTGCGCCCGCGCTCCAGGTGCTCGAGCGCCTGCTGGACCATGCGCTCGCTTGCCGCATCCAGCGAGCTCGTGGCCTCGTCGAGGAGCAGGATCGGCCGGTCGGCGAGAAGCGCGCGCGCGATCGACAGGCGCTGGCGCTGGCCCCCCGAGAGCGTCACGCCGCGCTCGCCGAGCACGGTGTCGAAGCCCTGCGGCAGGCGCTGGATGAATTCGAGGGCGAAGGCCTGCTCGCAGGCGCGCTCGGCCTCCTCGCGGCTTGCCTGGGGCCGGCCGTAGCGCACATTCTCGAGCACGCTTGCGGCGAAAATGACCGGGTCCTGCGGCACCACGGCGAGGAGCTGGCGCAGGTGGCGCGGATCGAACTCGCGCACTTCCGTTCCGCCGATCCGGATCGAGCCCTGCTGGGGGTCGTAAAAGCGCAGCAGCAGCCCGAGCACGGTGGTCTTGCCTGCGCCCGAAGGGCCGACCAGCGCGACGCGCTCGCCCTGCGACACGACGAGCGAGAAGCGATCAAGCGCCGCCGTGCCCGGGCGCGCCGGATACGAGAACGTCACGGCATCGAACGCGATTTCCGTGTGCGGCGGGCGCGGCGCGGGCACCGAGGGCGGCGCGATACCCGGCTTCTCGTCTAGGATCTCCATCAGGCGCTCGGTCGCCCCCGCGGCGCGCTGCAGCTCGCCCCAGACCTCGGACACGGTGCCCGCGCCCGTGGCGACCACGAACGCATAGAACACGAACGCGGAGAGCTCGCCCGCCGAGAGGCGGCCCGCGAAGACGTCGTGCCCGCCGACCCAGAGGATGACGCCGACCGCGCAGAAGGCGATCAGCATCACGGAAGCAATGAGCGCGGCTTTCTGACCGATGCGACGCACGCCGGATTCATAGGCCGCCTCCGCATGGCGCGCGAAGGCCGTGCGGTCGGCCTCCTCGTGCGCGTAGGCCTGCACCGTGCGGATCTCGTGCACCGCCTCGTCGACGTAGGCGGAGACATCGGCGACGCGGTCCTGGTTGTCGCGCGACAGGCGCCGCACGCGCCGCCCGAGCAGCAGGATCGGGACGAGCGTCGCCGGGATGCCGAGGAGCACGAAGGCGGCGAGCTTCCAGCTCACGACGAACATCATGACCGCGGCGCCGACCATCATGAGGAAGTTGCGGACGAACATCGACAGGCCGTAGCCGATCACCTGCTGCAGCAGCGCGGTGTCGTTGGTGAGGCGCGAGATGACTTCGCCCGTGCGCGCGCGCTCGAAGTAGCCGGGCTCCAGGCCGAGGATGTGGCCGAACACCGCGCGGCGCAGGTCGGTGACGACGCGCTCGCCG
Source organism: Burkholderiales bacterium (assembly GCA_036262835.1). GTDB lineage: Bacteria > Pseudomonadota > Gammaproteobacteria > Burkholderiales > SG8-39 > RBG-16-66-20. The sequence goes on along the minus strand of DATAID010000065.1, from coordinate 44,023 downwards.
AGCGTCATCATCAGGTAGAAACGCACGAAGGTGGCTGCCGAGAGAAGCGCCGCCACCCCGATCATCGCCATGAGCGCGGCGTTGAGGAATTCGGCGTTGCTGCTGCCGAAGCCCCGGTCGATCACGAAGCGCAGGCCCTGGCCGAGCGCGAGCACGCAACCGGCGGCGATGACGAGCGCGGCGAGCGCGACGGCGACGCGCGCGCGATACGGCGCAACGAAGCGTGCGAGTCGGAGCGCGTGCCTCATGCGCGCACTTTACTCTTTATTTACGCTCGAGCACGAGGTTGAAGCTGATCGTGATGCGCTGCTCTTCCGAGAGATTCGGATGCACCTGATGCTGCAGCGGCGAGGGCCACAGGAGCAGCATCCCCGCGCTCGGCTGCACCGTATGCGCCGCGCGCGCGTCGGGCTCGGGCCCGACGGTGACCATGTTCGCTGCGGTGCGCGGGTCGTAGAAGGAGATGCAGCCCGGCCGCGCGCGAGAATCCTCGACGCTCGGCGGCGCCGGAGGCACCTGGACGTAGTAGGTCCCGCTCAGATAGCAGCCCGAATGCGTGTGCGGGGCGTGATGATCGCCGTAGCGGTTGACGTTGTACCAGCCGACGAGCTTCCACGAGAGCGCTCGCTCGATGCCGAACTGCTGCAGAAAGGCCCTGGCCGTGCCGTCGATCTTCCCGTTCAGCCAGCGCACCGAGGAATGCGCGTTCGAGAAAAAATCCTGCTCCGTGAAGCGCGCGGTGAAATCCTTTTCGCGCGCCTCCAGCGCGCGAATGTGCTCGATCAGGCCGGCGTTGGGCTGCTCGAAGCCCGGCAGCCGGCGGCTGATGAGCAGCGTCGGCCACACGCCGTTAAACATCATGCGCGGAGCGGTGCTCAGGCGCTGCGCCTTTCCTCGAGATCGACCCGCAGCGCGACGCGAATCCAGGGCGAGCGGGCAAGGTGCACGCGGCTGCAGTGGCGCAGATATCCGGGCCACAGGATGAGCATGCCGGCGACCGGCACGAGCGTGCGGGTCTCATCGAAGTTGGGGTCGCCCTTGATGGAGGCCGCGTTGAAGCCGACGCGCGGGTCGAGGAGCGAGAGGTGGCTGGGCAGGCTGTCGCTGCGCAGATGCTTGAGTTCCGAAGCGGCCGGCGCATTCACGAAGTAGAAGCCTGCGAGGTAGGCGCCCGGCTCGTTGGCAAGCGCGCGATACTGGCCGAAACCGAGCGCTTCGAGGCGCCCGAGCGCGCGCCAGCGCGGCGCGGGCTCCACCTTCATCTTTTCGAACCACTGGCCCACCGCCGTGGCGAGCCAGTCATGCAGCCAGGCTGCCGCCGGCTCGCCGCTGTCGAAAAAATTCCCCGGAAGATCGGGCATCGCGGCGAGGCGGGCGAGCTCGGCATTGCGCTCCTCCGCGCCGGGGAGCTGGAGCTGGCCGATCCACGTCGGCCAGAGCGGAAAAATCTCGTCGCGCGCGGGCTCGCTCATCGCCGCCATTTTTACCATACGACTGGAGTGGGTCCGCCGCGCCAGATTCCGCGCGCCACAGCGCGCCTAGCGGCCGTAGAAGCGGTAGTTGTTTCTGCCCAGCTGCTTCGCGCGGTACATCGCCACGTCGGCGTTGCGCAGCACCGCCTCGCCGTCGCCGCCGTCGGCCGGATAGAGCGAGATGCCGATGCTCGCGCCGATCTTGAAGTCCTGCCCGTCGATGCGGAAGGGCGCATCGAGCGAGCGCAGGATCTTCTCGGCTACCACCTGGCAGTCGGCGTCGATCTGCAGGTCGGGAATCACCACCACGAACTCGTCGCCGCCCTGGCGCGCGAGGGTGTCGGCCTTGCGCACGCAGCCCGCCAGCCGGTGCGCGGCCTCGCGCAGCACCGCGTCGCCGGCGCGGTGGCCGAGCTGGTCGTTCACCTGCTTGAAATTGTCCAGGTCCATCACCATCACTGCGACCCGCGCGTCGCGCCGCTGGGCGAGGAACACGGCCTGGCGCAACCGGTCGTCGAGCAGCCGGCGGTTGGGCAGCCCGGTCAGCGTGTCGTGATAGGCGAGGAAGCGGGCCTCCTCTTCCTGGCGCTTCCTTTCGGTGATGTCCTGGCTCACGCCGATCATGCGGGTAATGCGCCCCGAGGCGTCGGCGAGCGACTTGCCGTGCGAGGAGAGCCAGACGGTGCGCCCGTCCTTGCGCAGCACCCGGTATTCCTGGCTGCAGGCGCCCGGCTGCTCCCAGGCGGCGTTCACCGTCGAGACGTAGCGCTCACGGTCATCCGGGTGCACGAACTCCACGTACTCGCTCCATCGCGTCGAGCGGCTGCCTTCCGGCCCGACCAGCGCGGAGGAGTCGCGGCCCCAGCTCAGCTGGTCGGTGCTGCGGTCCCATTCCCAGTAAAGCAGGTCGGCGGCGTCCACCGCGAGGCGCAGCTTCTCGACGATTTCGTGCAGCGCGGCGGCGGACTGCTTCTCGCGCGTCACGTCGTGCGCGGTGCCGGTGGCGCCCACCACCGCGTCGCCCGGGCCGCGCATCGGCACCGCGTTTAGCGAGAGGTCGACGTGAGTGCCGTCGCGCCGCATGTGCCGCGTCTGGTAGTCGAACACCGATTCGCCGGCGAGGATGCGGCGGAACACGGCGAGGTCGCGCTCGGCGAGCTCCGGCGCGAGCACCTCGCGCAGCTCGCGCCCGAGCATATCGGCGGGCTCGCAGCCGTAGATGCGCCGGACCGCCTCCGGGTTGAGGTAGGTCCAGCGCCCGCTCGCATCGGTCGACCAGATGAGGTCGTTCGAGGTTTCGACGAGGTTGCGGTAAAGCGCCTCGCTCCTGCGCAGCTCGCGGCGCGCGGCGTGACGCTCGCTCGTATCGCTGTAGGTGACGATGGTCGAGGCTTCGGGCGCCGCGGGATCGGGCGAGCGGCCGACCGAGTGGCACCACAGCTCGCTTCCGTCCTTGCGGCGCAGCTTGAATTCGCCTTCGAGCACCTGCCCGCTCGCGAGGAACTTGTAGCGCTCCCCCGCCTCGCGCCAGTGCTCCTCGGTCGGGTACAGCACCCGGGAGCTTTGTCCTGCCAGCTCGCCCGGCTCGTAGCCGAGCATGAGCTCCAGGCGCCGGTTGCAGCGCACGATGGTGCGTCCCGAGAAGAAGGCGATGCCGACGGGCAGCGTGTCGAGCAGGAAGTCGCCTTCCTCGCGTGCCTTGCCGTAGGCGTCCTGCGTGCGGCGCAGCTCGGTGACATCGGTCACCGAGCTGACGATGCCGCCGTCGCGCATGCGCACCCAGCGCCCCTGCAGCCAGCGACCGTCGCGCAGCGGGTAGCTCAAGGGCTTGCCCTCGGTCGCGCGCCGGCGCGCGATCCTTTTTTCCAGCCATTCCTCGAACGGCGCCGCATGCTCGGGGAGAATGACCTCGACCTCGTAGGCGATACGCGCGATGTCGCGGTAGGACAGGCCGGCGAGCTCGGCCGCGCCGCGGCCCGCGCCGTAGATCCCCGCGTAATGCCGGTTGCAGACCACGAGCCGGTCCGCCGCGTCGTAGACGGCGAGCCCTTCGGGGAAGCTTTCGATCGCGTCCCGCAGCTGGCCTTCGCTCGCGCCCACGCGCGCAAGCAGCGATTCCTTCTCGGTCCGCATGCGCAAGGTGCCCTGCAGGTTGGCGTGGATCGCCTGGTAGATGCGCACCATCACGGCGCCGAAGACGAGCACCATGAGCGCGAGCAGCTGGTAGCTGCGGCCCGCCTGCAGCGCGAGCTGGCCGACGACGGCGAGGAAAGGCAGCGTGCTGAACGAGTAGAACGCGGCCGGGCTCGCGGCGTACACGCCCGCCGCGCCGATGATGCTGCCGCCGATTACGAAGATCACCGCCATCTGCCGGAGCGGATCGTGCTCGCCGAGAAAGACGGCCGCCGGGAAGGTCCAAAGCGCGCCCGCCGCGAGCGCCCCGAGCGCGAAGCGCCGCTCCCAGAGGGCGGGATCGGCCGTGGCCCCCTGTCGCAGGTAGCGGCGATTGAGCGCAATGCGGACCAGCGTGAGCGCGACGAGCAGGCCGAACCAGACGGCGAGCAGGAACGGCGGAAACTGCTCCCAAAGCACGACCAGGAGCAGGCCGGCGTTGGCGATGCTCGCGTAGTAACCGGGCCGCGCAATGCTGAAAAGCGCCGCCACCCGCGCTGCGGAAAGGCGCACCCCCGTGTCCCCCGTCATGGCGCCTACGCTATCGGCGCGCGCCTGCATGCAGGGAGAAATCCAACGCAGGAATGACGTTTCCTTGCAATCGCGCCGACGGGCGGCGGTCCGCGACCGACGCGCGCCCTTCAGGAGAGGCGCTCGACCTCGACCAGGCAGTCGTAGAAGGTCGCGGCGCCCCCCAGGTCCGCCGTGCGCTGGGAGGTCAGGTCGTTCGCGTTTCTGCCGTCGCGCGCGAATTTTTTCCACCAGACCGAAGGCGCCACCACGACGCCGCGTCGCGGCTTGCCGTTCACCCGCGCGCGCAATGTGAGGCTGCCGCGGTCGTTGAAGACGCGCACGCGGTCGCCGTCGGCGATCTTGCGCGCGGCGGCGTCCTCCGGATGGAGCTCCAGGCTCGGCTCGCCCAGCTCGTCGCGAAAGCGCTTCATGTTGGCGAACGAGGAGTTGAGGAAGTTGCGCGCGGGCGGCGAGAGGAAATTGAGCGGATATTTCCTGGCGAGCTGCGGGTTGCTCGAGGGCAGCTCGGCGGGCGGATTGTAGAACGGCAGCGGATCGAGGCCCTGGCGCTCGAGCGACTCGCTGTAGAGCTCGCACTTGCCCGAAGGCGTGTGAAAGCCGCCTTTGGCGAAGGGCGCGAACTTCTTCGGCAGCGACAGGCGCTGCCAGCCGTTCGCCTTCAGCGTCTCCCAGTCGACGCCGTGCAGGTTGGCGTGCCCGGAGCCGATCGCCTGGCGGCAGATCTCCTCGTCGGAATCCCGGAAGCACGTCTCGGTGAAGCCGAGCCGCGCGGCGAGGCGGCGAAACACCTCGCTGTTGGGCAGCGATTCCCCTACCGGCGCGATCGCCGGATTGTTGGCGAGCACGTACAGGTGCCCGTAGGCCTTGTGGATGTCGTAGTGCTCGAGCTGCGTGGTCGCCGGAAGAACGATATCGGCATAGTCGGTCGTGTCCGTGGGAAAGGAATCCATCACCACGGTAAAGAGATCTTCCCGGCGAAAGCCCGCGAGCACCTTTTCCGAGTCCGGGCAGACGGCGACCGGGTTGTTGTTGTAGACGATCGCCATTTTCACCGGCGGGCTCGCCGAGGTGAGCGCGTCGCCCACCGCCGCGTGATTGAACACGCGCGGCAGCGCGCCGGCAGGCGTGCGCGGCATCAGGTCGGGGCGCTCGAGCGCCTGGTGATCGAAATTGAAGTTGTCGGCAGTCGTGAGCAGGATGCCGCCGGCCGGGTCGCGCCAGGCGCCCGTGAGCGCCGGCAGGCACGAAATGGTTCGAGCTGCGATGCCGCCCCCGGCATGGCGCTGCATGCCGTAGTTGAGGCGGATGGCGGCGGGCTTGGTCGTGCCGTAGTCGCGCGCGAGCTGGACGATCTCCTCGACCGAGATGCCGCACACGCCGGAGGCCCACTCGGGCGTGTACTGGAGAACCCTTTGCGAGAGCTTTTCAAAGCCCAGCGTGTACTTTTCGACGTAGTCCCGGTCTATCAGGCCTTCCTTGATCAGGACGTGCATCATCGCGAGCGCCAGCGCGCCGTCGGTGCCGGGCAGGAGCGCGATGTGCTGCGTGCACTTCTCGGCCGTCAGGCTGCGATACGGATCGATGGCGACGAGCTTCGCGCCGCGGCGCTTCGCTTCCTGCGCGCGCGACCAGAAGTGCAGGTTCGAGGTGATGGGATTGGAGCCCCAGATGAGAATCAACCTGGCGTCCGGGTAGTTCTCGGGGTCCATGCCGTAGCTGCCGCCGAGCGTCGCCTTGATGCCCGCCTTGCCGGCCGAGGAACAAAGCGTGCGCTCGAGCTGCGATGCGCCCATCCGGTTGAAGAAGCGCCGGTCCATCGACATGTATTGCACCAGGCCCATCGTGCCCGCGTAGCTGAGCGGCAGGACGGTCTGCGGGTCCTCGGCGATGAGCGTCTTCAGGCGCGCGGCGATTTCGTCAAGCGCCTCGTCCCACGAGATGCGCTTGAACTCGCCCTTGCCTTTCGCGCCGACGCGCCGGAGCGGATGCTTCAGCCGATCCGGCGCGTAAGTCCGCTCGGGGTAGTGCGCAACCTTGGTGCAAAGCGTGCCGTCGGTGAACGGATGCCCGGGATCGCCCTGCACCTTGACCGCGACGCCGTCCTTCACCGTCACGAGGAGCGCGCAGGTATCGGGGCAGTCATGCGGGCAAGCCGCGCGGACGATGGTTTCCACTTCGAAAAGTCTACTCCAGCAGCTCGACCCAGTGCATGACGGGCATGCTCGCGGCGCCGCGCAGGTGCGCGAGGCAGCCGATGTTGGCGGTCGCGACGACCTCGGGATTTCCCGAGCCGAGGGCGCCGAGCTTGCGCTCGCGCAGCGCCGCCGAGAGCTCGGGCTGCAGGATCGAATAGGTGCCGGCCGAGCCGCAGCACAAGTGCGCTTCCGGCACCGGCGTTAGCTGGTGCCCCGCGGCGCGCAGGAGCGCCTCGGCCTTGCCGCGAATCTGCAGCCCGTGCTGCAGCGTGCAGGGTGACTGGAAGGCGACGCGGCGCGGCCGGGCGGCCCTGCCCACGTCCCTTTCCGGAAGGACTTCGCACAGGTCCTTCATGAGCGAGCAAACTTTCGCCGCCTTCTCCCGGTACGCGAGGTCGTCCTTCAGGTGATGCGCGTACTCCTTGACGAAGGCGCCGCAGCCGCTCGCCGTCATCACGATCGCCTCGGCGCCCTCCTCGATGCGAGGCCACCAGGCGTCGATCAGCGCCCGCGCGTCGTTCAGGCCCGCCGCCTGGTCGTTTAGGTGAAAGCGCAGCGCCCCGCAGCAGCCCGCGCCGGGCGCCTCCACGAGCGAGACGCCCGCGCGATCGAGCGCCCGCGCCGCCGCCGCGTTGATGCCCGGCGCGATCGCCGGCTGCACGCAGCCCGCCAGCGCGAGCATGCGGCGCGCGTGCTGGGGCGCAGGCCACGACAGGTTTTCGTTTCTCTTGCCTGGAATTTTCTTCGCGAGGCCGCTCGGCAGTAGCGGGCGGAAAAACCGGCCGAGCGCCAGCAAAAATCCGAACAGGCGCGTACGCGGCAGCACGAGCGATAACATCCTCCGCAACGAACCCCCGAGCGGTCCCCGCGCCACCTTCTGCTCGACGATCGCACGGCCGATGTCGGCGAGCCGGCCATAGCGCACGCCCGAGGGACAGGTCGTCTCGCAGGCGCGGCAGGTGAGGCAGCGATCGAGGTGAAGCCGCGTCTTTTCGGTGGGCTCGGCCCCCTCGAGCACCTGCTTGACGAGATAGATGCGGCCGCGCGGGCCATCGAGCTCGTCGCCGAGCAGCTGGTAGGTCGGGCAGGTCGCGGTGCAAAAGCCGCAGTGCACGCACTTGCGCAGGATCGCGTCCGCCTCGCGTCCCTCGGGCGTGTCGCGGATGAAGTCGGCGAGCTCGGTCTGCATCGCTCGCTATACTTTGCGCATGAAGACGCTGTTCTGGGTCGCCGTGCTCGCGTCGGCCGGCGTGCTCGTTTTCATCGTGCGGTACGTGCTGCGCAAGCAAGCGGCGCGCGAGCGCGCCTCCGAAGCGCGCGCCGCCGAGTTGCTCGCGCAGATGGCGGGCGCGAAGCTCGCCGCCGCGCCGACGACTGTTGCGCATGACTTAAGGCCGCCCGTGCAGGCGGCGGCGCCCGCGCCGGGCCGGGGAAAACTGGAGACGCAAAAGCTGCTTTTCGAGGCCGCGCGCCGGGCCGGCGAGGCAGACGAGCCTGCGCTTGCCATCCAGCTGTACGCGCGGCTGCTCGCGCGCTTTCCCGATTCGGCCTTTGCCGACGAGGTGCGCGCCGCCGCCGAGGCGCAGAAGAAGAAGCTCAAGAGCTAGAGACCCTCATAGAGCCGGCCCGGGTTGAGGATGCCGGCCGGGTCGAAGGCCGCTTTCAGGTCGCGATGCAGGCGCGCAAGGATCGGCGAGAGCGGCGCGAAAGAGCCGGCAGCCTTCTCTTTCGCACGGAAGAGCGTGGCGTGACCGCCCGCGTGGGCAGCGGCCGCGCGCACCGTGCCGGCGTCTGCATTCGTTTTCAGCCAACGCAACGCGCCACCCCATTCGATGAGCTGCGTGCCCGGCACCTCGATGGCCGCCGCGTGCGAGGGAACCGAAAGACGCCAGAGCGGCGTCTCGCCCGCGAAAAAGGGAGCGGCGTGCTCGCGCACCTCCTGCCAGAACGCGCTCGCGGCGCCCGCTTCGAGCGGTTCGCCGCCGATTCGCCCGGCGGCGGCCCGCAAGGCGTCCTCGGCGCCCGCGAGCCGGAGCGAGAGCTCGCCGTCCTCCCACGCGCTCGCCGTCACCGGCAACGGCTGCGCGGCCCACCGGTTCAGGCTCTCGAGCGCCTTCGCCTGAGGCAGCTCGAGCCTGAGCGTGCGCTCGGCCTTGGGGCGCGGCAGCACCTTGAGGGACACCTCCAAGATCAGCCCGAGCGTGCCGAGCGACCCCGCGAGCAGGCGCGAAATGTCGTAGCCGGCGACGTTCTTCATCACGCGCCCGCCGAAAGCGAGCTCGCGGCCCGCACCGTCGATGATTTTCGCGCCGAGCACGAAGTCGCGCAGCGCCCCGGCGCTCGCCCGGCGCGGCCCCGACAACCCCGCGGCGACGCAGCCCCCGAGCGTCGCCGCCGCGCCGAAATGGGGCGGCTCGAAGGGAAGGTACTGGTTTTTCTCCGCCAGATTTTTTTCAAGTTCCGCCAACGGGGTCCCGCAGCGCGCGGTGACCACGAGCTCGGTCGGCTCGTAGTCGACGATGCCCGCAAAGCCGCGCGTGTCGAGCACCTCGCCCTGCAGCGCATTGCCGTAGAAATCCTTGGTGCCCCCGCCGCGGATGCGCAGCGCCCGCTTGGACGCCTTGGCCTCGATGATCTTTTCCGAGAATTCTTTGACCAAGAATCAAAACCTCGGCAAGTCCGGATGCGAGGTCTTGCCGCCGTGCACGTGCCGGCGGCCGAATTCGCCGCAGCGCGCGAGGGTCGGCACCGCCTTGCCCGGGTTGAGCAAGCCTTCGGGATCGAAGACCCGCTTGACGGCATGGAAGGTCTCGAGCTCCGCGGGCCGGAACTGCGCGCACATCTGGTTGATCTTCTCCACGCCGACGCCGTGCTCGCCCGTGATGGTGCCGCCGACCTCGATGCATTTCTCGAGCACCTCGGCGCTGAATTCCTCGGTGCGCCGTAGCTGGTCGGCGTCGTTGGCGTCGAACAGGATGAGCGGATGGAGGTTGCCGTCGCCCGCATGGAACACGTTCGGGCAGCGCAGGCCGTATTTCTTCTCCATCGCCGCGATGAAGCGCAGCACCTCGCCGAGGCGCTTTCTCGGAATGGTGCCGTCCATGCAGTAGTAGTCGGGCGAGATGCGCCCGACCGCCGGAAACGCGGCCTTGCGGCCTGACCAGAAGCGCAAGCGCTCGGCTTCGCTCGCCGAGACGGTCATGCGCGTCGCGCCGGCGCGCGTGAGCACCTCGCGCACCTGGGCGATCTCGGCCTGGACGTCGGCCGCGGTGCCGTCGCATTCGCAGAGCAGGATCGCCGCCGCCTCGGTGTCGTAGCCTGCGTGCGCGTACTCTTCGGAAGCCCGCGTCGCCGGCTGGTCCATCATCTCGAGGCCCGCGGGCACGATGCCGGCGGCGATCACCGCCGCCACTGCGTCGCCCGCCTTCTGCACGTCATCGAAGGAGGCCATCACCACGCAAGCGGCCTCGGGCCTGGGCAGCAGCTTCACCGTGACCTCGGTGGTGACGGCAAGGAGCCCCTCGGAGCCGATGGCGAGCGCGAGCAGGTCGTAGCCCGCCGAGTCGAGCGCCTCGGATCCGAACTCGATTGGCTCACCCTCGATCGTGAAGCCCCGCACGCGCAGCACGTTGTGCACGGTGAGGCCGTACTTGAGGCAGTGCACGCCGCCCGAGTTCTCCGCCACGTTGCCGCCGATCGTGCAGGCGATCTGGCTCGAGGGATCCGGCGCGTAATAAAGGCCGAAGGCAGCCGCCACATCCGAGATTGCCGCGTTGCGCACGCCCGGCTGCACCACGGCGACGCGCGCGAGCGGATCGACCCGCAGGACGCGCATGAACTTGGCGAGCGAGAGCAGCACGCCGTCGCCCGGCGGCAGCGCGCCGCCGGAAAGCCCCGTCCCGGCGCCGCGCGGCACCACGGGTACTTTCATTGCAGAGCACGTCCTGAGGATGCTCTGAACCTGCGCTTCGGTTTCCGGTAGCGCGACGACCATCGGCACCTGGCGGTAGGCCGTGAGTCCGTCGCACTCGTACGGGCGCGTGTCTTCCTCTTCCCAGAGCACCGCGCGCTCGGGCATGAATTCCCGGAGCCTGGCGGCGACGGCCCTCTGCAGTTCTACTTTAGGTAGCGCGTCGCCCACAGCAGTCCCTGCGCGGTGTCGCCCTGCGGAATGTATTCGCAGCCCATCCAGCCCTTGTAGCCGAGGCGGTCGATCTCGGGCAGCAGGAACTCGAAGTTGATCTCGCCCGTGCCGGGCTCGTGCCGGTCGGGCACGTCGGCAAGCTGCATGTGGCCGATGCGAGGGAGCAGCCGCTCGATCGTCCGGGCGAGATCGCCCTCGACGATCTGCATGTGGAAGATGTCGTACTGGAGCATCAGGTTCGAGGCACGCACGGCGTCGATGATCTCGATGCCGGCCTTCGAGCCGGAAAGGAAGAAGCCCGGAATCGTGCGCTGGTTGCACGGCTCGGTGAGCAGCGTGAGGCCTGCCGCCTTCAGCTGGTCGGCCGCGAAGCGCAGGTTTTCGATGAGCGTGTCGCGCAGCTTGCCGCGCTCCGCGCCCGCGGGCGCAATTCCCGCCAGCGTGTTGAGGCGCGGGCAGCCCGCCTCCTTCGCATACTCGATCGCGGTCTCCACGCCGGCGCGGAACTCGGCGACGCGCTCTGGCAGGCAAGCGATGCCCCGATCGCCCTTGGCGGCATCGCCTCCGGTGATGTTGTGCAGCACGACCTCGACGCCGGCATCGCGCGCGCGCGCGGCCACCTCGGCCGCGCTGCCGAACGCATAGGGGAACTGATATTCGACGTAGCGAAACCCGGCCTTGGCGGCCGCCGCGAAGCGATCGAGGAAGGGCAATTGCGGAAAAAGGAGCGAAAGATTGGCGGCGAGCTTCACCCCGGGAAGGATAGCGCGAAATCCGGGGCCTGCCGTACACTCGGCCGCGAGGAGGAAACCCATGAGACCAGTGCTCGCCGTGCTGGCCGCGCTTGCGGTCCTGTGCGCCGCACCCGCGGCCGCGCAATCGACCCTCGAAGCGGTCAGCAAGAAAGGCCATGTGCAATGCGGGGTGAATGTCGGCCTCGCCGGCTTCTCGCAGCCCGACTCGCAGGGCGCGTGGAAAGGCATCGACGTCGACGTGTGCCGCGCGGTCGCCGCCGCGGTGTTCGGCGACGCCTCCAAGGTGCGCTACACGCCGCTCACGGCGCAGCAGCGCTTCACCGCGCTGCAGTCGGGCGAAGTCGACATCCTGTCGCGCAATACCACGTGGACCATCACGCGCGACACGAGCCTCGGCCTCAACTTCGTCGGCGTGAACTACTACGACGGCCAGGGCTTCATGGTGCACGCCAAGCGGAAGGTAAAGAGCGCGAAGCAGCTGAACGGCGCCACGGTCTGCGTCCAGCCGGGCACCACGACCGAGCTCAATCTCGCCGACTACTTCCGCTCTCACAACATGAAGTTCAAGCCGGTCGTGATCGAGAAGCTGGAAGAAGTGCTCAACGCCTACTTCTCGGGCCGCTGCGACGTCTATACGACGGACGTCTCGGGCCTCGTGGCGGTGCGAGCCTCGCGCGCCACCAAGCCGGGCGAGCACATCATCCTTCCGGAGGTGATCTCGAAGGAGCCGCTCGGGCCGGCGGTGCGCCACGGCGACGATCGCTGGTTCGACATCGTCAAGTGGTCGCTCTTTGCCATGATCGAGGCCGAGGAGCTCGGCCTCAGCTCGAAGAACATCGAGCAGCAGCTCACCACCACCAACCCCTCGATCCAGCGTTTCGTCGGCGCGAGCGGCGACATCGGCAAGATGATGGGCTTGGACAACCGCTGGGCGGTCAACATCGTCAAGCAGGTGGGCAACTACGGCGAGTCGTTCGACGCCAATCTCAAGCCGCTCGGCTTCGAGCGCGGCATCAACAAGCTCTGGACCCAGGGCGGGTTGATGTACGCCCCGCCCATCCGCTAAAGGCGCGGTGAAGAAAAGCTGGCTCTGGCAGGCCGCGCTCATCGGCGCGGCCGGCTTCGCCGTCTGGTATTTCGCCTCCAACACCGCGCAGAACCTCGAGGCGCGCAGGATTGCGAGTGGCTTCGGGTTCCTGAGCCGCGAGGCCGGCTTCGAGATCGGCGAAACGACCTTTTTCTCCTACAGCGCCGCCGACACCTACCTGCGCGCGCTTGCCGTCGGCCTCGCCAACACGTTCCGCATCGCCGCGCTCGGCATCGTGCTCGCGACGCTGCTTGGCGCGGCCATCGGCCTTGCCCGGCTCGCGCCCAACTGGCTGCTCGCGCGGCTCGCCGGCGCCTACGTCGAGCTGCTGCGCAACGTGCCGCTGCTCGTGCAGCTCTTCTTCTGGTACGCGCTCATCTCGGAGAACCTGCCCGCGCCGGCCGAGGCGCTCAACCCGCTGCCCGGCGTCTTCCTTTCCAACCGGGGCCTCTACTTTCCGCTGCCGGGCGATTTTCCGGAGCTCTCGGGCTTCAACTTCACCGGCGGCGTCGGCCTCACGCCGGAGTTCGCGGCGCTGCTCCTCGGGCTCGTCACCTACACCGCGGCCTTCATTGCCGAGATCGTGCGCGCCGGCATCCTTTCGGTGCCGCGCGGCCAGGTCGATGCCGCCTATTCGATGGGACTCGCGCGTCGCGGCGCGATGCGCTACATCGTCCTGCCGCAGGCGCTGCGGCTCGTCGTCCCGCCGCTCACCAGCCAGTATCTCAACCTCACCAAGAACAGCTCGCTTGCGGTGGCGATCGGCTACCCCGACCTCGTCTCGATCGCCAACACGACCATGAACCAGACCGGCCAGGCGATCGAGGGCATCGTTGTGATCATGGCGGTCTATCTCACGATCAGCCTGTCGATTTCGCTCGTCATGAACGGGTACAACCGGCGCGTCGCGTTGCGCGGGGTGGCGAGATGAAGTGGGCAAGGGAAAACCTCTTCTCGAGCTGGCCGAGCGCGCTTGCCACGTTCCTGATCTGTTTTCTGGCCTGGAAACTCATTCCCCCGTTCTTTCACTGGGCGATCGGCAATGCCGTGTGGTCGGCGGCGAGCGCGGAGACCTGCCGGGCGGCGGAGGGACAAGGAGCGTGCTGGGCGTTCATCGCGGAGAAGCACCGATTCATCCTCTTCAGCACCTATCCGTTCGAGCAGCAGTGGCGGCCGGCGCTCGCCAGCCTGCTGCTTGTCCTGCTGTGGGTGCTTTCGGCTTTTCGCTCGATGTGGCGCTGGTGGCTCTCGCTCGTCTGGCTCTCCGGCCTCGGGCTCATCGGCGCGCTCATGTGGGGCGGCGTCGCAGGCCTTCCCTATGTCGAGAATGAGCGCTGGGGCGGGCTCATCCTCACCCTCATCCTCGCCTCCTTCGGCGCGGCGCTCGCGTTTCCGCTCGCGATCTTGCTCGCGCTCGGCCGCCGCTCGAGCCTGCCGGCGCTGCGCGCCTTGTGCATCGCCTACATCGAGCTCATTCGCGGCGTGCCGCTCATCAGCGTGCTCTTCATGGCTTCCGTGCTGCTGCCGCTCTTTCTACCCGCGGGCGTCTCGATCGACAAGCTGCTGCGCGCGCAACTCGCGCTCGCCGCCTTCGCCGCCGCGTATCTGGCGGAGGTGGTGCGCGGCGGGCTGCAGGCAGTGCCGCGCCACCAGAGCGAGACGGCGGCCGCGCTCGGCATGGGCTACTGGCGCGCGACCTGGCTTGTCGTGCTGCCGCAAGCGCTGCGCGCCTCGATCCCGCCCCTCGTCAACACCTTCATCGGCTTCTTCAAGGACACCTCGCTCGTTCTCATCATCGGCCTTTTCGACCTGCTCTCCACGGTCAAGGTGTCGCTGCAGGACGCGGCGTGGTCCGGCTTCGGCGTGGAGGCGTACCTCTTTGCGGCCGCGGTGTACTTCGTCTTCTGCTACGCGATGTCCGCGTACAGCCGCAGCCTCGAAACCGGCCCGGCGCGCGGGGCGGGCGCGAAGCAGGCGCTCGCCGAAGGTGATAGACTTTTTGCCTCTCCATAGAAAAGCAAAAGGAGACCTCGATGGGCTTCATCTTCCAATCCCTCGGCCGTACCGTCCTTGCAGGCATCGTGATCCTGCTTGTCATGATGGGCATCGCCAACACGTTCGGCATGATGAGCGATCACGGCTACTGGCAGTTCTTCATGCGCTGGCTGCACATCCTCTCGGGCGTGATGTGGATCGGCCTGCTCTGGTACTTCAACTTCGTGCAGACGCCCTCGATGCCGAAGATCCCGGACGAGCACAAGCCCGCGGTGAGCAAGGTGATCGCGCCCGCGGCGCTCTTCTGGTTCCGCTGGTCGGCGCTCGCCACCGTGATCACCGGCGCGCTGCTCGCCTGGATGGGCGGGTTCATCGTGCAGGCGCTCACGCTCCAGCCCGGCGCGCGGGCGATCGGCGTCGGCATGTGGATGGCGCTCGTGATGGCGTTCAACGTCTGGTTCATCATCTGGCCGAACCAGAAGAAGGTGCTCGGCATCGTGCCGGCCGAGGCACCGGCCAAGGCCGCCGCCGGCAAGCTCGCCGGCATGGCCTCGCGCTTCAACACCATGCTGTCGATCCCGATGCTGTACTGCATGGCCGCGCAGTCGCACGGCGGGTTCTAGCCGTCCTTTCATGCCGGCCTCCCCTCGGCGCGCCATCGCCGGCGCGCTCGGGGCGGCTCTGCTTTTCGGTGCAAGCACGCCGGCGGCGAAGGTGCTCGCCGGCGACCTGCCGGCCTTTCTCCTTGCCGGCCTCCTCTACGCGGGAAGCGGCCTCGGCCTTGCGCTCTGGATCGCGCTAAGGAGCGGGCGCGGCGCAAGCATCGCGCGGGCCGATCTGCCGTGGCTCGCGGGCGCCGTGCTCTTTGGCGGCATCGTCGCCCCGGTTCTCCTGATGCTCGGCCTCGCCGCAACGGCCTCGTCCACCGCATCGCTGCTGCTCAACCTGGAAGGCGTGTTCACGGCGCTCATCGCCTGGTTCGTGTTCGGCGAGAATTTCGATCGCCGCATCGCGCTCGGCATGGCACTCATCCTGGCTGCAGGCGGCCTCGCCGCCTTCGAGCCGGGCGCGCTCGGCGGACTGAGCGGCGGCGGGCTCCTCGTCGCTCTCGCCTGCCTCGCCTGGGCGATCGACAACAATCTCACGCGCAAGGTATCGGCGGGCGATCCCGTCACGATCGCCGCGCTCAAGGGACTCGTGGCGGGAGCGATCAACCTCGGCATCGCCGCGCTCTCGGCCGCGCCGCTGCCCTCGCCGCTGCAGGCGGCCGGCGCGGCGCTGATCGGCCTGCTTGGCTATGGCGCGAGCCTGGTGCTCTTCGTGATCGCCTTGCGCGAGCTGGGTGCGGCGCGCACCGGCGCCTACTTCTCGACCGCGCCCTTCGCCGGCGTCGTGCTCGCGCTCGCGGTGCTGGGCGAAGCGCCCGCGTGGACTTTCTGGCTCGCCCTGCCGCTCATGGCGGCGGGCGTGTGGCTGCACGCAAGCGAGCGGCACATCCACGAGCATACGCACGAGCCGCTCGAGCACGCGCACAGTCATGTCCATGACGAGCACCACCGCCACGAACACGACTTCGACTGGGACGGCGCGGAGCCGCACGCGCATCGGCACCGGCACGAGCGGATGGTGCACCGGCACCCGCACTATCCGGACATCCACCACCGGCACTCGCACTAGCTAGCGGGGCTTGAGCTTCTCCAGGCCGCGCAGCTTCGCGCCGGCCTTGATGCCGCGCTGGGCGAACCAGCCCTTGTTCATCTCGAGCGCGAAGCGCGCGGGTTTTGCCGCGCAATGAGTCTGCTCGCTCTTCGGCTGCATGTCGGCGATGTTGATGATCGCGCCCGCCTCGTCGATGAACGCGACTGATAGAGGCAGCAGCGTGTTCTTCATCCACATGCAGTGCAGCGCGTTTTCCTCGAACACAAACACCATGCCGGCGCTCGTGGGCATCGATTCGCGGTACATGAGCCCCTGCATGCGGCTGCCCGGGCTGTCGGCGACCTCGGCGTGGATGAGGTGCATGCCGATCGAGAGATCGGCGACGGGAAGCTGCTGCGCGCCCGCGGCCAGGGCGGCGAACGCGAAAGTCAGGGCAAGGAGGAAGCGCATGGCAGAAAAAGAAAAGGCAGGGTCTGACCCTGCCTTTTCTTCGAGCGAAGACGATTACTTCTTGTCGCTCTTCTTGTCCATCTTCTTGTCGGACTTCTTGCCGCCTTTCTTGTCGCTCTTCTTCTCCATCTTGTCTTTTCCGCCCCCGGTGTGGGACGCAGCGACGGCGTTCACGCTAACGACCGCGAACATGGCGGCCATGATCATCGACAGCAGCTTGGTCATCTTCTCTCTCCTGGTATTGGTATGAAAAACGGGGTGACGTTACGAGTTGCCGCCATTGCCCCGCGACGAAGAACGCGCGGCGCCGCGAACGGTTGACCTGTCTGAGGCCACCCTCCCTGTGGGACCTCCCCACGCAACTCATTGTAGACAAAAGGAGAATTGCCATCAAACCGTGGTAAGCTGCTGTTTTTGCAGCAATGTTTTTCCCCGGGGGTTGGCCTGCTTTTCAAAGGGTTTGTTGCGGCGGCCGGCGTTGTCGGCGCCCTGTCCGTCGCCGCCGCGCCGCAGCTTCCAAAAGATGATTCGATCGTCCTCGAGCGGCTGCCGAGCAAGGCCGCCGATCCGGCCGCGGCGGAACTCAAGCGCCTCCGGGCAGCGGCAAGCGCAGCCCCCGAAAGCGTCGATGCGGCCGCGCGGCTCGCGCGCCGCTATTTCGAGCTGGCGATGGCCGAAGGCGATCCTCGCTACGTCGGCTATGCCGAAGCCGTGCTTCGCCGCTGGCCCGAGACGGCCTCGACGCCGGCCGAGCTCCTCGTCCTGCAGGGGCTGCTGCGCCAGTACCGGCACGACTTCGATCGCGGCCTCGTCGATTTCGATCTTGCGCTCTCTTCGGATCCGGCGAACACGGAAGCGCTCGCCTGGCGCGCCGCAATCCTCATGGTGCGCGCCGACTATGCCGGCGCGCGGCGCGAATGCGAGCGTCTCGCCGAGCACTCGACGGCGCTTCATGCCACCGCGTGCGCGGCTTACATCGAGGCAACGACCGGCCAGGCGCGCCGCGCGCACGAGCGGCTCGCCGCCGCGCTCGCCGCGAGATCCGACGTTCCCCCGGAATTCCAGGTCTGGGTGCTCACGCGGCTGGCCGAGATGGCGTGGCGCTACGGCGATCCTGCGACCGCGGACCGGCATTTCCGCGCCGCGCTCGCGCTCGGCCTCGACGACAACTTCCTGCTCGCCGCCTACGCCGACTTCCTGCTCGAGCAAAAGCGCGCCGGCGAAGTCGCGGCCCTGCTCAAGCGCTGGGTGCGCTCGGACACCCTGCTGCTGCGGCTCGCGCTCGCCGAGCGCGCCCTTGGCCTGCCGGAAGCGGCCGGGCACACGCGCACGCTCGGCGAGCGCTTCGCCGAGGCCAGCCTGCGCGGCGAGCGGCTGCACTTGCAGGAAGAGGCCCGCTATCTGCTCGACCTGAAGGGCGACGCGCCCGCCGCGCTCGCCGCCGCGGCCGAAAACTACCAGACGCAGCGCGAGCCGCGCGATGCGCTCGTCCTGCTCGAGGCCGCGCTTGCGGCGCGCGAGCCCGCGGCCGCCGCGCCCGCCTTGAAGTGGCTGGATGAAACAGGATTCGAGGGCACGCGCATTCGCGAAGTGGCGGGGAAGCTGAAAGGCATGAAGTGAAGTTCATTGCCTTCCTGCTGGTCTTTCTTGCCCTGCCGGTCCACGCCCACAAACCGAGCGACAGCTTCCTCGCACTGCACGTGGACGGCGCCGCGGCGCGCCTGCAGTGGGACATCGCGCTCCGCGACCTTGAGTTCGCGATCGGCCTGGATGCCGACGGCAACGGCGAGATCACCTGGGGCGAGCTCAAGGCGAAGCGCAGGGAGCTGGAAGCGTATGCGCTTTCCCGTCTGACGATTTCTTCCGGTGAAAAGCCGTGCGTCCTCTCGGCGACCGATCTTCTGGTCGACGAGCACAGCGACGGCGCCTATGCGGTGCTTCGGATCGCCGCCGACTGCAGCGCGCGCCCGGCCGGCTCGATCGGGATCGGCTACCGCCTTTTCTTCGACCTCGACCCGACGCACCGGGGGCTCGTGCGCTTCGAGCGCGCGGGCGGCTCCGCACAGACGGGCGTGCTCTCGCCGGAAAAACCCCAGCTCGCCTTTCGCGCGGGCGAGGTCTCGGCGCTCGATCAGTTCCTCGACTACCTGAAGGAAGGCATCAAGCACATCTGGGACGGGATCGACCACGTGCTTTTCCTGCTTTCGCTCCTTCTTCCCGCCGTCCTGCTTTTTTCAGGCAAGGAATGGCAAGCCGCCCGAGGCTTTCGCGACGTGTTCTGGGACGTCTTCAAGGTCGTCACCTCGTTCACCGTGGCTCACTCGATCACCCTTTCGCTCGCGGCGCTCTCGGTGATCTCGCTGCCCTCGCGCCTGGTCGAATCGGCGATCGCACTCTCGGTGCTGCTCGCGGCGCTCAACAACCTCTGGCCGGTGGTGTTCGCGAGGCGCTGGGCCGTCGCCTTCGGCTTCGGCCTCGTCCACGGCTTCGGCTTCGCGAGCGTGCTGCAGGACCTCGGCCTGCCGCAGGGCGCGCTGCTGCTCGCGCTGGTGGGCTTCAACCTCGGCGTGGAAGCCGGCCAGCTCGCGATCGTGAGCGGGTTCCTGCCCGCCGCCTACGCGCTGCGCGGCACCTGGCTCTACCGGCGGCTGCTCTTCACCGGCGGATCGGTCGCGATCGCGCTCGTGGCGGCGATCTGGCTCGTCGAACGGGCTTTCGACCTCAAGCTCTTATAAAATTCGCGCCAAACCGTAACTGCAAAGGCATTTCCGTGTCCTCCAAGCCCAAGATCATCTACACCCTCACCGACGAGGCGCCGCGCCTCGCCACCTATTCCCTGCTACCGATCCTGCGCGCCTTCACCAAGCCGGCGGGGATCCAGATCGAAGAAAGCGATATCTCCGTCGCTGGCCGCATCCTCGGGCAATTCCCGGAGGTACTGGCCCCCGAGCAGCGCATTCCCGACAACCTGGCGGAGCTCGGCAAGCTGACGCTCAGTCCCGAAGCGAACATCATCAAGCTGCCCAACATCAGCGCGCCGGTGAACCAGCTTACTGCCGCAATCAGAGAGCTGCAGTCCAAGGGCTACAAGGTGCCGGACTATCCGGAGAACCCCAAGACCGACGCGGAGAAGGCGATCCGTGCGAAGTACTCGAAGGTGCTGGGCAGTGCGGTCAACCCGGTGCTTCGCGAGGGCAACTCGGACCGGCGCGCGCCGCCCGCGGTCAAGAACTATGCGCGCAAGCACCCGCATTCGATGGCCGAGTGGGATCCGGCCTCGCGAACCCACGTCTCGCACATGCGCGCCGGCGACTTCTACCAC
The DNA here is from genome assembly GCA_036262835.1 of Burkholderiales bacterium. GTDB lineage: Bacteria > Pseudomonadota > Gammaproteobacteria > Burkholderiales > SG8-39 > RBG-16-66-20. The sequence goes on along the minus strand of DATAID010000065.1, from coordinate 24,238 downwards.
GGCGAGAAGTCGATGACCCTCTCGCACGCCTGCGACGTGCGCATGGACCTCGTCACCCGAAGCGGGAAAACGATCGTGCTGCGACCCTCGGTGCCGCTGCTCGAGGGCGAGGTGATCGACAGCATGTACATGAGCAAGCGGGCGCTGTGCGAGTTCTACGAGAAGGAGCTCGAGCACTGCAAGAAGCATGACCTGCTCTTCTCGCTGCACGTCAAGGCCACGATGATGAAGGTGTCGCACCCGATCGTGTTCGGCCACGCCGTGAAGGTGTTCTACAAGGACGTGTTCGAGAAGCACGGCAAGACCTTCGCCGAGCTCGGCGTCAACGTGAACAACGGCTTCGCCAACGTGCTGGACAAGATCAAGACCCTGCCTGACGCGAAGCGCAAGGAGATCGAGGCCGACATCAAGGCCTGCGAGGCGAAACGGCCGCGCCTCGCGATGGTCGACTCCGCCAAGGGCATCAGCAACCTCTACAACCCGAACGACGTGATCGTCGACGCCTCCATGCCGGCGATGATCCGCGCCGGCGGCCTGATGTGGGGGCCGGACGGCAAGATGTACGAGACCAAGGCGGTGCAGCCCGAATCGACCTTCGCCCGCATCTATCAGGAGGTCATCAACTTCTGCAAGACCAACGGCGCCTTCGATCCGAAGACCATGGGCTCGGTGCCCAACGTCGGCCTGATGGCCCAGCAGGCCGAGGAGTACGGCTCGCACGACAAGACCTTCGAGATCCCCGAGGACGGCGTGGCGCGCATCGTCGACAACCAGGACGGTCATGTGCTGATCGAGCAGAACGTCGAGGCGGGCGACATCTGGCGCATGTGCCAAGCCAAGGACGCCGCCATCCGCGACTGGGTCAAGCTGGCCGTCACGCGCGCGCGCCAGTCCAACACCCCGGCGGTGTTCTGGCTCGACGAATACCGGCCGCACGAGAACGAGCTGATCAAGAAGGTGCGCCGCTACCTCAAGGACCACGATACGACCGGGCTGGACATCCAGATCATGTCGCAGGTGCGCGCCATGCGCTTCACCCTTGAGCGCGTGATCCGCGGCAAGGACACCATTTCGGTGACCGGCAACATCCTGCGCGACTATCTGACCGACCTCTTTCCGATCATGGAACTGGGGACGAGCGCGAAGATGCTCTCGATCGTGCCGCTGATGGCGGGCGGCGCGATGTTCGAGACCGGCGCCGGCGGCTCGGCCCCGAAGCACGTGCAGCAGCTGCTCGAGGAAAACCACCTGCGCTGGGACTCCCTGGGCGAATTCATGGCGATCGCCGTTTCGCTCGAGGACGTCGGCTACAAGCATCACAACAAGAAGGCGATGATCCTCGCCAAAACGCTGGACGAGGCGACCGGCAAGCTGCTCGACAACGGCAAGTCGCCTTCCCCCAAGGCGGGCCAGCTCGACAATCGCGGCAGCCACTACTACCTCGCGCTCTACTGGGCGCAGGCGCTCGCCGCGCAAAGCGAGGACGCGGAGCTGAAGGCCTACTTCGCGCCGCTCGCGAAGGCGCTGGCGGAAAACGAGAAGAAGATCGTCGACGAGCTGAACGTGGTGCAGGGAAAGCCCGCCGACATCGGGGGCTATTACGCGGCCAATCCGGCCAAGGCGGGACCGGTCATGCGTCCCAGCCCCACTTTCAACGCGGCCATCGACGCGCTGGCGCGCTAGAGCAGGAAATAAAAAAGCCGCCCGAAGGCGGCTTTTTTATTCACGCGCCCGTTTCAGGATTTTTGGATGTTGGACGCCTGCTTGCCCTTCGGACCCTGCACCACGTCGAAGCTCACCTTCTGGCCTTCCTTGAGCGTCTTGAAGCCCTGCATGTTGATCGCCGAGAAATGCGCAAACAGGTCCTCGCTGCCGTCATCCGGCGTGATGAACCCGTAGCCTTTCGCGTCGTTGAACCACTTCACGGTGCCTGTAGCCATCGAACTGCCCCTCTCTCCCTGGTTGATCGATTCCGGGCTGCGAAAACGGCTGCCGCCCGGGCCATGCTTGAAACTCACGACCCCGCCGCCCGACGATGGCGAAACAGACAGCCTGAATCCAAACATTCGGCGGCTTTTACGCGCGTTCCCGCACTCCGTCAAGGGGCATCCCCCTGCGTCATCCGTGCGAAAAGTCGCGCGTTCTAGTCTGTTGTGGGGTTTGCGCTCGCCCTTTGCATTGATTAGGATAGAAACGGACCGGACGACACGGATGTTCCATGCAGCAAAGGGACGACGCGGTACTCGAGGCGAAGAAGGCGAAGCTCAAGCCGCCGCCGATGTTCAAGGTCATGCTGCTAAACGACGATTACACGCCGATGGAATTCGTGGTCGTGGTGCTGCAGAAGTTTTTTTCCATGACGAGGGAACGCGCCACCCAGGTCATGCTCAAAGTGCATCGCGAAGGCATCGGGGTCTGCGGCGTGTATCCTCGCGATGTGGCCTCGACGAAAGTGGAGCTGGTGGCATCGTACTCGCGCAAGCACCAGCACCCGCTGCAATGCGTAATGGAGGAAACGTAGGTAAAGGAATCTTGAGATGATCGCCCAGGAACTCGAAGTCAGTCTGCACATGGCGTTTGTCGAGGCCCGGCAGAAACGTCACGAGTTCATCACGGTCGAGCATCTGCTCCTCGCGCTGCTCGACAACCCCACCGCGGCCGAGGTGCTGCGCTCCTGCGGCGCCAACATGGACGAGCTGAGGAAGAGCCTCAGCCAGCACGTCTCCGAGCAGACCCCGCGCATCGCCGCCGACCGCGAGGTCGACACGCAGCCGACGCTCGGCTTCCAGCGCGTCATCCAGCGCGCCATCCTGCACGTCCAGTCCTCGGGCAAGAAGGAGGTCACGGGCGCCAACGTGCTCGTCGCCATCTTCGGCGAGAAGGACTCGCACGCGGTTTACTTCCTCCAGCAGCAGGGCATCACGCGGCTGGACGTCGTCAACTACATCTCGCACGGCATCACCAAGACGCCGCAGCCGGCGCAGGGCAAGGGCGAGCAGGAGAACGAGCAGGAAAACCAGGCGGAATCGGCCAACAGCCCGCTCGACAACTACACGCAGAACCTGAATGCGCAGGCGCTCGCCGGCAAGATCGACCCGCTGATCGGCCGCGACAAGGAGCTCGAGCGCGTCATACAGACGCTGTGCCGGCGCCGCAAGAACAACCCGCTGCTCGTCGGCGAGGCGGGTGTCGGCAAGACCGCGATCGCCGAAGGGCTGGCGCGCCGCATCGTCGAAGGCAGCGTTCCCGAGCTGCTGGAAAAAAGCACCGTGTACGCCCTCGACATGGGCGCGCTCCTCGCCGGCACCAAGTACCGGGGCGATTTCGAGCAGCGCCTGAAGGCGGTGCTGAAGCAGTTGGTCGACAATCCGAACGCGATCCTCTTCATCGACGAAATCCATACGGTCATCGGCGCGGGCGCGGCCTCGGGCGGCACGCTCGATGCATCCAACCTGCTCAAGCCGGCGCTTTCCACGGGGCAGCTGAAGTGCATCGGCGCCACGACCTACACCGAATATCGCGGCGTGTTCGAGAAAGACCACGCGCTCTCGCGCCGCTTCCAGAAGATCGACGTGATCGAGCCTTCGGTCGAGGAGACCGTCGAGATCCTGAAGGGGCTCAAGACCCGGTTCGAAGCACATCACAACATCAAGTACACCGCGAACGCGCTCTCGACCGCGGCCGAGCTCTCGGCCAAGTACATCAACGACCGTCATCTGCCCGACAAGGCGATCGACGTGATCGACGAGGCCGGCGCGGCCCAGCGCATCCAGCCCAAGGCCAAGCAGAAGAAGGTCATCGGCAAGACCGAGATCGAGGACATCATCGCCAAGATCGCGCGCATTCCGCCGCGCAGCGTGTCGACCGACGACAGGAGCGCGCTCGCCAACCTGGACCGCGACCTGAAGGCCGTGGTCTTCGGCCAGGACAAGGCGATCGACGCGCTTGCCGCCGCGATCAAGATGGCGCGCTCCGGGCTCGGCAATCCGCAGAAGCCGATCGGCAATTTCCTCTTCTCGGGCCCGACCGGCGTCGGCAAGACCGAGGTCGCGCGCCAGCTCGCCTACTGCATGGGCATCGAGCTCATCCGCTTCGACATGTCGGAGTACATGGAGCGCCACGCGGTATCGCGCCTGATCGGCGCGCCGCCCGGATACGTCGGCTTCGAGCAGGGCGGCCTGCTCACCGAGCAGATCACGAAGAAGCCCTACGCCGTGCTGCTCCTCGACGAGATCGAGAAGGCGCACTCGGACATCTTCAACATCCTGCTGCAGGTGATGGACCATGGCACCCTCACCGACAACAACGGCCGCAAGGCCGACTTCCGCAACATCGTGATCGTCATGACCACGAACGCGGGTGCCGAGGCGCTGGCGAAGAACTCGATGGGCTTCACGCCCTCGCGCCAGGCCGGCGACGAGATGGAGGCGATCAAGAAGATGTTCACGCCGGAGTTCCGCAACCGGCTGGACTCGATCATTTCCTTTAACGCGCTGGACCACGACATCATCCTGCGCGTGGTCGACAAGTTCCTCATGCAGCTCGAGGAGCAGCTCGCCGAGAAGAAGGTCGAGGTCCTGTTCACGACGGCGCTCAAGGAAAGCCTCGCCAAGAAAGGCTTCGACCCGCAGATGGGCGCCCGCCCGATGGCGCGGCTCATCCAGGACACCATCCGGCGCGCGCTTGCCGACGAGCTGCTCTTCGGCAAGCTCGTGCACGGCGGCAAGGTCACGATCGACATCGACGAGCGCGAGAACATCGTGCTGCGCTTCGAGGAGCAGACGCCGGCCGCCCCGCCGGCCGCGGCAGAGCCGGTCGCCTGAGCGGCCTCAGGGAGGTTTCTTGAGAGCAGTGCTGTTCGCTGCGGGTTGTCTCGCGCATGCGATCGCCGCCGGGCCCGCGCTCGCGCAGGACACGCGGGCCCGCAACCTCGCGGCCGGCTGCGCCATCTGCCACGGCACCGAGGGACGCGCGGTGAAGGATGGCGGCTTTGCCCCGCTCGCCGGTCTCGAGCGCGGCTATCTCATCGAGCAGATGCGCGCGTTCCGCGACGGCAAGCGGCCCTCCACCGTCATGCAGCAGCTCGCCAAGGGCTACAGCGACGCGCAGATCGAGCAGCTCGCCGCCTGGTTCGCCGCGCAAAGGCGATGAGGCGGCGGGATTTCCTCAAGCTGGCCGCCGCAACCGCAGGAGCGAGCGAGCTCGCTGCGCTCACCGGCTGCGCGGGCAGCTCGTACAGGGCACGCGTGGTCGTCGTCGGGGGCGGCTTCGGCGGCGCGACGGCGGCCAAGTACCTGCGCCTCTGGGACCCCGCGCTGGAAGTGGTTCTCATCGAGCGGGCCAACGTGTTCACCTCCTGCCCGCTGTCCAACCTGGTCGTTGCCGGCTTCAACGGAATGGACGACATCCGCGTCGGCTACGACGGCTTGCGGCGCCACGGCGTGCTGGTGGTGAACGACGAGGTCACCCGCGTCGATGCCGCGAAAAAAGTGGTGCGCCTGGAGCGGGGCGGCGAGATCTCCTGGGAGCGGCTCGTCCTCTCGCCCGGCGTCGACATCGACGTGGGCGAGCTCGAGGGCTACGAGGCGGCGATGGACGCGGGGCGCGTGCTGCATGCCTGGCGCGCCGGCACGCAGACGATCGAGCTGCGCCGCCAGCTTGAGCGCATGCGCGACGGCGGCGTCTTCGTCATCTCCATCCCGCCCACGCCGTTCCGCTGCCCGCCCGGCCCCTACGAGCGCGCGAGCGTCGTGGCCGATTACTTCAAGCGCGCCAAGCCGCGCGCCAAGGTGCTCGTGCTCGATGCGAACCCCGACGTCGCTTCCAAGCCCGGTCTCTTCAAGGCCGCCTGGCGGGAACTCTACCCGGGAATGGTCGAGTATCGGAGCAACTCGCGCGCGATCGGGGTGGATGGCAAGACCTTGACCGTGAAGCTCGAGGTCGAGGATGTGCAGGGCGACGTGCTGAACGTCATCCCGCCGCAGCGCGCGGGCGGCGTGGCGCGCCAGGCGGGCGCCCTCGCGAAGGGCAACCGCTGGTGCGACGTCGACTGGCGCACGATGGAGTCGAAAACGGCGCCCGGCGTGCACGTGCTCGGCGACGCGACGCTCGCGGCGCCGGCGATGCCGAAATCGGGCAGCATGGCGAACAACCACGCCAAAATCGCGGCCGCGGCGATCATCGAAAGCCTGAGCGGGCGGCCCGCTCTGCCGCCCAAGGTTCTCAACACCTGCTACAGCTTCGTGTCGCAGAAGGAGGCGATCCGCGTCTCCTCGGTGCACGAGTGGGACGCCGCTCAAGGCACGCTCGCGCCGGTGAAGGGCGCGGGCGGCATCTCGGCGGCGCGCAGCGCGGCCGAGGGCGCCTACGCCTGGGCGTGGGCGCGCAACATCTGGGCCGACAGCCTGGGCTGATTCAGCGCTTTTTCAGCGAACCGGCGACGTGCGCGACCAGCTTGCGCGCGAGCTCGAGCTTGGGCCCGCGCCCGAGCGAATGGGCGCCTTTGCGGTCGTAGAGCGTGATCGCGTTCTCGTCGGCGCCCATCGCCTTCTGCGCGAGGTTGGCGGCGATGAGCGGAATGCGCTTGCGCGCGAGCTTCGCCTTCGCGTTCGCCGCGAGATTCTCGCTCTCGGCGGCGAAGCCCACGCAGAACGGCGGGTTCTTCTGCTGCGCCACCCAGGCGAGGATGTCCGGGTTCTCGGAGAACTCGAGGGTGGGCGGGTGGCCGTTCACCTTCTTGATCTTGTTCGCGAAGGGCTTCTTGAGGCGCCAGTCGGCGACCGCGGCGACGGAGATGAACACATCGCTCCCCTTCACGGCGGATTTCACCGCCTCGAACATCTGCTGCGCGGTTCGCACGTCGACGCGCGCTACCCCCGCCGGCGTGGGCAGCGCCACGGGACCGCTGATCAGCTTGACCTCCGCGCCCGCCTCGCGCGCCGCGGTTGCGACCGCATAGCCCATCTTTCCGGAACTGGTGTTGGTCAGGACCCGCACCGGGTCAATCGGCTCTTCCGTCGGCCCGGCGGTGACGACGACGCGCCGGCCGCGCAGGAGTCCCTCGGCCTTTTTGGGCTGAAAAAAAAACTCCACGTCCCTGAGCACGTCGGCGGGCTCGCTCATGCGGCCCATGCCCATCTCGCCACAGGCCTGCCCGCCCGAGGCCGGTCCCGACATCAGCACGCCGTCCTCGCGCAGCATTTTCGCGTTGCGCTGCGTCGCCGGCTGAGTCCACATCTCCACGTTCATCGCCGGGGCGACGATCAGCCCGCAGCGGCGCGCGAGCACCAGGGTCGAAAGCAGGTCATCGGCGAAACCGTGGGCGACCTTGGCGAGGAAATCCGCGCTCGCCGGCGCGACCACGATGAGGTCGCGATCGCGCGAGAGCTCGATATGCCCCATGTTGTCCTCCACGCGCGGATCCCAGAGGTCGGTCCATACGGCCTGGCCGGAAAGGGCCTGCAGCGTCACCGGCGTGATGAACCGGGTGGCCGCCTCGGTCATGACGACGCGCACGTCCGCCCCCGCCTTGACGAGCAGGCGCGTCAGCTCCGCAGCCTTGTAGGCCGCGATGCCGCCGGTCAGTCCGAGCAGAATCGTCTTTCCCTTCAAGGTCATCGGCGAGGGTCGGCCGTGCGTTAAGGGATGGGGATTCTAATTCAAATGGCGATTTCCGATTGGCCGCTGGCCGAACGCCCTCGAGAGCGCCTGATGGCGCACGGGGCGGCCGTGCTCTCCGATGCGGAGCTTCTCGCGGTCATCCTGCGCACCGGCATCCGCGGCAAGAGCGCGGTGGAGCTCGGCCGGGAGCTGCTCACCAGGTTTCACGGCATTGCGGGGCTCTTTGCGGCCGACCTTTCCGAGGTCAAGGGCCTTGGGCCCGCCAAGCGGGCTCAGTTTGCGGCCGCAGTGGAGCTCGCGCGCCGATCGATCGAGGGCGGCCTCCGGGAAACGTCGGCCCTGACCTCCCCCGGCGCGGTGCGCGACTTTCTGCGCATGACGCTCGGCCGCCAGCCGCACGAGGTCTTTATTTGCCTGTGGCTCGATGCGCAGCACCGCGTGATCGCCTGCGAGGAGAGCTTTCGCGGCACGCTCACGCAGACTTCGGTCTACCCGCGCGAAATCGTCAAGGCCGGCCTGAAGGCAAACGCGGCGGCGGTCATCTTTGCCCACAATCATCCGTCCGGGGCCGCGCAGCCGAGCCGGGCGGACGAGCTCCTCACGCGCAACCTCAAGGACGCGCTCGCACTGGTCGACATCAAGGTGCTCGACCACTTCGTGGTCGCGGGCAGCCAGGCCCTCTCCTTCGCCGAGCGCGGCCTGCTATAATCCGCGCCTTTTCCAAAGCCGCACCGGAGCAAGCAATGGCACGAGTTTGTGAAGTCACCGGCAAGAAGCCGCTTAGGGGGCGCCTGGTCTCGCACGCCAACAACAAGACGCTCACCAGGTTCCAGCCCAACCTGCACTACCGCCGTTTCTGGCTGGAGAGCCAGCGCCGCTGGGTGCGGCTGCGCGTTTCCACCGCCGGCCTGCGGCGCATCGACAAAGTCGGGCTTGAAGTCGTCCTCGCCGAGATCAAGGCGCGGAAGAAGGCCGCCTAGGAGCGACCATGCGCGAAAAGATCAAGCTCGAGTCCACCGCCGGCACCGGCCACTTCTACACGACCACCAAGAACAAGCGCACCACGCCCGACAAGATCGAGATCAAGAAATACGATCCGAAGGCGCGCAAGCACGTCATCTACAAGGAAGGGAAGCTGAAGTAGCTCCCGCAAATGAAAAAGCCCGCTCGAGAGCGGGCTTTTTTATTAGGCGCGAAAGCTAGGCGTAGCTGCGCAGGCGCCGGCTGAACTCGACGAGCGGCGCAACGCCGCTCGCCTCGGCGCGATGGCACCAGTCCTGCAGCTTGCCGAGCAGCTGCTCGCGCGAGGCGCTGGAGCGCTCCCAGATCTCGGTCAGCTCGTCGCGCATCGCAAGGGCGGTGGCGAGCGCCTTGGAGTTCTTCAGGGCCTCGGCGATGCGCGCCCGCTCGGCCTCCGAGCCGCGCTTGATGCTCGAGAGCGTGCGCTTGATGGACTTGAGCGCCTCGGCCTCCTGCGACCAGTGCCCGAGCCGCTCGAGCTCCTGGCGGTACATGCGCTTGAGCGACTTGGCGTAATGCGAGAGCACGTCGTAGCGGTTCGAGATCACCGCCTGCAGCGTCTCGTGGTCGCAGACCGCCTTGGGGGCAGCGAGCCGCGGCACGGGCGCCTCTTTCTTGACCCGCGCCAGCCCGAGCGTCTCGAGCACACGGATGTACACCCACCCTATGTCGAACTCGTACCACTTGATCGAGAAGCGGGCCGACGCCGGGAAGGCGTGATGATTGTTGTGCAGCTCTTCGCCGCCGATCAGCATGCCGATCGGCGAGATGTTGCGGCTCGCGTCCGGGGCCGGCACGTCCCAGTTGCGGTAGCCCCAGAAGTGGCCGATGCCGTTGATGACGCCGGCGGCCCAGAACGGGATCCAGGCGATCTGCGTCACGAAAATCGTAACGCCGGGAATGAGGCCGAACAAAAGCACATCCGTGATGCCCATGATCGTCAGCCCGAGCACCGCGTGCCTGGAATAGACATTGCGCTCCATCCAGTCGTCGGGCGTGCCGTGGCCGTAGCGCTCCATCGTCTCCGGATAGTGCGATTCCTTCACGTACAGCGCCACGCCGGTCCACAGAACGCGGTTGATCCCGTGCACCTGCGGGCTATGCGGATCGTCGGCGGTCTCGCACTTGGCGTGGTGCTTGCGGTGGATCGCGGCCCACTCCTTCGTGATCATGCCCGTGGTGAGCCAGAGCCAGAGGCGGAAGAAGTGCGACACGACCGGATGCAGGTCGAGCGCGCGGTGCGCCTGGTGGCGGTGCAGGTAGATGGTGACGGCCGCGATCGTGACGTGCGTCAGCGCCAGCGCCGCCAGAGTGAGACCCCACCAGGGAAGATCGAGAAATCCGGAAAAGAGCATCGTGCGCCCTTACCTCGTGTTGTGATTTGAACGGGCCGGGCGCATTCTACGCGAACCGGTTGTTGCTGCAACGAAAACAACGTAGGAACCCGGCACTATTGCCCTCCGGCAACGTCGCTTGTGCCCTGCAACACCCGTATATCGCGGCGCGGAAAGGGAATTTCAATGCCCCGCGCGGCGAGCTCCTGCAGGATCGCGATGCTCACATCGGACCTCACGTTCAGGCTTCCGCCGTCCAGGTCCGAGATCCAGAAGCCGACCTCGATGTCCACCCCGTTGTCGGCCAGAGCAAACACATGCGCCCCCGGCGCGGGATCGCGCAGCACCCGCGGATGGCGACCGGCGGTCTGGGCGAGGAGCTTGAGCGCTTCGGGCACGTCGGTTCCATACGCGACTTGGACACGCACCGCGAGCCGCACGTTCTTGTCCGTGTACGAGTGGTTGAGCACGGTGGTCGTGACCAGCGTGTCATTGGGGATGATGGCCTCCACGCCGGTGGGCGAGCGCACCACGACATAGCGCGTCGTGATGCGCGTCACCTGCCCATGATGGCCGTCGGCCGTGATCATGTCGCCCAGCCGAATCGAGCGATCGAGCAGGAGGATGAAGCCCGACAGATAGTTCGAGGCGATCTTCTGCAGGCCGAGCCCCAGGCCGACGCCGAGCGCGCCGCCGAACACCGAGAGGACCGTCAGGTCCACGCCCATGAGCGGCAGCGCGACCAGCACCGCGACGATGATGAGCAGCGTCCGGCCGACGCGCGCAAGCACCACACGCAGGCTCATGTGCAGCCCTTCGGCGCGCATCAGGCGATCTTCCAGGGCGGCCCCGGCCCAGAGCGCGAGCATGATCGTCACCAGGACCCAGAGCGCGCCCGAGAGCAGCGCCATCAGGGAAAGCCTGTGGGCGCCGGCGGCGAACTCGACCTCGGAGAGCCAACGCACGATCGCGGGCAGCAGGCCGGTGAGGTGCAGCGCCACCACCGCCCAGACGAGGGTCGCAATGGAGCGCTCGAGGCTGTCCAGCCAGCGCGCGTTGCGGAATCCCAGCCGCAGCAGGTAAACCGCGAAGCGGATGCCGGCGAGCGAGCCGAAGAGCGGAATGACGACGCTGAGCAGGTTGGTGTTGTGCCGGAAGCCGAGCAGCGCACGGCCGAGGAGCAGAAGCACCATCGCGAACAGCGGAAAGGCGATGCGCCGGAAGGCGGCGGCGCCGCGCTTCACCGCCTCGCGGCTGTCCTCGGGCGCGCGCCACTGAAGGAGCCGCGCGATCCACCACGCAAGGGTGATGCACAGCGCGAGAACGCCGACCTGCCAGAGAATCGCCGGCTCCTGCAGATCGCTCCACAGGTCTCCGAGCAGCCGGCCGATCTGGTTGTCTGCCATGGATTTCGGTTAGTTTACCGAACGATGCGCGCCCTCCTGTGCACGCTCCTCGTACTCGCTCCGGCGGCGCAAGCCGCGCGCCCCTTCGTGACGGACGACGCACGGATCGTCGACAAGGGAGGCTGCCAGGTCGAAACGTTCTACAAGCGCCAGCATCGGTTCGATGAATCCGAGTTCTGGTTCCTGCCTGCGTGCAATCCGCTGGGCGTGGAGCTCACCGCCGGCGGCCTGCACGTCGATAATGAGAGGCTCGGTGGCACGGGGAGCGCCCTGATGCAGGCCAAGATGCTGCTCAAGCCCCTCGAGACCGGCGGCGCGGGCTTCGCGTTCACCTTCGGCGCGCTGCGCGTGGCGCCCTCTCAGGCGCGCCACGTCACGAGCCCGTACGTGAACGCGATCGGCAGCCTCTCGATCGCCAACGACAAGCTGATCGTGCACGCAAACGCGGGGGCGATTCAGGATCGGGTCGAAGGCCGTGCGCGCGGCACCTGGGGTTTGGGCGCCGAGATGCAGCTCGCGCCGCCGCGCTGGATCGGCATCCTGGAAGTCTATGGACAGCGCCTGGAGAAGCCGACCCTCCATACGGGCCTTCGCATCTGGATCGTGCCTGACCGGCTGCAGGTCGACACGACCGTCGGATACCAGCGCGGCTCGCCGGAGCGCCGCTTCCATACGATCGGGCTGCGCCTCCTCTGGGATTAGCGCCGCCGGAAAGCGGCGGCAAAAAAACCGTCGGTGCCGTGCACATGCGGCCAGAGCCGCAGCCGCTCGCCCGCGTCGAGCCCGATGCGCTGCGCGTCAAGCAGCTCCCGGCAGGAGAGCGCCGCGAATTCAGCGTGCTCGGCCGCGAAGCGGTCGGCGACGGCTTCGTTCTCCTCGGCGAGGATGCTGCAGGTGGCATAGACGAGGCGCCCGCCGGGCTTTACGAGCCGCGCCGCGGCCGCAAGGATGCGCGCCTGCTTGGCGGCGAGCTCGGTGACGGCGCGCGCGTCGTGCCGCCACTTGAGGTCGGGATTTCTCCTTAGCGTACCGAACCCGCTGCAGGGCGCATCCACGAGCACCCGGTCGAGCTTGCCCGCCAGCCGTTTGGCGCGCAGGTCGTTCTCGCCGGCGAGCACCACCGGATGCACGTTCGAGATGCCCGCTCTCGCGGCGCGCGGGGCAAGCTCGCCCAGGCGCTTCGCCGAGACATCCATCGCGTAGATGCGGCCACTGCCATGCATCAGCATGGCGAGGGCGAGCGTCTTGCCGCCTGCGCCCGCGCAGAAGTCGGCGACCATCTCGCCTCGCCGCGGCGCGACGAGGTAGGCGAGCAGCTGGCTGCCCTCGTCCTGGACTTCCACCTCGCCCGCCAAAAAGAGCGGGTGGCGATTGATCGCCGGCTTGCCCACCAAGCGGATTCCCGCGGGCGAATAGCGCGTAGGCGCGCCCGCCAGCCCAAGCCGCGTGAGCGCGTCGTCGCGCCCCGTTTTAGCGAGGTTCACGCGCAGATCGAGCGGCGCCTGCGCGAGCAACCCCTCGGCGATCGCGCGCGCCTCCTCGGCCCCCCGCTCGGCGACGAGCCGCGCCCAGAGCCAGTCGGGGAGATCGGCGCGCTCGGCATCGGTGAGGGTTTCAGCTCTGAAGCTCTTCAGACGCGCGACCGAGGCGGCGTCTGCATCAAGCGCGCGCCCGGAAAGCCCGAAAACGCGCACGAGCGCTGCGGCAAGAAGCGCCCGCGTCTCGCTGCTCCCGGCGGCGGCTTCGAGCGAGCGCCGGCGCCGCAGCACCGCAAACGCGGCCTCCGCGACGAAGGCGCGGTCCTGCTGGCCGAGCTCTCGATGTCGCCGGAAATAAGCCGACAGCGCCTGGTCGGCGGGCCGCGCGAGGCTAAGCAGCTCGGCGAGCGCAGCCTCGGCGTGCGCAAGGCGCGCCGGCGTCGGCTTCATGGTTCCCCCTTTTTGCCTGCTACTGAGCGGCGATCTTCGTCGCGACCTGCTCCAGGCGCGTCCCGTCCTTGTCCTCGACCGCGATCTTCACGGGCAGGTTCTGCCGGTCCGTCGCAAGCCAGATTTCGGTGCCTTTGTCCTTCGGGTCTTTTTTCTTCTTGACGAGCTTCAACGCCTCGAATTCGCCCGCCGGCGTCTTGACGCGCTCCCGGCCGGCCGGCTCGTAGGTATAGCTGGTCACGTGGTTGCCGTCGGCCACGCTCACCGTCACGGCGCCTTTCGGCGGCGCGAAGGCGAAGGTCCATGCGAAGCTGAGCTGGTCCTGGCGCTGCAAGGTGGGCGCAGGGGCTTTCGGATCGAATTCATGCTGCCGCTCGCGACCCTTGCGCTTGTCCTCGTATTTTTGCGGACGCAGCCCGTCGGCTGCGACCGTGCCGGTGCTCGTGCGCTTGGCTTCGCCTTTCAATGCAAAAACACCCTTGCCCTTCATGGTCTCCTCGAGCTTGTACGTCTTGCCGTCGTGCTCGAGGCGATCGACCACCTCGGCGACCGCCGACCCGTTGCGCGAGAGCGCGTAGCTCACCTCAACCTTCCGCGGCGGCGCGGCCATTGCGTCCCGCGCGATCCCCACGGCACCGGTGGCGAGGCTAAGGAGTATCGGAATAAAGAAGCTGCGCATCGTTGCCTTTCACGTGAACCCGTCCGTCCCGAATGGAAAGCTTCCCGTCCAGGAACCATTGAACCGCCTGCGGATACACCTTGTGCTCCTGCCTGAGCACCCGTGCCGCCAGCGACTCCACGGTGTCTTCCGCCAGCACCGGCACCGCGGCCTGGAGGACGACCGGCCCGGCGTCCAGCTCCGCGGTCACGAAATGCACAGTGCAGCCGTGGATTTTGACACCGGCAGCCAGCGCGCGTTCATGCGTGTGCAGGCCGGTGAACGAGGGCAGCAGCGACGGATGGATGTTCATGGCCCGGCCCGCATAGTGGTCCACATACAGCGCCGTCGTGATTCGCATGAAGCCGGCATGCACGACGAGCCTGGGCGCGAACCGGTCGATTTCCCGGATGAGCACCTCCTCGAACGCCTCGCGCGTCGGGAAGTCGCCGTGCTTGACGACCATCGTCGGAATGCCCTGCCGCGCCGCGATGGCGAGCCCGCCGGCCCCCCCGACGTTGCTGACGACCGCGGAAACAGGAATCCTCGCGCGCAAAAGCGCCTCAAGGTTGCTGCCCCGCCCCGAGATCAGCACGACGACCGACATGGGGCGCGATGTTAGCTCAGTCGCCTCAGTAGACGCGCTGCACGCGGTAGCCCTGCTCTTCGATCAAGCGCAGCAGGCTCTTCTCCCCGAACAGATGGGTCGCGCCCACGGCGACGAAGACCCCGCCCCGGCGCAGCCGCGTGTAGAGCCGGTGCGCCATCGAGATGCTCCGGTTGTCGACAAGGTGGCGGATGAAAAGGGCGTAGTGCGGCGCCATTTCGGGGAAGCGCGCGGCGATTCGGTCGTTCACCGCGCGGATGCCCGCCAGGTCGCGCTTCAGCCACGCCTGCAGGGTCGGCTCGATCATGCTCGCAAGGTAGTCGCGCTGCTCGAGGGTGTGCTTCAGCATCGCGACCTGGGTCTCTTGCGGAATGCTGTCGAAGGCCGCGACCTGCTCGTCGTTGCTCTCGAGCGCCTCGATCCGCAGCTTGCGGGCGCGCGCGATCTCGAAGAGCTTCATGTCGAGAGTGACGCTCTCGTAGCCTTCGGGCGTGACGGTGATGTTGGCGAGCGCCGCCCACGGCTTGAGATGGGCCACGACCGCTTCGGGAATATTGCGGCGCGCGAGTTCCCCGCGCAGCTTCTGGTAGGCGGGCGCGCCGATCAGCGGCTCGAGCGCCTGCTTGGCCGGCAGCTCCGCCGCCTCGACCATGCGCCAGTCCTGCGCCCAGGCGGGCGGCGACTCCATGGCGAAGCTGCGCGCGTGCTCGAGCGCGCGCGTGACCGGCGCCGCAATCTCGAGCACGCGGGGATCGGCGAGATGAATGGTGCCGAACACGTAGCTCGGCGCCACGTTCGCCCGGCTCACGCGCCAGAGCGTGCCCTTCGTGAAGCGCTCGGCCGCGGCCGCCTGCAGGCAGACCGCGGCGGCGAGGCCCGCGGCGATCAGCGCGGCGGCACGACCCATAGGTAGGCGGTATGGTCCATGGTCGCCACGATGAAGCGCTCGCGCTTCAGCGGCGGCCAGTCACCGATCAGGAACTGGTGCGAGACGACGCGCGCGCCGGGGCGGAGCTCGCCAAGAATCTTCGGCTTCAGGCGCGCGTTCAGCTCCGGGAAAAGGTAGAGGACGAGCACGCTCGCCTCCGAGAAATCGGTCTCGAAGAGATCGCGCACCGCGAAGCGCACCTGCTTCTGGACGCCCGCCGAGCGCGCCGCCGCGTTCGCCTCCTCGATGCGGCGCGGATCGATGTCGATGCCGACCCCGCGCGCGCCGAAGTCGCGCGCTGCCGCGATCACGACTCGTCCATCGCCGCAGCCAAGGTCGTAGACGATGTCGTCGGCGCGGACGGCGGCGAGCCGCAGGATGCCCTCCACCACCGGCGCCGGCGTCGAGACGTAGGGCACGTCGAGCTTCACGCCCGGCGTGGAGCAGCCGCCGAGCGGACTGCCGGCTGCCAGGCCCGCCAGCACGAACTGCCGGCGGTTCACACCATGTCCTCCGGGCGCACCCAGCGGTCGAAGTCCGCCGCGCTGACGTAGCGAAGCGCGAGGGCCGCCTCGCGCAGCGTGCTGCCGTCCTTGTGCGCCTTTTTCGCGATCTCGGCCGCCCTGTCGTAGCCGATGTGCGGCGCGAGCGCCGTCACCAGCATGAGCGAGCGCTCGAGCAGCTCGCGGATGCGCGCCTCGTTCGGCACGATGCCGCGCACGCAATGCTCCTCGAAGCTCGCCATGCCGTCGGCGAGCAGGCGCGCGCTTTGCAGGAAGGCGTGGATGATGAGCGGCTTGAAGACATTCAGCTCGAGATGCCCGGAGGCCGCGCCGATGCTGAGCGCGACGTCGTTGCCGAGCACCTGGGCGCACAGCATCGTCATCGCCTCGGCCTGCGTCGGATTGACCTTGCCGGGCATGATGGAGCTGCCGGGCTCGTTCTCCGGCAGCGAGAGCTCGCCGAATCCCGAGCGCGGCCCGGAGGCGAGCAGGCGGATGTCGTTGGCGATCTTCGAGAGCGCGGTGGCGAGCGCCTTGAGCGCGCCGTGCGCGAGCGCAAGCGCCTCGTGGCCGCCGAGCGCCGCGAACTTGTTCGGCGCCGGAACGAAAGGCAAGCCGGAGAGCCGCGCGATCTCGGCAATCGCGCGCGGCGAGAAGTCCTTGTGCGCGTTCAGGCCGGTGCCGACCGCGGTGCCGCCGAGCGCGAGCTGGTACAGGCCGGGCAGCGCACTGTCGATGCCCTTTCGCGCGAGCTCGAGCTGCGCCACGTAGCCCGAGAATTCCTGGCCGAGCGTGAGCGGCGTGGCGTCCTGCAGGTGCGTGCGGCCGATCTTGATGATCCTCGCGAACGCATCGCGCTTGGCCGCGAGCGAGGCGATCAGCTTGTCGAGCGACGGAATCACCTCGGCATGCAGCGCACGCGCCGCGGCAATGTGCATCGCCGTCGGAAAGACGTCGTTCGACGACTGGCACAGGTTCACGTCGTCGTTCGGATGCACAAGGCGCTTCGGTCCCCGTTCGCCACCGAGGAGCTCGGAGGCGCGGTTGGCGAGCACCTCGTTCACGTTCATGTTGGACTGCGTCCCGGAGCCCGTCTGCCAGACCGCGAGCGGAAACTCCTCGTCGTGGCGCCCGGCGAGCACCTCGTCGGCGGCCCGCGCGATGGCCTCGGCTTTCTTCTCGTCGAGCAGCTTGAGCGACGCGTTCACGCGCGCCGCACAGCGCTTGACCAGCGCCAGGGCGTGCACCACGGCGACCGGAATGCGCTCGGTGGAAATCCGGAAGAAGCGGCGGCTGCGCTCGGTCTGCGCGCCCCAGAGGCGCTCGGCCGGCACGTCGATCGGGCCGAAGGAATCCTTTTCCTGCCGCACGCCGCTCATGGCGGCAATGTTACCTCTCAGGGAAGGTCGAACAGCAGCACTTCGGCGTTCGCGCCCTCTTCGAGGACGACCTCGGAGACGCCCGAAGCTTTCAGCGCGTCGCCCGCCACGAGCGGGTTGCCGTTCACGCTGAGGCGTCCGCGCGCCACGTGCACGTACGCCCGGCGGCCGCGCGCCAGTGTGTGCACGGCCCGCTCGGCCCCATCCATCAGCGCCACGTACACCCGCGCGTCCTGATGGATCGTCAACGAGCCGTCGGCGCCGTCAGGCGAGGCGACGAGGCGCAGGCGCCCGCGCTTGGAAGCGGCGTCGAAGTGCTTCTGCTCATAGCCAGGCGCGATGCCGCGCACGTTCGGCTCGATCCAGATCTGCAGGAAGTGCGTCGCCGCATCCTTCGCATGGTTGAACTCGCTGTGCCGCACGCCGCTGCCCGCGCTCATGCGCTGCACATCCCCGGGGACGATGGTCGAGCCGTTCCCCATCGAGTCCTGGTGCGCGAGCGCGCCCTCGAGCACGTAGCTCAGGATCTCCATGTCGCGATGGCCGTGCGTGCCGAAGCCGGTGCCCGGCTGGACGCGGTCCTCGTTGATGACCCGCAGCGCGCCGAAGCCCTGGTGCGCGGGATCGTAATAGTCGGCGAAGGAAAACGAGTGGTAGGACTCGAGCCAGCCGTGCTGAGCGTGGCCGCGCTCGCCGGCGCGGCGGATCTCGATCATGGCGCCGCGCTCAGGCTGCGCCGGCCGTTTTCGCCTGCTCCGCCACTTCCTGATGCACTTTCGCCATGTCGAGCGCCTTGGTCTGCGTGAGCACCTGCTCGAGCGCGGAGCCGGGCAGCGCGCCGGCCTGCTGGAACACGATCACTTTCTCGCGGAACACCATGAGGGTGGGAATCGAACGGATGCCGAAAGCGCCCGCGAGCTCCTGCTGCTCGTCGGTGTTCACCTTGGCGAACACGATGTCGGCGTGCGCATCGGCAGCCTTTTCGAACACGGGCGCGAAGCCGCGGCACGGGCCGCACCAGGGCGCCCAGAAATCGACGATCACGATCGGATTGCCGTTCACCGTCTGCTCGAAGTTGTCCTTGGTCAGCTCGACCGTCGCCATGGGGGTCCTTTGGGAGAGAAATCAGAGTGTATATTGGGCCGGCCCGCGCCCGTTCAAGTTCACATGGATTATGTCGGCCCCTATATCGGGAGATTCGCCCCCTCCCCGACCGGTCCGCTGCATTTCGGCTCGCTGGTCGCCGCACTCGCAGGATGGCTCGACGCGCGCAAAGCGGGCGGCCGGTGGCTGGTGCGCATCGAAGACCTTGACGGTCCAAGGG
Organism: Burkholderiales bacterium; assembly: GCA_036262835.1. Classification (GTDB taxonomy): domain Bacteria; phylum Pseudomonadota; class Gammaproteobacteria; order Burkholderiales; family SG8-39; genus RBG-16-66-20. The sequence goes on along the minus strand of DATAID010000065.1, from coordinate 5,531 downwards.
TCGTAGCCGGCGCGGAGACCGAAATTCTTCGCCAGCTCGAGGCGTGCGGCCTGTCGTGGGACGGCCCGGTCGTGCGCCAGAGCGAGCGCTCGGCGCTCTATGAAGCAGCGTTGCGCCGGCTCGACGGCCACACTTATCTGTGCGGCTGCACACGAAGAGAGCTCGAGGACTCGGCGCTCGCGCTCGACGGCGCGCGAATCTATCCGGGGACCTGCCGCGCGGGCCGCGCGTCCGGTAAGGCCGCGCGCGCCCTGAGGCTGCGAACGAGCCCCGAAACCATCGCGTTTACCGATCGCGTGCAAGGCGTCCTCTCGCAATCGGTCGAGCGCGAAGTGGGCGATTTCGTCCTTAAGCGCGCCGACGGCCTGCACGCGTACCAGCTCGCGGTCGTCGTGGACGATGCCGACCAGGGCGTCACCGACGTGGTGCGCGGGGCCGACCTCCTTGACTCGACCGCTCGGCAGATCTGGCTGCAGCGGCTGCTCGGTCTTGCCAGCCCGCGCTACTTGCACGTGCCGGTGGCGGTCAACCGGGCGGGCGAAAAACTCTCCAAGCAGACGGGCGCGCGGGCCGTACAGGCGCCCGACGTTCGCCTCGCCCTGTCTTTTCTCGGCTTTTCGATTCCTTCAGGATTGATCGATTCAGACCTGCTGTCATGGGCGGTCGAAAACTGGGCTGTGGAACGGGTTCCGCCACGGCGAACGGTCCCGATAGACTTCGCCTGAAGGAGGAATCCCATGCCCTACAAGACCCGCTATGTGTTCATTGCGGCGATGGACGTCGACCCGGCCAAGGAAGCGATCTTCAACGAGGTTTACGACAAGGAGCACATTCCGAACCTGCTCAAGGTTCCGGGCGTGAAATCGGTGACGCGCCTCACTCAGGAACCGCTCGAGATGTTCATCGGCGGGGAAAAGAAAAAGATCATCGCCGAGGGCGAGCCGCGCTACACCGCGGTCTACGAGATCGAAAGCCCCGAGGTCCTCACGAGCGATGCCTGGTCGAGGGCGGTTGAAGCAGGGCGCTGGCCAAGCGAAGTGCGTCCTTACACCCGCAACCGCCGGCACGTGCTGCGCAAGGTGATGTAGGGCGCCCTAGCGCCGCCGCGGCACCACCGTGGCGAGCGAGGCGAGCACGAGAAGGAGCGCCGCGTACTCGGTCCAGCCGGGGCGCTCGTTCAGAAAGAGCATGCCGCTGAAGACGCCGACCACCGGGATCACGAGCATGCTGAGCGAAAAGACCGTCACCGAAACCGAGGTGACGAGCTTCATCCACGCCCAGTGGCCCCAGGCGAAGGCGAACACGACGTTGTAGGTGAGCGCGAGCGCCGGCCAGAAGCTCGCGCTTGCCAGCCCGCGGACATCTTCGAACACGAGCATGCCGGCGTAGATCGGCACTCCGCCCACGAGCATCAGCCACGCGGTAAAAGCCGGGAGCGGCGCCTTCACCGGGAATTTTTTTTGGATGACCGTGCCGATCGCCCACGTGAAGGAAGCGGCGAGCACGAGCAGCGAGCCGAGCGGCGCGCGCTGCAGGCGCTCGAAGTCGTCCCAGAGAAGGAGCAGCATTCCGCCCACGCCAAGCGCAAGGCCAAGCAGCTTCGCGGCGGTCATGCGCTCGCCAAGTACGAGGACCGAGAGCGGGATGCCCCAGGCGGGCATCGTGTAAGCGAGGATCGCCGCGCGGCCGGAGGGAATGTATTGCAGGCCGAACACGACAAGGATGTTCCAGCAAGTGATGGTGAAAAACGCAGTGAGCGCAAGCCGTCCCCAGTGCTCGCGCGGGATCGAAAGCGGCTGCCGGGTAGCGCGCAGGAAGCCAAAGAGCAGTCCGGAGCCGAGGGCGAGGCACACCGTCCGGAAAGTGAAGGGCGGGATTTCCGAGATCGAGACCTTCATCGCCGTCCAGTTGAAGCCCCAGACGACGGTTAAGGCGGCGAGCACCCCCCACAGCCGGGCCGGAAGGTGCTCGTGCGAGGCATCGCTCAAAAGAACCTCCGCTTCATATTTGCGTCATCTGAAAGGACTACGCTCCAATCGGATTAGTGCAACACATCAATAGGTTATGTTGCGTCGCACAAAGTGTTTGACTTTCAATGATAAAGGCATAGAATACGTCTTGCTGCGGCGCACAAAAGCGCCGAATTGACCCACACCGGACCTCTCAAAGGAGATAGGAATGTACGTGACCCCCGAGCAGATCCAGGCGACCAACAAGGCCAACCTGGAGGCAATTCTCTCGCTCGCGACGACCCAGTTCGCGGCGATCGAGAAGTTTGCCAGCCTGAATGCGAATGCCGTCAAGACCGCTTTCGAAGACAGCATCGCCAACGCCCGCGCGCTTGCCGGCGCCAAGGACGTGCAAGAGCTCGTCAACCTGCAAAGCACCTTCGCCCAGCCCGCAATCGAGAAAGCCATCGCCTACTCGAGGAGCGTGTATGAAGTCGCGACCGAGACCGGCACCGAGTTTTCCAAGGTTGCCGAGCGCCGCGTCGCCGAGTGGAACGAGAACTTCGTTTCCCTGCTCGACAAGGCCGCGAAGAACGCGCCCGCCGGCTCCGATGTCGCCGTGACCGCGGTCAAGCAGATGATCGCCGCCGCCAACTCGGCGTACGACAACTTCGCCAAGGTCGCCAAGCAGGCGACCGAGATCGCGGAAGCGAACGTCAGCGCCGCGACCGAGACGGTGAAAGGCATGAGCAAGGCAAAAAAGGCGGCATAGGGTCCGGGAGCCACGGCTCCCGCGCCCTGGGCGCCAAATCGGGCGGCACGCGGGCGGGCGCAAGTCCCGCTCGGAAAATGAAAGCCCGATCGGGCGCGAAGAAGAAGAAGAAGAAGAAGAAGAAGAGGTAACCGGGAAAGCCCCGCGCGAGCGGGGCTTTTTCTTTTCAGCCGAATCTGCCGCCCAGCGCCTCCACGCCCCGGCGGATCTCCTCCATCGCCGGGCCGACCTCGGCCGGCGCCCCGCGCACGCCGAGCTCGATGTGCCGGCGCGTGCCGCCCTCGCCCATGCTCGGCAGGCTGAAGGCCTTCAGGCCGGTGAACTTCGCGTTCACCGCCTCCATGAGCGGCGCGATGGTCGACTCGGGCAGCTCGTAGACGATCACGGAGTCCTCCGCCCAGCGGTCGCGATCGAAAAGGTTTCGGTACTTCGTGTCGAGCACCCATTCCATCATCGGCCAGGCCATCTGCGGAAAACCGGGCACGAACCAGTGCTCGCGAATCGCAAAGCCCGGGATGCGGTTGAACGGATTGGGGATGATTTCGGCGCCGATGGGAAATTCGCCCATCTTCAGCCTTTGGGGCGTCGTGTCGCCGCCGAAGCGCCCGCGGATCTCGCGCTCGGCCTCGGGATGCAACGCGAGCCCGACGCCGAGGGCAGCCGCCGCGCACTGCCGGGTGTGGTCATCGGGCGTTGCGCCGATGCCGCCAAACGAGAACACGACGTCGCCGAGCGCGAAGGTGCGGCGCAGCGCCGCCGTCAGGCGCGCCGGGTCGTCGCCGTGGTACTCGCACCAGGCGAGCCGCAGGCCGCGCCGGGCGAGCGCCTGGATGGCGGCGCTCAGGTGCTTGTCCTGGCGCTTGCCGACCAGGATCTCGTCGCCGACGATGATTGCGCCGAAGGCCATGCCCCAGGGTTCAGACCTCGCTTCAGACCTCGTTCCTGCGCAGCTCGGCGAGCGGGTAGAAGGTGCCGCGCCACACGATGCCGCCGCGCGCGTAGGTTAGCAGGATCGAGCGCGCGCAGGCATAGACGAAGACCGCGGCCGCCGCCGGCGCGAGCAGCGCCGCCGCCACAGGCGCGCGGGTTTCGCGCAGGATCGCCGCGAGCGTGCCGACGGCGACCAGAATCGCGGCGAGCGCCGTCCAGCGCGCCGGCGAATTGCCCAGCGCGAGGATGATCCACGGCGAAGCCTCGAGCGAAAAAAGCGCGCCCAGGCCGGCGAGCCCGAGGACGCCGTGGTAGTCGAGCCCGGCGAGCACGTTCTTCTCCAGCCCGCGCACGAACTCCCCGACACTCGCGTACCACTGCACGCTGAGCGCCTCCGGCGCATGCCTGAGGTCCTGGCGAAAGCCGCCGAGCTTGAGCAGCTTGCCGAGCTTCACGTCGTCATCGGGCCGCAGCGCGATGCGCTCGTGCCCGCCCACGGCCCGGTAGGCGCTCGCGCGAACGAGGTTGAAGGCGCCCACGCCGATGTAGGCGCTCGAGCGCGGATCGCGCGCGCGCCAGGGCCGCAGGAAGACGTAGAACTGGCGCCCGAAGTAGGCCACGCACGCCGCGAGCCACGCGCCGGGCAGGCGCAGGCCCGGCGCGAGCGCCAGGTGATCGAGCCGCTCCTCTTCGAGCACGGCGACCGCCTCGCGCAGCACCGCCGGGGCGAACGCCACGTCGGCATCGGCGAAGAGGATCAGGTCTCCGTTCGCTTCGCGCGCGCCGAGCGCAAGGGCGTGGTTCTTGCCGAGCCAGCCCGGAGGAACCTCATGCACGTGCACCACTTGGAGCCGCGGATTCCCCGCCGAGAGGCGATCGAGGATCCCGGCGGTCGCGTCAGTCGAGCGGTCGTCGACCGCGATTACCTCGAGCGCCGGATAGTCGAGCGCGAGCAGCGAGCGCATGGCCGTCTCGATGGCGGCGCCCTCGTCGCGCGCCGCGACCACGATCGAGACGGGCGGCCAGCGGTCGGGAGGCCGAGCTGTTCCCGGAAATTCGAGCCGCGAGCGCGCCCCTGCGGCAAGCAGGCCCAGCATCGCGAGCTGCGCGGCGAGACAGGCGAGCGCGAGGCCGAGCCCGATCATCGCCGCAGTGTAGCGGGCGGCCGATCAGGCGGCTTTCTTCGCCCAGTTCTGCAGCTCTTCCAGCCCGCCGATGTGCCGGCCGTTGATGAAAACCTGCGGAACAGTGCCTCGCCCGGTGATCGCGCCCACGACGCGGCTGCGGCTCGCGTGCGGGAGCGGAACCTCCGCATAGTCGATGCCCCGGTCCTTCAGCAGCGCCTTGGCGGCCGCGCAATAGCTGCAGCCCGGGCGCGTGAGAATCGCCACCTGGTCGGGCTTCTTCGCGCGCGGATTGAGGTAGGCGAGCATCGTGTCGGCATCCGAGACCTCGAAGGGATCGCCCGGCTTCTGCGGCTCGATGAAGAGCTTCTCGATCACGCCGTCGCGCACCAGCATCGAATAGCGCCACGAGCGCTTGCCGAAGCCAAGATCGCCCTTGTCGACGAGCTGACCCATGCCGGCGGTGAACTCGCCGTTGCCGTCGGGTAGGAACAACACGTTTTCGGCGCCCTGATCCGCGGACCACTCGTTCATGACGAACGCGTCGTTGACGGAAATGCAGACGATCTCGTCGATGCCGTTCGCGAAGAACGCCGGCGCCAGCTCGTTGTAGCCGGGCACGTGCGTGCTCGAGCACGTCGGCGTGAACGCGCCGGGCAACGAGAACACGACGACGTTCTTGCCTTTGAAGATCTCGTCGGTCGTGATGTTGCGCCACTCGCCGCCTACACGCGTGCGAAACGTGACGTTCGGAAC
>DATAID010000064.1:0-12215 GCA_036262835.1 Burkholderiales bacterium | reverse complement strand
CTGCCAGGCCTTGGTCTGCTTCGCCTCCCAGAGGATCGTCCCGCACACGGCGCCCGAGGGCGAGCGCACGCGCTGGATGAGGTCGGCGCCGTTCACGCCCTTGGGCACGGGCAGGATCTCATCGAGCGGGAAGGCGGACTTGAGGAGCGCTTCGAGCGAGAGCTCGAGCGCCTCGCCCTGGAGCTGCTGCGAGCCCTGCTCGGCCTTCCTCTTGGCCTCGGCCAGCTCGCGCTGCACCGACTCCATCTGCAGCCGGAACTGCGCTTCCTTGCGGCTGAATTCCTCGGCGAGCGCCGCGTGGGTCTTGTCCTCGATTTTCTTCCTCTCGGCGTCGAGCCTGCGCTGGTACTCGAGGTCCTGGTTCTTCTTCGCCTCCTCCAGCTCGCCCAGCCGGCGGCGCAGGCCGAGCTCCTCGCTCCTGAACCGGGCGAGCGAGGCCTCGCGCGCGGCAAGCGCTTCGCTGAGCGACTTCTTCTCGGTCTCGAACTGGGCGCGCGCCTGCGCGGCGAGCTGGGCTTCGAGCGACTTCTTCCGCTCGGCGAGCGCGTCCTCGTACGCGCGCGCATGGCGCTCGATCGCCTGGCCCGAGAGGCCCTCGGAGAGCGCGAAGTGCGCCTTGCATTTGGGGCAGGCGATTTTCTCTTCGGCGTCGAGGATGATCTGGCGGGTCATGGAAGCTCCTTTCAGGAAACGAAGCCGATGCCTCGGCGGGGCTGGCTCTTGCGGGCGTCATCCTCGGCGATGAGGCGCTTGATCGCGTCGAAGACGACGCCGAACTGCTCGTCGTACTTCCTTTCCATCGCCTCGATCTTGCGCGCGAGCCGGCGGTTGGAGTCCATCAGCCGCCGCAGCTGGACGAAGGTGCGCATGATGGCGATGTTGACCTCGACCGCGCGCGCGGAGCGCAGGACGCTGGAGAGCATCGCGACGCCCTGCTCGGTGAAGGCGTACGGTGGTGCGCCGATGTTGCGCTTTGATGCGATCACAATTTGTGACCGCATGGCCGAGCGCTCCTGCGGGGTGAGGCGAAACATGAAATCTTCCGGAAAGCGCGTGCGGTTGCGTTTGACGGCCTGATTCAGGGCCCCCGTGGAGACGCCATAGAGGCGCGCCAGATCCGAATCGAACAAGACGCGCTCCCCGCGCACCATGTGCACCAGCGATGCGATGTGTTCCGGCTTCACGATCAATCCCGAGGAATGCGCTTGAACCGGTGGCCGACGGTGACGACCGAGCCGTCGCCGGCGAGCACGGCGTACGCTCACTCGGAGAGGAGCGAAATCACGCCGAGCGCGATCCACGGCGTGAGGACGATGAGGATGTCGAGCGGAAGCGAGGCGCCGAAGATCATGGCTGCACCGTGTAGCCCGCCAGGTGCACCACCCGTCCGCCCGAGGTGAGCGCGGCGCCGGTGATGCCCTCGCCCGAGAGGCGCAGGTCCTCGCCCTCGCCCAGCGCCGGGAAGCGCTCGGCGGCGGCGCGGCGAATGTGCTCGAGGAACTTCTCCACTTCAGCCTCGGCCGGCGCAAGGTGCCTGCCGTTCGCGGTCTCGAGCGCATCGAGCGCATAGCCGCGCACGAGCTTGTCGAGGTACTTGGCGAAGGTGGCGGCGGAATCGAAGAGCTCCACGCCGATGACTTTGCCGTCGATCGCGGCGACCGCGCCGCGCTGGCCGGGCTCCACGCGGAAGGCGCCCGCGTAGGCGTCGAGCTGCTCCCGGCGCGAGACGTAGCTGTCTTCCATCGCGCCGGTGGCCGAGTCGACGCAGAAAAACGCAGCCTTCTCGGCGATGTCGGCCCAGACCTCGCCCTGGTTGGCGTGGCGCAGGCCGCGCGCGCGCATCGATTCGGAGACGCGGCCCATCTTCTTCGCGCGCGCCCTGGCGAAGAGCGAGCGCCCGGCCGAGGCGAACTCCTGCGAGCGGTAGGACCAGCGGCCCTGCTCGACGCAGGAGACCGGGATCGGGATCTTCTTGCCGCCGCCCACGAGGATGGTGAGGTTGAGGATGCGATTCTGCTTCGCGCCGACCAGCTCGTCGCCGTCGACGAGCAGGATTCTCTCGGCCGAGCCGTTCTCGAAAGCGAGCTCGGGGACGCTGCCCGCGGCGGAAACCTCGGTCACCCGCGCGAGCTTGCGGCTGAGCGCCTCGTCGAGCAGCAGGTAGTCGGCGCGCTCGGCGCCGCCGAGATCCTGGGCGATGAGCGGGAAGAGCGCGAGATTGCGGTGCGCCTGAGGGGCGCCGAGGCGCAGCGCGGACAGGGCATGCTGGACGGGCTCGAATTGGGTGGATTGCATACGGCCTCCTTGGTGAGGAAGGCCAGTATCGGGGCCGGGTGGCTCAGGGGATGAGCCTGGGGGCCGGCGGCTGGGGACGGGAGAGAAGGTGATCGGGGATGGTATAGGCCTCTTCAATGTCCGCGATCCAGGCGGGCTCGGGCGGCGGCGCCCCCTTCGCGCGCTCGCGATAGGCGCGCTCGAGACAGGCGGCGAACTCGTGCACGTCGGCGCCCGGCTCGCTGTTGGCCGGCCCGCGCACCTGCCCGAGCGCCCAGCCCTCCCGCTCGCCCCGCCAGCGCAGCTCGGCGACCGCGACGCGCTTGCCGCCCGCTGCCGAGCGCAGCACGAAGTAGCGCGAGGTGCCGTCCTGGCAGGACTCGTAGAGCGTCGCGAGGCAGTTGTGGAACGCGCCGCCCTCCTCCACCAGCTCTTCCAGCGAGCCGATGACGCGGGCGCGCAGCCCTTCGCCCTCGAGGGCCTCGAGCGGCGAAGCCCACGCGCGCGGACCTTCCGCCTCGAGAAGTATCTGGCGCCGCTCCCAGGCGCGAGCGGCGCGAAGGAGCCAGCGCCAGCCGGCGCGGCGCTGGCGCTTGTCGAGCGCGGGCCGCGCGGCGCTCGCCCAGCCGAGCACGAGCCGCGCGTCTTCCTCCCAGAAGAGCGCCTGGAGCGTGCCGCGAAGGCTCGCCGCCTCGGCAAGAAAGCCGGCGAGAACGGCGCCCGGCGTTTCGGCCCACCCGGGGCGTCCCCTCAGCCAGATCCTCGCCGCATCTTCGCGGGGCGGCGGCGGCAGGCCGGCGCCCTGCAGCGCGACCAGGTACTGGCGCGCCGCCTCGAGGCGCCGGCCGCGCGTATGCCGCCAGAGCGGCAGGAAAATCCTCGTCCCGCGACGCGCGAGGTAGCGCCAGCCGGCGCCGGAGACGCCGCCCGCGCGCAGGCGCTCGTGCAGCACTTGCACGAGATCCTCGCGCGGCGCGATTTCGCGGTCCTCGAGCGCGGCCACCGCGAGCGCGAGGAGCCGCGGGTTTTCGCGCAGGACGCGCTTGAGCGGCGCCTGCAGGCGCCAGAGGCGCGTGTAGCGCGCCGAGCAGACCAGCCCGCCGGCGCCCGCCGGACGCGTGCCGAGCGCGATGCGGCAGAGCTCCGGGTCGAGCGCGAGAGCCGCGGGCAGGCGCCGCTCGCGCAGGTCGCGAAAACGCGCGTCGCGCTCAAGGCGCGCGTAAGCGGCCTCCGCGATCCACTTCTCCTCGCGCTCGATCGCGCTCTCGCCGCGAAAAAGATGGCGCTGCAGGCCCCAGTCGGAAAGCCCAAGGTGCCTGAGCAGATAGGTGAGCCACACCGGCGTCGAGAGCGGGCGCCAGAGCTCCACCGTGCAAGGCAGCGGTATCGGGCGCCGGCCGATGAGGCGCACCGGCACGACCGCCCGGCGCCGCTCGTCGATCCAGTAGCCCACGCAGCCGAACACCCACACGATGCGACCGCCGCCGTGCGGCGGCGCGCCGATCGCGATCGGCTCGTCCAGCGCCTCGTCGAGCCGGCCGAGCAGCGCCTCCAGGCGCAAGCGCGGCAGCACGCCGTGCGGCTCCTCGCGCAGCTCCTTGGGCACGTCCGCGGGACGGGACTCGCCGATTCTCCGGTGCACGAGTCATTTTCTGCGGCGGGAGGCTCAGGGGATGAGCCTGCCGCGGGTCTAGCCGTAGCGCGAGGCTGCCTTGCGATGCAGGTCGGCGACGCGTCTCCTTAATACCGGCGGATCAAGCACTTCCACGTCCGGCCCGAACTTGAGGATGTCCATGACGAGCTCGCGATCGTCCGCGTACGGGACTTCGAGCACGTAGCTGCCGTCGGGCTCGAAGCGGGTTTTCTGCTCTTCGTGCCAGGCCTCGTTCGCGACCCAGCGCGCGCGCTCGGGCGTGAAGCGCAGCTTCGCCCAGGTGACGACCTTCCCGGCGAAGATGCCGTAGCCCGACTTGAGGATCTGGTCCAGCTCGGCCTTCGGGATCTCCTTCGCTTTGTCGTCGAGGAGCTCCGCGGCGCGGATCGCGTCGATGGCGAAGCTGCGCACGTCCCCCGCCTTGTGGCACCAGGCGTCGAGGTACCAGTTGTCCCGGTAGTGCACGAGCCGCTGCGGCGAGACGTCGCGCTCCGTCTCGTCGTTCCGCTGCCGGTTCCAGTGGCGGATCTTCAGGCGCCGGCGCTGCAGCACGCCCTGCGCGATCACCTCGAAGTACGCGAGCTTGGGCGCGCGCGCGGCGAGGTGAAGCACGCGCACGCGCTTTCGCACTTCGTCCGCGGAATGCTCGCCCTTGCCGACGATCGTGTTGAGGCGATCGAGGAGCGGCCGCGTGTGCGCCTCGAGCAGGCCCGGCTGCACGTTCTCGAGCAGGTTCTGCATCGTGAGGAGCGCGTAGATCTCGGAGGCCGAGAACCACAGGCCCGGCAGCGCATAGCGCGGCCCGGCGAGCGGCTTGCCGAAGCGGTAGCCGTTCGTGTCGCGATCGTATTCGATGGGCGCATTGAAGCGATCGCGCATGTACTGGATATCGCGCTTCAGCTGCGCAGGCGAAATGCTGTCAAGCGCCTCCCTGAGCTTGGCGAACGACACGCTCAGGCCGCCCTGCAGCAGCCGGTCGATCCTGTAGAAGCGCTCGCTGCGATCCATGGCACCCCCGGCCCGGAATTTTTGCGCTGCGACGAAGTCCCAATGACATGGTACTCAGGAAACTGCTTCTTTCGGCACTGCTCGTTTCTCTCCCCGTCCTCGCCCAGGACACCGTCCACGTCACCACCGTGCGCGACCCGGTCAGCAAGTCCTACCGCAAGATGGTCGAGGGAATGGACCTCTTCGAGGCGAAGCACGCGCTTGCGCCCCAGGCGGAGCTCAAGTTCAGGCTCCTGCCGCGCAAGCGCGACACGCGGATGGAGGACGTGCGGCTCGAGGTGGTGGGGGACGACTTCCAGAAGCCGCTCAAGGTAGCCGAGGACGGCACGTTCGAGCTCGGGCGCGACGCCAAGGCGATTGCGGAAGACGCCCAGGTGCGGCCCAACCGCAAGGCGAAGACGATGACGTGGCGCGCCGACATCCGCTCGCCGGGACTGCCGGCGAACACGCGGCGCCTCGGCGACCTGCGCCTCGAATGCCAGGTCGGGATGAAGGCGGAGCTCGTGTCCAACCGCAGCGCGTGGGAGCGCTTCCTCGACTCGTTCTCCAACCTCGACGACTACTGCGAGCGCGCCAACAACAACTATCTCTTCTTCGCCGACCGGCCGGTGTTCTCGGTCGCGCTCGTCGACGGCGAGCGGCGCGAGGTGCTGCCCGCCTGGCGGCTCTGGGGCGGGGCGAGCGAGGAGGAGGACGTGACGCCGATGCTGCCCTGGTGCGACTGCGAGGTGCTGCTCGATCGCACCTACACGCTGCCGCTCGGCGACCGAAGCTGGCCCGACAGCACCTGGGTCGAGATCGAGTCCATGGACGAGCCGGGCACCGTGCGCGCCGCGGCGCAGGGCATCGAGCCGGGCGAGTCGACCAAGTCCGATGTGCGCTCGCAGCTCGGCCCGCCCAAGGTGATCGACTTCGCGAACGGCTATGAGGTGTGGGTGTACCGCGCGTTTTCGCCCGAGACGAAGGCGATGACCGGCGAGCGTGTGGTGCTCTTCGCGCCCTCGGGCCTGGTGCAGAAGTCGCGCGCGATCCGGCTGCTGCCCGCCAAAGGAACGCGCGAAGCGGCGAGGCCCGCCACGCCGGCGCAAGACGCGCCGCCCGGCTAGGGCTTGACGGGGTTGCGGGCGAGCTGGCGCACGCGATCGCGCCAGGCGTGCTGCGTCGGCCAGGGCCGGCCGACCCGGCCCGGCACCATGGGCCGCTCGTAGCGGCAGAGCACGGGAAACTTCACGATTCTCAGCCTCACGGGTCCGGACCCGCGCACGAGATGCAGCTCGGGCGGCTTCTTCACCACGGGGCTCGCCCGGTGACGGGCGGCACCGCCGCGCGCTCGGCGCGGCGCAGGGCGGCGGCGGCCGCCGCCACGAGGGCGACGCTTGCCTGCGTCCAGCGCCACTGTTCATTGCTCATCGGTTTGTCTCCTCGCTTTCCAGCGCAAGGGAGCGCGGCTGTGCGCGCGCTCCCGCTGAGTCAGCTCTTCGGGGCCACCGCGTACACCATCTGCCTCGCCTGCCAGGCGGCCACCTGGCGCTCGGCCTCCTCGCGGCTGAGCGAATAGGCCTCCTGCACGCGGCTCGCGACGTACTCGCGCTTGCCCCTGGTTCCGGCGAGCTGCTCCTCGGAGAGCTTGTCCCACTGCCGCTTGGCGGAGGCCTTGTATTCGCTCCAGCGGATCTCGATGGCGTGCCAGTTCATGGTGCTTCCCTTTTCTCTGCGTTTGCCTGCAGGGCAGTGCGCCGGGCCGCGCGCGAACGGTCGCGCGGCGGACCCGGCTTGATTCGAGCGGCGGGAGGAGTTGCTGGAGGAATCGCCGGCGCACCGGCGGTGACTGCAGGCTACTTCCGAGACACTGGATACTTGTACAGGTCGCGCGCTCCGGGGTCAAGGCATTTCCGGCGCACGCCGCTTCGCCGCGCGCTTCACGCCTGCCATACGGCCCAGCCCTTCTCGTGGAGCTCGTCGGCGAGATCGCGCTCCATCTGCTGCGCGGCTTCGTAGGGCATGGGATTGAGGTGCGCGAAGAGCTCGGGCAAGAGGCCTTTGCCGAACTTCTTCACGAACCCGTTGGCCTTGATACCGGCCTTGTGGTTCTGGAAGCGCTCGCCGGGCGGCAGCCCGGTCATGCCGACGTAGACGCAGGGCGCGCCTTTCCTGTAGTTCGGGTTGCGCGCGCGGAAGCGGCCGTTCCTCAAAACCGCGAAGTCGAGCTCGACGACGTAGACGTTGTGCGAGAGGCGCGCTTCTTTCGCCGTCATTTCTTCTTGTGCAGGAGCTCGGCGAGGCCCGAGAGCGCCTTGTGCTTCGCCGGCGCCGGATCGGCTTGCTTCGCGCCGCCGCCCGCCCGGTGGTCCTCCACGCGCGCGTGCTCGTTCTCGTGGCAGTAGATGCAGAGCAGCTCCCAGTTCGAGCCGTCGGCCGGATTGTGGTGGTGATTGCCGTCGATGTGATGGACGGTGAGCTCCTTCAGGCGCGAGGCGGGAAACTCGCGCGCGCAGCGCGTGCAGATCCAGGGGAGGATCTTGAGCGCGCGCTCGCGATAGTCGTGCTCCATGGGGGAATTATGCGCGCAGCGCTCGGCTATGATCAGGCATGGCCCTGCCCGCACAGTACCTGCGCTACATATCGCGCGAGGAGGTCAATGCGCTCCCGCCCGGCCGCTACGAGGGCCCGGTCACCGTCGTCGACACGCCCGCCGCGCTCGAGCGCGCGGCCGCGGACCTGCGCGGCGAGCCGGCGGTCGGCTGGGACACCGAGACGCGGCCCTCGTTCAGGAAGGGCGAATCGCACCCGACCGCGCTCCTGCAGGCGGCCGGATCGCGCGCGGTGCATATTTTCCGGCTGCAGCAGCTCGATTGCTCGCCGGCGCTGCGCGAGCTCTTCGGCATGCCGGGGACCGTCAAGGCGGGGATCTCCGTCGCCGACGACCTGAAGCAGCTCGAGGGCACGGTGCCGGGCCTGCAGGCGCGCTCGGTGGTGGACCTCGGCACGGCCGCGCGGCGCGCCGGGCTCGAGCAGACGGGCCTGCGCAACCTCGCGGCGATCTTCCTCGGCTTTCGCCTGCCGAAGGGCACCAAGACCACCAACTGGGCCGCGTCGCGCCTTTCCGCGCAGCAGATCAGCTACGCGGCGACCGATGCCTGGGCCTGCCGCGAGCTGCACCTGCGCTTTATCGAGCTGGGGCTGCTTTAAGAGCTTTCATCCTTCAGGCCGATGCCGCTGAGCCCGCGCGCGAGCGCGGCGGCGGCGAGCCAGTCGATGCGCCGCGCGGCGGCCTCGTAGGAAAGGCCCTGCGGCCGGATGTTGGAGACGCAGTTGCGCTCGGCGTCCGTGCGCCCCACGCGCGGCGCGAAGGTGAGGTAGCAGCCGAGGCTGTCGGGCGAGGAAAGGCCCGGGCGCTCGCCGATGAGGACGCAGACGAGCTGCGCGCCGAGCCGCTCGCCGATCTCGTCGCCGAGCGCGACGCGCGCCTGCAGCGCGACGACCGCCGGCGCGCCGGCCCAGCGTTCAGGGGCGATTGCCGTCAGTTGCTTTATCAAGGGCACGGCGTGGCTTTGAACCGCGGTGGCCGACAGCCCGTCGGCGATCACGAGCGCAACGGGCTTGCCGCTTTTTTTCAAGGACGCTTCTTCTGAAAGACGGCGGCCGAGATCCGGACGGCGCAAGTAGGTTTCACGATCGAGCGCGCGGGAATGAACGACCGGCGCATCGAGACCCAACCGGTCCACGTCCAGCGCCGCGTGCACCGCGTCGCGTGCGCGCGCATGCGCGAGGCCGAAGGAAAGGAGCTCCTGCGTCGGCACGCCGCTGCCCGCGCGGCCGATGCCGATGCGCGCGGGCGTGAAGGCACGGAGCTCAGCGAGCGGGTTTTTCGAGTTCCCTGGCATACGAAAGCAAGGCGGGCCTGGAATCCATTTTTTCCAGCCATTCCTCGAATTCGGGCGCGCGCTTGAGGCCCATGACCTCGCGCAGGTAGAGCGCGTCGTGGAACGAGGTGCTCTGGTAGTTGAGCATCACGTCGTCCGCGCCGGGCACGCCCATGATGTAGGCGACGCCGGCCGCGCCAAGGAGCGTGAGGAGCGTGTCCATGTCGTCCTGGTCGGCCTCGGCGTGGTTGGTGTAGCAGACATCCACGCCAAGCGGCACGCCGAGGAGCTTGCCGCAGAAATGGTCCTCGAGCCCGGCGCGGATGATCTGCTTGCCGTCGTAGAGGTACTCGGGGCCGATGAAGCCCACGACCGTGTTGACGAGGAGCGGCTCGAACGCGCGCGCGACGCCGTAAGCCCGCGCCTCGAGCGTCTGCTGGTCGCAGCCGTGGTGCGCGCCCGCGGAGAGGCTGCTTCCCTGCCCCGTCTCGAAGTACATGACGTTCGAGCCGACCGTTCCTCGCTTCAACGATCTCGCCGCTTCATTCGCTTCTTTAAGGAGACCCAGCGTGACGCCGAAGGATTCGTTGGTCTTCTGCGTGCCGCCGATCGACTGGAACACCAGATCCACGGGCGCGCCCTTCTCGATCGCCTGGAGCTGGCTCGTCACGTGCGTGAGCACGCACGACTGCGCGGGGATGGCGAAGCGCCGGATCACCTCGTCCATCATCTTCCAGAGCGGCAGGAACGCGGCGAGGCCGTCGCCCGCCGGGTTGATGCCGATCACCGCGTCGCCGCAGCCGTAGAGGAGGCCCTCCAGCATCGAGGCGGCGATGCCGCGCGGATCGTCGGTCGGGTGATTGGGCTGCAGCCGCACCGAGAGCCGTCCCGGCAGCCCGATCGTGTTCCGGAAGCGCGTCGTCACCCGGCATTTGCGCGCGACCGAGACGAGGTCCTGGTTGCGCATGAGCTTCGAGACCGCCGCGGCCATCTCCGGGGTGAGGCCCCGGGCAAGCGAGGTTATTTCTTTTTCATTCTGTTCTAAAAGAAATTCCCTAAATGAACCGACGGTGAGGCCGGAAACCGGAGCAAAAGCACCCCGATCGTGCGAATCGAGAATGAGCCGCGTGACGTCGTCTTCCTCGTACAGCGGCTCATCGAGAAACGTCGAGAGCGGCAGGTCGGCGAGCGCCATGCGCGCCGCCATGCGCTCCTCGGCCGAGCTTGCCGCCACGCCCGCGAGCGCATCGCCCGAGCGGTGCGGCGAGGCCTTCGCGAGCAGCGTCTTGAGGCTCTCGAAGCGGTGGGTGACGCCGCCGACGGTGTGGGCGTAGGGCATTTGCAGATTATGCGCGCGCCCCCGGGCTAGGCCTCCTCGAGAATCGCTTCAAGCGCCTCAATTAGCTGCGGAACGCTTTGCCTTCCGGTCAGGTACAGGCGCTCCTGGTCGATAGCGCCATATTCATGCGCGAGCAAATTGCGCAATCCGATAATGGCGCGCCATTCGATTTCAGGATGCGCCCGCTGTCGGACAGCGCTCACGCGCCGGGCGGCCTCGCCCACAAGCTCGAGCGCCCGCTCGAGCGCCAGACGGCGCATGCGGTCGCCAAGGTATTCCGCCAGCGTCCTGCCCCGGAGCAGCGCCTTCGCGTCGCGGGCCGACTGAAGCATGTCCCACAAGTGCGCCGCGTCGCGCTCTTCAGGCTTCATAAAGAACCTGGAGGTCGCGCAGGATGCTCTTTCTGCGATAGGGATTTTCGAGCACCTGGGGCGGCACGAGATCGACGCGCCGTCCTCCGAAAAGCTCGCTCATGGCCGCGCGCATTTCAGGCTCGGCCCAGAACGAGGGAGCCTTCCCCGGCTCGAATTCGACCAGCAGGTCCACGTCGCTTCCGGGCGCCAGCTCGCTGCGCGACGCCGAGCCGAAGAGTCCGAGGCGCCGGATGTGGTACTTGCGGCACAGCGCCGCCAGCTTCGCGCGCGGGGGCGCGTCGAGCGCCGGTCGCTCGAGTTCATACGCCGCTTGCGGGGAGCGGACAGCCGGTTGGATCCCCGAGATCTTGTTGATCAATCCCTCGAGCTCGTGGAAGACCGGCGAGTCGCGATCGGCCTGATATAGCTTCTGCCTGCCGGCGGCGACGATTTTGACGAGGCCGGAGGCGGTGAGGCGGTCGAGCTCCCGATAAACCGCGCCGGTACCCTTTTTCGCCTCTCGGACGATTTCAGCCAGATAAAAGCGCCTGCCCGTCTGGGAGAAGAGCAGTCCAAGCACCCGTTGCTGAGTGCGGGTGAACAGGGCTTCCGCAATGCGTTGCCGTGATACTCCCATAATGGGAATTATGCCTCCCATTATGGGATTATTCAAATGCTAGACTTGGAACATGTCAGATGCCAACAATCCCTGCATCTTCTGCAAGGTGCCGCGCGAGATCATCGCCGAGAACCAGCATGCCTATGCCTCTTGGGACACCTACCCGGTATCTCAGGGCCATGCGCTCGTCACGCCCCGGCGCCATGTGCGCACCATTTGGGACATGGACGACGCCGAGTACGCGGAGTGCTTTCTCCTCGTGCGGGAAGTGAAGAAGCTCCTTGATGCGCGCTTCAAGCCCGACGGCTACAACGTCGGCGCGAACTGCGAGGCGGCGGGTGGCCAATCGGTCTGGCACGCGCACATCCACGTGATTCCGCGCTACGCGGGCGACGTGGAGAACCCGCGCGGCGGCGTGAGGAACGTCATCCCGCTGAAAGCGAAGTACGTCCGGAAGTAAGCCCTATTTCATCAGCAGGTAGCGGTCGCGCTGCGCCTGGGCGCACTCGCCCATCACCTGCAGTCCGCGCACGACCGCGGGCGTGCCGATGACGAAGGCGTCGGATTTCGGATCTTTTTTCAGCGCCTCCAGCTTCGCCATCGTGCCGTCATAGCCGGCGTGGTTCGAGAGCATCACGTCGATGCCCTGCTCCTGCGCGATCTTCGCCATGCGCTGGGTCGCCGCGATGTAGGTGTCCATGCGCGGGATGTTGTTGCCGAAGTTGAACGCAGTCCCGCCCCAGAGCAGCACGCGGTGCTTCTTCCCGTTCGAGAATACGTCGAAGGTCGGCGTGATCGTGCCGAGCGTGTGGCCGGGGGTGATGTTGATCGTCACCGACTGGCCGCCGAGCGTAACCGTGTCGCCGTCCTTGACGGAGAGATCGCGCTTGGGCACCGGGCCCCAGTTGAAGGGCGAGTCGAACTCGAGCTTCGTCTCGGTCTGAACCCAGTCGGGCTCGCTCATGACGATGCGCGGCTTGTACTTGGAGACGAGGTACTGCGCGCCGCCGTAATGATCGCCGTGCGCGTGCGTGACGATGACGTACTTGATCGTCGCCGGATCCATCCCGAGCCTCCTCAGGCCGCCGTCGATCAGCTCCTGCGC
>DATAID010000063.1:0-19646 GCA_036262835.1 Burkholderiales bacterium | reverse complement strand
CGTCACGCTCGCAGATACCGGCACGGCCACCGCGCAGGCAGCGCCCGAGCAGGTGCAGCGCTTCGCCGAGGCGCGGCCCACGGGCGAGCAGCAGCACGCGCTGCGCGACGTCGACTTTCGCCGCGGGCGCAACGGGGAAGGCCGCATCATCGTCGATCTTTCCGACAGCAACACCGGCATCGACATCCGCCAGCAGGGACGGCAGCTGATCGTCGACTTCCAGAAGACGACCGTGCCGCGCAACCTCGAGCGGCGCATGGACGTCGGAGACTTCAACACGCCGGTCGTCACGGTCGACACGTTCGAGCAGAACGGCAACGCGCGGATGGTGATCGAGCCGAAGGGCCTGTGGGAGCACTCGGCGTACCAGGCGGACAACCGCTTCATCGTCGAGTTGAAGCCCATCCAGGAGGACCCGAACAAGCTCGTGCAGGGCACGCGCGGCGGGTACAAGGGCGAGAAGCTGTCGCTCAACTTCCAGAACATCGAGGTACGCTCGGTGCTGCAGGTGATCGCCGACTTCACCGGCCTCAACATCGTGACGAGCGACACGGTCCAGGGCAGCCTGACGCTGCGGCTGAAGGACGTGCCGTGGGACCAGGCGCTCGACATCATCCTGCAGACGCGCGGCCTCGATATGCGCAAGTCGGGCAACGTGATCTGGATCGCGCCGCGCGACGAGCTCGCCACGCGTGAGAAGCTCGCGCTCGAGGCGCAGTCGCAGATCAACGAGCTCGAGCAGGTGCGCACCGAGTCGTTCCAGATGAATTACCAGAAGGCCGCGGACGTGCAGAAGCTCCTCTCCGATCCGGCGCAGCGCATGCTCTCCAAGCGCGGCAGCGCGGTCGTCGATGCGCGCACCAACACGCTTTTCGTGCAGGACACGCCGAGCCGCCTGGAAGAGGTGCGCAAGCTGATCGCCAAGATCGACGTGCCGGTGCGCCAGGTGATGATCGAGGCGCGGATCGTGGAAGCCTCCGAGCTCTTCAACAAGAACCTGGGCGCGCGCCTGGGATTCCATGATTTCTCGACGCAGGGCCACCGGATCCTCGGCAACAACAGCCCGCGCTTCCAATTCGGCGGCGGCCTGGACGACACCGGCGGCCACGCCGCGGCCGGCGCGCAGGGCGGCGCCACCTCGTTCATACCCGGCAGCCTCGGCGTGAACATGCCGGCCGCGGGCCTGAACTCGTTCAATGCCGGACAGTTCTCGTTCATCCTCTTCAACTCGAAGCTGACGCAGTTCCTCAACCTGGAAATCTCGGCGCTCGAGGCCGACGGCAAGGGCAAGACGATCTCGAGCCCGCGCGTACTCACCGCGGACCAGGTCGAGGCGGTGATCGAGCAGGGCACTGAGATTCCGTACCAGCAGGCGACCTCCTCGGGCGCGACTTCGGTCTCGTTCCGCAAGGCCAACCTCTCGCTCAAGGTGAAGCCGCAGATCACGCCGGACGGCAACATCATCATGACGCTGGACGTGAACAAGGACGAGCCGGGCGCGACCACGCCGGCCGGCATCGCGATCAGTACCAAGCACGTCAAGACCGAGGTTCTGGTCGAAAACGGCGGCACGGTGGTGATCGGCGGCATCTACGACCAGCGCGAGCGGGTCGACAACACGCGAGTGCCGTTCTTCGGCGACCTTCCCTACATCGGGTTCCTGTTCAAGAACCAGGTGAACACCTCGAGCAAGACCGAGCTGCTCGTGTTCATCACGCCGCGGATCGTGAACGAGCGCCTGACCGTACGATAGCCAGCAACTCCTAGAAGGATCGGACGGCCGGGACCTCCCGGCCGTTTCTTTTTGCGCCGGTGCGTAGAATGAAGCCGTGAAAGCAGAGGACAACATCGTCCTGGTCGGCATGATGGGGGCGGGCAAGACAACCGTCGGCCGGCTGCTCGCGCGGCGCCTGAAACGCGAGTTTTTCGATTCGGACGAGGAGATCGAGCGCCGCTGCGGCGTGCGCATTCCGGTGATCTTCGACATCGAAGGCGAGGCGGGCTTCCGTGCGCGCGAGACACAGGTACTCGCCGAGCTCTGCGCGCTCGAGCGCCTCGTGCTGGCGACCGGCGGAGGCGCGGTGCTCGCCGAGGAGAACCGGCGGCGCCTGGCCGAGCGCGGCGCCGTGGTCTACCTGCACGCCCGGCCGTCGCACCTCTGGCAGCGGGTGCGCCACGACCGAAACCGGCCCTTGCTCGCCACACCCGACCCGGAGAAGACGCTCGAGGACCTCTACGCGAAGCGCGATCCCCTTTATCGCGAGGTGGCCGACCTCGTGCTCGATACCGGTCGCCAGAGCGCAGCCTCGCTCGCCAAAGAGATCCTCGCGCGCCTGGACGTTCCGTGCAGCCTCTCCGCGTAGCGCTCGCCGAGCGCTCGTATCCGATTCATATCGGCGCCGGCCTGATCGGCGAGGCGGCGCTGTATGTGCCGCACGTGAAGGGAAAGCGTGTCGCGATCGTCACCAACCCGGTCGTCGAGGCGCTGCATCTCGGCCCCGTGCGCTCGGCGATTGAAAGCGCCGGGGGCAGGCCGCTGACGGTCGTGATCGAGGACGGCGAGCAGGCCAAGCGCTGGGAAACCCTCGACCGTGTTTTCGATGCGCTGCTCGGCGCGCATTTCGGCCGCGATTCGCTGCTCGTCGCGCTAGGGGGCGGTGTGGTCGGCGATGTCGCGGGATTCGCGGCCGCGACCTATCAGCGCGGCGTGCCTTACCTGCAGATCCCCACCACCCTTCTCGCCCAGGTCGACTCCTCGGTCGGCGGCAAGACGGCGATCAACCACGCGCGCGGCAAGAACATGGTCGGCGCCTTTCATCAGCCGCAGGCGGTGATCGCCGACGTCGGCACGCTCGATACGCTGCCCGAGCGCGAGTTGAAGGCGGGCCTCGCCGAGGTGATCAAGCACGGCCTCATCCTCGATGCCGCCTTCCTCGGCTGGCTCGAGTCGAACATGGCCGGGCTCCTCGCGCGGGATCGCGCGGCGCTCGAGCATGCGGTGCGCCGCTCCTGCGAGCTCAAAGCGCAGGTGGTGGCGATGGATGAGCGCGAATCGGGGGCGCGCGCCCTCCTGAATTTCGGCCATACCTTCGGCCACGCGATCGAGCTCGGCTCGGGCTACGGCGAGTGGCTGCATGGCGAGGCGGTCGCCGCAGGCATGGTGATGGCCGCCGAGCTCTCAACCCGGGCGGGAGCGCTCGCGCGCGCCGACGTGGAACGCGTGCGCGACCTGCTCACTCGAGCGGGACTGCCGGTGAAGGGCCCGCGCTTCACCCCGGACCGGTATCTGGAACTCATGCAGGGCGACAAAAAAGCCGCGGCCGGCCGCCTGCGCTTCGTCTTGCTCGAGGCACTCGGCCGCGCGGGCGTGCGCGGCGACTTGCCTCCCGAGCTCGTTCGGCAAAGTATCGCCGCTGCACTGCAGTAATCGCCTAATCAGTGCCAAGCCCTTGTCGCTACGAGGATACGTAGGTATATTGCAAGGTTCGACCCCATTTTTTGTGCAGTGCAGGAAGAACAGAGAATTGACTCAAATTTCATGGGCTTAGAGCGGCAAGGCCTGTACGACCCGGCGAACGAGCACGACGCGTGCGGCGTGGGTTTCGTCGCCCACATCAAGGGGCGCAAATCGCACTCGATCGTCGAGCAGGGCCTGACGATCCTCAAGAATCTCAACCATCGCGGCGCGGTGGGTTGGGATCCCAAGCTCTCGGACGGGGCGGGCTGCCTTATCCAGATCCCCGATCGCTTTTTCCGCGAGGAAATGGCCAAGCGCAAGGTCAAGCTGCCGCCGGCGGGTCAGTACGGCGTCGGCATGGTGTTCCTGCCCCGCGACCCGGCCAGCCGTCTCGCTTGCGAGTACGAAATAGAGCGCGCCATCAAGGAGGCCGGGCAGGTGCTGCTCGCCTGGCGCGACGTGCCGGTGGATAACTCGGATCTCGCCGAGCCCGCGAGGCGTCTGGAGCCCGTCATCCGGCAGGTCTTCGTCGGGCGCGGCGCCGGCGTCACGGTGACCGACGCGCTCGAGCGCAAGCTCTACATCATTCGCAAGAGCGCCGGCCACGCCATCCAGGCGCTCAAGCTCGAGCACGGCAAGGAGTTTTACGTGCCGACCATGTCGGCGCGAACGATCTGCTACAAGGGGATGCTGCTCGCCTACCAGGTCGGCGAGTACTTCCTGGATCTCAAGGATCCGCGCGTGGAGTCGGCGCTCGCGCTCGTGCACCAGCGCTTCTCGACCAACACGTTTCCCTCCTGGGATCTCGCGCACCCCTTCCGCATGATCTGCCACAACGGCGAGATCAACACCGTGCGCGGCAACGTCAACTGGATTCGCGCCCGCCAGCACGCGATTTCAAGCCCGGTGCTGGGCGACGATCTCGACAAGATCTGGCCCCTGATCTATCCCGGCCAGTCGGATTCCGCTTCTTTCGACAACGCGCTCGAATTGCTCGTCATGGGCGGCTACTCGATCGCGCACGCCATGATGATGATGATCCCGGAGGCGTGGGAGAACCACACGCTCATGGATCCCGCGCGGCGCGCCTTCTACGAATATCACGCCGCGATGATGGAGCCCTGGGACGGTCCGGCGTCGATCGCCTTCACCGACGGGCTGCGGATTGGCGCGACGCTCGATCGCAACGGGCTGCGGCCCTCGCGCTACATCGTGACCGACGACGATCTCGTCATCATGGGCTCGGAATGCGGCTGCCTGCCCATTCCCGAGGAGCGGATCGTCAAGAAATGGCGGCTGCAGCCCGGCAAGATGTTCCTCGTCGACCTCGAAAAAGGCCGCATCGTCGACGACCAGGAGCTGAAGGAATCGCTCTCCGCCGCCAAGCCCTACGCCGACTGGATCGAGCGCATCCGCGTCAAGCTCGACGAGGTCGAGACGGAAAAAACTCCGCCGCTCAAATCGCCCGTCGCGCTGCTCGATCGCCAGCAGGCCTTCGGCTACACCCAGGAGGACGTCAAGTTCCAGCTGCTGCCGATGGCGCAGGCGGGCGAGGAGTCGACCGGCTCGATGGGCAACGATGCGGCGCTCGCGATCCTGTCCAGAAAGGACAAGACGCTCTACCACTACTTCAAGCAGATGTTCGCGCAGGTGACCAATCCCGCGATCGATCCGATCCGCGAGGAGCTCGTCACTTCGCTCGTCTCCTTCATCGGCCCCAAGCCCAACTTGCTCGGCATCGACGAGATGAACCCGCCGCTGCGCCTGGAGGTGAGCCAGCCGGTGATCGACTTCTTCGAGATGGAGAAGATCCGGCACATCGAGCGCTACACCGGGGGCAAGTTCCGGTCCCTGGAGCTCGACATCACCTACCCGGCCGCCTGGGGCAACGAGGCGATCGAGGCGCGCCTCGCCTCGCTGTGTGCCCAGGCCGAGGACGCCGTGCGCTCCGGCTACTCGATCATCGTCATCTCGGACCGCGCCGTCGATCGCGAGCGCGTCGCCATTCCCGCGCTCCTCGCGCTCTCGGCCGTCCACCAGCACTTGACGGCGAAAGGCTTGCGCACCTCCATGGGCCTGGTGGTCGAAACGGGCTCGGCACGCGAGGTGCACCACTTCGCGCTGCTCGGCGGCTACGGCGCCGAGGCCGTGCATCCCTATCTCGCGCTCGAGACGCTGCTCGCCGCAAGCGGCGAGGCGGGATCCAAGGCGATCAAGAACTACGTCAAGGCGATCGGCAAGGGCTTGAAGAAGGTGATGTCCAAGATGGGCATCTCGACCTACATGTCCTATACCGGCGCGCAGACCTTCGAGGCCGTGGGGCTCTCGCGCAATCTCGTGGACAAGTATTTCCCCGGCACGCCTTCCAAGGTGAGCGGCATCGGCGTTCTCGAGCTGGCGGAGGAAACCCTGCGCATTCACCGCGCGGCCTTCGGCGAGAAGGACCCGGTGCTGCACACGATGCTCGATGCCGGCGGCGACTATGCCTGGAGGGTGCGCGGGGAAGAGCACACCTGGACGCCGGATGCGATCGCCAAGCTCCAGCACTCGGCGCGCCAGAACTCGTATTCGACCTACAAGGAATATGCCGCGCTGATCAACGACCAGTCCCGGCGCAACATGACGCTGCGGGGGCTGTTCGAGTTCAAGTTCGACGCCTGCAAGCCCGTGCCGCTCGAGGAAGTCGAGCCCGCCGCCGAGATCGTCAAGCGCTTCTCCACCGGCGCGATGTCGCTCGGCTCGATCTCGACCGAGGCGCACACGGTGCTCGCCATCGCCATGAACCGGATCGGCGGCAAATCGAACACCGGCGAGGGCGGCGAAGATCGCCGCCGCTACGCCCCCGTGAAGGCGGGCGAGAGCATGCAGTCGCGCCTCGGCAAGGAGCGCGTCGAGGTCGACATCCCGCTGCGCGAGGGCGACTCCCTCAAGTCGAAGATCAAGCAGGTGGCCTCGGGCCGTTTCGGCGTGACCGCCGAGTACCTTGCTTCGGCCGAGATGCTGCAGATCAAGATCGCGCAAGGAGCGAAGCCTGGCGAAGGCGGCCAGCTGCCGGGAAGGAAAGTCTCCGAGTACATCGCCGAGCTGCGCTATTCGACGCCGGGCGTGGAGCTCATCTCGCCGCCGCCGCACCACGACATCTATTCGATCGAGGATATCGCCCAGCTCATCCACGACTTGAAGAACGCCAACCCGGAAGCCGCGGTCAGCGTGAAGCTCGTGTCGGAAGTCGGCGTGGGCACGGTCGCCGCGGGCGTGGCGAAGGCGAAATCCGACCATGTGACGATCTCGGGCCACGACGGCGGCACGGGCGCCTCGCCCTGGTCCTCGATCATGCATGCCGGCACCCCATGGGAGCTGGGGCTCGCCGAGACCCAGCAGACGCTCACCCTCAACCGCTTGCGCGGACGCATCGCCGTCCAGGTCGACGGCCAGATGAAGACCGGGCGCGACGTGGTCATCGGTGCGATGCTGGGGGCAGACGAATTCGGCTTCGCCACGGCGCCCCTGGTCGTCGAGGGCTGCATCATGATGCGCAAGTGCCACCTCAACACCTGCCCGGTGGGCGTGGCGACGCAGGATCCGGAGCTGCGGCGCAAGTTCGAGGGCAAGCCCGAGCACGTCGTCAATTACCTCTTTTTCGTCGCCGAGGAGGCGCGCGAGCTGATGGCGAGGCTCGGGGTGCGCCGCATCCAGGAGCTGGTCGGCCGCGCCGATCTGCTCGACACGCGGCGGGGCATCGAGCACTGGAAGGCGAAGGGACTCGATTTTTCGAGGATCTTCCATCAGCCGCAGGTGCCGGCCGAGGTGGCGCGCCATCATTGCGAGACGCAGGACCACGGCCTGGACAAGGCGCTCGACAACCGCCTGATCGAGCTCGCCGCGCCCGCGCTCGAGCGCCGCGAGAAGGTGACGGTCGAGACACCGATCCGCAATATCAACCGCACCGTCGGCGCGATGCTCTCGGGCCGGATCGCCAAGCGCTACGGCCACGAAGGGCTCCCCGACGAAACCATCCACGTCCGGCTTGCCGGCTCGGCCGGCCAGAGCCTTGGCGCGTTCCTCGCGCGCGGCGTCTGGCTCGATCTCATCGGCGACACCAACGACTACTGCGGCAAGGGGCTCTCGGGCGGCCGGATCACGGTACAGCCCTCGCCCAAGTTCCGCGGCGAGCCGACCGAGAACATCATCACCGGCAACGTCGTGCTTTACGGCGCGATCGAGGGCGAGGCCTATTTCCGCGGCGTCGCAGGCGAGCGTTTCGCCGTGCGCAATTCGGGCGCGCAGGCAGTGGTCGAGGGCGTGGGCGACCACGGCTGCGAGTACATGACCGGAGGCACGGTCGTGGTGCTCGGGGAGACCGGCCGCAATTTCGCCGCCGGCATGTCGGGCGGCATGGCCTACGTGCTGGATAGCGCCGGCGGATTCGCCAAGCGCTGCAACCCGGCCATGGTCGATCTCGAGCCGCTTCTCTCGGAGGTCGAGCAGCGTGCCAAGCTTCCACAGGCGTTCTGGCACAAGGGCAAATCCGACGAGGCGATCGTGCGTTCGCTCATCGAGCGGCATCGCGATCTCACCGGTTCGAAGCAGGCGGCCGAGATCCTCGCCCACTGGCCCAAGTACCGGACTCGCTTCGTCAAGGTCTTCCCGAAGGAGTATCGTCGCGCGCTCGGCGAGCTCGCGGGTTCGCCTCAGAAGGTCGCCTAGCCGTGGGCAAGGTCACCGGTTTCATGGAATACGAGCGCCTCGAGGAACCGCACGAGGCGCCGCAGACGCGCAAGCAGCACTATCGCGAGTTCCAC
Organism: Burkholderiales bacterium; assembly: GCA_036262835.1. Classification (GTDB taxonomy): domain Bacteria; phylum Pseudomonadota; class Gammaproteobacteria; order Burkholderiales; family SG8-39; genus RBG-16-66-20. The sequence continues at coordinate 11,387 of DATAID010000063.1, read as the reverse complement.
CTGCGCCTCGCCGACGACGACGCCAAGATTCAGGGCGCGCGCTGCATGGACTGCGGCATCCCGTTCTGCATGCAGGGCTGTCCGGTCAACAACATCATCCCGGACTGGAACGATCTGGTTTATCGCGGCGACTGGAAAAGGGCGATCGAGACGCTGCATTCCACTAACAACTTCCCCGAATTCACGGGGCGGGTCTGCCCCGCGCCGTGCGAGGAAGCGTGCGTGCTGCGCATCAACGAGGACCCGGTGGGCATCAAGTCGATCGAGCATGCGATCGTCGACCGGGCCTGGGAATCCGGCTGGATCGCTCCGCAACCGGCGGCGCGACCGAGCGGCAGGAAGGTCGCCGTCGTCGGCTCCGGCCCGGCCGGCCTTGCCTGCGCGCAGCAACTCGCGCGCGCCGGTCACCGCGTCACGGTGTTCGAGAAGAACGATCGCATCGGCGGGCTTTTGCGCTACGGCATACCGGACTTCAAGCTCGAAAAGCGCGTGATCGACCGGCGGCTCGAGCAGCTCACCGCCGAGGGCGTGGAATTTCGCGCCGGCGTCTGCGTCGGCAAGGCGCGGCCTGAGAAGGGCATCCTGAATGATGCGCGCAGCTACGTCGCGCCGGAGAAGCTGCTCACCGACTTCGACGCGGTGGTGCTCACCGGCGGCGCGGAAGCGCCGCGCGACCTGCCGATTCCCGGGCGCGAGCTCGCGGGCGTGCACTACGCCATGGAATTCCTGCCGCTGCAGAACAAGCGCGTCGCGGGCGATGGCGGGGTGCCCGAGCTGAGCGCCGCGGGCAAGCATGTCGTGGTGATCGGCGGCGGCGACACCGGCTCCGATTGCATCGGCACCTCCAACCGCCAGGGCGCGGCGTCGGTCACCAATTTCGAGCTCTTCCCGATGCCGCCCGACGTCGAGCGCAATCCGGTGTGGCCCTACTGGCCGACGCGGCTGCGCACCTCCTCCTCGCACGAGGAGGGCGTGGCGCGCGACTGGTCGGTCGCCACCAAGGCGCTCCTGGGCGAGAAAGGGCGGGTGCGCGCCCTCAAGGCGGTGCGGCTCGCGTGGAAAGACGGCAAGTCCTCGGAAATTCCCGGCTCGGAATTCGAGATTCCGGCCGACCTCGTCCTGCTCGCCATGGGGTTTGTTTCGCCGACGCAGTCGCTGCTCGAAGAGTTCGGCGTGCAGAAGGATGCGCGCGGCAATGCCAGGGCCGAAACGGAGGGGCAGAAGGCCTATGCCACTTCGGTGGCGAAGGTGTTCGCCGCCGGGGACACACGCCGCGGGCAATCGCTCGTCGTCTGGGCGATCCGCGAAGGACGCCAGGCCGCGCGCGCGGTGGATGAGTTCCTGACCGGGTCCTCGGAGCTGCCCCGCTAAGGGAGGCGCGCTTGGCCGCGAAGCGCCAGACGGGCTACACCCTGAGCGACGCGGACCTGAAGGCGATGGGCTCGCACGGCGTCATGCGCAGGTACGCGCGCAACACCGTCATCGTAAGCGAAGGCGATACCACCGATTCGCTCTACGTCATCCTCGAAGGCCGGGTCAAAGTCTACGTGAGCGACGGCGAGGGCCACGACGTCGTGCTCGCCACTCAGGGCGCCGGGGAGTACTTCGGCGAGCTCGTTCTGGACGAGGGGCCGCGCTCCGCCTCCGTGATGACGCTCGAGCCGGCGCGTTTTCTGGTCGTGCCGAAAGCCGACTTTCGCGACTTCGTGATCGGCAACCCCGCGTTCGCCTTCAGCGTGATCGAGAAGCTGATCGCACGCGTGCGCTCGCTTACGGGAAGCGTGAAAAGCCTCGCCCTCATGGACGTCTACGGCCGCGTCGCGCGGCTTCTGCTCGAGCTGGCCGAGGATGGCGATGGCGGCCTGGTCATTTCGCAGCGGCTGACCCAGCAGGACATTGCCAGCCGCATCGGCGCCTCACGCGAGATGGTGAGCCGCATCCTCAAGGACCTGTCGGTCGGTGGCTACCTCACCCAGTCGCGAAGCGGCATCGTGCTGCACCGTCGGCCACCCGAGCACTGGTAGGCCGGCGCGGATTTTTTCCGCTTTTTCGTCCCGAGTGTGCTTTTCGCACAGCCCTGGCAGGCAATGCTGCGCTGCCCCGGCGGTGGCTTCTTCCTAGGATGGTCGCCATGCGCCCCACCCAAGAAAGGGAAGCCATGAACCTAAAAGAGCACCTGCAGTTCCTGTTCATGATGGTCCCCACGCTCCTTCTCGTCGTGGCCGCCCTCGTCACCGCCGCTTTAACGGCGCACGAGCCGCAACAGGGCGCCGCCGATCTGCAGGCCGAGCTTGCGGTGACGGCCGACATCGAGGCCAGTCTGCAGCACGCCTCGGCCGTCCGATAGCGGTAAGCTGCAGGCTGGCAAAATCGCCAGTCGATTCAGGGGGAGGACATGCGCCCGATCTCGCTCCTGCGCCGCCGGTTGCTGGCCGGGGGCGCCCTGTGGTCGCTGGGCTTTCCCGGGCTTGCGCGCGCGCAGCGCGGGCAGGCGCGCGTCGGCTGGCTTTCGCTCTATGAGCGCGGGCTGTACGCCGAGGTCACCTCCCGCGGCTTTGTCCGCGGGTTGCGCGAGGCCGGCTATCTGGAAGGCCAGAACCTCACCTTCGTCAAACGCTCCGGGGAAGGCGACATCCGCAAGCTGCGCGCGCTCGCGCGGGAGATCGTCGAGGCGAAAGTGGATGTCCTCTTTGCGCCAGCCAAGCCGATGGCCGACGCGGCGTGGTACGCGAGCCGCGAAGTGCCCACCGTGATCGCGACCGTCACCGACCCGGTCGTGGTGCAGTACGCCCATTCCCTCGCCAAGCCCGGCAAGCACATCACCGGCGTGACGACCGCCAACGCCGAGCTGATCGGCAAGCGCATGCAGCTACTTACCGAGCTCGTGCCCGGCTTGAAGCGCGTCGGCACCCTGCTCGACACCGGCCTGCTCGAGAGTTGCCAGGAAGAGATGAATCTGATGAACAAGGCGGCGGACCGGCTGGGGCTGACGATAGTGCCCATCTCGGTGATGGCCGAGGCGCTCGACATCGAAGCGGCGATGAAGCGCGCGCAGGCCGCGAAAGTGCAGGCGATCATTACCGCGCCGATGACGACGAACCTCGACATCACCGACCGGGTCGCCGCGCTCGCGACAAGATACGGGCTGCCCTTCATTCACGACGTCCCGCAGCTCGCGAGCGAAGGCCTCGCGGTCTACGGCCCGGACTTCGAGGACATCTTCCGCCGCGCGGGGCATTACGTCGCGCGCATCCTCAAGGGCGAGAAGCCCGCCCTCATGGCCATCGAGGAGCCCAAGCAGTTCAGGCTGATCGTGAACGCCGGCGTCGCGAAGCGGCTCGGCCTCACGGTACCCCAGGCGGTGCTGCTGCGCGCCGACGAAATCATCGAGTGAGCCCGCCCCGGTGAAACCGGTCGAGGCGCTGATCGCGCAGAACCGCGAGATCCGCAGCGTGCAGAGCGGGCGACTCTTCCGCCGCTATTTCCTGCTCGTCCTGGGCCTGGTGTGCGGCGCGCTCCTCATTTCGGGAGCGATCGGCGTGTACTTTTCCTATCAGGAGAACAAGGTCGCGCTCTCCAGCGTGCAGCGCGAGAAGGCGGTCGGCGCGGCCGCCCGCATCGAGGACTTCGTACGCCAGATCGAGCGCCAGCTGCGCTACACCGAGCAGATGCAGCTGATCGCGCGCAATCCCGAGCAGCTCGGCATCGAGTTCAGCCGTCTGCAGAAGAATGTGCCCGCGATCACCGATGTCGCGCTGATCGGGGCCAACGGCCGCGAGCGCATGCTCGTGTCGCTCCTTGGCATGAATTCGGTCGATTCGGGCCTCGACCGCTCGGGCGATGCCGCCTTCAAGGGCGCTAGGCCGCAGGAAACCTGGTTCGGGCCCGTGTATTTCCGCAAGGAGACTGAGCCCTACATGGCGATCGCCCTGCGCTCGAGGGCGGGCGCGGTCACCGTCGCCGACGTGAACCTGAAATTCATGTGGGACGTGGTCACGCGCATCAAGATCGGCAGGAAGGGCAAGGCGTACGTCGTCGACGGCACGGGCCATCTCGTGGCCGACCCGGATATCGGCCTGGTGCTGCGCAAGACCGACCTGTCGCGGCTGCCACAGGTGGAATTCGCGCTCAAGAAAGGTTCCGAGGAATCGTTCGCGCTGATGGCGCAGGACGCGGCCGGCTCGCCCGTGCTCACCGCCTACGCCTCGATCGAGCCGCTCGGCTGGAAAGTATTCGTCGAGCAGCCCGCGGCCGAGGTCTATGAGACCCTGAACGCGGCGATCCTGCGCACCGTGTCGCTCATCGTCGCGGGTTTGCTGTTTTCGGCGCTCGCCGCGATGTGGCTCGCGCGCAGCATGGTGCGGCCGATCCGCACCTTGCAGGAGGGCGCCGCCCGCATTGGCGCGGGCGACCTCGAGCAGCGCATCGAGGTGAAGACCGGCGACGAGCTGCAGGCGCTCGCCAACGAGTTCAATCACATGGCGGTACGCCTGCAGGAGTCCTATGCGGGCCTGGAGCGCAAGGTCGAAAAGCGCACGCTCGAGCTGACCGAGGCACTCGAGCACCAGACCGCGACCGCGGAGATTCTGAAGGTGATCAGCAGCTCGACCACCGATACGCAGCCCGTGTTCGAGGCGATCGTGCAGAGCGGCGCAAGGCTCTTTTCCCCATGCAACGCGGCGATCATCATGCGCGAGGGCGACTGGCTGCAGCGCAAGACCAGAGCAGGTCCGGCGGCGTTCGACGCCGAAACGGTCGCGAGCCTGTTTCCGGTCGCCTTCGATCCGGCCAAGAGCCCGATGTCCCTTGCCATCGCCGAGCGGCGCGTCGTCGAGATCTCCGACACTCAGGGCGCCGCACAACCCGAGCACGTGCGCCGGATGGGAGCCGCGGCGAACATGGGATCGGTTGCGCTGGTGCCGCTCGTCAGGGACGGAGAGGGCATCGGCGTGCTCGCGCTGTCGCACCCGGAGCCGGGGTTTCAGCTCGCCGACAAGCACAAGAAGCTGCTCCGGACCTTCGCCGACCAGGCGGTGATCGCGATCGAGAACGTGCGCCTTTTCAACGAGATCCAGGACAAGGGCCGGCAGCTCGAGATCGCGAACCAGCACAAGTCCGAGTTCCTGGCGAACATGTCGCACGAGCTGAGGACGCCGCTAAACGCGGTCATCGGCTTCTCGGAAGTGCTGATGGAGAAGATGTTCGGCGACGTCAACGAAAAGCAGCTCGACTACCTGAACGACATCCATTCGTCCGGCAAGCACCTGCTTTCGCTCATCAACGACATCCTCGATCTCTCGAAGATCGAGGCGGGGCGCATGGAGCTCGACCTCGCGGAGTTCGACCTTGGCGGCGCGCTCGCCAACGCGATGACGCTCGTCAAGGAGCGCGCGCAGCGCAACGGCGTCGAGCTCGCGCTCGAGGCGGATCCGGCGCTCGGCGCCTTCCGCGCCGACGAGCGCAAGTTCAAGCAGATCATGCTGAACCTGCTCTCCAACGCGGTGAAGTTCACATCCTCCGGCGGCAACATCACCGTGCGCGCGCGGCCCGTGGCGGGCGGGCTCGAGGTGGCGGTGGCCGACACCGGCGTCGGCATTGCGCCCGAGGACCAGGGGGCCGTGTTCGAGGCGTTCCGCCAGGTCGGGCGCGACTACACGAAGAAAGCCGAGGGCACGGGGCTCGGTTTAGCGCTCGTGCGCAAGTTCGTCGAGCTGCACGGCGGCGCGATCCGGCTCGAGAGCGAGATCGGCAAGGGCTCGACCTTCACCTTCACCCTTCCGGAGCGGGCATGAGCACCGTGTTGATCGTCGAGGACAACGAGAAGAACATGAAGCTCGCGCGCGACGTCCTGCAGGCGAAGGGCTACGCGGTGCTGGAGGCGGTCACGGGCGAGGACGGCGTGCGCCTGGCGAAGGAGAAGAAGCCCGACCTCATCCTCATGGACATCCAGCTTCCGGGCATCAACGGCATCGAGGCGCTTCGGCAGTTGCGCACCGACCCGGCGCTGCAGAAAACGCCCATCGTCGCCTTTACGGCCTCGGTGACCCCGACCGACCGCAGCCAGATTCAGGCCGCGGGCTTCGACGGGTTCCTCTCCAAGCCCATCAACCTCAAGGAGTTCCTCTCGATGATCGCGTGGCTGCTCGAGCGGGGACGCGCATGAGCGCTCCGGCCAAGATCCTGGTCGTCGACGACACGCCCGCCAACATCAAGCTGCTCGGCGACCTGCTGGCGGCGAAGGGCTACGCCGTGACCACCGCAAAGAACGGCGAGGAAGGCCTCGCCAAGCTCGCGGCCGAGAAACCGGACCTCGTGCTGCTCGACGTCATGATGCCCGGCCTCTCCGGCTACGACGTGTGCCGGCGCATTCGCGCCGAGGCCGCCACCTCGCTCCTGCCGGTGGTGATGTGCACGTCGCTCGACCCGCAGCAGGAGCGCGTCAAGGGAATCGAAGCGGGAGCCGACGACTTCCTCTCCAAGCCGGTCAACCAGGCGGAGCTCTTTGCGCGCGTGAAGTCGCTTTTGCGCATCAAGGCGCTGCACGATCGGCTGGCCGCGATGAATGCGGAGCTGGAAGAACGCGTTGCCGAGCAGGTGACCGAGATCGAGCGCCTCGCGCGCCTGAAGCGCTTCGTCTCGCCGCGCGTCGGCGAGCTGATCCTCGCCGGCGAGGTCGATGATCCCCTGAAGACGCGGCGGCGCGAGATCACGGTGGTCTTCACCGACCTGCGCGGGTTCACCGCGTTCTCGGAGACCGCCGAGCCCGAGGAGGTGATGGCGGTGCTGCGCGAGTATCACGCAGTGCTCGGGCGCATCGTGCACGCCCACGACGGCACGGTGGAGCACTTCTCCGGCGACGGCGTCATGATCCTCTTCAACGATCCGGTGCCGGTCGCCGAGCCCGAGCTCGCCGCGGTGCGCATGGCGCTCGAGATGCGCAGCGGAGTCGAAACCCTCGCTGCCGGCTGGAAGAAGCGCGGCCACGATCTCGGCTTCGGCGTCGGGATCGCCAACGGCTACGCGACTCTCGGCGCGATCGGCTTCGAGGGTCGGCGCGACTACGGCGCGATCGGCCCGGTGACCAATCTCGCCGCGCGCCTGTGCGCGGAGGCGGCGGCCGGCCAGGTGCTCGTCTCCCAGCGCGTCTACGGCAAGCTCGAAGAGCGCATCGAAGCTCGGCACGTGGGCGACCTGACCCTGAAGGGCTTGCACAGGCCCGTGCCTGCGCACAACGTCCTGGCCCTGCGCTAGTCGCCGGTCGGCGCGATCCGGAACTCGGTCACCGAGGGCTCAGCCGCGAGCCGCGCCGAGAGCTTCTGCGCGTTGGCGGAATGCAGCGTGCGCAACACCATCTGATATTCGAACTCGCGTCCCTGGCCGGCAATGCGATAGCTCATGTTGGCCACATCGAAGCCGTGCTCCGAGATGAGGCGCCGCAGGTCCGGCTCGGGCATGACGCTCGCGCGCGGAAAGCGCACGAGGAAATTGGCATAGAACTCGGCGGGCATCTTGCCTTCGATCCAGCGGAAGACCGACAGCGTGCCAAGCGCCGCCACCGTGCCCATGCCGGCCGCGAAATAAAAGCCGATGCCCGTGAGCACGCCGATCGCCGCCGTGACCCAGATCGAGGCGGCGGTGGTCAGGCCGCGCACGGTCAGGCCCTCCTTGACGATGACGCCGGCGCCGAGGAAACCGATGCCGGTCATGATGCCCTGCGCCATGCGCGTCGGATCGACGACGACCCGCGCCGTGACTTGCTGCGTGAACCAGTGCGACTCGTAGACCGTGACGAGCATGAGCAGCGTCGAGGCGACGCAGACGAGCGCATGCGTGCGAAAGCCGGCCGCGCGCCCGCGGTAGGTGCGTTCAAGGCCGATGATGCCGCCGGCCGCGATCGCCGCGGCAAGCCGCAGGATCATTTCGAAGAATTCGCTCTGGAAAGCCATGGCGCAAGGAGGAGAGCCGAGTGTAGCCTCGTTTTTCCAGAACTTTCAAGGAGTTCTGCACCCTAGGGGGAGAGGCGGCGATGCTAGAATCCGTGGCCCGATCCCGAATGCCTCTTCACGTCGTTATCCTCGCCGCCGGCCAGGGCAAGCGCATGCGCTCGGCGCTGCCCAAGGTGCTGCATCCGCTCGCCGGCAAGCCGCTGCTCGCGCATGTGCTCGACGCGGCGCGCGCGCTCAGGCCCGAAGCGATCCACGTGGTCCACGGCCACGGCGGGGAGCAGGTGAAGGCCGCGTTCCAAGGGACACCCCTGCACTGGGTCGAGCAGAAGCGCCAGCTCGGCACGGGGCATGCGCTCCTGCAGGCGCTGCCGCGCATCCCGCGGTCGGCCTCGGTGCTGGTGCTGAACGGCGATGTGCCGCTGCTTCGCGCCGCAAGCCTCAGGAAATTGCTGCAATCGGCGGGCAAGGGTATCGCCATCATGACGAGCGACCTCTCGGACGCGACCGGCTACGGCCGCGTGCTGCGCGGCAAGAACGGCGGCGTCGAGCGCATCGTCGAGGAGCGCGACGCGAGCCCGCAGGAACGGGCGGTGCGCGAATGGTATGCGGGCTTCCTCGCCGGCCAATGCTCGCGCCTCGCCGGCTGGCTCGCCAAGGTGGCCAATCGCAATGCGCAGAAGGAGTACTACCTCACCGACGTCATCCGCATTGCGGCCGCCTCCGGCGCCCCGGTGACCGCGGTGAAGGCGACCGATCGCTGGGAAGTCGCGGGCATCAACTCGCGCGAGGAGCTTGCGATCCTCGAGCGCGCCTACCAGAACGCGCAGGCAAGGCGACTGCTCGAAGCCGGGGTCACGCTGGCCGATCTGTGGCGCGTGGACGTGCGCGGCGAGCTCGCCTGCGGCAGCGAAGTCGCCATCGACGTCAACTGCGTCTTTGAAGGACGCGTGCGGCTCGGCGATCGCGTGCGCATCGGCCCCAACTGCGTCCTGAAGGATGTGACGATCGGCGCCGACACCGAGGTGCGCGCCTTCTCTTTCCTGGAAGACTCGAGCGTGGGCGAGCGTTGCAAGGTCGGCCCCTACGCGCGCCTGCGTCCGGGCGCGAGCCTGGAAGCCGACGTGCACGTCGGCAACTTCGTCGAGGTGAAGGCGAGCCGTCTCGGCGCCGGCACGAAGGCGAATCATCTCGCCTATGTGGGCGACTCGGAGGTCGGCGCGCGCGTCAATATCGGCGCCGGCACGATCACCTGCAACTACGACGGCGCCCAAAAGCACCGCACCATCATCGAAGACGACTGCTTCATCGGGTCGGACGCGACGCTGGTCGCGCCGGTACGGATCAGGAAAGGCTCGTACATCGGCGCGGGCTCGACCATCAGCAAGGACACGCCGGCCGGCCAGCTCACGCTGGCCCGGGCGCGCCAAATGTCGATCCCGGGCTGGCGGCCGCCGAAGAAAGCCAGATGAAGAGCCGGACATGTGCGGAATCGTAGGCGCCGCGGCGCGACGCGACATCGTCCCGCTCCTGATCGAGGGCTTGAAGCGGCTCGAATACCGCGGCTATGACTCCTGCGGCGTGGCCGCCGTGGCTCCCGAGGGCATCGAGCGGCTGCGCAGCGTGGCGCGCGTCGCGGATCTGTCTTCCCAGGTGGCGAAGAGGCGCCTCGCGGCCGAAACCGGCATCGCTCACACGCGCTGGGCCACGCACGGCGCGCCGGTGACGCGCAACGCGCATCCCATCCTCTCGCGCGGCGAGATCGCTCTCGTCCACAACGGCATCATCGAGAACCACGACGAATTGCGCGCCGAGCTGAAGGCGAAGGGCTACGAGTTCGAGACGCAGACCGACACCGAGGTGGTCGCGCACCTCGTGCACAGCCTGTACGACGGCAGCCTGCTGCAGGCCGTGCGGCGGGCGGCGCAGCGGCTGTCGGGCGCGTATGCGATCGCGGTCGTCTCCAGTCGCGAGCCGCGCCGGGTGGTCGGCGCGCGGGCCGGCAGCCCGCTCGTGGTCGGCGTGGGAGCGAACGAGAATTTTCTTGCCTCCGATGCGCTCGCGCTCGCCGGCACGACCGACCAGATCGCCTACCTCGAGGAGGGCGACGTCGCCGAGGTCGGACTGGAGGGCTTCCGTGTGCTCGACGCGGGCGGCAAGGCCGTGCAGCGCGCAGTGCGCACCGTGCGCACGAGCGGCGTGGCGGCAGAGCTCGGGCCGTATCGGCACTACATGCAGAAGGAAATCTTCGAGCAGCCGCGCGCGGTCGCCGATACCCTCGAAGCCGTCGACACCCTTTCGCCCGCGCTGTTCGAGGATCAAGGCGGCAAGAGCCTCGCCAAGGCGCGCTCGGTGCTGGTGCTCGCCTGCGGCACGAGCTATTACGCAGGCCTGGTGGCGAAATACTGGATCGAGTCGCTCGCCCGTCTGCCGACGCACGTCGAAATCGCGAGCGAGTACCGGTATCGCGACAGCATCCCGGATCGGGACGCGCTGGTGGTCCTCGTCTCCCAGTCGGGGGAGACGGCCGACACGCTCGCGGCCCTGAAGCACGCTCGCGCCCTCGGGCAGAAGCGCACGCTCGCGATCTGCAACGTGGCCTCGAGCGCCATGGTGCGTGAAACGAAGCACCGCTTTCTCACCCGGGCGGGCGTCGAGATCGGCGTGGCTTCCACGAAGGCCTTCACGACGCAGCTGGTCGGTCTTTTCCTGCTCGCCCTTTGCCTGGGGAAATTGCGCAAAACGATATCCGCGAAAGAGCAGCAAAAGCACCTGCAAAGCCTGCGCCACCTGCCCAAGGCGCTGGGGGCGGCGCTCGCGCTCGAGCCGCAGATCATCGCCTGGGCGGCGCAATTCGCGAAGAAGGAGCACGCGCTCTTTCTCGGCCGGGGCCTGCACTATCCGATCGCGCTGGAGGGGGCGCTCAAGCTGAAGGAGATCTCCTACATCCACGCCGAGGCCTATCCGGCGGGGGAACTGAAGCACGGGCCGCTCGCGCTCGTGACCTCGGCGATGCCGGTCGTGACGGTGGCGCCGAACGATGCGCTGCTCGAAAAGCTCAAGTCCAACATGCAGGAAGTACGCGCCCGAGGCGGCGAGCTCTACGTGCTGGCGGACGCCGACACGCGCATGACGTCTTCCGAAGGGGTGAGCGTCATCCGGCTGCCCGAGCACTACGGCCTGCTCTCGCCGATCCTGCACGTCGTGCCGCTGCAGCTCCTCGCCTACCATGCGGCGCTTGCGCGCGGCACCGATGTCGACAAGCCGAGAAACCTGGCGAAGTCCGTCACCGTAGAGTAGGCCGTGCTGAAGACCACGCCGTTCCACGCGCGCACCGCGCCGCTTTGCGTGAGCCACGCCTGGCGGCGCTGGGCGGGGCATACGGTGGCGAGCTCCTACGAGCTCAGCCACGAGCGCGAGTACCACGTCATCCGCGTCGCCGCG
>DATAID010000062.1:0-2691 GCA_036262835.1 Burkholderiales bacterium | reverse complement strand
GATTTCACCACCTCGACGGCGAGCGACATCGGGGGCGCCCGGTCGATCGTGCAGCCGACCGGGGAATGGGCCTCGGCCCATTCGGTGAGCTCGCGCAATTCCTGCTCGCTCGCGCTCGCCGAGCCGATCTTCACGCGCATCCTCAGCTCCGTGTCGCCGGCGGAAATCTTCTCGTCCATCCCGAGGATGCCACGGTTGTCGCCCTCGCTTTCCACGGTCACCTCGAGCGAGTCGAGCGCGATACCGAGCTTCGCCGCGCGCATGCCGATGACGGTGGCGGTACAGGAGGCCATCGCGCCGCGCAGGTACCAGCCGGGATTGGGCGCGCTCGCCTCCCCGCCCATCGCGGGCGGCATGTCGGTCACGATGCGCTCGCCCTTCGGCCCGCTCACCTCGCAGCGCAGGCCCTCGACGAGCCGCGCCGTCGCCGGCGTCGCCTTCGCTTTCGCCTTTTCCGGATTCGCCGAGATCGCGCTGCCGAGCGCTTCGACGGCCTGCTTTATGCGTGTCCCGCTCATCAGTGGATTCCTAGGATTTCAGCGCGGCGTTGACCTTCGGCATCACCTGCTCGGCCATGAGCTGCATCGAGCGCCGGCCGAGCTTCGGATCCTTCCAATCGTGGCAAGCATAAAGCAGCGTGCCGAAGTCGCCCACCTTCTCGCGGAAGGCGAGGATCTGGTCGACGACGCTGTTGACCGTGCCGGCGATGACGAGCTTCTTCGTCACCGACTCGGGCGTGATCTCGCGATCAGGCTGGTTCTGATCGAGCTTGAAAAGGTCGCCGCGGCCAAAGGCGAGCAGCTTGCGCACGAGCTGCTTGAAGTAGAAATGATACGGCCCCTCGGCAGAGAGGCCGTAGCGCTCGGCGACCTTGTCGTCGTCCGCCACGAAAATTGATTTGGCGACCCGCCAGTGTTTGGGGTCGGGTTTTTTATTCATAGCAACACACCCTTCCTGGTACCGCGGCCAATGCGAAGCCACCCATTCGGGCAAGAGGAAGTTCGCCGAGATCGGCGTCCAGCCGCGCTTGGCGGCCTCGGTCACGCCTTTCGAGTGCGGCGCGACCGCGGTGACGACGATGGGTGGATGAGGCTTCTGATAGGGCTTGATGATCGTGCCCTGCCCGACCTCCCTGATCGAGGTTTTCCCGGTGGTCACCGAAAAAAATCGGCCTTTCAGGTCGTACGGCGACTCCTTCGCCCAGATGTCGAGCACCATGTTGATCGACTCGAGGAAGATCGCGTTGCGGTCTTTGTCGTAGTTGCCGAAGACTTCCGCGTCCGACATGAGGCCGCCCGGGCTGATGCCCATGATGAAGCGGCCTTTCAGCAGATGATCGAGCATCGCCACCTGCGCCGCGATGGTCGCCGGGTGGCTGTTCGGCATGTTGATCGTGCCGGTGCCGAGCACGATGCCCTTGGTGTCGTGCGCGAGGCTGGCGAGGAACATGAGGCACGAGGTGACGTTCTCGGCGAGGTCGGTGATGTGCTCGCCGACGAAGGCCTCCGCGTAGCCCAGCTTGTCGGCGAGGAGGATCGCCTCGCGGTCCTCCGGCAGCGTTTCCGACGGCAAGCGCTCCGGCGGATGGAGCGGCATCATGAAGGTCGCGAGCTTCAACGTCGCTCACTCAGGCCGTGCCAGCCGATGCCCACAACCGCAACGTCGATCTGCCGCATGAGGCCCTCCTTCCTCAGCGGCAATGATAGCCGGATTGAGCGGAACCCCGAGGCTAGGAGTCGAACCCGTTCAGTGCGCGGACCGCGGCTCGATGACCAGATCGCGTCTTACCCGATCAAGGCGCTTGAGGCGCCAGTCGTGCACGCGCGCGAAGACGACGAGCGCGCTCGCCGCGCCCGCGAGCGCGAGCAGCATGTCGACCTGCGCGGGCAGCGCGCCGTCCTCGCCGAACGCGAGCGCCGTGGCCCACTTCACCACTTCGAACGCCGCGGAGAGCGCGAGCACGATGCTCGCCACGAAAACCGAGAGCAGCCGGGAGCCGCGCACGACCTGTGAGCGAATCAGCACCTCGCGCACCACGAGCGCGAGCGCGAAGCCCTGCAGGAAATGGCCGAGACCGGCGTACGGCGTGCGATCCGGGCCCATCACGAGCGCGAGCACGGCCACATACAGAAGTACGCAGAGATAAACCAGATCGCTCAGCGGATAGCGCCGGCGCGTGCGCAGCAGGACGAAAAGCGCGAGCAGCATCGGCGCCGCTTCGAGCGCCCAGGTGACGAGCTCATAGGGCCGGATGCCGGACACTGTCCGCGGACATTAGCAACCCTGCCATCCGGGCTCTAGCGCCCGCTGCGAAATCGGGTTGGTCCGAGAGGATCAGGAACGTCGGGTTATTCCGATAGTCGAAACCAGCGTGCTAGCCGCCCTTGTCCTCTTCGCCATCGCCGCCGTGGGCGGCGCGACGATGGCCATCGTCCGACTGAAGGGCGCGCCTCGCCCGCCCGACTGGCTGACGATGCTGCACGGCCTGCTCGCGGCCGCCGGCCTCACGCTGCTCCTTAACGCCTACTTTACGGTCGGCCTCCCCGGCATGGCCCAGTTGGCGCTCCTCTTCTTCCTCGTCGCGGCGGCCGGCGGCACCTACATCAACCTCAATTTCCACAGCAAGCAGCTTCCTCTGCCGGTCCCGATCATGCTCCTCCACGCCGCACTCGCGGTGATCGGCTTCCTGCT
>DATAID010000061.1:0-8088 GCA_036262835.1 Burkholderiales bacterium | reverse complement strand
ATGCCCGACGTTCACCTCGGGATTGGGGCGACCGTAGGCTCCGTCATCCCGACGCTGAAGGCCATCATTCCCGCCGCCGTCGGGGTCGATATCGGTTGCGGAATGATCGCCAGCCGCTTGTCTCTTTCCGCAAACCAGCTTGAAGAAAAGACGCTGAAGAGCGTGTTTGCGCAAATCTCCAGGGATGTGCCCGTGGGGTTCAACCAGCATGACGAGGCCTCGGATGCGGCCCGACCCTTCAAGAGAACGTTGAACCCCATTCTTCAAAAGCATCCCGGCGTCGAGAAGCGCATGGGCAAGAATTCGAGCTGGGTCCGCCAGATGGGCACGCTCGGCGGCGGCAACCATTTCATCGAGCTCTGCCTCGACGAATCGAACCGAGTCTGGGTGATGCTGCATTCGGGCAGCCGCGGCATCGGCAACGCGATCGGCATGTACTTCATCGAGCTGGCGAAAAAGGACGCCGAAAAGCATCAGATCCATCTCCCCGACCGCAACCTCGCCTACTTCCGCGAGGGCGCGCAGCACTTCGACGACTACGTGGAGGCGGTGGGCTGGGCGCAGGACTATGCGCGCGCCAACCGCGAGGAGATGCTCGATCTGGTGCTCGGCGCGATGCGGCGCCATCTGCCGTCCTTCGAAGTGACGGAGGAGGCGGTCAATTGCCACCACAACTACGTCGAGCGCGAGCGCCACTACGGCGAGGATGTGTGGCTCACGAGGAAGGGTGCGATCCGCGCGCGCGCGGGCGAGCTCGGCATCATTCCGGGCAGCATGGGCACGCGCAGCTACATCGTGCGCGGCCGCGGTGCCGCCGAGAGCTTCCAGTCGTGCGCGCACGGCGCCGGGCGGCAAATGGGGCGCAACCAGGCGACGAAGAAATTCACGATCGCCGATCTGGAGAAGCAAACCGAAGGCGTCATCTGCCGCAAAGACAAAGGCGTGCTCGATGAGATTCCGGGCGCCTACAAGGACATCGACGAGGTGATGGCGAACCAAACGGATCTGGTCGAGGTCGTACACGTTCTCAAGCAGGTCCTCTGCGTGAAAGGCTGACCATGCACCGTCGGGCGCTCATCCTCGCGGGCCTCGCGTATCCCCTCGTGGGCCGAGCGCAGCAATCCTGCGGCCTGCCCACGCCGGAAGACATCGAAGGCCCGTTCTACAAGCCGGGCGCGCCGCTCAAGGCGAGCCTCGTGGAGGCGAATTCGACCGCCGAGAAGCTGATCGTGACGGGGCTCGTGCTCTCGATGAGCGCCTGCCGGCCGCTTGCCGGCGTGAAGCTCGATTTCTGGCATGCGAACGACAAAGGCGAATACGACGCGCTCGGCTTCCGCTACCGAGGCATCGTCGAGACCGACGCGCAGGGCCGCTATCGGCTGGAGACCAACCTGCCGCCGCCCTACATGGGCCGGCCGCGCCACATCCACGTGAAGACGCAAACGCGCGGCGGGCCGCTTCTCACCACGCAGCTCTATTTTCCCGGCGAAGCGCGCGGCGCCGACCGCTCGCTCATCGTCAAGCCGGGACCTGCCGGACCGGTCCGCACCGTCACTTACGATTTCGTGCTCTAGGCCGTTCGCTGCCCGACAGCGCGCGCCCGGCGCGATTGCCAAGCCGCTGATTCCAGAACAAGCGCTTCTCGGCACGGCGCTTGCGCGCCCGTGAGGACCGGCGAATCCGTTCGCCGCTTCGCAAAATCACCAAGGAGATCCCATGACAAGAGTCAGATGGACAGCAGTCGCATTTATCGCCGCAAGCGCCTTCGCAAGCGGCGCGGCATTCGCCCAGGCCGCCGGTGGCGCGGGCGCAGGCGCGGCTGGCACGGGTGCGGGTACAGGAGCCGCGGGTACGGGCGCAGCCGCCGCGGCGGCGCCTGGCGGCACGGGTGGAACCGGGGCCGCGGGCACGGGCGCTGCGGCAGCGGCAGCCCCCGGCGGCGCGGCGGCGGGCCCCGCGGGCAGCGCCGACGCCTCCTCGGGCACCGGAGCAGGCAGCGGCGGCCCACCGACGGTGACCGGGCCCGGCCTGGCGACCAACACCGATGTGACCGGCGCGCCGACGGTCTATCCGGCGCAAGTGGCCTGCGCGGGGTTGACGGGATCGGCCAGGGCCAACTGCATCGACAACGACGCGCGCCTCGCGCGCGGCAGTCCGCGGTAACAACGTTCGTGGAAACAGGGCTCGCCCCAGCGGGCGAGCCTTTTTCCTTTACGCGGCGAGCCCGCCCCTCAGGCGTTGCTCGAGATCCGCGGCGCTGGTCGGCCCGCCAAAGAGATCGCCCTGGCAGAGTCGGCATCCGACGCCCAGCAGAAAGTCGCGCTGCGCGGCCTGGCGCACTCCTTCGGCGACCACTTCCAGATCCAGCCCGCGCGCGAGATCGACGACCGCGCGCGCGATGGCCGCATCGTGCCGGTCGCCCGGCAGGCCGTTCACGAACGCCTTGTCGATCTTGAGCACGTTCACCGGGAAGCGCTTGAGGTAGTGCAGCGCGGAGTGCCCGGTGCCGAAGTCGTCGAGCGCGATGCGCACGCCGAGGTCGGCGAAGGCGCGCATCGCACGCTGCGTGTGCTCGGGCGCCTGCATCGCCATCGATTCGGTGATCTCGAGCTCGAGGCGCCACGGCGGCAACGCGTTTCCTTCCAGCGCGGCGCGCACCTGCTCGATCAGCTCCGGATTGCGCAGCTGCCGCATCGAGAGGTTGACGCCGACGCTGATGCGGCCCCAGCCCGCTTCGGTCCAGCGGCGTGCCTGCGCGCAAGCCTCGCGCAGCACCCACTCGCCGATCGGGACGATCAGGCCGTTGTCCTCGGCGAAGGGCACGAACTGGTCGGGCATGAGCAGTCCCTGCTCCGGATGGTTCCAGCGCAGCAGCGCCTCCACCGCGACGATGCGGCCCGAGGGCACGTCGACACGCGGCTGGTAGTGCAGGGCGAACTCGCCGTGCGCGAGCGCGTGGCGCAGGCTCGAGGTCATCGCCACCGCGCTCATCGCGCCACGGTTTTCCGCCGGCGAGTAGAACTGGAAGTTGCCGCGCCCCTGGTTCTTGGCGCGGTACATGGCGATGTCGGCGTGCTTGAGCAGCGTCTCCATGTCGTGGCCGTCATTGGGCAGGCAGGCGATGCCGATGCTCGCCCCGACGTAGATGTCGTGCTCGCCGATGCGATAGGGCTCGCCCAGCTCGGCAAGGAGCTTCTGCGCGACGGTGGCCGCCTCGCGCGGCTCGTTCAGGTCCTGGAGCACGATGCAGAATTCGTCGCCGCCGAGGCGCGCCACCAGGTCCTCCTGGCGCACGCACTCGCGCAGGCGCCCGGCGACGAGCTGCAGCAGGTCGTCGCCCACGCCGTGGCCAAGCGAGTCGTTCACGTTCTTGAACTGGTCCAGGTCGACGAAAAGGAGCGCGAGCTGCTTGTGGTGCCGGCGCGAGAGCGAGACGGCCTGGCGCAGGCGCTCCTGCAGCATGACCCGGTTGGGCAGCTCGGTGAGCGAGTCGTGGTGGGCGAGGAACTCGAGCCGCGCCGCCACCGCGGCGAGCTCGCGCGAGGCCTCGCGCTGGTTCTGCCGCGCGCGGTTGAGCGCGGTGACGTCGCTCGCGAGCTCGTAGAAGCCGACCACCTCGCCCGAGTGATCGAGGTGCGGCGCGTAGGCCACCTGCAGGTGGCGCGCCGATTCGCCCTCGCCGAGCGAGTATTCGAACTCGACCGGGTGCCCCGAGAGCACGCGCTCGACGTGCCCGCGCAGCTCCTCGTACACCTTGTCCCCGGAGACCTCGCGCAGCGTGCGCCCGACCATCTGCTCGTGCGGCAGGCCGAACCATTCGCCGTAGGTGCGGTTCGAGAAGCGGAAGCGCTGGTCGCGGTCGATGTAGGCGATGAGCGCCGGCACGGTGTTGGCCATGAGGAGCAGCCGCTCCTCGCTTTCGCGCCGGCCGGTCTCCGCGAGGTCGGCGCGGCGCAGCAGCGCGCGCGTGCCGAGCGCGGCGGCGAGCACGAGCAGCGCCGCGGCGCCGAGCATGACGTAGAAGAGCACCTCGCGCATCCAGCGCGAGGCCTCGCCGAGCGTGAACGAGAACGAGTCCTCGAGCGGCTCGAGCGCGGCGTTGACCGAATGCAGCTCGTCGAGCAGCCCGCCGATGCGCCTGGGGTCGCGCGTGCCCTGGATCTCGCCGTGCAGGCGGGCGGCGATCGCCCGCAGCTCGCCGATGCGCTGGTCGCCCTCGGCCCAGATCGAGATGGCCCTGGCGACGTAGCTCGCGCCGCGGAAGCGCACGAAAAGCCGCGCCATCGAGTCGACGTCGTCGGGGTGGTTGCGCCCCTCGATGAAGCCGGCCCGCGCCGCCGCGTAGTCGGGCTCGGCCCGCTCGAGCGCCTCGCGCGCCTTGCGGTCGCCGAGCGGCACCGCGATCGCCTGCTGGTAGCGCTGCCAGTCGCGCTCGTCGAACGAGCGCGCGTAGAAAAGCAGGTGGTGGACGGCGTCCTTCTGCGCCTTGGACCACAGTCCTTCGCCGGCGACGTAGGCGCGCCCGGCCGAGAGCGTCTCCATGCTTGCCTCGACGAGGGCGAGCAGCGCCGCCACGATCACGAGCAGCGGGACGAGGAGATAAAGCGCGCGCCAGCGCTTCGAAGCGAAATTCAAATGACGATCCCTTGGGGCCGCAGACTAGCGGCTTGGGCCGGCATCAACAACCCCGAAGGTCACATTTTTGTGGCCCGTTCGGGGCGGATGCGACGCCGTTTGCCTACGAACCGCTGAACCAGTTATAGCCCTGGTCTTCCCAATAGCCGCCGGGGTCCTCGTTTGTCACGAAAACCGCTACAACGTGCTTCGGATTCTTGAACCCGAGCTTGGTCGGCATCCGCAGCTTCATCGGAAAACCGTACTTCGCCGGCAGCACCTGGTCGGCGTACTTGAAGGCGAGCAGCGTCTGGGGATGAAGGGCCGTGGCCATGTCGATGCCCGTGTAGTAGTCGTCCGCGCACCTGAAGCCGACGTACCGGGCGCCGAGGTCGGCGCCGATCCGCTGCAGGAAGTCCGAGAAGCGCACGCCGCTCCACTTGCCGATCGCGCTCCAGCCCTCGACGCAGATATGCCGCGTCACCTGCGAGGTCTCGGGCAGCGCGTAAAGCTCCGGCAGGCGCCAGGCCTTCTTCTCGCGCACGAGGCCGCCCACCTCGAGCCTGTAGCCCGCCGGATCGACCACCGGCGCCTTGTCCTCGGCGTAGAACGCGTTGAACGGGAAGGGCCGGGTAATCATGCTTTCGGGAAATTCGGGCGCGAGGCGCTTGGGATCGAAGAGCCAGGCCTGCGCCCGGTCGGTCCAGCGGGACATCGCTGTGAGCACCCGTTGCACGCTCTCGTCGTCGGTCAGGTCGCAGCCGGCGAGGAGCGAGAGCGCGCCGAGCGAAAGTCCCCGCCTCAGGAAAAGCCGCCGCTCCAGGCTGGCGAGGAGCGGCCCGCGATGGTTTTCGAGCTTGCTATCCATGCTTGAGCCTCCCCGTGATCATGGTGAGAAAGGTCTTCGGCACGAGGAGCACCATCGCCACGTGCACGAGCACGAAGGCGACGAGACCCGCCATGCAGAAGAAATGCAGGAGCCGGGCGCCTTCATAGTCGCCGATCAGCCAGCCGTACCAGTGGAACTGCACCGGCTTCCACAGAACGAGCCCCGAGGCGATAAGGCCGGCCGCGAGCAGGATCGCCGCCAGATAGGCCGCCCGCTGGGCGGCGTTATAGACCGAGAGGTCGGCGTGCGAGAGCCGCCCGCGCAGCGCGGCGAGGACGTCCGACATCACCGCGCGGGGCGAAACCGGCAGGAGCCTGCGGCGAAAGTGCCCGCTGAAGACCCCATAGACGACATAAATCAGGCCGTTCAGCGCCAGGACCCACATGGCGGCGAAATGCCACTGCAGCGCGCCCGCGAGCCAGCCGCCGAGCGTCAGCTCGTCGGGAAACGAGAAATCGAAGAGCGGAAAGGCGTTATAGATGCGCCAGCCCGAGGCCACCATCACCAGGATGGCGAGCGCGTTCACCCAGTGCGCGATGCGCACGACGGGCGGGTGGACCCGGATCGTCTTTTCGGCCATGCCGCCTCCTTGGACAGTCCTTAGAACGATTTTGCCGCTTCTTAGACCGCTTTGTCGGCAGGGGCGGCCGCTCCTTACGCTCCCGGCGATGCGATAATGCGTTTTTTGCGAACGCGAGCGAGCGAAAGACCGTAATGACCTACGTCGTCACCGAAGCCTGCATCAAGTGCAAGCACATGGATTGCGTCGAAGTCTGCCCCGTGGACTGCTTCTACGAGGGCGCCAACATGCTGGTCATCCACCCCGACGAGTGCATCGATTGCGGCGTGTGCGAGCCCGAGTGCCCGCCCAAGGCGATCGTGCCCGATTCCGACGCGCAGGCCGAGAAGTGGCTGAAGCTCAACACCGACTTCTCCACCAAGTGGCCCAACATCACGCGCAAGGGCACCCCGCCCCCGGACGCGGACGACTGGAAGCCGGTCCAGGACAAGTTCAACAAGTACTTCGATCCGAACCCTGGCAAGGGCGAGTAGTCCGCAGCGCGGCGTCGCGCTTCGATCCCTTAGCGCCCCAAATCGGCGCAGCGGGTACTACCGTGCCCAAGGGATTTCCTGACAAGCATTTTTCGCTCGTTTGCGCCCCCGTCAACGGTGGGCGTAACGTAGGGAAGACATGTGCTCGTTACAAATAGGCGGAATGCAAACCGCCTTTTTTCATACCTAATTCACGTTAGACCGCTGCCAATGGCGATCTATTTCCTCGCTCTGGAGGCTCGCCCCGGGGAGAACTCGGATGACTACGGGCGCGTGGCTGGCGCATACATCAGCTGCTGGATTCAATGCGACGCGCCAAGCGAAGCGCGCGCAATCGCTGCCGATGATGTCGAGCAAGAGGGATGGATCGTCGATTCGATAGAACAGGAACCCAAAGTGCTGGGTTCTGCGACCCCTGGCACTGAGGAGCGTTTCGAGCAAGCAAAGATTGATGGCTGCTGCTACGTCTACCACACGTGGTCAAAGGAAGCGCGTCAGTGAACAATCGACTAGGCAGGCATCGGCGGTCTAACCGCCGGTTGTTGAGCGACACTTGCCCGGCGCTGCGCGCCTACGCGCGTGCGCCAAAACCGGAACGTTAGAGGGCAATATGACCGCACGCATCACTTGTAGCGCTTTGTGCATGGCTCTTCTTGCTGGATGCGCCCCATTCGCCCAAGACCTCAACAAGTACAACGCTGCTCGCTATGCGGACGCAGGCTTAGCCGCGCTCAATCGTGGTGACTGGGATGCCGCACGTCGCGCCTATGCTCGAGCCGCTGTAAATGCTGATCTAGGCAGAGCCCCAACGCGGACGCGTTCGGTGATGTACTACGAATACGGCCGAGCCTCGGGGGTTACCTGCTTCTACGAGCACGCAGAAGAGTATTTGAGCAAAGCTCTTACATTGGACGAGGAATCGTCAGGACCCACGCACTATCCACTCATTGAACTTGCGCGCCTCAACCTAGATCGCGGTAAGTATGCCGAAGCCGTTCCGTACTTTGAGCGTGTATTGCCTATAGTTGAGAAGCTGAATTCCGAGGCGCTAGATCCTATTGGCTTCGCAGATCTTCTGGACGAATATGCTGTGCACTTACTGAGTCGGGGCGCGCCAATGACGCCAGCTCTTTGAAAGTGCGCGCTGCCGATATCCGATCGACGCACAAAGGTGCGGCGTCACGAACTGATCGCACGCCCTATGGCAAGCATTGCACGGCCAAGACGTCGTGAGCCCTCTAACAGCGCAGCAGAAGCCGACGCGCGCAACACCGGCGCGCGCGGTTCGCTGCGAACGTTAGCTCTCATGAAAACATACCCCGATATCCGCAGCGACGGTTCAATACATTCGTTTGAGATCTCCAATTCGTTTTGGTGGTCGCTTGGCCCGATGCGGCGAATCTTAAAATCCGTAGTCGGCGTTAAAGACGTGAAGAAGAACTGGTTCAATGAAGACCGTTTTTCGTTTACGTTTCACGGAAGAAACTGTGTGGTGAATGAACCGTTCGGAGACAATAGTCGGTATTGGATCG
>DATAID010000060.1:0-10507 GCA_036262835.1 Burkholderiales bacterium | reverse complement strand
AGCCTGAAGGAGAACCAGAAGGTCTCCTTCGATATCACCACCGGACCCAAGGGCGATCAGGCCACCAACATCAAGCCGCTCTAAGACGGCCCAGCTAAAACGGAAAGGCCCGCTTCGGCGGGCCTTTTTGCTTTTGGGCGTTAGACTCCCCCCGATTACATTCTTTCGGGAGGGAAGAATGAACCATCGCCGCCATCTGATCCTCGCGGCCGCGGCAGCGGCCATCGCGCCGCGCTCGCTGCTGGGCCAGCAGTCCGACAAGGTCTATCACGTCGGCCTCGTTTCGATCGGCACCGATCCGGCAAATCCAAGCCGTTGGAAGCTGTTCACGGAAGCCATGCGCGCGCTGAACTACATCGAAGGCCGCAATCTGGTCATCCACCCCGCCTTCTGCGATGGCAGGCCCGAGCGGCTGCCCGGCCTGATCGCCGAGTTGATGAAAGCGAAGGTCGATGTCATGGTGGTGACGGGAGCGCGCGAAATCGCCGCGACCCGGAAGGCGACCTCCTCGATACCCATAGTGATGACGCTGGCCAACGATCCGGTGGCCGAAGGATTCGTGAAGAGCCTTGCGCGACCGGGCGGCAACGTCACCGGGCTCACGGGACTCATTCCCGGTTTGAGCCAGAAACTGGTCGAGCTGCTGCACGAAGTCCTCCCTTCGGCGAAGACATTCGCAGTCGTCACGATGCCACCGAATCCAACGCCCGGCATTCGGCGCGAGCTTGCGACGGCGGGCGATGCGCTCGGATTGAAAATCCTCTTCGCCCAAGCGACGACCCCGCACGAGTTCGACAGCGTTCACGAACGCGTAAAGAGGGAAGGCGCGGCCGGAATCATTCACCCGATCGACGGCGGGACCAGCGTGCACCGGCCGGCGTTCGTCAAGGCGGCGCTCAGGAGCGGATTGCCCGGCATCTATTGGGATTACACCTATGTGGAGCAAGGCGGGCTGATGACCTACAGCGTCAACTGGCCCGATCAACTGCGCCGTGCCGCGGTCTACGTGGACAAGATCCTGCGCGGTGCAAATCCTGCCGACTTGCCCGTCGAGCAGCCGGTTCGGGTCGAGCTGGTGATCAACCTGAAGACCGCGAAGGCCTTCAATCTCACGATTCCCCGGGCGCTGCTCGTGCGCGCCGACCAGGTCATCGAATAGCCGCTACCTCTTGAGCGGGTCGGGCAGGCCGCCGGGCAGCGGATGGCGCTCGACGTTGAGGATCATCGAAACGAGCGTGTAATAGCCGCAGGCGCCGACGAGGTCGATGACGCCTTTCTCGCCGAACAGGTTCTTCACCGCGTCGAACGCCGCATCGCTCACCTGCTTCTTTTCGTGCAATTCCTTGGCGAAGTCATAGATGGCGGTTTCTTCTTTCGTCATGCCTGCCGGCCTTAGGTTCTTTTCGATAGAAGAAATCAAACCTTTGCCCAGTCCGGCCTTCTCCGCCAGCTGGGCGTGCGCGTACCACTCGAACTGCGCGGTCCAGTAGCGCGCGGTGACGAGGATCGCGAGCTCGTTCAGCGGCTGCGGGAGCGAGGTCTTGAAGCGGATGTAGGCACCGACCTTCTGCGCGGCGTCGGCGAGCTCGGGACTGCGCAGCAGCGCGTTGAACGGCCCGCGCGCGCCGCCGCGGGGGCCGCTCACGATGCCGCGATAGGCGGCGCGCTGGGCATCGTTCATTTCGCTTTCATCGAGTGGCTTGAACCGTCTCATCCGCGTTTTACCTTTCGGCGCGTCTTGGCGAGCAGCTGCGCGTACTCGGCGGGCGCTACCGGCTCGCCGAAATAGAAGCCCTGCACCTCGTCGCACTTGTGCTTGGTGAGGAAGCGCAGCTGCGCGTCGGTCTCGACGCCCTCGGCGATCACCTTCAGCTCCAGGCTGTGCCCGAGCGAGATGACCGCCTGCGCGATCACGCCCTCGCCCGCGTCGCCGCCAGCGTCGATGTCGCGCACGAACGAGCGGTCGATCTTGAGCGTGTCGATGGGCAGGTCCTTCAGGTAGGCGAGGCTCGAGTAGCCGGTGCCGAAATCGTCCACGGACAACGCGATGCCGAGCGACTTGAGGCCCTGCAGCAGCGCGATCGCCGCCTCGGCGTTGTGCATGACCATGCTCTCGGTGAGCTCCATCTCGAGCGCCGACGGCTCCACGCCCGTCTCGGCGAGCACGCGCGACACGGTGCGCACGAGCCCCTCCTGTCTGAACTGGCGCGCCGAGAGGTTGACCGACACGACGCCGGGGCTCAGCCCCTCGTCCTGCCAGGCGCGGTTCTGCCGACAGGCTTCGTGCAGCACCCATTCGCCGATCTGCACGATGAGGCCGGTTTCCTCAGCGACCGGAATGAAGCGCGCCGGCCGCACCAGGCCCCACTCCGGGTGGTTCCAGCGCAGCAGCGCCTCCGCGCCGACGATCGCCCCCGTCTTCAGGTTCACCTTCTGCTGGTAGTGCAGGAGGAATTCCTTCCGCTCCAGGGCGCGGCGCAGGCTGTGCTCGAGCTGCAGCCTCTCGTTCACGATCTGGTTCATCTCTGCGGTGAAGAACTGGAAGTTGTTGCGGCCGGCTTCCTTGGCGCGGTACATCGCCACGTCGGCGTTGCGGAGCAGCGTGTCGACGTCGGGCCCGTCCTGCGGGTACAGGCTGATGCCGGCGCTGCAGGTGAGGTAGAGCTCCTTGCCGTTGATCGTGATGGGCTCGCTCACCTTGGCGGCCACGCGCTGCATGGCGCGGAAGATCACTTCCTCGTTCGACTGGTCGTTCAGGATCAGCACGAACTCGTCGCCGCCGAGGCGCGCGACCGTGTCGCCGGGCCTGAGCACCGTGCGCAGGCGCTCGGACATGCTCTTCAGGAGCTCGTCGCCCACGTTGTGCCCGAGCGAGTCGTTCACGAACTTGAAGTGGTCGAGGTCGATGAAGACCACCGCGATCGAGCGCACCGCGCGCTGCGCGAACACGGCCTGGCGCAACCGGTCGTGCAGCAGCGTGCGGTTCGGGAGGCCTGTCAACGCGTCGTAGTTGGCCTGGTGCTCGATCTGCACCTGGTAGCGCTTGCGCTCGATCGAGTACTGCATCGCGCGCACGAGCAGCTCTCGATCGAGCTTGCCCTTGACGAGGTAGTCCTGCGCCCCGCCCTTCACCGCGTTCAGCGCCACCGTCTTGTCGTCGGTGCCGGTGAGCACGATGATCGGCACCGCGGGCGAGTGCTCGTAGACCTTGGCGAAGGTCTCCAGGCCCAGGCTGTCGGGTAGCGACAGGTCGAGGAGCACCAGGTCCGCCTTCCTGCTGGCGAGGAAATCGAGGCCGTGCGCGAGCCGCTCGGAAAAGTGCAGCTGGAAGGGCGAGTCCGGCTCCTCGGCCAGCATCTCGCGGATGAGGCGCGCGTCGCCCGGGTTGTCCTCGATCAGCAGTACGTTGTGGTTCTCGCCGTTCACGCGCGCGGTGCGTATTCCCCGTTCGGCAAGGTCACCACGGTCAGCCAGAAGGTGTCGATCGACTTCACCACGCGGATGAACTGCTCGAGGTCCACCGGCTTGGTGACGTAGCAGTTGGCATGCAGGTTGTAGCTCTTCAGCACGTCCTCCTCGGCCTTCGAGGTGGTCAGGATGACCACGGGGATGCGCTTGAGCTTCTCGTCGTTCTTGATGTCCTGCAGCACCTCGCGGCCATCCTTCTTGGGCAGGTTCAGGTCAAGCAGGATGATGTCGGCGCGCGGCGCGTCGGCGAACTTGCCTTGCCGGCGCAGGAACTCCATCGCCTCGACGCCGTCCTTCGCCCAGTGCAGGTTCGAGTAGACCTTGCCTTCCTTGAGCGCCTCCTTGGTGAGTCGCACGTCGGCCGGGTTGTCCTCGACGAGCAGGATTTCGACCGGCGGCGCGGCCCGCGTGCTGTCAACCATGGGTTTTTCTCTCCTTGGGAAGCGTGAAGTGGAAGGTGCTGCCGCCGCCCGGCCCGCCCGAGCTGACCCAGATGCGCCCGCCGTGGCGGTCGATCACCTTCTTGCAGATCGCCAGGCCGATGCCGGTGCCCGGGTACTGGCCCTTGTCGTGCAGGCGCTGGAACACCATGAAGATGCGCTCGAAGTACTGCGGCTCGATGCCGATGCCGTTGTCGCGCACGGAAATTTCGAGCTCTTCCCTGTGCGAGACGCAGGAAACGTGAATCCGCGGCGCATCCGTGCCGCGGAACTTGATCGCGTTGCCGATCAGGTTCTGCAGCAGCTGCACGATCTGCGACTCGTCGGCCACCACCTCCGGCAGGGGATCGCTCGTCACCGCCGCGCTGCTCTCCTCGAGCGCCGCGCGCAGGTTGGCGAGCGCGCGCTTGAGCGCCGCATCGAGCGACATCGGCCTGAAGTCGCGCCCGCGCGTGCCGACGCGCGAGTAGGCGAGCAGGTCCTCGATCAGCTGCTTCATGCGCGCCGCGCCGTCGACGATGTACCCCATGAACTCGGTGGCGTCCCCCTGCAGCTTGTCGCCGTAGCGCTTGCCGAGCAGCTGCGTGTAGCTCGCGATCATGCGCAGCGGCTCCTGCAGGTCGTGCGAGGCGACGTAGGCGAACTGCTCGAGCTCGGCGTTGGAGCGCGAGAGCTCGTCGTGCGCGGCGCGCAGCGCGTCCTCGGCCGTGCGCCGCGCGGTCACGTCGCGGCCCACGCCGCGGTAGCCGCGGAAGCGCCCGGCCGCGTCGAAGATCGGCTCGCCCGAGGTGGCGATGTAGCGCAGCCGCCCTTCGGGATCGCGGCGGCCGTATTCGAGGTCGGAGAACGGCTTGTGCGCGGCGCAGGTCGCCTTGTGCTCGGCGAGGCGCTCCTCGGAGAGACCGAGGAGCGGGTTGTCCCAGCGCGTCTTGCCGAGGAAATCCTCGGGCGGAATGCCGGTCGCCTCGAAGATGCCGCGCGAGACCATGGTAAATCTGAATTCCTCGTCCTGCTCCCAGTACCAGTCCGAGGAAAGCGCGGTCAGGCTGCGAAAGCGCGCCTCGCTCTCGCGCAGCGCCTGCTCGGCGCGCTTGCGGTCCGTGATGTCGAAGAGCGCCGCCAGCATGCGCGCCGCCTTGCCCTCGGCATCGGCGAACACGCGCTGGCGCGAGAGCACCCAGAGCACCTCGCCGTCGGTGCGCACCATGCGGAACTCCTGCGTGTGCCCCTGCAGCGACTCGAGCGCATGGTTGCGCGTGGCGAGAAACGAGCCGCGGTCCTCGGGATGGATCTGCTCCTTGAAGAGCGGATAGCGGCCGCTCGCCGGCATCGGGCCGCGCAGCCACTCGGGCGAGTCGCTCCAGGTGAGGCGGTCCTCCTGGATGTCCCAGTCCATGATGATCATGCGCGCCGCGCTCTGGCCCAGCTGCAGGCGCTCGGTCTGCTGGCGCAGCGCCTCGTCGGCCCGCTTGCGCTCGGTGATGTCGTCGAAGACCGCGATTTCGTAGGCGGGCTGGCCCTCGGCGTCGCGCACGAGCGCGACCGTCAGGTCGACCCACACCATCGAGCCGTCCTTCCTGCGGTAGCGCTTCTCGAAGTGCACGTACTCGAGGTCGCCCGCGTGCATGCGGCTGCGCTCCGCGTCGGTGACGCTGCGGTCGTCGGGGTGCGAGATCTGCTTCACCGTCATGCCGACCAGCTCCTGCGCGCTGTAGCCGAGGATGCGGCAGAGGCTGCGGTTCACCTGCTTGAAGCGGCCCTGCAGGTCCACCTGAGCGATGCCGGAGGCGGCGAGCTCGAAGGTCTGGCGGAACTGCTCCTCGGCCTCGCGCAGCGCGCGCTTCGCTTTCTTGCGGCCGGTGACGTCGATGATCGTGCCGATGATGCCGGCGACCGCGCCGTCGGGGCCGTTGAAGGTGGCCTTGTGATAAATGGTGGTGCGCGGCCCGAGCCGCGTCGCGATCTTGATCTCATAGCTCTGGCTGCCCGGGCGCTTCCAGAGCTCGTCGTCCATCGCCTGGTGCTCGGCCGCCACCCAGGGGCTCTGCGGATAGAGGTCGGCCACCTGCTTGCCGATGAAGGTCTCGCGCTTGATGCCGAAGAATTCCTCCCAGGCCCGGTTGACGCCGAGATAGTGGCCGTCGCGCGACTTGAAGTAGACGGGAACCGGCAGGACGTCGATGAGTTGCTGCGCGAGCTTTTGCGCCTCGGGCAGGCTGCCGCCCGCCTGAGCGAGCACCGAGAGAACGGAATGCGACAGGCCGTTGCGCGCGGATGCGGCGGCCGCAGACCCGGTCAGCTTCCTGGCGCGCTGCGCCTTCGCCATTCCCGCCCCTCCCCGTGGAAGTCCATTTTAATCCTATACTTCCAGCGTCCTTGGGAAGCCGAGTGCAAAGGATTGTCGAAGCGGCGTGACGGAGTTATCAGACCGTCTTGCGCGCATGCGGGAAAATGAACCCATCGGAAAATCCCGATAGGCACGGAAGGAGAACTCATGATTCGATTCAGCCATCTCGCCGCGGCGTTGGCGGCGCTCAGCCTTGCGCACACTCCCGTCTTCGCCGACCCGCCCCCTTGGGCGAAGGGAGGCAAGGGCCACAAGGAAGACCGCGACAGGGATGACAGAGGCGGTCGGCACGGAAAGCACTTCGATGACCATCGTCGCGCCGAGGTGCGCACCTACTACGAGCACGAATTCCGCGGCGGCCACTGCCCGCCCGGGCTCGCCAAGAAGCACAACGGCTGCATGCCGCCGGGCCAGGCGAAGAAGTGGCAGATGGGCCGGCCGCTGCCCGCGGACGTGGTGATCTACGACCTGCCGCCGCCGCTCGTGGTGAAGATCGGCGTGCCGCCCGCGGGATACAAGTACGTGCGCGCCGGCGCCGACATCCTGATGATTGCCATCGGCACGAAGGTGGTGGTCGACGCGGTGCGCGACCTCGGCCGCCTCTAGCATGAAGGTCACCGGCGTCGAGACCTTCGTTCTCTCGGTCCCGACGCCGAAGCCGATGGCGCTGCAGTATCCGGTGCAGAAGCTCGTCTGCGCCGAGATCGCCACCGACGAGGGATTGAAAGGGCTCGGCTACTCGCTCGTCTTCGGCGGCGGCGGCGCCGAAGCCGTGCACGCCTATGTCGAGCGCCTGAAGCCGCTCCTCGTCGGTGAGGATCCGCTCATGGTCGAGCGGCTGTGGGAGAAGATGTTCCGCGCCGACATGGGGATGAAAAAGCAGGGCGTCGCGGCCTACGCCCTCTCGGCGCTCGACATCGGCCTGTGGGACCTCGCCGGCAAGGCCGCGAAGCTGCCGCTCTACAAACTCTGGGGCGCGGTCACCGACCGGATCCCTGCGTATGGGAGCGGCGGCTGGTCGAAATACACCGAGCAAGACCTGATCGCCGAAGCCGAGAAGTACGCGGCGATGGGCTGCACCTACTACAAGATGAAGATCCACCACGACGACCCGCGCGAGAACCGCTGGCGCGTCGAGGCGGTGGAAAAGGCGCTCGCGGGCAAGATGCGCATGATGGTGGATACGAACCAGCGCCTGAACGTGCGCGATTCGATCCGCCAGGCCGAGCACCTCGAGGATTTGGAGCTCGTCTGGTACGAAGAGCCGGTGCTCGCCGACGACATCGCGGGCTGCGCGGAGATCGCGAGAAAAATAAAAATCCCCGTCGCGACGGGCGAAAACAACTACACCCGCTGGGAATTCCGCGAGCTGATCGAGCGCGGCGCCGCGCGCTACCTCATGCCCGACGTATGCCGCGCCAACGGCTACAGCGAGACGATGCGCATCGGGCGGCTCGCCGCCGCGCACTCGGTTATGGTTTCGCCCCATGTGGTGCACGAATTGTCTTTGCACATCAACGGCGCTTTGGGAAATTCGTTTCTCGTGGAATTCATCGACTGGACTCCTCCCGATCTCTTCGAGGAGATGCCGAAATGCCGGGACGGCCACTTCAAGATCCCTGACCGGCCGGGCCACGGCATGGCCCTCGCGAGCGGGGCAAAAGCGAGATACGGCGCCTGAAAAAGAAAACGCCCCGGACGCTTTTGGCGCGGGGCGTTTTTGAGGTGCAGGCCGATCAGCCGGTAAAGCTCCTCACGTCAGTCGATCCTTGGGAGCTCTTCCTGCGGGACCAGCCTTGGTTGACTCTCACTGGATCACCTCCTTTCGTGGTTGCCAGACTCCAGTGTACCCTGTCGCGAGGGGAGGATTCACCATGCTGC
This sequence comes from Burkholderiales bacterium, assembly GCA_036262835.1. Lineage (GTDB taxonomy): Bacteria > Pseudomonadota > Gammaproteobacteria > Burkholderiales > SG8-39 > RBG-16-66-20. The sequence continues at coordinate 2,371 of DATAID010000060.1, read as the reverse complement.
ATCGCTGGTTTCTGGCGGCCGTCGTGTCGCTTGTCGCGGCGAGCGCCGCGGCGCAGAGCTATCCGGGCAAGCCGATCAAGTTCGTCGTGCCCTTCCCGCCCGGCGGGAATCTCGACTTCGTCGCGCGCTCGCTGCAGCCGAAGATGCAGGAGGTGCTCGGCCAGCCGGTGCTCAATGCGGCGCTCGCGCAGCCGGAAGTTCGCGAGCGCTTTGCCGCCGCCGGGCTGGAGACCGTCTCGTCCACGCCGGCGGAGTTCGCCGCCTTCATTCGCTCGGAAATCGCCAAGTGGGCGCGCGTGGCGAAGGAAGCGAACATCCGGGTGGAATGAAGACCTTCGAGGGCAGGAACACCGTCATTACCGGCGCGGCCTCGGGCATCGGCCGCGGCCTTGCGCTCGCGCTCGCCGCGCGGGGCGCGAGGCTCACGCTGGCCGACATCAACTTCGCGGGCGCGCAGGCCGTCGCGGACGAAATCGGGCGCGCCGGCGGCAAGGCGAGCGCAGTGCGCCTCGATGTCGCAGACGAGGCGGCGTTCAGCCGGATGCTCGACACGCTCGAGCCGCTCGACTACCTCTTCAACAACGCGGGCTACGCGATGCTCGGCGAGTCCCGCGACATGCCCTACGCCGACTGGAAGCGCCTGGTGGAGGTGAACCTGCTCGGCGTGCTGGCGGGCTCGCTTGCCGCCTACCGGCGCATGGCGCGGCAGGGGCACGGCCATATCGTCAACGTCGCCTCGCTCGCGGGCCTGCTCGGCTCGCCCCTCATGACCGCCTACTCGATGACCAAGTCGGGCGTGGTGATGTTCTCGCGCATGCTGCGCTCCGAGGGGGAGGAGCTCGGCGTCAAGGTGAGCGTGGTGTGCCCGAGCTTCATCCAGACCGGCATCTTCGAGGCCTCCAAGTACGCCGCAGTGGAGAAGGACCAGGTGGTCAAGCAGATCCCGTTTCCGGTCATGCCGCTCGCCCCCGCGATCGAGCGCATCATCGCCGGTGTCGAGCGCAACGAGGCGATGATCGTGTTCCCGTTCCACGCTCGCTTTCTTTGGCGGCTGCTGCGCTGGCTGCCCGCGCTAAGTGCGCCGCTCGAGCGCAAGGCGCTGCGCGGCTTTCGCACCATCCGAAAGCCCGGCTAGGTCAGCAGCGCCACCTTGAGCGGCATCCCGCCGCCCGGGGTAAGGGTGACGCGCGCGACCGGCTCGGGCGCGTGCCCTTGCACCGGCGAAAACCTCGCGTGCCGCAGCAGCGTGGCGAGGATCGCGGCGGCCTCGATCTCGGCGAAGGCGCGGCCGATGCAAATGCGCGGTCCGGCGCCGAAGGGCATGTACTGGTAGCGCGGCATCTTCGCCTCGTTCTCCGGCGCAAACCGCGTGGGGTCGAACTGGTCGGGCCGTTCCCAGCGCTTCGTATGGCGGTGGATCACGTAGATCGGCATGACCACCGACGTTCCCGCGGCGACCGGCGCGCCGCCGAGCGTCGTATCGGCCACCGCCTGCCGGCTGAGGAGCGGCACGGGCGGGTACAAGCGCATCGACTCCTTGATCACCTGCTGCACGAGCACGAGGCGCTCGATGTGCCCGGCGCCGACCGGCGCGCCGCCGGTCACGGAGGAAATCTCCCGCACGAGCTTCTCCGCCCATTCCGGGAAACGCGAGAGCAGAAACAGCGTCCAGGCGAGCGCGCGCGCCGTCGTCTCGTGGCCGGCGAGGTAGAAGGTGAGGAGGTTGTCGACGAGGCGCGTGTCGTCCATCGAGCGGCCGGTGTCCGGGTCGCGCGCGAGCCTCAGGCGCTGCAGCAGGTCCTCGCGCTCGCCCGCGGCGCGGCGCTCGTCGAGCAGGCGATGGGTCGCGTGCCGGAGCGCGGCGATGGCGCGCGCGCTGGAGAGCATGCCCGGCCGCGGAAGCCACCACGGCAGGCCGGTCGACGCATAGAGGATGCCCCAGCCGGCGGCGCGCTGGAACGTGGCCATCGAGCGCTCGAACACCGAGGCGAGTCGCGCGTCGGTGGACGGGAGGATCGTGCTCGAGATGACCTCGAGCGTGGCGCGCGTCGTGTCGACGTCGATCGCCTGCACGCCGGGCCGCGCGCGCCAGCGCTCGACGAGGCGCGTCGCGACGGCGACGAAGCCGGGTACGAGGCGCAGCAGGTCGGCCTGCCGGAACACCGGCGCCGCCGCCTGGCGCTGCCATTTCCATTCGGCGCCTTCGCTCGTCAGGAGGCCGCGGCCGAGAAGCGGCCCGAGGAGGCGGATGCTCGACAGCTTGCGATAGCGTTCGCGCTCGTCCAGCAGCACCGTGCGCACGAGCGCCGGCGCGGTGATCCAGACGCGGGCGCGGTAGCGCACGAGGTCTCGCTCGTAGACCGCGCGCGGC
>DATAID010000059.1:0-39913 GCA_036262835.1 Burkholderiales bacterium | reverse complement strand
AGGCCGAGTGCTTGCCGCTTTCCAGTCCCTCGCCGGCCGCCTCCACGCCGATCAGGCGCGTCTGTTCGTACGGGATGTAAGGGTGGAAGATGCCCATCGCATTGCTGCCGCCGCCCACGCAGGCGACCACCGCATCGGGTTGGCGGCCGGACAGTTCGGGCATCTGTTCAAGGCACTCCTTGCCGATCACGCTCTGGAAGTCGCGCACCATCATCGGGTAGGGATGCGGGCCGGCTACCGTGCCGATGATGTAGAAGGTGTTCTCGACGTTGGTGACCCAGTCGCGCATCGCTTCGTTCAGCGCGTCCTTCAGCGTCTTCGAGCCCGATTCCACCGGCACCACCTCGGCGCCGAGCATTTTCATGCGATTGACGTTCGCCACCTGCCGCACGACGTCCGTCGAGCCCATGTAGACGATGCACTGCATGCCGAAGCGCGCGGCGACGGTGGCGGAGGCGACGCCGTGCATGCCGGCGCCCGTCTCGGCGATGATGCGCTTCTTGCCCATGTGGCGCGCGAGCAGCGCCTGGCCCATGGTGTTGTTGATCTTGTGCGCGCCGGTATGGTTGAGGTCCTCGCGCTTGAGGTAGATCTGCGCGCCGCCGACACTCTCCGACCAGCGCTTCGCGTGATAGACGGGACTTGGCCGGCCCACATAGTGCTTGAGCTCGTGCCTCAACTCGGCCTGGAACGCGGGATCCTTGCGGCAGCGCTCGTAGGCAGCGCGCAATTCCTCGAGCGCCTGCGTCAGCGTCTCGGCGACGAAGATCCCGCCGTAAGGGCCGAAGTGGCCGCGCGCATCGGGCAAGTCATGCATCTGCATTTCTGACCTCTGCGATGAAAGCGGCGATTCTCGCCGCGTCCTTGATGCCCTTGGCGGACTCCACGCCGCTCGAGACGTCCACGGCCCAGGGGCGCACGCGGCGGACCGCCTCGCCCACGTTGCCGCTCGTGAGCCCGCCCGAGAGCACCAGCGGCCGCATCTGCTCGCGCACCTGCGCCGCCGGGACCACCGACCAGTCGAAGCGCTCGCCCACCCCGCCGTACTCCTCGACGTGGCTGTCGAGCAGCCAACCGGCCGCGCCCGAAAAAGGACGCAGGTATTTTAGCAAATCGACCCCCGGCTTCACTCGGCAAGCCTTGAGATAAGGCAGGCCGAACGCCGCGCAAAATTCGGGCGTTTCCTCGCCGTGGAACTGCAGCATCGCTGGACGCACCTGCTCAACGACCCGTTCTACGTCCGCCTTCGACGCGTTCACGAAGAGCGCCACGGAATTCACGAAGGGGGGCACCGCGTCTCTCAATTGCCGCGCCTGCTCGAGCTTGAGGCAGCGCGGGCTCGGCGGATAGAACACGAGCCCGATCGCGTCCGCGCCGGCGTCGACGGCGGCGCGGAGATCCTCCTGCCGGGTAATTCCGCAGATTTTTACGCGGGTCCTCATGACAGCACCAGCTCCTCGAGCTTCAGGGCCGGAAGATTCCAGCGCGATTCGTATTCCACTGCCTCGAGATAAAGCCCCTCCGGGCCGAAGGTCGCCGCGCCGCGCGTGCGGTCGCGCGATTCGAGCAGCGCGCGCATCCACTCGGCCGGCTGCGCCCCCTTGCCGACGTGAACGAGCGCGCCGACGATGTTGCGCACCATGTGCTGCAGCCAGGCATTGGCCCGAAGCGTGAAATCGAGGCGCTCGCCGCGCCGCTCGACGGAGAGCGAGTGCAGCGTCCGTACCGGGCTCTTCGCCTGGCACTCGGCCGCGCGGAAAGCGGAAAAATCATGCTCGCCGATGAGCGTGCGCGCTGCCGCCTGCATGGCTTTCACCTCGAGCGGCGCATGGTGCCAGCCGGCGTATCGGGCCGCGAGCGCCGGCCGCACCGGACGGTTAAGCAGCACGTAGCGGTAGGTGCGCGAGCGCGCGGCGTAGCGCGCATGGAATTCGGCGTCGACCGGCTGCGCCCAGAGGACGGCGACCGCCTCGGGCAGGAGCGCGTTCACGCCGCGCACCCAGGCCCAATCCGGGCGCGCGGCCGAGGTATCGAAGTGGACGACCTGCGCGCGCGCATGCACGCCGCGATCGGTGCGCCCGGCGCAGGTGACCGAGATCGCCTCGCCGGCGATCGTGCCGAGCGCCGGCTCGAGCGCGTCCTGCACCGTCCCGCCGCCCGGCTGCGTCTGCCAGCCGAGGAAGCGGCTGCCGTCGTACTCGATGCCCAGTGCGATTCTCGTCGTCATCGAAAAAAGCGGTCCCGGAAAGCAAAAGCCGCGGTCGCTTGCGCGCCGCGGCTTTGGATTGAGTCTGGCGCGGCTAGCCCAGGGCGGAAAGCATTTGCTGGGCCTGGCCCTGCTGAGCTGCGTCGCCTTCCTTCATCACCTCGTTCAGCAGCTCGCGGGCGCCGTCCTTGTCGCCCATCTCCTGGTAGGCCTTGGCAAGATCCAGCTTGGTGGCGACCTCCTGCCACTTCGGATCGGCGCTGCCGCCGGCCGCCGCCGCAGGCGTGCCGCCCAGATCGAGGCTCAGGCCGCCGAGATCGAGCGGGGCATCGGCGGCCTTGGCGGGCTCGGCCGCGGGCTTCGCGGCGCCCAGATCGAGATTGAGGTCGAAGTCCATCGAGACCGTGGCATCCGGATCTTTCGCCGGCGCAGCGGCCGGCGCCTTGGCGCGCGGCATCATCACGGTCTTCTCGCCGTCGTCTTCCTTGGCGCCACTGCCCAGATCGAAATCGAGGCCGCCGGCAGCGGCCTGCGTCTCCGCTGCATCGAGCTTCAGCGTGCCACCCGCGGCGAAGTCGCCCGCGGCCGGCGCCGAGGCGCCGAGATCGAAATCGAGGCCTCCATCGGCTTTCGGAGCAGCGGGGGCCGCTTCGCCGCCACCGCCGCCGATGTCGAAATCGAGCGTGGGCGCCGCGCCCGCGGGTGCCGCCGGCGCCGCCGCCGGGGCCGCACCGCCGGCGCCATACAGGCCGTTCTCCGGATCGATCGAATGCCCGAGCGCCATCGTTTTTTCCCACTCGGGACCGGCGCCGTTGGTCAGGCTCTTCACCTTGATCGCCGTCTGCTCGAAGGCTTTCGCGTCCTTGCGATTGGCGTAGATCTCGAGCAGCTTCGCATGCACGCCGACGCGGTTCGCGTCCTTGGCGAGCGCTTCCTTGAGGATCTCCTCGGCCTGCGCGTCGCGGCCATAGGCCATGTAGACGTCGGCTTCCGCGATCGGGTCGACATCGTCGCTCTCGGCAGCGCCGACGCTCGCGCCGCTCACCGACGCGGTCGAGACGTCCTGAACCGGCGCCGCTGCGGGCGCGGCCGCGGCCGCCGCAGGCTGCGGGGTCGCGGTCATCACCGAGGTGCCGGCGCTGCCGGCGGCGGCGCCCAGCACGCTGTCCTGGAACGCGGTCTGGTGCGACCGCTTCTTTTTCCGCCAGGCCCACACGCCGTAGGCGACGAGAAGCAGCAGCACGACGGCGAGACCGCCGCCTGAGACGGGATCGGTCAGGAAGGCAAGCGCCTCGTCGACGAGGCTCGGTTCGGGCGCTTTGGTGGCGGCCGGCGCGGCTTTCTTCTTCGCGTCCTTCGCTTCCTTCGCCGGCGCCTTGGCGGCGGCCTTCGGCGCCTCCTTGGGGGCTTCCTTCGCGGCTTCCCTGGGCGCTTCCTTCGGTGCTTCCTTCGCGGCTTCCTTGGGCGCCTCTTTCGGCGCCTCCTTGGCGGCTTCCTTGGGCGCTTCGGCGGCTTTCGGAGGTTCGGGCGCTTTCGGGGCCTCCTTCGGGGCTTCCGGCGCTTTGGCCGCCGGGGCCGGCACGGGAGCCGGCGCAGGCGCCGGCTTCGCGGTCGCCTTTTTCTCGAGCTCGGCGAGCTGCTGGTTTTTCATCTCCAGCAGCTTCTGCAGGTCGGCGACGTTTTTCTCGAGGTCCTTGACCCGCGACTCGGACTCTTTCAGCGCGCGCTCGCGCGCGACCCGGTCGTCCTCGCGCGCGGCCTTCGCCTCGGGCGCGCCGGCCTTGGATTTTCCGGCCTTGGAGAGCTTCAGCTGGTCTTTGGGCTCGCTGGGCGCCGGCGCTTCCGGCTTCGGTGCAATGCGGCCGGTCGCCTCGCGCTCCTTGACGGGCGTGGCCGGCGCGGCGGCCACCGCGCCGCCGAGCTGGCGCCGGTACTCGGCGAACTCCGACGCGTTCGCCTGCACCTGCTTGTTCGCTTCCTCCGCCGCGATCGCCGCCACCGCGTCGCGATCGGGAATGTTGAGGATGCGGCCCGAGCGGACGAGGTTGATGTTGCCCTTGATGAAGGCGTCTTCGTTCGCGCGATAAAGCGCGATCAGCATCTGGTTGAGCGTGACGCCTTCGGGGAGGTTCTGGCGGGCGATCGCGCCGAGCGTGTCGCCCTTCTTCACTTCCTGCTGCTTCGCGCCTGCCGCCGCGGGCGCCGCCACGGCGCTCGGACGCGGCTCGGCGCTCGGGGCCGGCGCGGCAGGCGCCGGCGCGGCCTGGGGCGCCGCTTGGGCCGACGGTGCGGGCGCGGGCACCGGCGCAGGCGCCTGGGCTTTGTATTCGGGCGGATCGAGGAGGAACGTGTACTCGCGCACCAGCCGGCCGGTCGCCCACTGCAGCTCGACCAGCAGATCGAGGAAGGGCTCGTTCACGGGCTGCGAGGTGCTCACGCGGATCACCGGGCGCGCGCCCTTCGTGTCGAGCGCGAACTGCATGCCGATGAGCGCGGGGCTCAGCTCGATGCCGGCCTGGCGGAACGCTTCAGCGTTGGCGAGCCTTATGGTGAGCGAATCTTCTTCGCCGGATTGCAGGGCGACGATCTCGATTTCGGCCCGCAGCGGCTGGCCGAGCGAAGAGGTCACGGTCAGCTTGCCCAGGCCCGCGGCAGCAGCGAGCAACGGCGCAAGCAGCAACGCCGCTACGGCAAGACGAAATCCGGCGACCAACTTAGCCACTGAGTGAACCCCCCGCGTCGTTCGTTCTTGTGGGACCGACAACCATAACATCATGGCGTTAGCCCTGCAAATTCACAGGCCTACTTGATATTGGTGCGCTAGGCCCTTGGGAAACAAGGAAATTTGCCCTGTTTCCGTGGACTCAGCGCACCCCCGCATCGAGCAGGATGCGCAACATCCGGCGCAACGGCTCGGCCGCGCCCCAAAGGAGCTGATCGCCGACCGTGAAAGCCGCCAGATACTCGCCGCCCATCGGCATTTTGCGCAGGCGGCCCACCGGAACGGAGAGCTTGCCGCTGACGGCCGCGGGCGTGAGCTCGGCGAGCGACTCTTCGCGCCGGTTCGGCACGACTTTCACCCAGTCGTGCGCCTCGGCGAGGATGCCCTCGAGCTCCCCGAGCGGGACGTCCTTCTTCAGCTTCACCGTCAGCGCCTGGCTGTGGCAGCGCATGGCGCCGACGCGCACGCAGATTCCGTCGATCGGGATCGGCCGCTCGCTGCGGCCGAGCATCTTGTTCGCCTCGGCCTGCGCCTTCCATTCCTCGCGGCTCTGGCCGTTGCCGAGGTCCTTGTCGATCCACGGCAGCAGGCTCGCCGCCAGCGGATAGCCGATCTCGTCCTTCGGCATGCCGCCGTTGCGCAGCGCCGCGGTCACCCGGCGATCGATCTCGAGGATGCCGGCAGCCGGGTCGGCGATCGCGGGCTTCGCGACTTCACCCAGATGCCCCATCTGCTTGACGAGCTCGGTCATCGCCGCCGCGCCCGCGCCCGAGGCGGCCTGATAGGTCATGCAGGTCGCCCACTCCACGAGGTCGCGCTGGAAAAGCCCGGCCATCCCCATCAGCATGAGGCCGACGGTGCAGTTGGAACCGATGTAGCTCTTCGTTCCGCCCGCGACCGCTTCCTTGATCTGCCCGAGGTTGACGGGATCGAGGATGATGACCGCGTCGTCCTTCATGCGCAGCGCGCTTGCCGCGTCGATCCAGTAGCCCTGCCAGCCGGCCGAGCGCAGCTTCGGGTAGACCTCGTTCGTGTAATCGCCGCCCTGGCAGGAAATGATCACCGGCAGCTTCTTCAGCGCCGCGACGTCGTTCGCGTCGGCCACCTTCTCGGTGGGCTTGCCGATGTCGGGCCCCTTGCCGCCCGCCTGCGAAGTCGAAAAGAACACCGGCTCGATGTGGTCGAAGTCCTTTTCCTCGCGCATGCGCTGCACGAGCACCGACCCGACCATGCCGCGCCAGCCGACGATGCCGACGCGCAGCGTCATAGCGCTGCAACCACCGCGTCGCCCATCTCTTTCGTGCCCACTTTTTTCATCCCGCCAGTATATAGGTCGGCCGTGCGGTATCCCTCGCGCAAAACCGCTTTCACCGCGCGCTCGACGCGATCCGCGGCCGCCGCATCGCCGAGCGAATAGCGCAGCATCATCGCGGCTGAGAGAATCGTCGCGAGCGGGTTGGCGACGCCCTTGCCGGCGATGTCGGGCGCCGTGCCGTGGATCGGCTCATAGAGGCCCTTGCCCTTCTCGTCGAGCGAGGCCGAGGGCAGCATGCCGATCGAGCCGGTCAGCATCGAGGCCTCGTCGGAAAGAATGTCGCCGAACATGTTGCCGGTGACGATGACGTCGAACTGCTTCGGATTCTTGACGAGCTGCATCGCGCAGTTGTCCACGTACATGTGGCTCAGCTCGACGTCCTTGAACTGCTTTGATTCTTCAACCACGACTTCCCGCCACAACTGGGAGGTCTCGAGGACATTCGCCTTGTCCACCGAGCACACTTTCTTCGAGCGCTTGCGTGCCGCCTCGAACGCGACGCGCGCGATGCGACGGATCTCGCTTTCGCTGTAGAGCATCGTGTCGAAGCCTTCGCGCTCGGCGCCTTTCGGGCCGCCTTTTTCCCGAATGCCTTTGGGCTGGCCGAAGTAGATGTCGCCCGTCAGCTCGCGCACGATGAGGATGTCGAGCCCGGCCACGACGTCCGCCTTGAGCGAGGACGCGGCGGCGAGCTCCGGGTAGACCTGCGCCGGCCGGAAATTGGCGAAAAGGCCCAGCTCCTTGCGCAATCCCAGGATCGCCTGCTCCGGGCGCTTGGCGCGCGGCAGGCTGTCGTAGCGCGGGTCGCCCACCGCGCCGAAGAGAATCGCGTCGGCTTTCTTGGCGGTCTCGAGCGTCGCCGCAGGCAGCGGATCTCCGGCCGCGTCGTAGGCGGCGCCGCCGACAGGCGCCTCGCGGAACTCGAGGCCGAGCGCGAGCTTGTCCAGCACGCGCCTTGCCTGCACGATGATTTCCTGGCCGATGCCGTCGCCCGGCAGAACCGCCACCGTTTTCATGGCGCTACCGGAAAAGCCAGGGAAGCTGCGATTTTCGCCGCTCTTCGAACGCGCGGATCTTGTCGGCGTGGCGCAGCGTGAGGCCGATCTCGTCCAGGCCGTTCAGCAGCGAATGCCGGCGCGAGGCGTCGACCTCGAAGCGGAAGGATTTCGAGCCGTCGGTGGTCGAGACCGTCTGGCGCTCGAGGTCCACGACGAGGCGGAAGCCCGGCAGCGCGCAGTCGTAGAAAAAGCCGTCCACCTCGGATTCCTGCAGCACGACCGGAAGCAGGCCGTTCTTGAAGCAGTTGTTGTAGAAGATGTCACCGAAGGAAGGCGCGATCACGCACTTGAAGCCGAATTCCTGCAGCGCCCAGGGCGCGTGCTCGCGCGAGCTGCCGCAGCCGAAGTTCTTGCGCGCGAGCAGGATCTCGGCACCCTTGTAGCGCGGCTGGTTGAGGATGAAATCCGGATTGAGCGGGCGCTTCGCGTTGTCCATGCCCGGCTGGCCCGTGTCGAGGTAGCGCCAGGCGTCGAAGCAGTTCGGCCCGTAGCCGGTGCGCAGGATCGAGGTCAGGAACTGCTTCGGGATGATCGCGTCGGTGTCGACGTTCGCCCGATCGAGCGGCGCAACGAGGCCGTTCAGGACCGTGAACTTTTCCATCAGCTGACCTTCCTGACGTCGACGAAATGGCCCGCGATCGCGGCGGCGGCGGCCATCGCGGGACTGACGAGATGCGTGCGCCCGCCCGCGCCCTGGCGGCCCTCGAAGTTGCGGTTCGAGGTGGCCGCGCAGCGCTCACCCGGATTGAGGCGATCAGCGTTCATCGCAAGGCACATCGAGCAGCCGGGCTCGCGCCATTCGAAGCCGGCCTCGCGAAACACGCGATCGAGCCCTTCCTTTTCCGCCTGCGCTTTCACGAGGCCCGAGCCCGGCACGATCATCGCGAGGCGCACGTTGCCGGCGACGCGCTTGCCGCGCACGACGGAGGCCGCCGCGCGCAGGTCCTCGATGCGCGAATTCGTGCACGAGCCGATGAAGACCTTGTCGATCTTGATGTCCTGGATCGGCGTCCTCGGCTTCAGGCCCATGTATTGCAGCGCGCGCTCCATGCCTTCGCGCTTGGTCGCGTCCTTCTCCTTGTCCGGATCGGGCACGCTGTCCTCGACGGTCACGACCATCTCGGGCGAGGTGCCCCAGGTCACCTGCGGCGCGATCTCGCGCGCCTCGAGCTTCACCTCCCGGTCGAACTTCGCGTCCGGGTCGCTGACGAGCGTCTTCCAGTAGATCACCGCCTGTTCCCAGTCGGCGCCGGTCGGCGAATAGGGAAGCCCTTCGAGATAGCGGATCGTGGTCTCGTCCACGGCCACCATGCCGGCGCGCGCGCCCGCCTCGATCGCCATGTTGCACACCGTCATGCGGCCTTCCATGGAAAGCGAGCGGATCGCGCTGCCGGCGAACTCGATCGCGTGGCCGGTGCCGCCCGCCGTGCCGATGCGCCCGATGATGGCGAGCACCACATCCTTCGCCGTGACGCCGCGGCCGAGCCGGCCCTCGACCGTGACGCGCATGTTCTTCATCTTTTTTTGCACCAGGCATTGCGTGGCGAGCACGTGCTCGACCTCCGAGGTGCCGATGCCGTGCGCGAGGCACCCAAAAGCGCCGTGCGTGCTCGTATGCGAATCGCCGCAGACCACCGTCATCCCGGGCAGCGTCGCGCCGTTCTCCGGCCCGACCACGTGGACGATGCCCATGCGCCGGTCGCGGAACGGGAAATACGCCTTCGCGCCGAAGCGCTTCATGTTGGCGTCGAGCGTCTCGACCTGCAGGCGCGAGGTCGCATCCTCGATGCCTTCGATGCCGCGTTCCCAGCCGGTGGTGGGAGTGTTGTGATCAGCGGTCGCGACCACCGATTCGATGCGCCACGGCTTGCGCCCGGCAATCGCGAGTCCTTCGTAGGCCTGCGGGCTGGTCACCTCGTGGACGAGGTGCCGGTCGATGTAGAGCAGCGCCGTGCCGTCGTCCTCGGTGTGGACGACGTGGCTGTCCCAGAGCTTGTCGTAAAGCGTGCGTCCCATGGCTCGGCGAGGCGCATGCTGCGCCGCGTTAAACCATGATTATTGCACAACAAATCAGCGTTTTGCGCTTGCCTGATAGAGCGGCATCACGCGCTCGGCGTAGTCGCGCAGGTCTTTCAGGCGATTTTCCGGGGACGGATGCGTCGAAAGGAAGCTGGGACCGGAGGATCCGCCAATCTTGTTCATCTTTTCCCAGAGGGAAACGGCGGCGTGCGGGTTGTACCCCGCTCGCGCGGCGAGCTCGACCCCGATGCGGTCGGCCTCCTGCTCCATGCCGCGCGACTTGGGCAGATTGAGGGTCACGTCCGCCACTGCGCCGGCCAGGCTTTGTCCGAGATCGCCCACACCGAAGAGGGCCCCGGCAATGCCGATTGCCATTTGCGTACCGACCTGCCGCGAGATCTGCTCGCGCGAATGCTCCCGCAGGGCGTGCGCGATCTCGTGGCCCATCACGGCCGCGAGCTCGTCGTCGGTCGCCTGCAGCTTGTTGATGAGGCCGGTGTAGACGGCCATCTTGCCCGAGGGCATGCACCAGGCGTTCACCTCGTCTGTGCTGATCACGTGCACTTCCCAAGGCCAGCTGCCGGCGTCTTTGCGGAACGCCACCGTCTGCGGCACGAGGCGCCGGGTGATCGCCCGAACGCGCTGGAAGGCCGCGGCGTCCCTGTCGAGCACGCCCTTCTTCTGCGCCTCGGCCATCATCTTCGAGTACGCCTGCTTGGCGCTCGCGTCGACCTCCTGCGAGGAGACCAGCATGCGCTGGTCGCGATCGACGCCGACCGTGCCGGGCTGGGTGGTGTCGACGGTCTCGCAAGCCGCCAGCGCCCCCAGCGCGAGAACCACAAGGAGTTTCTTCATCATGAGTGGCTTCATCATGTTGCCGACACGTTACACGCGCACTCGCCAGCCGATAAATGCTCCGCCCAGAGCACCGAATAAAGCGCTGATGGAAAAGGCAAAACCAGGCCCCATAGTCTCCCAGGCCCAGCCGGCAATGAGCGTCCCGGCGGCGCCCCCGATGCCATAGGTCAGGCTCGCGTAGACCGCCTGGCCGCGCGCCTCGAGCCGCCCCGCGAAGAAACGATGCACGGCGGCGAGCGATGCGCCGTGAAAGAGCCCGAAGGTGGCAGCGTGCAGGAGCAGCGCGAGGATGAGCAGCGCGAGCACGTGCACCGCCCAGCCGATGAGGACAAAGCGCACCGCCGCGCACGCGAAGCTGAAAAGCAGGAGGGCGCGCAGCGTGTAGCGCCGCATGAGCTGCGGCAAGAACACGAACGCGGCGATCTCGGCGGCCGAGCCGAGCATCCAGAGCGCGCCGATGGCCGTTTTCGCATAGCCGGCGGCCTCCAGGTGGATCGACAGGAAAGCGTAGAGCGCGCCGTGCGCGACCGACATGCACATGCAGGCGGCGAAGAAGGCGAGCACCTCGGCGCGCGCGAGCACCGCGCCGATGCTGGCAGGCGCCACCTCGCCCGGAGGGGATTCGCGCGGCGGGATCCCGAAGGCCGCCACAAGAACGAGCGCGGACAGGCCGATGAGGATGTTGAGGATCGTGCTCGCGCCGTGATAGTCGAGCCAGACGCCGGTGCAAACCGCGGTCAGGATGAAGCCGATCGATCCCCAGAGCCGCACCGGGCCGTAGCTGCCCGGCCTCGCGCGCGTCGCCATGAGCGCGGCGGCCTCTACGAGCGGCATCGATCCGGCGCCGATGATGCTGACCACGAGCATGACCGCGGCGACCTCGCCCGCGCTTTGCGTCAAATGCAGCGCGGAAAGCCCGACGAGCGTCGAGAAAGCGGTGAAGACCACGATGCCGCGCTGCCAGCCGGTGCGATCGGCGATCCAGCCCCACAGGGTCGGCGCGAACACGCGCGCGAGCTGCGGCATGGCGAGCACGAACGCGATCTGCGGGGCGCTGTAGCCGCGCGCGGCGAGCCAGAGGGAAAGGTACGGCGCCACCACGCCGATATAGGCGAAGAACGCGAAGTAGTAGGCGCCGAGGCGGGCGGGAACGGAAATGGAAACGGACATGCGATGCGCATGATATAAGCGCCGCCATGGCGCCACGCGCCGCGTTCTACGCGCTCTTCGTCGCTTCGGGGTTCGCCGGCCTCATCTACGAGTCGGTGTGGACGCAATACCTCAAGCTCTATCTCGGGCACGCGGCGTACGCCCAATCGCTCGTGCTCGTGGTCTTCATGGGCGGCATGGCGCTCGGCTCGGGCCTGTGCGCTCGCCTGTCGGTGCGCGTGCGCAATCCGCTCGCCGCGTATGCCGCGATCGAGGCGGCGGTCGGGCTCTTCGCGCTCGCCTTCCACGAGGTTTTCGTGCTGGCGACCGACTGGTCGTATGCCACGGTGCTGCCGTCCCTGGGCTCCGACGGTCTCGCGCTGGCCGCGAAGCTCGCGATTTCCTGCGCGCTCATCCTGCCGCAATCGATCCTGCTCGGCGCGACCTTCCCCTTGATGAGCGCGGGCCTCGCGCGCGCGCAGGCGGAAGCACGGCGCGGGGCGAGCGGCGAGGCCATCGCGATGCTGTATTTCGCCAACAGCCTCGGCGCGGCGGGCGGCGTTCTCGCGAGCGGGTTCGTCCTCATCGGCTGGGTCGGGCTGCCCGGAACATTGCGCACCGCGGGAGCGCTCAACCTGCTGATCGCGGTCGTCGTTGCGATCATGGCGCGGCCCGCGCAGCACCGCGCGCTCGAAAAAACGCTTCCCGCGGAGGAAAGCCGCACGGCCTTCCTGCTGCTCGCGGTCGCCTTTTTCACCGGTCTTGCCTCCTTCATCTACGAGATCTGCTGGATCCGGATGCTCTCGCTCGTGCTCGGCTCCTCGACCCACTCGTTCGAGCTGATGCTCTCGACCTTCATCCTCGGCCTCGCGCTCGGCGGCCTCGCCGTGCGCCGGCGCGTCGACCGCGACGGTCATCCCGAGCGCCTGCTCGGCGGGGTGCAGGTCGCAATGGGCCTCCTCGCGCTCGCCACGCTGCCCGTGTACGACCTCTCGTTCAACCTCATGGAGGCGCTCATGTCGGGGCTTGCGCGCACCGACACGGGCTATGCACTCTTCAACCTGTCCGGACAGGCGATCTGCGCTCTCATCATGCTGCCCGCGACGTTCTGCGCGGGCATGACGCTCCCGCTCATCACCGGAGCGCTCCTGCGCCGCGGCGCCGGCGAGCGCGCCATCGGCCAGGTCTACGCGGCCAACACGCTCGGCAGCATCGCGGGCGTGCTGATAGCGGTGCACGGCGGCTTGCCGATCCTCGGCCTGCAATGGACGCTGACGCTGGGCGCGCTGGTGGACGCGGCGGCGGGGCTCGTGCTCCTCGCCCGCTTCGCGCCGGCCGGGTTCCTGCGCACGGCCGCGGTGGCCTGCGTGATCGCGTTCACGCCGCTCGCCGCCGCCTTCCAGCTCGATGCGCACAAGATGACCGCCGGCGTGTACCGCTACGGCGACCTGGCGAGCTCGCGCGAGGCCGAGATCCTCTACAACCGCGACGGCAAGACGGCGACCGTGCATCTGGTGCGCTACGGCAACGCGCTCAGCATCCGCACCAACGGCAAATCCGACGGCTCCATCGTCATGGACCCGAAGGCCGAGCGCGGCTCGGACGAAATCACCATGATTCTCACGGGCGGCGTGCCGCTCGCCCTGAAGCCGGCCGCCAAGAGCGCCGCGGTGATCGGCATCGGCACCGGCCTCACCATGCACACGCTGCTGCAGAGCCTTGCGCTCGAGCGCGTCGACACGGTCGAAATCGAGGCCGCGATGGCCGAGGCGGCGCGCGGCTTCGCGCCGCGCAACATCTCGGCCTTCGCCGATCCGCGCGGCCAGATCGTCATCGACGACGCGAAGACCTTCTTCTCCACGCGCAACCGGCGCTACGACATCCTGGTCTCGGAGCCTTCCAACCCGTGGGTGAGCGGCGTGTCGAGCCTCTTCACCACGGAGTTCTACCGGCGCATCCGCACGCACCTCAACCCGGGCGGCGTGCTCGTGCAGTGGTTCCAGCTCTACGAGATCGACGCCTCGCTCCTCGCCTCGGTCATGCGCGCGCTGGGCGAGGTGTTTCCGGATTACGCGGTGTTCGCGCCAAGCAACCACGACCTGCTCATCGTCGCGAGCGGGGCGCCGCTGCCGCTACCCGCGAAAGCCTCGGTCTTCGGCCAGCCCGGCATCGGGCGGGCGCTCTACGAGGCGCACCTGCGCGGGCCCGGTGACCTGGATGCGCGCTACCTCGGCCGGCGCTCGACGCTCGAGCCGCTTTTCGCGAGCTACGGCATGCCGGCGAACTCGGACTACGCCCCCGTGCTCGACCTCAATGCCGCGCGGCACCGTTTCACGGAAAAAAACGCCTCCGACGTCGTCGCCCTTCTGGTCGACGGCGTCCCGGTGCTCGACATGCTGGAGGGCTTGCGGCGCCGGCCGGTCGACGAGGCGCATGCCGCGGCCTACGCGTTCGACCGCATCGAGAGCACGCGCATCGCCCGCTATGCGCGCGACTTCCTCCTCCACCCGAAGCCGCCGGTCCCCGAGTCGATCGCGGCGGCGCTCGAGAAGGACCTGGAGCTCGCCAAGCTGCGCCTGATGGAATGCCGCGACCCGCGCGAGCTCGACGTCTGGCTGCCGGGCCTTCTCAACGTCGCGCGCACGATCAACCCGTTTCTCGGCCCGGACGAGGCCACCGCGGTCTGGCGGCGCATCACGGCTGCGCCCTGCTTCGCGCAGCTGCACGAGTTCCAGCGCGACTGGGTCCTGCTCTTCGCCGCGGTCGGCGCGCGCGATGCCGAGCGCATGGGCGAGCTCGCGGGCAAGCTCGCCGCGACCCAGCCGGGCCTGAGCGCCGAGGCGCGTGAGTATCTGCTTGCCGCGGGCATGACCGGGCATCTCGCGGCCGGCGCGCCGCAGCGGGCGCGCGAGCTCTGGGAGAGCCAGGCGAAGCTGATCAAGCACCTCGAGCGGCCGCTGTTTCGCCTGCTCTACTGCCACGCCGAGCCGGGCGGCTGCCGGGCCGCCTTCGCGCGCTATGCCGAGCGCTGAGCGGGCGGCGCAACCGCGAAGCGCACCGAGCCCAGCACCTCGCCGACGAAACGCCGGAGTTGCGCGGGATCGCGCGGGTTTCCCATCATGGCGCCGGTGATTCTCCGGTCCAGAAGCAGGTGAGAGAGTCCGTGCACGAGCGCCCAGGCTGCGAGCGCGGCGAAGGGCGCCTCCTGCCCGGCATGCGACGTGATCGCCTGGCGCAAGCCGCCGAACGCGAGCCCGGCTTGCTCGCGCAGCTGGGCGTCGCCTTCGACGGCAGGCCCGAACATGAGCCGGAAAAGCTCCGGCCGCGCGAGCGCGAAGTGCACGTAGGCCTCCCCCCGCGCGCGCAGGCCGCCCGCGCGCTCGGCGGCCTCCAGCTCCGCCCGGAAGCGCTCGAAGCCCGCCGCGGCAATCGCGGCGAGCAATGCGCTCCGGCTTGGGAAATGGCGGTAGGGCGCGTTGTGGGAGACCCCCGCCCGGCGCGCCACGTTCCTCAAGCTGAGGCCGTCAATGCCTTTCTTTTCAACGAGTTCAGACGCCGCGCGCAGCAGCGAGGCGCGCAGGTCGCCATGGTGATAGCCGGTCCGTTGGCGCCTTGATGTTGACATAAGCAACATAAGTCTCGTACTTTATGTTGTCGTTGTCAACATTGGGAGCCTGCCATGAAGCTGCCGGTCCTCGTCCACCTCGCTGCGGTCCTGCCCGCCCTCCTCCTCGGCGCGCTTCAGCTCGCGACGCCCAAAGGCACGCGGCTTCACCGAGCGCTCGGCTGGCTCTGGGTGGCGGCCATGGCGACGGCGGCGATCTCGTCTTTCTGGATCCTCGGCCTGAACAAGGCGGGCGGCTTTTCCGTCGTCCACCTGCTCTCGGCGTGGACGCTCATCTCGCTCGTTTGCGCGATCGTGTTCATCCGCCGCGGCAACGTGCGCGCGCACAAGGGCTTCATGGTCGGCACCTTCCTCGGCCTCGCGGGCGCGGGGCTGGGCGCGCTTGCGCCCGGGCGGACGCTCTACCTTTTCTTCTTCACGTAGGGATTGCGCCCGGTGCGCAGCTCGATCCTGAGCGGCGTGCCGGTGAGCGAGAACGCGTTGCGGAACCAGCCCTGCAGGTAGCGCAGGTAGGCGTCGGTGACGTGATCGAGCGCATTGCCGTGGATCACGATGCGCGGCGGGTTCGAGCCGCCCTGGTGCGCGTAGCGCATCTTCGGGCGCGAGTAGCCCTTGCGCGCCGGCGCCTGGCGCTCGATCGCGGCGATGAGCGCGCGCGTGAGCTTCGGGGTCGGCAGCTTCGCCATCGCCGCCGCATAGGCGGCGTTGACCGAGCGCATGACGTCGCTCACGCCCTTGGTGGTCTTCGCGGAGATGAAGAGCGCATCGGCAAAGCCGAGAAAGCCGAGGTTCCAGCCCAGTTGCGCCTTCACCCGCTCCCTCGCCTCCTTGCTGGCCGCGTCCCACTTGTTGACGGCGATCACGACCGCGCGCCCGCGCTCGAGGATGTAGCCCGCGACGTGCGCATCCTGGTCGGAGATTCCCTCGACCGCGTCGAGCACGAGCACCGCGACGTTCGCCGCGTCGATCGCCTGCAGCGTCTTCACGATCGAAAAGCGCTCGACGTCGCCCCCGGCCTTGCCGCGCTTGCGCAGGCCGGCGGTATCGATGAGCGTATAGCGACGGCCGGCGCGCTCGAAGGGCACCTCGATGGCGTCGCGCGTCGTGCCGGGAAGGTCATGCGCGACCACCCGCTCCTCGCCGACGAGCGCGTTGACGAGCGTCGACTTGCCCACGTTCGGCCGCCCCACGATCGCCACGCGCGGGTGTCTTTCGCTCTCTTCGGTTTCTCTTTTTTCCGGAGGCGGAAAGCCTTCCAGAACAAGCTCGAGAAAGTCGGTAACCCCGCTGCCGTGCGCGGCGGAAATCGCATGCGGCTGCCCAAGGCCGAGCTCGTGGAATTCCGCGGCAGCGGTATCGGGATCGAGGCCCTCGGCCTTGTTGGCGGCGACCCAGACGCGGTCCTTGAGCCGCCGCAGCTTCTCGGCGATCGCGCGATCACCGGGCGTGAGGCCGGCGCGCGCGTCGGCGATCAGCACCACCACATCGGCTTCGACGATCGCCTGCTCGGTCTGGCGCGCCATCTCGACGTACACACCCTCGGCCTCGGGCTGCAGCCCGCCGGTGTCGATCGCGATGAACGGCCGCCCGCCGAGCGCGCCTTCGCCGTAGTGGCGGTCGCGGGTGACGCCCGGCACGTCGACGACGATCGCGTCGCGCCGGCGGGTGAGGCGGTTAAAGAGGGTGCTTTTGCCGACGTTCGGCCGGCCGACGAGGGCGATCACCGGTGTCATGGATCACCGGAGATTGAGGGCATAGAGTCCCCCATTTTGCGTCTGGACCACGAAGCCCTCGGGCAGCTTGAGCGGCGCGGCGCGGATCGGGCTGCCGTCGGTGCTCGCGCGCGCGACAAACGCGCCGGATTCGCGCGCGAGAAAGTGCACATAGCCCTGCAGGTCGCCGACGGCGACCTCCGTGCCGAGCGGCAGCGGCAGGGTGAGCCGCCGGTAGGAAAGCCGGTCCTGCTTCCACACGCTGCGCCCGTTGGTGCGATCGAGCGCGTGCACGGCGCCTTTGTCGTCCGAGACGAAGGCGTAGCGCGCGTCGAACGAGACCCCGGTGAGCGAGGACATGTCGCGCGCCCAGAGCTGGTTGCCGTTCTGCGCGTCGTAGCAGGCGACGCGCCCCTGGTAGGCGGCGGCGCAGATCTCGCGGCCGAGCGCGGTCGGGTCGCCGACGATGTCGGTGACGCGCTCGAGCTCGGTCGCTCCCTTGGGCAGCGCGACGGTGGCCTCCCAGCGCACGCCGCCCGTGGCGAGCGAAACCGCGACGAGCTTGCCGCCGCCGAAGCCCGCGTAGGCCGAGCCCTGGCTCACCGTGAGGCCGGCGGGCGAGCGCACGATGAGGCTCGCGGCCGCGCGCTGGTACACCCAGCGGCGCTTTCCATCCTCGGCGCCGAAGGCGAAGATGCGGCTGTCGGCGCTGCGCACGAGCACGAGCCGCTCGGCGACCTTGGGCGCGGCGAGCACCTCGCTCGACACGCGCGAGCGCCAGCGCACGGTGCCGGTCTGCGCGTCGAGGGCAATCACCTCTCCTTCGTCGGAGGCGACCGCGACGAGCGTTCCGTCGGTGCCCACGGCGCCGGAGATGCGCGCCCCTACTGTCACCTTCCAGCGTTGCTGGCCCGAGGCGGCATCGAGGCTCGCCACGGTGCCGTTGCGGGCGGCCGCGTAGACGCTGTCGCCGAACAGCGCGGGGCTGAGAACGAATTCGTCGGCGCCGCCGACGCTCGCCGACCACATCACGCGCACGCCTTGCGGATTGGTGAGCGAGGGCAGCTCGGCGGGCTTGGGCCCGGTATTGGTGCTGCCGAACCAGTTCATGGGATTGAGGTTCGGCAGGCTCGAGCAAGCCGCGAGCGCCGCGGCGAGGAGCGCGGCCGCAATCGTCTTCTTCATGCTAGCCCCCGAGCGCGTCGAGGCGGATCTGCACGCTCTCGCGCAAGCCGGGGCTGCGCGAGGCGTCCGCCTTCTCGAGCGCGGCGCGGTAGGCGGCCTTCGCCTCGTCGGGCCGGTTCTTGGCGAGGAGCGCGTCGCCGCGCAGCGCCGCGTACTGCGCCTCGAGCGCGGGCGAGTGCTTCGCCTCGAGCTGCTTGAGCGCCTCGTCGTAGGACTTCTCGTCCAGGAGCACGCCGGCGAGCCGCAGGCGCGCGAGGTCGCGCATCTCCTCGGACTTGGCGTGCTCGAGCGCCCACTGCAGCTGCGCCTTGGCGTTCTTCAGGTCGTTGCGCTCGAAGTAGAAGCGCGCCTGCGCGAGCGCGCCCATCGAAGCGTAGAGCGAGCCGGGGAACTTCTCGGCAAGCTCGCCGCCGGGCTCGCGCATCGCCTTGGCGTCGCCGGCGACGAGCGCCTTGAGCAGCGACTCGTACAGGCCCGCGGCCTGGCGCGCCTGCCCGTCCCGCCAGTTGTTCCAGCCCTGCCAGCCCGCGAAGGTGATCGCCGCCGCGGCGATCGCCACGAGCACAAGGGTGCCGTTGTCCTTCCACCACGCCTTCAGCGAGGCAAGCTGTTCCTGCTCTTCGAGATCGTAGGCCATCAGTTCTTCTTCAAGGGTCGGGACAGGACGTCTCGCACGGAGGCGACGAGACGATCGAGGGGGTGGTTTTCGTCTTTTCTATTGTAAAGATCCTTGACCTGCACGGCATTGCCGCCGAACTCGGTCTCGCCCGCGACGAGCGCGACGCGAAAGCCCTTGCGGTCGGCGTACGTGAGCTGGTTCTTCAGCTTTGCCGTTTCCAGGTACACCTCCGTATTGACGCCGGCGGCGCGAAGCTCGCGCGCCATGCCGAGGTAGCGCTCGAGAAACCTGGGGTCCAGAGTCGTCACCAGCACCTCGGCGGGCGTGCGCTCGAGCGGCTTGAGCAGGTTCGCTTCCTTCAGCCTCGAGAAAAGACGCGTCAGGCCGATCGAGATGCCGACGCCAGGCAGCTTCGTGTCGGTGAAATAGCTCGCCAGGTCGTCGTAGCGCCCGCCCGAGCAGATGCTGCCGAGCTCCGGGTGGCCGATGAGCGTCGTCTCGTAGATCGTGCCCGTGTAGTAATCGAGCCCGCGCACGACCGAGAGGTCCATCGCGAAATGAGAATCCGGCACGCCGAACTGCCGGATGGCGGTGACGATCTCCTTCGATTCAGTCATTCCCTGGGCGAGCAGGTCGTTGCCTTTCTCTTTTGAAAGGACGTCGAGGGTTTCATTCGTGTCTCGTTTCGTGGCGATCAGGTCGTAAAGCGCCAGCCCTTCCGTGACCCCTTCCTTCTTCATGTCCTCCAGGATCTTCGCTTTGTCCTCCCGATCGACCTTGTCCAGCGCGCGCAGCACCGCGGGCGCGGCGGCGTCCGAGACGCCGTGCGCCTGCAGCAGGCCTTTCAGCACCTTGCGGTTGTTGATGCGAATCCGGAACTCGCCGATCGCCATCTCCCTGAACACGCTGTAGATGACGCTCGGGATCTCGGCCTCGGCGAGGCGGGAGAGCTTCTCGCGGCCGATGATGTCGATGTCGCACTGGTAGAACTCGCGGAAGCGCCCCTTCTTCGCCTGCGGCGACTCGCCGCGCCAGACGCGCTGAATCTGGTAGCGCCGGAAGGGAAATGCAAGCTCGCGCTCGCGCATCGCCACGTAGCGCGCGAGCGGCACGGTGAGATCGAAGCGCAGCGCGCCGCGCGTAGCGGCTTCGTCCTCGTCGTCGGCGGCAAGCCGCGCGAGCGCGTAGATCTCCTTCTCGGTGCCGCCCTTGGAGGTCAGCACCTCC
The DNA here is from genome assembly GCA_036262835.1 of Burkholderiales bacterium. Lineage (GTDB taxonomy): Bacteria > Pseudomonadota > Gammaproteobacteria > Burkholderiales > SG8-39 > RBG-16-66-20. Next base: position 20,218 of record DATAID010000059.1, on the reverse strand, counting down.
TTCAGCTCGGCCGAGGGCGTCTCGATCGGCAGGAAGCCGTAGCGCTCGAAATTGCGCCGGACGAGATCGATCAGAGCATTGAACTGGAGCTGCTCTCCAGGCAAGTACTCCTGATCGAATCCCTTTAGAAGCGCGGGCTTTACTTTTTTCAAACCGCTTTGATCTTTATGTTTTTGGGGCGCGCAGGAGCGGCGCCGGCGCCATAGCGCCTGCGCACATACTCGTCGACCAGGGCCTGGAATTCCTCCGCGATGCGGGCGCCTTTGAGAGTCACGGACTTCTCGCCGTCCACATACACCGGCGCGACCGGCGACTCGTTCGTGCCCGGCAGGCTGATGCCGATGTCGGCGTGCTTGGATTCGCCCGGCCCGTTCACCACGCAACCCATGACCGCGACGCGCATCTCCTCGACGCCGGGGTAGCGCGTCTTCCATTCCTTCATCTTCTCGCGCAGCGAGAGCTCGATCTTCTGCGCGAGCTCCTGGAACTCGGTGCTCGTCGTGCGTCCGCAGCCCGGGCACGCGCTCACCATGGGGCTGAAGGCGCGCAGGCCCATGGTCTGCAGCAGCTCCTGCGCGACGATGACTTCCCGGGTGCGATCGCCGCCCGGCTCGGGCGTGAGCGAGATGCGAATCGTGTCGCCGATGCCTTCCTGCAAGAGCACGCCCATGGCCGCGCTCGAGGCGACGATGCCCTTGGAGCCCATCCCCGCCTCGGTGAGGCCCAGATGCAGCGCGTAGGTACAGCGCGAGGCGAGGCTGCGGTAGACCGCGATCAGGTCCTGCACCTGGCTCATCTTGCAGGAGATCACGATGCGCTCGGCGCCCAGGCCCCACTGCTCCGCCTGGCGCGCCGACTCGAGGGCGGAGAGGATGACGGCTTCGCGCATCACCTGCTCTGCATCCGAAGGCGCGGCCTGCCTCGCATTCTCGTCCATCAGGCGCGCGAGCAATTCCTGGTCGAGGCTGCCCCAGTTCACGCCGATGCGCACCGGCTTCTCGTTCTTCAGCGCCACTTCGATCATCTGGCCGAACTGGTCGTCGCGCTTCGCTCCCTTGCCGACGTTACCCGGGTTGATGCGGTATTTGGCCAGCGCGCGGGCGCACTCGGGATAGCGGGTGAGCAGCTTGTGGCCGTTGAAATGAAAGTCGCCGACGAGCGGAACGCTGCAGCCGCGCGCCTCGAGCTTGTCGCGGATGGGGGCGACTGCCGCCGCGGCCTCCGGCGTGTTGACCGTGATGCGCACGAGCTCGGAGCCGGCGCGCCAGAGCTGCTCCACCTGCCGCGCCGTCGCTTCGACGTTGGCCGTGTCGGTATTGGTCATCGACTGCACCACGATCGGCGCGCCGCCGCCGATGGCGACGCCGCCGACCCTGACCTGAGTGGAAATTCTGCGCACTGGAAGCCTGCCTTACTTCAGCGTGAAGCGCGCGACCTCGACCTTGACGTGCGGCGCGAGGTCCACCGGCTGGTCGTCGTAGGAAAGGCGCACGTGCTGCGCGTTGCCGATCACCACTTCAAACGGCGGCAGGCCCTCGACCGTGCGCTCGCTGCCCGCAGGATTGAGCTGCGAGGTGAGGATCTTGCCGTCGCGGTTGCGGATCTCGACCCAGGATTCGCGCTCGAATTTGAGGCCGATGCGGTGCCGGCCGGCCGGCGTGGCGGTCTTCTCGGCCGCGGCGGCCGGCGCAGTCTTCTCCACGGCGGGCGGCGGGACCGGCTTCTCCTGCGGCTCTTCGCTCGCGAGCGGAGCGGCCTGCGGGCTGACGGGACTGGCCGAGGCCACGGGCGTCGGCGCCGGCTTCGGCGCCTCCGCGGGCGGCTGCGCCGCCGCCACGAAGGTCATCTCCTCGGCTCTGGCGCGGTCGCGCTGCCATTCGAAGATGACCGCGCCGATCACGGCGAGAATCACGAGCGAAAGCGCCGCATAGGTCAGGTTGGTGCGCCGCGCGTTGTCGACGATCGGTATGGGCCGGCGCGCCGAGGCGACGGCCGCGGCGTTGTCCGGCACCGCCACCTGCGCCGCGATGCGCTCGACCAGCGGCCCCGGGTCGAGCTTCACGAGCCGCGCATAGGCGCGCACCATGCCGCGCGCGAAGGTGCCCGGCGGCAGGTCGCCATAGCGGCCCTCCTCCAGCGCCTCGATCTGCCGCGGCGCGAACTTGAGCTGCTGCGCCACGTCAGCCACCGCGAGCCCGGCGGCCTGGCGCGCGCGCGCGAGCTCGGCGCCCACGTCGCCGCCCGCCGCGCCTGCGGCCTCCTCAGTCATAGTCGCCGCGCTGCAGCGCCTGGTATTCGCGCGAGCCGGAAAACTTGCGCCGCAGCTGGTTGGCGAAGCCGGCCTCGGCGACGCGCTCGCCGAGCTTCCGCTCGATGCGCAGCGCGAGCCACAGCGACTCGGCGCTCGGCTCGACGATCTTGTTGTAGCGCGAGACGAGGCGCCGCGCCTCCTCCAGGCTGTTCTGGCGATAGCGGATGTCGGCGAGGGGCAGGAGCGACTGCGGGTCGTTCGGCTCCTGGCGCAGCGCCTGCTGGAAGTAGCCCTCGGCCTCCTTCATGTTGTTCATGCGCAGCGCGCACACGCCCGCCGCCGAGTAGGAGCGCCAGGGCGCCGGGTAAAGCGGGTTTCGCACCGCGCGCATGAAGTACTTGATCGCCTCGCCTTCGCGCTTGGTCTGGCAGAGGAACCAGCCGTAGTTGTGGTTGATGTCCGGATCGGTCGGCGAGAGACTGAGCGCGCGCTCGAAGCTCTGCTGGGCGAGGCCGTTCTCGCGTAGCTCCGCGTACACGAGCCCGAAGAGGCTGTAGGTAAGCGCGTAGTTCGAGTCGGCCGCCTGAGCGATGCGCAGTTCTTCCAGCGCGACACCCATGTTGCCGCGCCCGTAATAGAGCGCGGCGAGCTCGGCGTGGACTTTCGCGCGGTTGCGCGGGTCGCCCGGCTCGCCGACGATCGTGCCGGTCTCGGCGACGGGCTCGGTGCCGCCCCCTCCACCCGGGCCGCCCGCGCAGCCGGCGAGCAGCGTGCCGCCGGCAATGAAGCCTGCGAGAAGGGCGCGGCCGAGGCGGCTCACGGCCTCGCCTCGGTCAAGGCGATCGTCTTGCGCCGCCGGGTGCGATCGGCGACGTCGCCGGCAAGCTGGCCGCAGGCCGCGTCGATCTCGTCGCCGCGGGTCTTGCGCGTCGTCACGGTCAGCCCGGCGCGCTGCAGCACCTGCGCGAAGGCCCGGATGCGCTCATCGGGCGAGCGCTTGAACCCCGAGCGCGGGAACGGATTGAACGGAATAAGGTTGAACTTGCTGCGCACCTTCTTCGACAGGGCGACGAGACCGCGCGCGTGCGCGTCGGAATCGTTCACGCCGTCGAGCATCACGTACTCGAAGGTGATGAAGTCGCGCGGCGCGCGCTCCAGGTACCGGTTGCAGGCCGCCATCAGGTCCTTGAGCGGATATTTGCGGTTGATGGGCACGATCCGGTCGCGCAGCTCATCGTCCGGCGCGTGCAGCGACACCGCGAGCGCCACCGGGCACTCGGCGGCGAGCCGATCCATGCCCGGAACGACGCCCGAGGTGGAAACCGTCACGCGACGGCGCGAAAGCCCGTAGGCGTTATCGTCGAGCATGAGCCTGAGCGCGGGAATCACGTTGTCGAGATTCAGCGTCGGCTCGCCCATGCCCATGAAGACCACATTGCTCACCGGTCGCGCCGGCCCGAACCCGCCCAAGGCCTGGTTGGCGAGCCAGAGCTGGCCCACGATCTCGGCGGCGCCGAGATTTCTATTGAAGCCCTGCTTGCCGGTGGAGCAAAACGCGCAATCGAGCGTGCAGCCGGCCTGGCTCGACACGCACAGCGTGCCGCGGCCGGTTTCGGGAATGAACACCGCCTCGACCGCGTTCGCACCGTCCACCTTGAGCAGCCACTTGCGCGTGCCGTCGGCGCTCGCGCTCTCGCCGACCACCGTCGGCGGCTCGATCGTGGCCGAGCCCACGAGTTGCTCGCGCAGCGAGCGCGCGATGTCGGTCATCGAGGCGAAGTCGGCGGCGCCGCGCCGATGGATCCACTTCAGCAGCTGGCGCGCGCGAAAGGGCTTCTCGCCCAGCCGGGCGACGAGCGCCTCCATGCCCTGCGCATCGAGTCCGAGGAGGTTTTCCGCCATCGCTAGCGCGAGTGGAGGTCGCCGTTCTTGAAGAAGAAAGCGACCTCGGTCTGCGCCGTCTCCGGCGCGTCCGAGCCGTGCACCGCGTTGGCGTCGATCGAATCGGCGAAATCGGCGCGGATCGTGCCTTTGGCGGCCTTTTTCGGGTCGGTCGCGCCCATGATCTCGCGGTTCTTCGCGATCGCGTTCTCGCCCTCGAGCACCTGCACGAGCACCGGGCCCGAGATCATGAAGCCGACCAGGTCGTCGAAGAACGGCCGGCCCTTGTGCACCGCGTAGAATTTTTCCGCCTCGGCGCGCGACAGGTGCGTCATGCGGGCGGCGATGATTTTCAAGCCCGCGCCCTCGAAGCGCGCGAGAATCTGGCCGATGGCGTTCTTTTTGACCGCGTCGGGCTTGATGATCGAGAGGGTTCGTTCCACTGCCATGCCAAAGTCCCCGGGAGCTGATTTTTGAATAGCCTGCGAGTATAGCACGCCGGCCGCCACTTTCATTCAAAAACAAAGGGTTGCGTACATGAAGTTCCAGACCTTGAAGGTCGAATCGCAGGGCGCGCTGGCCACCGTGACCCTCCAGCGCCCCGAGGCGCGAAACGCGATGTCGGCGCAGCTCATGCGCGAGATGATCGCGTGCGCGGGGAAGCTCGCGGCCAGTCGCGAGCTGCGCGTCGTGATCGTGCGCGGCGCGGGCGTCTGCTTCTCGGCGGGAGCGGATCTCAAGGACCGCACACGCTGGGGCGAAGGCCAGGGCTCGCTCGAGCAAGGCCGCGAGATCGCCGCGCTCGGCTTTCGCATGGCGCGCGCATGGGAGGAGCTGCCGCACATGACGATCGCGGCGATCGAGGGCTACGCGATCGGCGGCGGCCTCGCGCTCGCCGTGGCCCTCGATTGGCGCGTGATCGCGAAGGACGCCTTTGTCTCGTTTCCGGAAATCGCGCTCGGCATTCCGCTCACCTGGGGCACGCTGCCGCGTCTGGTCAACCTCGCGGGACCCGCGAGAGCGAAGCGCCTCACGATCCTCTGCGAGCGCTTCGCCGCTGCTGACGCGCACGCGATGGGACTAGTTGATTACGTTACTGAAAAAGGACAAGCACATAAGAAGGCGCGCGAGATCGCCAAAGCGGTGCTGGCGCTGCCGCCCAGCTCCGTGCGCATGAGCAAGGAATCGATCAACGCCTACGCCACGCTCGGCGCGCACGCCGCCTCCCACATGGCGCACGACCAGGTACAGCTCGCCGCGATGAGCGCGGAGGCGAAGGCGGCGCGCGATGCCTTTGCGCTCAGGCGCAGATCCAGTTCCGCGGCTAGGAAGAAGGCGGCTTCAGCGAAGCGGGGACGCTGATCCCTTTTTCCCTGTAGTAGCGCAGCGCCCCGGGATGGAACGGGATGGCGCTGTTGCGGCTCCAGTTCTCGAGCCGCGTCTCCTTTGCCGCCGGATGCGCCGTCACAAGCTGCGCCTGCCCCTCGAGCACCGCCTTGGTGATTTCGTAGACGAGGTCCTCGGGCAGATCCTTGTGCGCGATGGCGAAGTTGAAGACGCCGACGGTGAGCTGGTCTTCGCGCAGCTGCCGGTAGGCGCCCCTCGGGATGATCGCTTCGGAGAGCTCCGGGAACGCGGCCTTGATGCGGCGGATCTCGTCGCGGGTGAAACTGAAGAAGCGCACCTTGTTCACCGATTCGAGCTCCGCGTAGGCGCCGACCGGCACGCCGGCGCAGAACGGAAACGCCTCGATCAAGCCGTCCTGCAGGCTGGCAGCCATGTCGGCCGCCTGGCCGTGACGCAGGGTCGCCTCGATGCCGAGGACCTTGAAGATCTGCGGGATGTAGGTGCCGCAGGTGCCCCCTTTCGGGCCGACCCCCGCCTTGCGGCCGTTCAGGTCGCGCACCTGGCGGACGCCCGATTTCTCCAGCGAGACGAAGTGAAACGGCGTGTCGTACATCGGAAAGACCGCGCGGAAGTTGCGGTAGCGCCGGCCGTGCGTCCACTCCCCCTTGCCGTGGAGCGCCTGCAAGGCGACGCCCATCGTCGTCATGCCCAGATCCGTGAGGCGCGCGTCGGTGAGCCCGATGTTCTGCACCGGGCCCTCGGTCTGCTGCAGGGTGATGTGCGTGCCGAGACTGGCGTTGACGAGCTCCGCCCACGCCTTGCCGTAGACCATGTAGGTCGCGCCCAGCGATCCGGTGGCGAGCGTCAATGTCCTCGGCCAGTGCGCAGGAAAATTCTTGCCCTGCGCGGACGCAGTGGCGGCGAAAAGCGCGGCAACAAAAGCTAGGACGAGGCGCGCCATTCGGGAATGATGCCGGGGGCCGTGCTCGAGGCGCGCCAGCCCGCGTCGACGCCCAGGCGCGGCGCCCAGACGAGGTCCTCGCCGCAAAAAAGGAGCGGCATGCGCTCGCGCTCCCAGGGCGGCACGCCCGTTTCCTGGAAAAGATTTTTCAGCGTGCGGCGCGGCCTGCGCGCCTCCAGGCGCAGGCGCTCGCCGCCCGAGCGCAGCCGGACCTCCACCTTGCCGCCTTCGAGGCGCTTGCGGTCGATGCCCTTGCCGCGCGCCTTCCTGAAGCGCAGCTCGCCTCCCAGCGCGGGAAGCTCGAGCCTCGCCTCGCCATGCCAGGCCTGCGGCTCGAACGCGGGCCTTTTGCTTTTCCCGCCCGTGAAGATTCTTTCCCGGTAGAAGCGCAAGACCTTTCCTTCGTGCTCGAGCGCTCCCCTCCCCGCCCTCATCTGCTTCAGCATCTCGGCCAGTTTCGCCTCGCTCGGGGCGCGCAGGCCCTTCTCTTTCAGCCAGGCGCGCAGGAGCTTGCCCGCATCGGGCCTTCTCGAGGCGAAGTGGCGCGCCGCGCGCGCAAGCGCCTCGCGCCAGCGCGGAAAGCGCTCTTCGAGCAGCGGCCCGACGCGGTGGCGCACGAAATTGCGCGTGAACGCCGTGTCCGAGTTCGATTCGTCCTCGATCCAGCCGAGCCGGTGTTCGGCCGCGTACGCGGCAATTTCCTCTCTGGAAACCGGCAGCAAAGGCCGCAGCAGCGTCTTTCCGCTCAGGCGGCTGCGTGCCGCCATCCCGCTCGCGCCTTCGAGGCCCGCGCCGCGCAGCAGGTTCAGCAATACCGTTTCGGCCTGATCGTCGAGGTGATGCGCCAACGCGATGGCATCGACAGGCGCTTTGCTCAGGGCCGCGCGGCGCGCTTCCCGCGCCGCCGCTTCGAGGCCCTTGCGCTGCCTTGAAACTTTCACCCTCGCGATTTTCAAAGGGACTTTCAATTCGGAACAAAGAGCGGAACAAAACTTTTCCCAGTCGCCCGCGTTCGGACTGATGCCGTGGTTTACGTGAACGGCCGAAAGCCGGTAGCCGAACTGCGGCTGCAAAGCGCGCAGCACGTGGAGCAGCACCACCGAGTCGATTCCTCCGGAGAGGCCCGCCGCAAGCCGCTTGCCGCGCAGGGGCGCGAGCCGCCCGCCAACGGACGAAAGCGCCTGCGCGCTAACGCTCCGCAGTTTCCTTGAAGCGGCCATAGGACATCAGGCGCTCGAGGCGCTCTTCGACCAGCTCCTTGGGCTTTTTCTCCTGAAGCGCCTTGAGCGCCTCGCCAAGCGCCTTTTTCAGGTTCGCCGCGGTCGCCTGCGGGTCGCGGTGCGCGCCGCCGAGCGGCTCGGGCACGATCTTGTCGATGAGCCCGAGCGTTTTCAGGCGGCTCGCGGTGATGCCGAGCGTCTCGGCCGCCTCGGGCGCCTTGTCGGCGCTCTTCCACAGGATGGAGGCGCAGCCCTCGGGCGAGATCACCGAGTAGGTCGCGTATTGCAGCATCAGCACGGTGTCGCCCACCGCGATCGCGAGCGCCCCGCCCGAGCCGCCCTCGCCGATGATGGTGACGATGACCGGCGTCTTCAGGCTCGCCAGGACGTAGAGGTTGTGCCCGATCGCCTCGGACTGGCCACGCTCCTCGGCGTCGATCCCCGGGTAGGCGCCCGGCGTGTCGACGAAGGTGAAGACGGGAAGCGAGAATTTCTCCGCGAGCTGGAAGAGGCGCAGCGCCTTGCGGTAGCCCTCGGGCCGCGGCATGCCGAAGTTGCGCAAGATCTTTTCTTTCGTATCCCTGCCCTTCTGGTGCCCGACCACCACGCAGGCCTCGCCCTCGAAGCGCGCGAGCCCGCCGACGATCGACGGGTCGTCGCCGAACACGCGATCGCCGTGCAGCTCCTCGAAGCCCGAGAACATCATGCCGATGAAGTCGAGCGAGTAGGGGCGCTGCGGATGGCGCGCGACCTGCGCGACCTGCCAGGGCGAGAGCTTCGCGTAGATGTCGCGCGTCAGCGCCTGGCTCTTCTTGGTGAGCCGCTGGATCTCCTCCGAGATGTCGACCGCCGAATCGTCCTGCGCGTAGCGCAATTCGTCGATCCGGCCTTCCAGTTCGGCGACCGGCTGCTCGAAGTCGAGGAACGTCGTCTTCATTGCGGCGGCATTCTAGCCGAGGCGTCCGCCCGTACCCGGCCTAGCGTCCCTCAGTATTCAACGGGCAGGGGATCGAGGGAGCGCCACAGGTACCAGCTCGCGACCGTGCGCCACGGGCGCCAGGTCTCGCCCAGGCGCTTCATCGTTCTCAGCGAGACCTTCCTGCCCTTGAAGTAGGCAAGGCGTATGCCCTTTTGCAGGCCCAAGTCGTCCAGGGGAAACACGTCGGGCCGCAGCAGGTTGAACATGAGGAACATCTCCGCGGTCCAGCGGCCGATGCCGCGCACGTCGGTGAGCTCGGCGATGATCGCCTCGTCGTCCATTTCGGGCCAGCGGCGCTCGTGGATCTTCCCGTCGACGAAGTGCTGGGCGAGGTCGGCGATGTACTCGACCTTGCGGTCGGAAAGCCCGCAGGCGCGCAGCTGAGGCCTTTTGCGCTCGAGCACGTTGCGCGGCGTGATGTCGCCCACGCACTCGCACACCCGGTTCCAGACGCTTTGCGCCGCCTTGACCGAGATCTGCTGGCCGCAGATCGCGCGTGCGAGCGTCATGAACGCTTCCCCGCGCCGCACCATGAACACTTTCGGATGGCGCTTGATGATGGCGGCCATCACCGGGTCGTTGCGCGCGAGCGCCCGTTTCGCCCTGTCCCAGTAGTTTGGCTTCATTTCCATCGGGTCAGGCTTCATTGAGCGGCAAATTGAGAATCAGGTTCTGCGGCTTCATCCTCACCACGTCGTCCTCGCCGGCCGAGAGCGCAAGGTACACGGGGCGCCCGGCGATGTCCGCCCGCATCGCCGCGGGATCGGCGAATTCGAGCGCGAAGAGCGCGAGGATGCGGCGCATGCGCCCGGCGTCGACCTGATCCCCCTTCCACAGCGCATTCAGAATCGCATTCGACTCGGCATCCAGCCCGATGTGCCAGGCCCAGCGCGTTTCCTCGATCTTTCGCAGCGGCTTGATTTTCACCTCGATCTTCAGAAAATGAAAAATCCAGGCTTCCATGACGCGGCACAAGGCGTCGAGCGCGGGACGGCCGTAAGTGAGGCTGATGACCGTGTCGTGGCGCGAGTCGCGCTCCCAGTAGAGGGCGGCGTTGGCGCGGTCGAGCACGTCGAGGATCGCCGTGGCGACCTCTCCCCGCGCCTCGACGATCAGCCGCCCGAGGCTCCCGTATTTCGACCCCGAGGCGTGCATCTCGACCGTTTCCAGGTCGGCGAGCAGCACGTGGCCGTCCTGGAGCGTCGCCTTCTGCTCGCGAAAGAAAAGCTCGCTCGCGCGCGCCTGGAGCGGCTCGGCCTCTTCGCCGAGGATGTTGCGCAGGATGACGTGGGCGAGCTGGTCGATGAAAAGGGGCGGCACATCGATGGTCGAGCGAAAGAGCGCCCGGTAGCAGCCTTCGACCGTCCCGGCCTCGAGCAAGCGCTCGCGAAAGCGCAGCACGATCCGGTAGTTATCCCTCAGGTCGGCGTCCGTCAGCGCATCGAGTTCTTCCTGCGCGACGTACCGCCGCGGCGAGTCCATCAGCGAGGCATGAAAGTCCCGCTCGGCGGCGTCGGCGTCCTCGGCCGGATGCACCTCTGGCCGCAGGTAGTAGGCGCGCAGGAAATCGTCCCCGACCCGCAGCAGGCCGGCGGGGTCGCGTACCAGAAGGTGAAAACCGCTGTTACGCCAGAAATCGGGCAGAAATCAGGCTGGCGCGAGAACGAGGCGCGAATGCGCCGCCACGTGCTGCTTGAGGAACTCCATCTGGTCGGCGAGGATGCGCCGGTTCGTCAGGATCAGGTACTCGGCCTTGTTCGGGACGTAAGGCGCGTAGAGCAGCTCCATCCCCGACTCCTCGGGAAGGCGATTGCGCTTCTGGCCGTTGCACAGGCGGCACGCGGTCACCACGTTCATCCAGGTATCGCGCCCGCCGCGCGAGAGCGGCCGGATGTGGTCGCGGGTGAGCCGGAAGAAGTTGAATTCTCCGCCGCAATAGGCGCACATGTGGCAGTCGCGCCGGAACAGCTCGCGGTTGTTCAGGGGCGGCGTCTGGTTGAAGCCCTTGGCGGCGAGCGCCTTGCCCTTGATCGCGATGATCGAGTGCGCGGTGATGCTCGAGCGCGCGCCGGTCAGGCGCGACATGCCGCCGTAGAAGGTGAAGGTGCGCTCGCCGAGCGTCCAGGCGACGAGGTTCTTCGCGTAGTAGAAGCAGGCCTGCTGCCAGCTGATCCAGCGGTGCGGCACGCCGTGGTTATCGAGCGAAAGAATCAGCAGTCCGTCCATGCCCGGGGGATTCTGCCAATTCGGCATGGGCTTGGCAATGCCCGCAAAAACAAAGGGCTGTGAAGCGAACTTCACAGCCCCTGACGGGACCACGGACCCTTACCGGTCGCCGACGGCGTCCTTGAAGCCCTGCCCGGCGGCAAACGCCGGTACCGTCTTGGCGTGGATCCTGATTTCCTTGCCGTTGACCGGATTGCGGCCCGAGCGCGCCTTGCGCTTGCGCGGCAGGAAGGTGCCGAAGCCGACCACCGTGACGCGGTTGCCTTTCGCGACGCTGTTGACGATCGCGTCGAACACCGCGTTGACCGCCTCGCCCGCGGCCACCTTGCTCACGTTGCCTGCGCGCGCCGCAGCGACAACCAAGTCTGCCTTTGTGACCACAGGCATGCGCTCCTCCCCATTCATTCCGGTTCCGCCCGCCGCGTGCCGCTGACGCTCGCACGCGCTCCTGTTCGAGCGAGCGAGAATCATAGCCAGATCGGAACGCGAATACAATGCGCCGAAAGAAAAAATCTTTTTGCGCGCGCGACATTTTTCCTGAGCCTTGATTTGTCATCAGGTGTGATCGCCAGCCTGTGATCGCCGAGACGCTACCTGCCCTGCTCGCGCGGCGCGCCGCCTCCGGCGCGCCCGCGCTGATCGATCGCGGGCGGCCGCTGTCCTTCGCCGGTCTCACGGACGAGAGCCGCCGCGCCGCGCGCGGCCTGCGCTCGCTCGGCGTCGGCGCGGGCGACCGCGTCGCCATCTGGCTGCCGAACGTTCCGGCGTGGCTCGCCACCTTCTTCGCCTGCGCGCAGCTGGGCGCGATCGCGGTCTCGGTCAACACGCGCTTTCGCAGCCACGAGCTCGCCGACATCCTGCGACGCTCGCGCGCCAAGGTGCTCGTGTTCTGGCCCGGATTCAAGGGGATAGATTTTGCCGGCGTGCTCGAGGATTGCGACCCGGCTGCCCTGGAGCACCTGGAATCGATCGTCGCCTACGGCGAGACCCAGGCGACGCCCTTCTCCGGCGCCGCCGGCAAGTGGACAATCGCCTACACGGCGCTCGTCGGCGGCGCGCCGCTCGCCGATTCGAGCGCCGCGCCGCGCGCCGGCTGCGCCATTTTCACGACCTCGGGCACGACCAAGGCGCCAAAATTTGTGCTGCACGATCAACGCACTGTGCTCGCCCATGCGAGCGACGTGATGCACGGCTTCGGCATCGACGCCGGCGCGACGGTGCTGTGCATTCCGCCGCTGTGCGGGGTGTTCGGCTTCAACACCGCGCTCGCGGCGCTGGTCGCCGGCCGGCCGACGGTGATGGCGCCGGTGTGGGAGGCCGAGCAGGCCGCGCGCGACATCGTCGCGCACGGGATCACCCACGCGAACGGCACCGACGAGGCGGCCGCGCAGCTGCTGTCGGTTCGCGATGCCGACTTCACGAGCGTGCGCTTCTTCGGCTATGCCGCCTTCAACCCGGCGCACGCCGACATCGTGCAGCGCGCCGACGCGCGCGGCTTGAAGCTGGTCGGCCTCTACGGCATGAGCGAGGTGCAGGCGCTCTTCGCGCGCCAGGACGAGAACCAGCCCGCGGCCGAGCGCATGCTGGGCGGCGGCCGGCCGGTGAGCCCGCTCGCGCGCGTTCGCGTGCGCGATCCCGAGACCGGCAAGGTGCTCGAGCACGGCGCGCAAGGCGAGCTCGAGTTCGTCGCGCCCTCGAGCCGGATGGTGGAATACCTCGGCGACGCCGAGGCGACGCGCCAGGCGATGACGCAGGATGGCTACTTTCGCTCGGGCGACCTCGGCTACACGCTCGCCGACGGCCGCTTCGTGTATCTCGCGCGCATCGGCGATGCACTGCGCCTCGGGGGATTTCTCGTCAGCCCGGCCGAGATCGAGGCGGTGGTTCAGGGAGCCCGCGGCGTCGCCGCCTGCCAGGTCGTCGGCGTGCCTCGTCAGGAAGGCGTGCGCGCCGTGGCCTTTGTCATCTCCGGAAAGGACGCCCCCTTCGACGAAGCGGAGATCCTTGCGCACGTCCGCGGCCGCCTCGCCGCCTACAAGGTGCCGCTGCGCGTGTTTCCAATCGACGCATTCCCCGTCACGCCCGGCGCCAACGCGACCAAAATCCAGAAGGGCAAGCTGCGCGAGCTCGCCATGGCGCTGCTAAACTAGCTTCTTCTTTGATTGGAGGGGGATTTTCATGCAGCTCAAGCATGCCATCGCGCTCGCCTTTGCGGCCGGAGGAGCGCTTGCGCTTCCCGCGCAGGCGCAAACCACGCTCACCTACTCTTCCTGGGTGCCGCCGACGCACCACCTGACCATCTGGCAGCAGAACTGGGCCGCGGAGGCCGAGAAGGCCACCGGCGGACGCGTCAAATTCCAGTCGCTCCCCAAGGCGCCCGCGGCGCCTCCCGGAACCTTCGATGCCGTGAAGGACGGCCTGGTGGACATGTCGTATGTGACCGCGAGCTACACCCCGGCGCGCCACGTCCTGCCGTACATGGCGGAGCTGCCGGGGGCCGGCGCCACCGCCGAGATCAACTCGGTCGCCTTCTCGCGCATCCACTGGAAGTACTTCCAGAAGGTGGGCGAGTACAAGGGCGTGCACCTGCTCGCCGTCTTCACGCACGGCCCGGGACAGATGTTCACCAAGAAGCCCATCAAGTCGCTCGATGAGTTCAAGGGCATGAAGATCCGCACCGGCGGCGGCATCGCGGAGGCCATGGCCAATGCACTGGGCGCCTCGGCCTTCGTGAAGCCGGCGCCCGAGTCCTACGAGCTGCTCAATTCGGGCGTCGCCGATGGCGTGTTCTTCCCGTTCGAGTCGATCGTCTCATTCAAGCTCGACAAGGTGATCGGCCAGGCCACCGTCTTTCCGGGCGGCCTGTACAGCTCCGCGTTCGGCTTCTTCATGAACGAGGACAAGTGGGGCAAGATCCCGAAGCAGGACCAGGACATCATTACCAGGCTCGCGGGCGAGCACGCCGCACGCACCAATGGCCAGTCCTGGGACAAGGCCGACAAGGTCGGCCTCGACGCGCTCAAGGCGGCCGGCGCCAACATCCAGGAGGCGAGCCCCGCGATGATCGCCGAGGCGAAGAAGCGCGGCGGCCCGATCATCGAAGACTGGATCAAGAAGGCGAGCGCCAAGCTGCCCAACGCGAAGCAGGTGCTGGACGAGTTCCACGCGGAGCTGAAGAAAGTCGCCGCAGGCAAGTAAGCGGTGAGCCACAAGTGGGAAAGGCAGGCGGACGCCGTCCTCGGCGTCGCGGCGTCCGCGCTGCTTTTCGGCATGATGGTGCTCACGTTCCTCGACGTGGTGGGGCGCTACCTTCTGAATCGCCCGATCCGCGGCGCCTTCGAGATCACCGAGCTCGCGCTCCTCGTCCTGATCTTCGCCGGCCTGCCGCTCGTGTCGCACGCCGATGAGCACGTCACCATGGATTTCATCGACCGCATGCTGCCCGCGCGCGCCGCGCGGGCGTGGGTGCGCGTGATGCACGCGCTGTGCGCCGCGATCATGTTCTTTCTCGCCTGGCAGGTCTGGATCAAGGCCGGCCGGATTTCCGGCTACGGCGACACCACGGACGTGCTGGGCATCGTCATCGGGCCCTTCGTCTACTTCATGGCGGCGATGATCGGCCTGACGGGCCTCGTGCACGTCTTCAAGACGTTCGTTCCCGGCGCCGCGCAGGCGAGCCAGGCCACCACCTAGGGCGCCGCACATGACCGAGTCGCTCGTCGGCCTTGGGATCATGCTCGTGCTCGCGTTCCTGCGCCTGCCCATCGCGCTGTCGATGGGCGTGGTCGGCGTCATCGGCTACGCCTACATGCGCGACTGGAGCTGGGCGAGCGCCTTCGCCATGGCGCAGACGAAGGTCTACGAGACCGGCCGCAACTATGCGCTCACCGTCGTGCCGCTCTTCATCCTGATGGGCAACCTGGTGACGCGCGCGGGCATGTCGCAGGAGCTGTTCCGCACCGCCTACGCATTCATCGGCCGGCTGCGCGGCGGCCTCGCCATGGCGACGATCGTGGGCTGCGCCGGCTTTGGCGCGATCTGCGGCTCCTCGATCGCCACGGCGGCGACCTTCGCCAAGGTCGCCTATCCCTCGATGAAGAAGTTCGGCTATTCCGACCAGCTCTCGACCGGCGCCATCGCGGCGGGCGGGACGCTCGGCATCCTGATCCCGCCCTCCACCATCATGGTGATCTACGGGATCATGACCGGAACGAGCATCGGCAAGCTGTTCGCCGCCGGCGTTCTTCCCGGAATCCTGGCGACGGTTCTGCTCTGCCTCGCGGTGCAATACGTCACCTGGCGCGACCCTTCGGCGGGACCGCGCGGCGAGCCCATGACCTGGAAGGAGCGCTTCGCCACGCTGCAGGGCTTCGGCTGGTTCGCCGCCGTGGGCGTGGCCGTCGTCGGCGCCGCCAACTTCGGCTGGCTGGAGGCGGACGACGCGGCGGTGCTCGGCGCGCTCGCGGTTTTCGGCCTTTCGCTCATCTACAAGGGCGTGACCAGCGTCATTGCGCTCTTCGTCCTCGTCATGGGGGGAATCTACGGCGGCGTCTTCACCGCGGTGGAGGGCGCCGGCGTGGGCGCCTTCGGCGCGCTCGTCTTCGCGCTCGCGCGCCGCTCGCTCGACCGGAAATCGCTCTACGCGGCGCTGGTCGAGAGCGCGCGCACCACGTCGATGCTCTTCATGATCCTCATCGGCGCGCTCATGTTCGCCGAGTTCGTCAACATCACCACCATGCCGGACGACCTGAAAAACTTCGTCGCCCGGCTGAACATGAGTCCGGTGATGGTCGTGGCGGTCATCATGGCGATCTACGTCGTGCTCGGCACGGCGATGGAAGAGCTTTCCATGATCCTGCTCACGGTGCCCGTCTTCTTTCCCCTCATCGTGCACCTGGGCGTGGACCCGATCTACTTCGGCGTGCTCATCGTCGTCGTGGTGGAGATCGGCCTCATCAGCCCGCCGGTGGGCATGAACCTCTTCGTGCTCTCGACGCTGCTGCCGCAGGTGCCGACGCGCACCGTGTTCCGCGGCGTCATGCCCTTCGTCGCGGTCGACTGCGTGCGGCTCGCGATCCTCGTCGCCTTTCCGGTTATTTCGACTTATCTTCCAGGTCTGATGAAGTAGGCGTCGAGCCGGAGGTCTCGTTGGTGTAGGTATCGCCGTGCTCGAGCGCGTCGCGCTCGACCGCGTCATCGGTGCCGGGCACATACGGCGCCTCGGGCGGCGCCTCCTCCAGCCAGTTCGGCAGCCACATCGCGATGCCCGGGAAGGCGAGCACGAGCGCCACGCAGATCACCTGGATCCACATGAAGTCGTACATGCCCTTGAAGATCGTGCCGATGCTCCATTCCTTGACCACCTGCTTCAGGTAGTAGGCCGCCATCGCCACGGGCGGGGAGAGGAAGGCCGACTGCAGCACCACCGCCGAGATCGTGCCGAAATACACCATGTCGTAGCCGAGCTTGTCGACCACCGGCGCGAGCATCGGCATGAAGATGAGCACGATCGCCGGCCACTCGAACGGCCAGCCGAGCAGGAAGATGAGCACGAGGACGAGCGACATCGTGCCCCAGGCCGGCAGCGGAACCGCGAGCAGCGCGTTCGTCACCCAGGTCGCCGTGCCCATGCGCGCGAACACCGCGCCGAAGATGTTCGAGGTGACGGCGAGAAAGAGCACCATGCTCGTGCTGATGAGCGTGCTCTGGCAGGCCGACATGAGGCCTTTCCAGGTGAAGCGCCCGTAGCAGATCACCATGACGATCGCGCCAAAGGCGCCCATCGCGGCCGCCTCGGTCGAGGTGGTGAGGCCGGCGATGATCGCCCCGAGCGTCGCGATCGTCAGCACCGTCACGGGCACCATGCCGACGATGCATTCCCAGATCACGGGCATGATCGCCTTCGGGCGGTCTTCCTTGGGGACGGGGGGCCCGAGCTTCGGATTGATGAAGCTGCGGCCCATCGTATAGGCGATGTACATGCCGGCAAGCAGGAACCCCGGGCCGCAGGCCGCCTCGTAGAGCTTCGCCACCGATACGCCGAGCACCGGCCCCATGACGACGAGCATCACCGAGGGCGGGATGAGGATGCCGAGCGTGCCGCCCGCGGCGATCGCGCCCGCCGACATCCTCACGTCGTAGCCCGACTTGATCATCATCGGCCCGGCCATGATGCCGAGCAGCACCACCGTCGCGCCGACCGTGCCCGCCGCGATACCGAAGAGCGTCGCGGTGAGGAGCACGACCAGGTAGAGCGCGCCGCGCACCGGCGCGAAGAGGTCGCGGAAGGCAATAAACAAGCGCTCCAGCAGCCCGGCCTGGTCGCAGATGTAGCCCATCAGGATGAACATCGGCACGGCGACGAACTCGTCCTGCTTCATGAGGCCGATCGTCTGCAGGTAGGCGAGGTCGAAGACGATGTCGCCCAGGCCAATGAAGCCGAAGATGAGCGCGAGGAAAAGGAGCGTGAGCGAGATCGGCAGGCCGATGAAGATCGCGCCCAGCATCACGACCAGCATCGCCGCGCCGAGGGCTTCGAGCCCGCTCATACCTCCACCTTCTCGCGGTGCTCGAACTCCTTGTTAAAGCGGATCTGGTACCCGCACTTGAGCGACTCCGAGACGCCCTGCACCATGAAAAGGAGCGCGGCGAGCGGAACCGAGGCGCGGAAGGGCCACAGGATCGGCCGCCACGGCGACTGCTCGGAGGTTTCCTGGATCACATACGAGTACCAGGCGTCGTCCACGCTGATGACGAAGAACGTGGTCATCGCCGGGAAGAACAGCAGCAGGTAGGCGACGAGGTCGATCGTGCCCTTCTTTCGCTCGGTGTACTTCTCCCAGAGCATGTCCGTGCGCACGTGCGCGCCCTTCAGCATCGCGTAGCCGCAGCCGAGCATGAACGATGAGCCCGTGGTGATGAAGCTCGTGTCCATCACCCAGATCGTCGGCGCGTCGAGGATGTAGCGCGAGAAGCACTCGTAGCTGATCGAGAAGACGAGGAAGAGCATCGCGAGCGCGACGACCTTGCCGGTCCAGTCGGTGAACCGGTCGATCCTGCGAATCGTCGAATAAAAAGCCGGCGGAAAGTCCGCCATGTCTCCCCCCTCGGAAGCAGCGCGGCAGTTTAGCGGCAAATCCTTGCGCGGGCCTGTCAGCTAAACTTGCCCACATGCTCGTCGCCTGCGTGCTCATCTACCTGCTCGCAACCATCGCCCTCGGCCTCTGGGCCGCGCGCCGGGTGCGGACCACCGCCGACTTCGCGGTGGCGGGGCGGCACCTTCCGCTCATCATGATCGTCACCACGACCTTCGCGACCTGGTTCGGCTCGGAGACCGTGCTCGGCATCCCGGCCAAGTTCGTCGAGGGCGGCTTGGGCAGCGTGATCGAGGATCCGTTCGGCTCGAGTATGTGCCTCGTCCTCGTCGGCCTCTTCTTCGCCGGCAAGCTCTACCGCATGACGCTGCTGACGATCAGCGACTACTACCGCGAGCGCTTCGGGCGCGGCGTCGAGGTCGCCTGCTCGATCGTCATCATCCTAAGCTACATCGGCTGGGTGTCGGCGCAGGTCACGGCGCTCGGCATCGTCTTCAACCTCCTCTCGGAGGGCTCCGTCAGTATCGCGCTCGGCATGGTGCTCGGCACCGTGTCGATCCTCGCCTACACGCTCTTCGGCGGCATGTGGTCGGTGGCGGTCACCGATTTCGTCCAGATGATCGTGCTCGTGGTCGGGCTTGCGGTCATCGCCTTCTTTGCCGCCGACCAGGCGGGCGGCGCCGACAAGGTGATCGCGCTCGCCTCGAGCCGCGACCTCTTTCGCTTCCTGCCCGAGCCGAGCCTCCGCGACGTCGCCTTCTTCCTCGGCGCGGCCGTCACCGTCATGCTCGGCTCCATCCCGCAGCAGGACGTGTTCCAGCGCGTGATGTCGGCAAAAGACGAGCAGGCGGCCACGCGCGGCCCGGTCATCGGCGGGCTGTGCTATCTCGCCTTCGCCTTCGTGCCGATGTTCATCGTGACGAGCGCGCTGCTCATCATGCCCGAGCAGGCGGCGGCGCTGCTCAAGGAAGACCCGCAGAAGGTGGTGCCCACGCTCGTCATGGAGCACATGCCTTTCGTCATGCAGGTGCTCTTTTTCGGCGCCCTTCTCTCGGCGCTGAAATCGGTCGCCTCGGCGACGCTGCTAGCGCCCTCGGTCACCTTCGTCGAGAGCATCTGGCGCCCGCTCAAGCCGCACATGAGCGACCGGCAGGAGCTGTTCGCCATGCGGGTCACGGTGCTCTGCTTCGCCGCCATCGTCTGCGGCTGGGCGATCAAGTCGCAGGGTACGCCGATCTACGACCTCGTCTCGGCCTCCTATACGCTGCCGCTCGTGGGTGCGTTTTGGCCGCTCGTCGCGGGCCTGTATTGGAAGCGCGCGACCACGCAGGGCGCGGTCTTTTCGGTCGTGCTCGGCCTCGTGACCTGGCTTCTTTTCCTCGCCACCCCGGCCGGGGAGGCGTTTCCGGCTCAGCTCGCGGGCCTGCTCGCGGGCGGCTTCGGCATGCTCGTCGGCTCGCTCGGCCGGCAGGCGCTCGCCAACCACCACGGCGCGCACCACCGGCTCGCCGGCAGCGCCGGGCCGGGCCGCTAGATCTCGACCTTCGTCCCGAGCTCGATCACGCGGTTGGTCGGCAGCTTGAAGTAGTCGGCGGCATTGCCGGCATTTCGCGCCATCGCCGCGAAGAGGCGCTCGCGCCAGAACGCCATCCCGCCGGGCAGCGCCTCCACCGGAACCACGGTTTCCCGGCTGAGGAAAAAGGAGGTGGTCATCATGTCGAATTCCAGGCCGAAGGTGCCGGCGATCTCGAGCGCCTGCGCGATGTCGGGCTCGTTCATGAAGCCGTAGCGCACCTGCATGCGCCAGCAGCCGTGGCCGAGCTTGGTGACGGCGACGCGCTTCTGGAAAGAGACCCAGGGAACGTCCGCCATCTCGACGGTGAGGAACACGACGCGCTCGTGCAGCACCTTGTTATGGCTGAGGTTGTGCAGGAGCGCGTGCGGCGTCGCCTCGGGCGTGGCGGTGAGGAATATCGCCGTCCCCTCGACGCGCTGCGGCGGATCGCGGAAAAGCGACTCGAGGAACCCCTGCAGCGGCACCGACTGCGAGCGCAACCGCTCGAACATGATCTCGCGTCCCCGGCGCCAGGTACGCATCAGCATGAAAACAGAGCCGCCGATGACGAGCGGGAACCAGCCGCCGTCGGCCACCTTGAGAAGCGTGGAGGAGAAGAAGGCAAGGTCGACCAGGACGAAAAAGCCGGTCGCAAAAATGCACAGCCACAGCGGATAGCGCCAGGCGAAGCGGATCACGAAGAA
>DATAID010000058.1:0-7989 GCA_036262835.1 Burkholderiales bacterium | reverse complement strand
TCCCAGATGTGCAGGTCCGAGTGGCACACGCCCGAGCGCGTGATGCGCACGAGCACCTCGGTGCCCTGCGGCTTGGGCGTCTCGTGCATGACTTTTTGCAACGGCTTGCCGTGCTCCATTACCTGATAGCTGATCATGCTTTCCCCGCTTGAGTAAGTGCTTGATCGATGTCCCACAGAATGTCGTCCAGCGACTCGAGCCCGACCGACATGCGCACCATGTCGGGCGTGACGCCGGCCTTCCGCTGCTCTTCGTCGCTCATCTGCCGGTGCGTGGTCGAGGCCGGGTGGATGATGAGCGTCTTCGCGTCGCCGATATTGGCGAGGTGGCTCATGAACTGCGCGGCCTCGATGAAGCGCTCGCCCGCTTTCGCGCCGCCCTTCACGCCGAAGTTCAGTAGCCCGCTCGCGCCTTTGGGAAAGTATTTCTTCGCCAGGGCGTGGTACTTGTTGTCCGGCAACCCCGGATAGTTCACCCAGGCCACGCGTGGATGATTTTGCAGATATCGGGCAACGGCCAGGGTATTCGCGCAGTGACGATCCATGCGCACGGGCAGCGATTCGAGCCCCTGCAGAAGCAGCCACGCGTTCATGGGCGAGAGCGTGGGCCCGAAGGTGCGCATGATCTCCATGCGCGCCTTCATCGTGAAGCCGAAATCGCCGAAGGTCTCGTGGAAGACGACGCCGTGGTAGCCGGGCGAGGGCGAGGTGAACTCGGGGAATTTGCCGCTGCCCCAGTCGAACTTCCCGGACTCCACGATCGCGCCGCCCATCGTCGTGCCGTGTCCGCCGATGTACTTGGTGGCCGAGTGCACCACGATGTCTGCGCCCCAGTCGCAGGGCCGGCAGAGGTAAGGCGAGGGCACGGTGTTGTCGACGACGAGCGGGATCTTCGCCCCGTGCGCGATCTTCGCGAGCGCCTCGATGTCGACGACGTTGATGAGCGGGTTGCCGAGCGTCTCGGCGTAGAGGAGCTTGGTGTTGCTTTTGATTTCTTTTTCGAAGTTTTCCGGCCTGTCCGGATCGACGAAGCTCGTCTCGATCCCCAGTTTCTTCAGGTTCACGCCGAGCAGCGTGTGCGTGCCGCCGTAGAGCGTCGAGGCCGAGACGATGTGATCGCCGCCCTTGCAGAGCGTGAGGAGGGCGGTCGCCTCCGCCGCCTGACCGGTCGCCACCGCGAGCGCGGCGCGCCCGCCCTCGAGCGCGGCCATGCGCTCCTCGAACACCGCCACCGTCGGATTAGAGATGCGCGAGTAGACGTTGCCGAAGGTCTGCAGGTTGAAAAGGCTCGCCGCGTGATCGGCCGAGTCGAAGACGAAGGAGGTCGTCTGGTAGATCGGCGCCGCGCGGGCGCCCGTGGCCGCGTCGGGAATCTGGCCTGCGTGCAGGCAAAGCGTCTCGAATCCGAACTTGCGGTCGGCCATCGGGGAATTCTAATGGCTGGGGGCGCCCGCCTGGCGCCGGAAAAAAGCTATTCCGGCTCTTCTTCGGGCGGCCGCGTGGCGGCGCGCCGGTATTCCGAGGGGGGGATGCCGACTTGCTGCTGGAAGAACCGAGTGAAGTTCGACTGGGCCGAGAAGCCGAGTTCGGCCGACACCTGCGAGATCTTCGTGCCGCCGGTGGAAAGCTTTGCGATCGCCGTCTCCACGCACAGCATGTCGAGGTAGGCGCGCGGCGAATGGCCGGTCGAGAGGTGAAAGAGGTCGTAGAACCGGGAGCGCGACAGTCCGACCTGGCTCGCCAGGTCGTTCATGTTGACTTCCTTGTTGGGCCGCGCGCGCAGGAGCGCGAGCGCCCGGCGGATGCGCAGGTCGGCAAAGGGCGAGCCGCGCCAGAGACGGCTCGAAGCCTGGCGGCGCGCGAGGTAGGTCTCGACGATCGAGAGCATCAGCTCCTGCAGCATGAATTCGAGGCGCTCGTGCGAGAGGAACTGGTCGTTGAGCACTTCGATCGCGAGCGTGTCGAGGAGCTGGCGGATGCGCTGCGTGATGGCGTCGCTCGCGGCCGGGAACGGCCGCAGCCCGGATTCGAACACCGCCGGAAAGCGCCCGCGCAGCCAGTCGGCCGAGGCCTCGAAGATGACGAGCTGCGCCGGCTGGGCGCCCGCCGCAGGCCGGGGCTCGGTCACCACGCCGGGATTCAGGAAAAGCAGGTTGTCGCGCGTGAGCGCCAGCTCTTCGCCATCGACTGCGAACGCGACATCGCCGCCGGCATGCCGCGCCACGATGCGCGGCGAAGCGACCGCCTTGGGGTGCTCCCCCGCAGTGGCCTCGACGAGCTGCAGGCGCCCGAAGACGCCATCGAAGACCCGGATCGGTCGTGCCATAGCGACAGCTTAGACCGGCGGCGACAAAGTGGCTAGTAGGCGAGCCAGCGGGGGCGTTTTGCCGAGATAACCCGGGTATTTACGCCTACCCAGTTGAGGCCGCCGAAGAGCCGGGCATGCTCGATCTTCACGCACCGGTCCATGACCGAATCGAGGCCTGCGGCGCGCGCTTTTTCAGCGGCTTCCAGGTTCTTCACCCCGATCTGCTGCCAGAGCACCTTGGCGCCGATGGCGATGGCGTCCTCGGCGATCGGCGGGACGTCGCCCGTTTTGCGAAACACGTCCACCAGATCCACCTTTTCGGGGATCGCCTTGAGCGACGGATAGCACTTTTGCCCCAGCACCTCGGGATATTGCGGGTTCACGGGAATGATGCGGTAGCCGTGCTCCATCATGTACTTCGCGGCGAAGTAGCTCGGCCGATGCCAGCTCGCCGAGAGGCCGACCACGGCGAGCACGCGGCACTCGTGCAGGATGCGGCGCAGCGTGTTGATGTCATCCACCCTGCCAATATAATCGATGCGCCCCTGGAAGGAGGAGCCGCAATGAGCCTGCATCCGCAAGTGGCCGCGCTGCTCGAGCGCGCCGGGAAGTCTCCGCTGCCCCCGTACTGGCAGGTGCCCGCCGCCGTCGCGCGGCGCCTGTATCGCGACACGCGCGGGCCGCTCACGCCGGATCCGCCGCCGGTCGAATCCTCCGTCCTCCTGCTCGTGCCCGGCAAGGCCGGGCCGGTTCCCGTGCGCGCCTACCGGCCCAAAGGCGCCGGCAAGGACGAGACGCTGCCCGCGCTCCTCTACTACCACGGCGGCGGCTGGGTGATCGGCGACCTCGACACGCATGACGTCGTCTGCCGCACGCTCGCCAACGCGGCGCGCTGTGCGGTGTACTCGGTCGAGTACCGCAAGGGGCCGGAGTCGCCCTTTCCGGCGGCGGTCGACGATTGTTTTTCGGCTTTGAAATTCGTTGCCGAAAAAGCAAAAGAGCTGAAGATAGACAGCACCAGGATCGCCACCGGAGGCGACAGCGCGGGCGGAAACCTCGCCACGGTGATGGCGCTGATGGCGCGAGAGGCGGGCGGCCCGGCGGTGGCGTTCCAGCTCCTCATCTACCCGGGCTGCGACCAGCGCATGGGCCATCCCTCGATCGACCGGAACGGCGAGGGCTACCTGCTCACGAAAAAAACGATGGAGTACTTTCGCGCCAACTACCTGCCGAACAAGGCCGATTGGGAGGACTGGCGCGCTTCACCGTTGCTCGCGAAAAGCCTGAAAGGCTTGCCGCCTGCCTATGTCATGACCTGCGGCTACGACCCGCTGCTCGACGAAGGCCGCGCCTATGCCGAGCGCATGAAGAAGGAGGGCGTGCAGGTCGAATATCGCGAGTACGCCGACATGGTGCACGGCTTTATTACCATGGGCCGCGTGCTCGACACCACAGGCGTCGCGCTCGCCGAGTGCGCGCGCGCGCTTCGCGGGTGCTTCGAGCGCGTGGCTGCGTGAAGTCCGACCTGAAAACCCGGCACGGCGGCAAGATCCTCGCCGACGCGCTCGCCGGCCACGGCGTGCGTGCCGCGTTCGGCGTTCCGGGCGAGAGCTACTTGCCGGTGCTCGACGGCTTTCACGACCAGCGCGAGCGCCTGAGGTTCGTCATCTGTCGCCACGAGGGCGGCGCCTCGAACATGGCCGACGCCTGGGGCAAGCTCACCGGCGAGCCGGGCATCCTTTTCGTCACGCGCGGGCCCGGCGCGACGCACGGCTCGGTCGGCGTCCACACCGCGATGCAGGACTCCACGCCGATGATCGTGTTCGTCGGCCAGGTGGGCACCGAAGTGCTCGAGCGCGAGGCGCTGCAGGAGATCGATTACCGGCGCATGTATGGGCCGCTCACCAAGTGGGTCGGCCAGGTGGATCGCGTCGAGCGCATCCCCGAATACGTGAGCCATGCGTTCCACGCCGCGACCTCCGGGCGCCCCGGGCCGGTGCTCGTCGCGCTGCCCGAGGACATGCTCTATGCGCAGGCCGCCGTCGCCGATGCGCCGCACTACCGCACGCCGCGCGCTGCGCCGGCTGCGAGCGACCTGGCCGAGCTCGAGCGCCTGCTCGCCGCGGCCGAGCGCCCGCTCGTCATCCTGGGCGGCGGCGGCTGGTCGCGGCACGCGGGCGAGACGCTGCGCGCCTGGGCCGAGGCGAGCGGCGTGCCGGTGGCGACCTCGTTCCGCCGCCAGGACCACTTCGATAATCGCAGCGCCGCTTACGCGGGCGACGTCGGCCTCGGCATCAACCCCGCGCTCGCGGCGCGCGTGAAGGAGGCCGATCTCCTCATCGCGATCGGCGCACGCCTCGGCGAAGCGTCATCGAGCGGCTATACGCTCCTCGACGTACCCACGCCGCGTCAGAAGCTCGTGCACGTGCATGCCGGGCCTGAGGAGCTCGGGCGCGTCTATCACGCCGCCTTGCCGATCAATTCGAGCTATGACGAATTCGTTCTCTCTCTTTCGCAGTTGAAGATCCGGAAAGGGAAGGAGCAAGCCCAATCGGCTCACGCCGAATACCTCGAGTGGAGAAAGCCGCGGCCGATGCCCGGGGCGGTGCAGCTGGGCGAGATCGTCGATTGGCTATCCGGCCGCCTGCCCGAGGACGCCGTGGTCGCGAACGGCGCCGGCAACTTCGCGACGTGGCTGCACCGGCACTTCCGTTACAAGGGCTACCCGTCGCAGCTCGCGCCGACGAGTGGCGCGATGGGCTACGGCGTGCCGGCGGCGGTGGCCGCCTCGATCGCCGATCCCGGGCGCGTCGCGCTCGGCTGGTGCGGCGACGGCGACTTCCTCATGACCGGGCAGGAGCTTGCCACGGCGGCGCAGTACGGCGCGCGTCCAGTCATCGTCATCGTGAACAACGGCATGTACGGCACGATCCGCATGCACCAGGAGCGCGAGTTTCCCGAGCGCGTCTCGGGCACGGAGCTCAAGAACCCGGACTTCGCGGCCTACGCGCGCGCGTTCGGCGCGCACGGCGAGGCGGTCGAGCGCACAGCCGACTTCGCGCCCGCCTTCGAACGCTCGCTCGGCTCTGGCAAGCCGGCCGTGATCGAGGTGCGCATCGATCCGGATGCGATCACGCCGGCGACGACGCTTAGCGCGCTGCGCGCGACCGCGCTGCAAAAGCGCTAGGAAGCTTCGGCTACTTGAAGCGGACGACGGTGCCGTTGCAGGCGAGCGGCGCGTCGGCGGCGTCGGACATCCGGTAGCAACCGAAGTTGATGATGCCGTTGCCGCCGAGCGCCGCGGCGTGCTCCTTCAGGTCCGCCGCCGCCTCCTCGGCGCTCCGATAGGTGGGCGCGCCGATCGCGGTGATCCAGGAATCGGCCCACAGCCGCTTGACGACCGTGGCGACCCGCGGCGAGCCCGTCACCGATTCGTAGACCGGAATCTTGTCGGCGGGCGTCGTTTCGTGGGGCGTCGCGCAACCGGCAAGCGCCGCGGCCAGAGCGAAGGCGGGAAGGGTTCTCATGCCGGAATTGTAACGGGCCGCGCGCCTGACCCTTTTCGACCCGCGTGTCGTTTCAAGTCTTGTCGTCCACTTCACGGGAGGCAAGATGAAGCAAATCAGGAACCTGGCGGCCCTCGGGCTGCTTGCGCTGTCGATCGAGGCCTGCGCCGTCGGCGGCATCGCCGATGTCACGGTCGTCGATCGCACCGACGGCCGGCCGCTGCACCTCTACTACCACCAGGGCAAGGCCTGGGTGGTCGGCAAGCCCGGCAACGAGTACTCGGTGCGCATCCGCAACCGGCTGGGCGAGGACGTGCTCGGCGTCGTGTCGGTCGACGGCGTGAACGTGGTGACCGGCGAGACGGCGACGGCGCAGCAGAGCGGCTACGTCGTGTTTTCGCGCGGCGAGGTCGATGTGAGCGGCTGGCGCAAGAACCTCGGCGCGACGGCGGCGTTCTACTTCACCGCGCTGCCCGACTCCTACGCATCGCGCACCGGGCGACCCGACAACGTCGGCGTGATCGGCGTCGCGCTCTTCAAGCGAAAGCGCCACGAGCCGCCCGCCGACATCGCGCCCTTCTCGCCGCAGTCGCAGGCGCCGGCGGCGGCCGAAGGGGCAGGCTCCCGGTCGGCGGATGATTCGCGCCCGCGCTCGGAAAGCCCGCGCGCCGAAAAGCTCGGGACCGGCCATGGGCGCATCGAGAGCTCGCACGCACGCTACGTGGGCTTCGAGCGCGACACGCAATATCCCCAGGAGACGGTCGCGATCCATTACGACAGCTATCGCAACCTGGTCGCGCGCGGCGTGATCCGCGAGCCGGCGCGGCGCTACCCGCAGCCCAATCCGTTCCCCGGCTTTGTCGCCGACCCGCCCGCGTAAACTAGGAGGCAATGGAGGGCAGCGACGAAGCTCTCATGCTCAATTACCGCGAAGGCGGCGCGGCCGCCTTCGAGGAGCTTTACCGGCGCCACAAGGCGGCGCTCTTCCGCTTCGTGCTGCGCAGCGTGCGTGAGCGGGCCTTGGCCGAAGAGCTCTACCAGGAGATCTGGATGCGCGTGATCGAGGCGCGCAGCCGCTACGAGCCCCAGGCCAAGTTCACGACCTGGCTCTTCACAATCGCGCATCACCGTCTGGTCGATCATTGGCGGAAAAAGGGCCTGCAGCTTGCGGCGCTCGATGACGCGATCGACCCGCCCGGCGCGCCCGACCTGGAGCCGCACCCGATCCTCGAAGGAAAGCAGGGCCTGGAGCGCTTCCTGCGCGCGCTGGAGGCGCTGCCGCCCGCGCAGCGCGAGGCCTTTCTCCTGCACGAGGAGGCGGGCATGAACGTGGCCGAGATCGCGCGTGCCACCGGCGCGAACGAAGAGGCGGCGAAAAGCCGATTGCGCTACGCGCTGTCCAAGCTGAAAGAGGCCTTGGCCGAATGACCGATCCCCTGCACGACGACGCCGTTTCGCGACGCTACCGGGAGCTCCCGCCAGAGGAGCCGCCGCGCGCGCTCGACGAGGCGATCCTCGCCGCCTCGCAACGAGCGGCGCAGGCCCGGCCGGCGCCACTCGTTGCGCCGACCGGACGCCGGCGCTGGTACGTACCGCTCGCCGCGGCTGCGGTGATCATCTTGGCGGCAGGGCTCGGCCTGCACCTGCAGCTCGAGCGGCCGGAGGTCGAGGACGTCACGCCGCCGAGCCCGTCCGTGCTCAAGGCGCCCGCGCCGCCGAAAGAGGTGAAGCCGCAGGTTGCCGAGGAGAAGCCGCAAGCGCAAAGGGAGCGGGAGCGCGCCGAGCCGGGGCCCGCGCAGGCGCGAGGCGATTCGGCGCAGCCCTTCAAGGACGAGTCGCTCGCGCGCGCCGCGCCCGCGGCACCCGCCCCGCCGGAGAGGTCCGCGGAGTCCCGGCCGATGAGCGCTCCAAAGCCCCAAGCCATGGAAGCGCCCGCGCCGGCCGCCGGGGCGCGCGCGGATGACGCATCTCGGGAATCCGCCCGGCAAAGCCGCGACCGCGCGGAGCAATCGGTTGCGAGCAGCGCGATGGCAAAGCGCTCGATGGCGATCGAGGAAACGCCCGAGAAAGCGCTCGAGCGCATCGCCGAATTGCGCAAGGCCGGCAAGGACGACGAGGCGGACAGGGCGCTCGCCGAATTCCGCAAGCGCTATCCGGACTTCAGGATCTCCGACGA
>DATAID010000057.1:0-43548 GCA_036262835.1 Burkholderiales bacterium | reverse complement strand
AGGACGTCAATGGCGCCGGCTTGACTGCCCTCGCCATCGAAGAGCTATTTTTGGAAATTCGAAAGGATCTCGGGCATGACAATAAAGGCCTAACACCTGGAGTCATCCTTGGTACCTTTATAAATGATCTGCACAATCTATTTAAATCCAACTCTTCGTAGCCGTAGACGGCACCGCGCAGCCCGATAAAGGGCTCCAATTCAACAACGGGCAGCTTTACCTGGCGGTGGCGGGCGAAACGCTCAGGCCGCTGTGACCGGGCTTAAGATGGCGGCATGACATCCAAGTCCTCGAACATCAAGACGGCGATCGAGTCGCTGAGTAACGCCATCGCGACCGATCTCGACAAGGCACGCGCGAAAGCGACGCCGGCGACGGCGCGGCTCGTCGAGGGCCTGCGCTGCGAGGTGAGCGGACCGAAGGGCGAGCGGATCGTGACCGACATGCCGCCCGCGATGGGCGGGGAGGCGAGCGCGCCCAATCCCGGCTGGTATCTGCGTGGCGCGATGGCCTCGTGCACCGCCACCGTCATCGGCATGCGCGCGGCGAAGCTCGGCATCGCGCTCGACTCGCTCGAGGTGACCGTGGAAAGCGAGGGCGACAACCGCGGCATCCTCGGGATGGACGAGAAGATTTCCGCCGGCTACACGGAGCTGAGGATGCGCGTGAAGATCGGCTCGGCGAGCGCGAGCGAGCAGGAACTGCGCGAGCTCACCGAATGGGCCGAGGCCCATTCCCCGGTCGGCTGCACGATCGACCGGGCGCCCCCGATGTCGCTCGCCGTCGAGGTGGTGAAATCGCGCCGCTAGGCCAGCTCGCGCACGGCCTCGGCGAGCTGCTTCATGGTGAAGGGCTTGGCGAGCGTCTTGCTTGCGCCCAGTTCGCGCGCAAGGCCGAGATAATCCATGCCCTGCACGAGGCTCGGGCCGCCGGACATGACGATGATGCGGGTGTCGGGAAACTCGCGCTTCAGGTCGAATACCGTCTCGATGCCTTCCTTGCCCGGCATGAAGATGTCGGTGACGACGATGCCGGAAGGAACGCTGCGCTGGTGCTGCAGGCCCTCGCGCCCATCGGCCGCGGAATAGACCTCGTAGCCTTCTTCCTCGAGGTAGGTCTGGATGAGGTTGCGCAGGTCGGCGTTGTCCTCGATGACGAGGACGCGCTTGCGGTCGGCTTCGGGTCGGGCGGACACGATAGCGCATTGTCGCGCGAACCTGTGTAACTGAAACGGGTCCGAATACGCTGTTTTGACTACAAGGTCACCGTTGTCGGCAAATACAGACGGGGAAAGCGAAGAACCGGGGGACGGCCAGCAGTCGCGCCGGGTGCTCCTGCCGGGCCTCGCGCTCATGGCGCTCGCGTGCATCGCGCTCGCCGGGCTCGCGGTCTACCAGGTGCGCTGGATCGCGCCCGAGCTCGAGCGCATCCAGGACGACGTGGCGCAGAGCTTCGAGGTCATCAAGGCGGCGAGGTCGCTCGAGCGCACGCTTGCGGGCGCCGAGCGAAGCGAGCGCAACTACCTGATCACCGAAGACCCGGAGCTGCTCAACCGCTATCGGGATTTCGCCCGCCAGAGCCCGGCGCTCGTCTGGAAGCTGCGCCGGCTCGCCGTCGACCGTCCCGAGCAGGCATCCCGCATTCCCGAGCTCGAAAAGCAGGTCGATGCCGCGCTCGCGCAAATGAAACGGATCCACGAGGCCTACCAGCGCCGGGGCGCGGACGGGGGCCGGCGCGAGCTGCGAGGGCATCTCGACAACGACTCGATGCGGCGGCTCTCGAGCCTGATCGACGACGTGGTCACCGCCGAAGACACCCGGCTCGCGCAGCTGCAGACGCGCGCCTCCCGCCACGAGGAGACCTTTGCCGCAGTGGCGCTCGCCGCAGGACTGCTCGCCATCACGGTGATGGCGCTCGGCATCCTGCAGCTCGTGCAGGCCTTCCGCAGCGCGCGGCAATCCGCGGAAGCGCGCTACATCAGCGAGGCGCGCTTCCGGCTCTTCGTGAGCGGCGTCGTGGACTACGCCGTCTACACGATGGACACCGAGGGCCGCGTCACGAGCTGGAACGCGGGTGCCCAGCGCATCAAGCAATACACCGAGCGCGAGATCCTCGGGCGCAATTTCGCGCGCTTCTACACCGCCGAAGCCCAGAAGGCGGGCGTGCCGCGCACGGCGCTCGAGACGGCGGCGCGCGAAGGCCGCTACGAGTCCGAGGCGCAGCGCGTGCGCAAGGACGGCAGCGTCTTCTGGGCACACGTGGTGCTCGATCCCATTCGCGACGGCGCGGGACGCCTCCTCGGCTACGTCAAGGTGACGCGCGATGTGACCGAGCAGCGCGCCCAGAAGGAGGCGCTCGAGCAGGCGCGCGCCGCGCTCGCGCAGGCGCAGAAGATGGAGGCGCTCGGGCAGCTCACCGGCGGGGTCGCGCACGATTTCAACAACCTGCTTACCGTGATCCTCGGCTCGCTCGAGACGCTCGAGATGCGGCTGAAGGCCGGGCGGCAGGATGTCGCGAAGTTCGTCGAGACCGCGCGCCGCGGCGCCGACCGCGCGGCGGACCTGGTCGCGCGATTGCTCGCCTTCGCGCGCCGCCAGCCGCTCGAGCCTCGGCCGGTCAACCCCAACGCGCTCGTCAACGGCGTGGTGACGCTCATGCGCCGCGCGCTCTCGGAGTCGATCTCGGTGGAAACCGTGCTCGCGGCCGGCGCCTGGTGGGTGTCAGCGGACCGCAGCCAGCTCGAGAACGCAGTGCTCAACCTCGTGCTCAACGCGCGCGACGCGATGCCGCGCGGCGGGCGGCTCACCCTCGAGACGGCCAATGCGTTCCTCGACGAAGCCTATGCAAGCGTGCACGAGGACCTCGCGCCGGGCCAGTACACCATGATCGCCGTGAGCGACACCGGGATGGGCATGACGCGCGAGCAGGTCGCGCGCGCCTTCGAGCCGTTCTACACCACCAAGGATGCCGGCCAGGGCAGCGGCCTCGGCCTCTCGCAGGTCTACGGCTTCGTCAAGCAGTCGCACGGGCACGTCAAGCTCTACAGCGAGCCCGGCACCGGCACGGTCGTGAAGCTGTACCTGCCGAGGCACGAAGGGCCGCCGCCCGAGGAGGCGCCCGCGACGCAGGCGGTCGAGCGGACTACCGGCGTCGAGACGATCCTCCTCGTCGAGGATGACGAGGACGTGCGGAGGTTTGCCGCCGAGTCGCTCGGCGAGCTCGGCTACCGGGTGCTGCAGGCGGGCGATGCGCGCGCCGCGCTCGAGCTCCTTGGGACGGGCGAGGCGGTGGATCTCCTCGTCACCGACGTCGGCCTGCCCAACGGCGTGAACGGGCGCCAGCTCGCCGAGGCGGCGCTGAAGCGCAAGCCTGCGTTGAAGGTCCTCTTTACGAGCGGCTATGCGCGCAACGCGATCGTGCATCACGGCGTGCTAGACGCGGGCGTGCAGTTCATCGGCAAGCCGTTCACGCAGTCGAGCCTCGCGCGCCGCGTGCGCGAGATCCTCGACCGGCCGGCGGTGGTGCCGGCCTAGTTCCCGGGCCGCGCGCCTAGAGCGCGCTCTGGTGCGGGTTGGGCTCGAAGCCCAGACGCCGCACCAGCTCGCGCCAGATGTCGCGCTGGTCCTTGCGGAAGAGCAGGTCTTCCTGCGGGTCGATCACGTACCAGAAGCCCTTGGCGATCTCGGCGTCGAGCTCGCCCGCGCGCCAGCCCACGAAGCCCACGAAGTAGCGCGCGTCGTTCGGCGTCTGCTCGATGATGCGGTCGATGTCGGTCGCGCGGCTGGCGACGAAGAGGTCGCCGAAGAGCCGCTGGGTGTCGCCGCCCGGACCGGTGCCGTTCGAGTGGACGAGCGCGAAGACGGTGTCGGCCATGACCGGGCCGCCGAAGCGGATCGGATCGACCACCTTCTTCGCCGGCGCATGGTCGGGGAAGACCGCGGCGAGCGAGGCCTCGAGCGGCCGGTTGATGATGAAGCCGACATGCTCGGCGCCGCCGAGCGGCACGACAAGGAGGACCGTCTGGCTGTAGGCCGCGCCGAGCTCGGGCTTGGCGACCAGCATCAGCGCCTTGCCGCCGCTGCCCTCGGCGCGCGCCGGAGCGGGCGCGAAGGCGACAATGAGCGCGACAAGCGCCGCGACGCAGGCGGCGAGAATTCGAAGCAGGGCGGCTGGGACGGTCACGAGGGCCTCCGGGGCGGCAAGCGGGTCGTTTACCCGCTCTGCCAGTTTGACCTCGGCGCTTTCCGGGAATTCGCAGCGCCGCGCGCCGGGAATTGATCCGAACGGCGCAAGTGGCCGGTCCTGCGTCTTGCGTCCGCCGCGACAGCCTGTCGCTGAAGATCGACTCGCTATACTTTGGGAGAGGAGGAATAGTGGCGGGATTTCTGGTCGGCGTCGACATCGGGGGCACGTTCACCGACTGCGTCGCGTTGGGCCCCGAGGGCAGCATCACCGCGACGAAGGCGCCGTCCACGCCCGGCAACTTCGCCGAGGGCATGCTCGCGGCGCTGCGCATCGCGGGCGAGCGGCGCGGGCTTTCGTTCGGGACCTTCTGCCGCAGGATCGAGGTGCTCACGCACGGCACCACGGTCGGCACCAACACGCTCATCCAGCGAAAGGGGGCGCGCGTCGGCCTCATCACCACGCGCGGGCACGAGGATGCGATCCACATCATGCGCGGCTCGCGCGGCGTGACCTCGCGCGACCTGCGCAAGGTGGTGCACTTCCCGGAAAGCGCGAAGCCCGCGCCGATCGTCCCCAAGCGCCTGATCGAGGGCGTCTCGGAGCGCGTCGATTGCTTCGGCGAGATCGTGGTGCCGCTGAACGAGGCCGAGGCGGAGGCCGCGATCCGGCGGCTGGTGGAAGCCGGCGTGGAGTCGATCGGCGTGTGCTTCCTGTGGTCCTTCAAGCGCGCCGGGCACGAGCTGCGCGTGAAGGAGATGATCAAGAAGATCGCGCCCGAGCTCTTCGTCTCCTGCTCGGTCGAGATCGCGCCGAAATGGGGCGAGTACGAGCGCGTGACTGCGACGGCGCTGAACGCCTACATCGGGCCGGTCATGGCCCGCTACCTCGGCAGCCTCGATCGCGAGCTGAAAGCGGCGGGCTACGCGCGGCCGCTGCAGATCACGCAGTGCGGCGGGGGCTCGATCTCGGTGGCCGAGGCGATGCACTCGCCGCTCCTCACGCTCGATTCGGGGCCGGTCTCGGGCGTGACCGGGTCGGTGCAGCTCGGGCGCGCGATGAACTGCCCCAACATCATCACCACGGACATGGGCGGCACCTCGTTCGACGTGGGCATCGTCTTCGACGGCCGGCCGGCATACTCCTTCGTCTCCAACGTGGCGCAGTACGAGTACTTCCTGCCCAAGGTCGACATCCAGGCGATCGGCTCGGGCGGCGGCTCGCTCGCGCGGGCGGAGGCCGCGAGCAGGACCCTGCAGGTCGGGCCGGAATCGGCGGGCGCCGATCCGGGACCCGCGTGCTACGGCCGCGGCGGGGAGACGGCCACGGTCACCGACGCGGACGTCGTGCTCGGCATCGTCAACCCGGACAACTTCCTCGGCGGGCGCATGAAGCTCGATCGGGCGAAGGCCGTCGCCGCGGTGGAGCGCGTCGCCCGGCCGCTCGGCCTCGGCCTGAACGAAGCCGCGGCCGGCATCGCGCGCATCGCTGAATTCAAGATGGCCGACATCATCCGCAAGATGACGGTGGAGAAGGGCTTCGACCCGCGCGACTTCGTCCTCTTCGCCTTCGGCGGCGCCGGCCCCGCGCACGCCGGCGTCTTCGCGCGCGAGCTCGGCGTGAAGAAGGTCGTCATCCCGCAAAAGGAGATCGCCTCCACCTGGTGCGCGTTCGGCGCCGCCTCGGCCGACATCCTGCACGTGTACGAGCAGGTCGACATCCAGCAGAGTCCTTTTGATCCCGCTCGAATCAATTCGGGATTGAAAACACTGGAAGAAAAAGCAAAACGACAGCTGAAGCAGGACGGCATCGCTGGAAAAAGAATGGAATTCAATTTCTCGCTCGACATCCGGCACAAGGGCCAGATCAACGAAGTCGAGGTGATGCTGGACGAAGGGCGCCTGAAGCCGGCTTTCTGGGAGCCGCTGCGCAAGCGCTTCTACGCGCGCTACGAGCAGCTCTACGGCAAAGGCTCGTCGTACCGCGACGCGCGGCTCGAGGTCGTCACGCTGCGGCTGAGGGCCACGGCGGAGACGCCAAGGCCGAAACTGAAGGTTGCAAAGGGGTCGTCTTCCGCCGTGAAAGGCGCGGCGAAACGCGGCAGGAGAAAAATCTACTGGAGCGAGAAAAAGAAGGCGCTCGAGACGCCGATCTTCGATGGTGCGCTCCTCGGGCCGGGCAACAGGATCAGCGGGCCGGCGGTCGTCGAGACGACCGACACCACGGTCGCGGTGCCGCCAGGCTGCCGGCTGGCGGTCGACCGTTGGGGCAACTTCGAAATTACCTACTGACCTCATGAAAATCGACGGCGCCTGCCACTGCGGCGCGATCAGATACGAAGCCGAGATAGACCCGGGCGGGGTGCGCCTTTGCCACTGCACCGATTGCCAGACGTTATCGGGCTCGGCCTACCGGGTCGCCGTTTCCGCCGTGGAAGGAACGTTCAGGCTGCTCTCGGGGGAGCCGAAGGTCTACGTCAAGACGGCCCAGAGCGGCGCCAAGCGCGCCCAGGGTTTCTGCGGAAGCTGCGGCTCCGCGATCTATGCCACGTCGGTCGGCGAAGGCCCGAAAAAGTACGGTTTGCGGGTCGGAACGATTCGTCAGCGGACCGAGCTGCGCCCGGCTCGGCAGTTCTGGTGCCGCTCCGCGCTCGGTTGGTCGAGCGACTTGCGCGACATCGAGAAGTTCGAGCAGGAATAGGCGCGCTTGGTATTCGAATCGATCGAAGCCGCCGCGAAAGCCCTGCGAGGGCGCGGGACGACTTGCACGGCGCTGGTTCAAGCAGCGCTTGACCGGATCAGGGAACGCCAGCCCGGCATCAACGCATTTCTGACCCTCACGGCGGAGGCGGCGCTCGCTCGGGCGGCGGAGCTCGATCGCGAGCTGGCGGCCGGAGGCGACCGGGGTCCGCTGCACGGCATTCCGGTCGCGATCAAGGATTGCATCGATACGGCGGGTGTGCGCACCACCCAGGGATCGCGCTATTTTGAAGGGAATATTCCAAAAGAAAATGCAGCGTCGGTCGCGCGACTCATGGATGCCGGCGCGGTCATGGTGGGCAAGACGAACATGAATGAGCTCGCGGCGGGCACCTCGGGCAAGAATGCGCGCTTCGGCGACGTGCACAACCCGTGGTCGCACGCCCATTCGCCGGGAGGGTCCTCGAGCGGCTCGGCGGCGGCGGTGGCCTCGGGCATGGTGCTCGCGGCGCTCGGCACGGATACGGGCGGCTCGGTCCGCGTGCCGGCCGCCTGCACGGGCATCGTCGGCCTGCGGCCGACTTTCGGGAGGGTGCCGATCCGGGGCGTCTATCCGCGCGCCGAGAGCTTCGATGTGGTGGGGCCGCTCGCGCGCAATGTCCGGGATTGCGCCCTCATGACGGGGGCTTTGACTCAACAAGGTTTCTTAGACGACATCGAAAAAGAAGTCGCAGGCCTGCGCATCGGCCTGCTGGAAGACTTTTGCGGTATTGGCAAGAGTTTTCGATCGCTCGGCGCGAAGGTGAGCGACGCAATAGTGCCGCTCGATTACGAGCACCTGGTCGAAATCATGCTCTTCGAGTTCCACCGAAAGCTCGGCGCGCAGTTTGCGGCCTGCGCCAATCCGGACGAGATGTTCGGGCCGGTGGTCTGCGCGAACCTGCGGCGCGGCCCGAGGATCAGCGAAGCGGACTATGCCCGCGCCCTCAAGGAGCGCGAGCGCCAGACAGCGGCCATCCGCGCGCTATTCGGTGAAGTGGATGCGATCGTCACGCCGGTGCTGCCCGCGCCGACGCCGCGCCTGGATGCGCCGGCCGGGGAGTTCGATCGGCAACGCCAATTTATGATCCCATTCAGCGGCGCCGGGGTGCCCGCGATTTCGGTTCCTTGCGGCATGCGCGAAGGGCTTCCGGTCGGCATGCAGATCGTCGCGGACCGGGGGCGCGAAACGCTGCTTTTCCGCCTGGCACGGGCCTATGAATCGATTGGCGGATGGCATACCATGCCGTGGCGCAAAACCTCAGGAGGAGGAGCCTCATGAATCGCCCGCTTACGAAACTTGTCGTCGCCGCGCTCATTGCCGCGACACCCGCGCTCGCGTCGGCGCAGAAGGTCCTCAAGTTCATTCCGCAGGCCGACCTGCGGATCCTCGACCCGATCGCCACCACCGCGTACATCACGCGCAATCACGGCTACATGGTGTACGACACGCTCTTCGCGATCGACGCCAAGTTCCAGGTCAAGCCGCAGATGGTGGACAAGTGGGAGGTGTCGAAGGACGGCCTTACCTACACTTTCACGCTGAGGGACGGCCTCAAGTTCCATGACGGCGCGCCGGTCAAGTCGGCCGACTGCATCGCCTCGATCGATCGCTGGTCGAAGCGCGACGCGCTCGGACAGAAGCTCGCGGAAGCGACCGAGTCCTGGAAGGCGGTGAACGACAAGACCTTCACGCTCAAGCTGAAGAAGCCGTTCCCGCTGACCCTCGACGCGCTGGCGAAGCCGTCCTCCAACGTGCCCTTCATCATGCCGGAGCGCATCGCCAAGACCGACCCGTTCAAGAACATCGACGATCCGACGGGCTCGGGCCCCTTCAAGATGGTGAAGGCGGAGTGGGTGCCGGGCAACAAGGTCGTCTACGTCAAGAACACCGACTACGTGCCGAGGAAAGAGGCGCCCTCGTGGGCCTCCGGCGGCAAGGTCGTGAAGGTCGATCGCGTCGAGTGGATCTACATCCCGGACTCGGCGACCGCCGCCGCGGCGATGAACGCGGGCGAGGCCGACATCTGGGAGCAGATGCCGCCCGACCTGATTCCGGTCCTCTCCAAGAACAAGGACATCACGGTCAAGAACATCGACCCGCTCGGCTCGATGGGCATGGTGCGCTTCAACTTCCTGTATCCGCCGTTCAACAACGAGAAGATGCGCCAGGCGCTGATGTGGGTGGTGAACCAGCAGGACTACGTGATCGGCATCGCGGGCGACCCGAAGAACGGCCATCCCTGCTACTCGTACTTCACCTGCGGCACGCCGCTCGCGAGCGACACGGCCAACGCGCCGCTGAAAGGCAAGCGCGACGTCGAGAAGGCGAAGCAGCTCGTCAAGGAAGCCGGCTACAAGGGCGAGAAGGTGATCATCATCGACGCCACCGACCAGCCGATCGTGCACTCGCAGTCGCTGCTGACGCTGGAGGCCCTGAAGAAGATCGGCGTGAACGCCGAGATCCAGGCGGGCGACTGGGGCACGCTCATCACGCGCCGCGCGGTCAAGTCCGAGCCGGCGAAGGGCGGCTGGAACATCTTCCATACCTGGCTCGTCGGCCCGGACATGGTCAACCCGGCAGTCAACTTCCCGATCCGCGGCACGGGCGACAAGGCCTGGTTCGGCTGGCCGACCGACGCGAAGATGGAGGAGCTGCGCGAGGCATGGTTCAACGCCAAGGACGCGGCGGCCTCGAAAAAGGCGGCCGACGCCGTGCAGCAGCGCGCCTTCGAGTTCGTGCCGATCATCCCGACCGGGCAGTTCATCCTGCCCACGGCGTATCGCTCGAACATCTCGGGGCTCATCATCGCGCCCATCAACCTGCTGTGGAACGTGGAGAAAAAGTAGGGGATTTAGATATAAATCCCAAAAGTAGAACCTTTTTTTCCTAGGTGTTTTCGTATGTAGTCCGGCGACTGTTCGCGACCCTCGTCGTCATGGCGGTGGTCGCGTTCGTCGTCTTCCTGCTGCTCTACCTCACGCCGGGCGACCCGGCGGCGATCCTCGCCGGCGACGCGGCGACCAACGAGGACATCGCGAGGATCCGCGAGAAGCTGGGGCTGAACGAGCCCTTCCTCGTGCGTTTCGGCGGCTGGATCGCGCGGCTCCTGCACGGCGATCTCGGCATCTCGATCTTTACCAACCTGCCGGTCACGCAGCTGATCGGCCAGCGCGTCGAGCCGACGCTCTCGCTCACGATCTGCACGCTGATCGTCTCGGTGCTGATCGCCGTACCCCTGGGCGTGGTCGCCGCGGCGCGCGCCGGCACCTGGGTCGATCGCGCGGTGATGGCCTTCTCGGTGCTCGGCTTCTCGCTGCCGGTGTTCGTGCTCGCCTACATCCTCATCCTCACCTTCTCGATCGAGCTCGACTGGCTGCCGGTGCAGGGCTACCGGCCGATCAAGGACGGGCTGTGGGAATGGGCGCGCCACCTCGTCCTGCCGAGCACGGCGCTCGGCACCGTGTACATCGCGCTCATCGCGCGCATCACGCGGGCGAGCATGCTCGATGCGCTCGCGCAGGACTACGTGCGCACCGCGCAGGCGAAGGGCGTGGGGCCGGGCGGAGTCCTCGTCGGGCACGCGCTCAAGAACGCGGCGGTGCCGATCGTCACCGTGATCGGCATCGGCATCGCGCTCCTCATCGGCGGGGCGATCGTGACCGAGACCGTGTTCGCGCTTCCCGGCATCGGCCGGCTGACGGTGGACTCGATCCTGCGGCGCGACTATCCGATCATCCAGGGCGTGGTGCTCATCTTCTCGGGCGCCTACGTGCTGATCAACCTGCTCGTGGATCTGAGCTACACGCTGCTCGATCCGCGGATCCGCTACTGACATGGCCGCGTCCCCCACCTGGCGGCGCTTCCGGGAGGCGTTCAGGCGCCATCCGACCGCGATCGCGGGCGGCGTGATCCTTCTCGTCATGATCGGCATCGCGCTCGCCGCGCCCTGGCTCGGCACGGTCGATCCGCAGGCGGTCGCGCCGTTGAAGCGCCTCAAGCAGCCCTCCGCCGCCTATTGGTTCGGCTCCGACATGCTCGGGCGCGACGTCTACAGCCGCGTGCTCTACGGCACGCGCGTCTCGCTCGCGGTCGGCATGGCGGTGGCGATCCTCAGCACGCTGCTCGGCCTGTCAATCGGCCTCGTGACGGGCTACATCCGCTGGCTGGATGCGATCGTCATGCGCGTGATGGACGGCCTCATGTCGATCCCGCCCGTGCTGCTCGCGATCGCGCTCATGGCGCTCACCAGGGCGAGCATGGAGAACGTGATCGCGGCGATCACGCTCGCGGAGGTGCCGCGGGTGGTGCGCCTCGTGCGAAGCCTCGTACTGACCCTGCGCGAGGAGCCCTATGTGGTCGCGGCGATCGCCGCGGGCACGCGGCTGCCGCGCATCCTCGCCAGCCACATTCTCCCGAACATCGCCGCGCCGCTGCTTGTCCAAGCCACCTACGTGTGCGCTTCCGCGATGATCACCGAGGCGATCCTCTCCTTCATCGGCGCGGGCACGCCGCCCAACATCCCGAGCTGGGGCAACATCATGGCCGAGGCGCGCAGCCTCTTCCAGATCGCCGGATACCTCATCCTCTTTCCGGGCATCTGCCTTTCGGTGACGGTGCTCGCGGTGAATCTTCTGGGTGACGGTATGCGCGATGCCCTTGATCCGCGCCTTGCGAGACGGATGTGACTCCGCTTTTGGAAATAGAGGATCTGAAAACCCACTTTTTTACCCGGGACGGCGTGGTCCGTGCGGTGGATGGCGTGTCCTTCTCCGTCCATCCTGGCGAGACCCTTGCCGTGGTGGGCGAGTCGGGGTGCGGAAAGAGCGTGACTGCGCTTTCGGTCTTGCGGTTGATCGCTTCGCCTCCCGGGAAAATCGTTTCCGGAGAGATAAGGCTGGAAGGGAAAAACCTTCTCGACCTGCGCGAAGCAGAGATGCGCGACCTGCGCGGCAACGAGATCTCGATGATCTTCCAGGAACCGATGACCTCGTTGAATCCGGTGCTGACGGTGGGCCAGCAGATCGCCGAGGCGCTGCGCATCCACCGCGGCGCCGGCCGCGCCGAGGCGCACGCGGGCGCGGTCGAGATGCTGCGCCAGGTCGACATCCCCGAGCCGCAGCGCCGCGCCGACGAATATCCGCACCAGCTCTCCGGCGGCATGCGCCAGCGGGTCATGATCGCGATGGCGCTCGCCTGCCAGCCGCGGCTCCTCATCGCTGACGAGCCGACCACCGCGCTCGACGTGACGATCCAGGCGCAGATCCTCGATCTGATGCGCGCGCTGAAGGAGAAATCGGGCGCCGCCATCATCCTGATCACGCACGACCTTGGCGTGGTGGCCGAGATGGCCGAGCGCGTGGTGGTGATGTACGCGGGGCGCAAGGTGGAGGAGGCGCCGGTCGATGCGCTCTTCGCGCGCCCGCGCCATCCCTACACGCGCGGGCTGCTGGCCTCGATCCCGCGGCTGGGGGAAGCCGCCAGGGAAGGCGCGCGGCGCCTCGCCGAGATTCGCGGCGTCGTGCCCTCGCTCAAGGAGGAGATCCCGGGCTGCGTGTTCGCTCCGCGCTGTCCGAATGCCACCGCGCAGTGCCGGCGCGAATATCCGCCGCTCGAGGACAAGGGCGGCGGGCATAGCGTGGCCTGCTGGGAAGCGGACCGGATTTCATGAATACGCTGCTCGAGGTCAAGCACCTGACCAAGCACTACCCGGTCAAAAAGGGCGTCTTCGGGCGCGCCACGGGGCAGGTGCACGCGGTCGACGACGTGAGCTTCGCGATCGGCGAGGGCGAGACGCTCGGCCTCGTCGGCGAGAGCGGCTGCGGCAAGTCGACCACCGGCAAGGCGATCCTGCGCCTGGTCGACGTGACGTCGGGCAGCGTCGAGTGGCGCGGCAAGCGCATCGAGTCGCTCGGCGAAGGCGGCGTGCGCCCCTTCCGGCGCGAGCTGCAGGCGGTGTTCCAGGACCCGTATTCCTCGCTCAATCCGCGCATGCGCGCCGCCGACATCGTGGCCGAGCCGATCCGCAACTTCGAGTCCGCGGGCAAGCGCGAGATCGAGGAGCGCGTCGCGTCGCTCTTCGCCAAGGTCGGCCTGC
Source organism: Burkholderiales bacterium (assembly GCA_036262835.1). Lineage (GTDB taxonomy): Bacteria > Pseudomonadota > Gammaproteobacteria > Burkholderiales > SG8-39 > RBG-16-66-20. The sequence goes on along the minus strand of DATAID010000057.1, from coordinate 30,530 downwards.
GGCCCGACCAGATGATCAAGTACCCCTACGAGTTCTCCGGCGGGCAGCGCCAGCGCCTCGGCATCGCGCGCGCGCTCGCGCCGCATCCGAAGCTGATCGTCTGCGACGAGCCGGTGTCGGCGCTGGATGTCTCCGTGCAGGCGCAGGTGATCAACCTGCTGAGAGACCTCCAGCAGGAGCTCGGCCTCTCCTACCTCTTCGTCGCGCACGACCTCGCCGTCGTCGAGCACATCAGCCACCGCGTCGCGGTGATGTACCTCGGCAAAGTGGTCGAGATCGCCGAGCGGCGCTCGCTTTTCGCCCAGCCGCAGCATCCCTACACCGAGGCGCTTCTTTCCGCGGTGCCGGTGCCCGATCCGAAGGCGAAGCGCAATCGCATCATCCTCAAGGGCGACGTGCCGAGCCCGACGAATCCTCCGGCGGGCTGCCGCTTCCATACGCGCTGTCCTTACGCTTTTGACAGGTGCCGCGAGGAAGAGCCGCAAATGAAGGAGCTGCGGCCCGGCCACTTCGCGGCCTGCCACCTGAGGACCTGATTGAAGTAAATTGAGGCTTCGGTTTTCCTTCAAGGGAGGAGGCAAACATGGAATCTCTCAAGCGTCGGCAGCTCGTCGCCGGCATCGGCGCGGCATTCGCCGCGGGCGGATTCGCGGCGCGCGCTGCGATGGGGCCCAACGATAAATTCGACCTGGTGATCAAGGGCGGCGAGGTGCTCGATCCGAGCCAGCGCCTGCGGGCGAAGCGCGACATTGGCATGCGTTTCGGCAAGATAGAGGCACTCGAGGCCGATATTCCCGCGGCGCGCGCGAACCGCGTGCTCAACGCGGCGGGGCGCGTGGTGGTGCCGGGGCTCATCGACCTGCACTCGCATGTCTTCACGACCGGCATCGGCATCCCCGCCGACGAGCTCGCGCCCTACCAGGGCACGACCACGACGGTGTCCGCCGGCGACGCGGGCGCGAGCACGTTCGCAACCTACCGGCGCGCGATGACCGCACAGTCGCGCACGCGCCTCTATGCGTTCGTGCACATCGCCAACATCGGGCTCTCCGCGTTCCCGGTCGGGGAGCTCTTCAATATCGACTTCGCGCAGACGGACGTGGCGGCGCGCACGTTGGCCGAGAACGCGGACCTCGCGATCGGCATCAAGGTGCGCATGTCGCAGAACGTGATCGGCAAGCATGGCATCGAGCCGCTCAAGCGCGCGGTGCGCGCCTGCGAGATCGCGGGCGACGGCGCGAGGGTCATGTGCCATATCGGCGGGGTCGAGACGGTCGAGCTCATGACGCAGATCCTCGACACGCTGCGTGCCGGCGACATCCTCACGCACTGCTTCAGCGGCGCGCCGAACGATGGCGGCCAGTTCACCAACATCGTGCAGGGCGGCAAGCTCCTGCCGGCCGCGCACGCCGCCAAGCGGCGGGGCGTCGTCTTCGACCTCGGGCACGGCGGCGGCAGCTTCGACTTCACCGTCGCGGAGGCGGCGTTGAACGAGGGCGTGAAGCCCGACACACTTTCCTCCGACATCCATGTCTACTCGGGCAACTCGCCCGGACTGCCCTATCTCACCAACGTGATGGGCAAGTTCATGGCGCTCGGCTTCTCGCTCGAAGAGGTCGTCTCGATGGTCACGGCGGTGCCGGGCAGGATCATCAACCGCCTCCCCAAGCACGGCACGCTGCAGCTCGGCGCACCCGCCGACGTCACGGTGCTCGAAGTAGTGAACGCGCCGGTCGAGTGGGTGGACACGCGCAACAACAAGCGCGCGGGCAAGGTTTCGCTCAAGCCGAGCAATATCGTGGTCGCGGGCGTCGCCTTCGGCCAGCCCTACCACGCACCCTTCAGCCCGCGCTAGCCGGGCTTATTGCTCCGCTTTCCTGGCAATGAACAGGAAAGCGCCGGTATTGAGGAGCAGGCGCTCGGTCTCGCTGAAGCGCGCCGGCGCCCTGCGGGCGTTCAGCCACCACCACAGGCGGTGCAGGGCGAGGAGCGGCGCGACCGCGGCATAGGCAAGCGTGCGCGGCGCGCCGCGCAGAAGGCCGCTGACGGAAATCGCGCGGGCGCCGAGGTAATGCCGGTCGCCGGCGATCTTGTCGACCCGGAAGCCGGCGTGCTCGAGCGCGCTCGCCGTGCCGTAGTGCGTCATGTTGTAGAAGCTCTCCTGGTGAAACGGCACGAGGTAGGCGACCGAGCCGAAGAGGATGCCGCCCGGGCGCAGCACGCGATGGACCTCGCGCATCATCACGTGCGGGTAGCGGATGTGCTCGAGCACGGCGAGGCTGACGACCAGGTCGAAGCTCGAGTCGCGAAACGGCAGCGCGTGCGCATCGGCAAGGAGCGGCGCGCGCTCGTCGGCGTGGTCGGCGCCGATCCAGCGGTAGCCGGCATGCTCGATCGCGCGCCGGTATTCGCCGTCGCCGCAGCCAAGATCGAGGCAGGCGGCATCGGCTCGCTTCGCGGCCGGCAGGTGGCTCGCCATCTCGGGCGTGAGGTGGGGCGGCAGCTCGAAGCCGCGAAAATCGACCTCGGGCGCCGGGTTCAGGTCGAGCGGCGAAAAATCGGGCTCATCCCCGGAAAAGAGCGCGCTGCCGAGCTCGAAGGAGAGCGTCACCTTGCGCGGCGCCCGCAGCCGCAGATCCCGTCCCGGATAGTTCGCGCCGCATCCGCTGCAGACCGCGGCTTCCGGCTCCTCGCGAAGAGATGCGGCGCAGCCGGGGCAGGCGACCAGGTCCCACGGAAGGCTCACTCTCAGCTCAGTGCACCCGGCGGCCAGCGGCGGCGTCGGGGACCTTCAGGCCCGCCGCGACGATCTGCTTGTCCAGGTCGGCCTTCCATTTCTGGCGCAGCTCCTCGTTGCCCCAGCGGCGGATGCCGTAGGCGACGGCGAGGTCGCTGAATTTCGAAGTGGCCGCGCCGAACGTGTCGAGCGAGTGCGGGTACCACTTGTCGACCGCCTTCTGCGCCTCGGCCGGCCCGGCCTTGGCGAGATCCTGGTAGCGCGCATCGCTCACCAGGTCGCGGATGCGCCGCGCGCCGAACGAGGCGTGAAAGCGCTCCTCGTGCACCATGGTCGTCATCTCGCGGGCGAGCGGCGCGAAGCTCGAGTCCTCGAAGGCGAGCAGGTGGTACCAGGCCACGTGGTCCATGAGGAAGCAGAAGCCGCACACGTCGGGCCAGGTCTCGAACGGGACGTTGAAGGCGTGCAGCGGGTGCTCGCCCATCTTGAGCACGAGCAGCTTTTCCGCAAGCGCCTCGCCCTCGGGGCCGAAGGTGCGCAGCATGCGGCTGTCGATGAAGCCCTGGTGCGCCTCGTCGGCGCTGATCTGCGACTGGATGTAGCGGTCCTCGGCCGTCGGGCCGCGATTGATCCAGGCCTGGTGCTGCTCGACCGAGGCGAACTCGGTGGAGGCGAGCGCGTAGAGGATCTTGAGGAAGGTCTGCCGGTACTCGGCGGGCATCTGCTCGACCGTCTCGATCTTGCGCATGCCCTTCAGCTCGCCCCACATCACGTTGCGCGAGATGCTCATCGGCCGGAGCCTCCGGATGTACCGCTCAGAACTTGAGCGCGCGCTGGATCGCGGGCCGCTCGGCCATCATCTGCGCCCAGCGCGCCACGTTCGCAAAGCCCTCGACGGTCTCGGGCGCCGCACCCTTGATGCGAGCATAGCCGGCGTAGAGCGAAAGATCGGCCACCGTCACCTCGTCGCCCGCGCAGCACTTTTGCTTCGCGAACCTGTCGTCCCAGACCTTGAAGAAGCCGCGCACGCGCTCCCTGAAGACGTCCACCGAGGGCGCGTGCACCTCCTTCTGCGTCTTCATCGCGAACATCGCGCCGAAGACCGGCGTCACGTCGGTCGAGGCGTTCATGAGCGCCTGCAGCACCGCCGGCCGCGCGGACGGGTCCTTCGGCATGAACTTGCCGGATTTCTCCGCGCAATACATCAGGATCGCGGTGGATTGCGCCAGCGTCACCGGCTTTCCTCCCGGGCCCTCCCTGTCCACGATCACCGGGATCTGGCCGTTCGGGTTCATGGCGAGGAAGGACGGCGTCTTGTGCTCGCCCTTCTGCAGGTCGATCTTGTGCAGCGTGTAGGGCAGCCCGCACTCCTCGAGCGCGATGCGCGCGCGCATGCCGTTGGAGGTGGGGGCGGCGTAGAGATCGATCATGGGCGTTTCCTCGTTCGTTGAGCTTGCATACTAGCGCACCCGGAGGACCAGCTTGCCGCGCAGATGGCGCGCCTCGCTGACGCGCTGCGCTTCGGCGGCCTGCGCGAGCGGGTATTCGACGATGCCGGGCAGCGGGACGATTTTGTTCGAGACCAGCTCGGCGACGCGCTCGAGGTGCGGGCGATCGCGAGTCACCTTCGGTCGCAGCGAGACGACATCGGCGCGCGGGGAGGCGGGCGCGCTCGCGCCCGCGGCGACCGAGGCGAGGCGGCCGCCCGGGCGCAGGACCGAGAAGCTCTTCGTCGTGACTTCGCCGCCCACCGTGTCGAATACCGCGTCACAACCCGAGACGAGCCGGGTGAAATCCTGCGAGCGGTAGTCGATCGCCTCGTGCGCGCCTAGCGAGCGGACATAGTCGTGATTGGCCGCGCTCGCGGTGGTGATGACGCGCGCGCCGAGATGCCGGGCGAGGGCGATCGCGAAGCCGGCGACGCCGCCCGCGCCGCCCTGGATGAGGATCGTCTCGCCCTTTTGCAGCTTGAGCGTGTCCTCGAGCGAGACCACTGCGGTGAGTCCGGCAAGCGCCACGGCGGCGCACTGGACATGGGTGAGGGAAGCGGGCTTGCGCGCGACGATCGCCTGCCGGATGGCGATGTTCTCGGCGTAGGCGCCTTCCTGCGGTACTTCGCAGACGGCGAAGACCTCGTCGCCCACCTTGAAGTCGCGCGCGCCTTCGCCGAGCGCCGCGACGACGCCGGAAAAATCGCGGCCCGGCACGTGCGGAAAGTCCTTCATCGCCGCGTACTCGCCCTTGCGCATCTTCCAGTCGGCGGCGTTGACGCTCGCGGCATGGATGTCGACGAGCACTTCGCCGGCGGAGGGCGCCGGGTCGGGGAGGGTGTCGTGCTCGAGCACCTCCGGACCGCCGAAACTGCGAAAGAAAGAGGCTTTCATGCGGGTATTATTTCAGGGTAGGAAAGAGGAAAGAGCAAGGAGAATCCCATGCCCTACCGTGAAACGCTGCCCCGCCGGGGCGTGAGCCGCAAGGAGATGATGAAGCGCGTGGCGCGGTTTTCGCGGCTTAAGGGCTTCGACGGCGGCCTGCCCGACAGCAACCATCCGGAGTGCCGGCGCACGCTCTATAACGTGATCGGCTTCCAGCCGCCCAGGGTGGAAAAGGCGGGCAAGCAGTCGCCGGTCGGCAAGAAGGCGGCGCGCTTGGCGGCGATCAAGATCTCCGAGGGCTTCAACCTCGGCTACTGCCGCGCGCTGCCCGGCAAGGGCCCGATGCTGCACAACCACGACACCAACGAGACCTTCATCTGCATGACCGGCGTCTGGCGCGCGAGCTGGGAGAACGAGAAGGGCAAGGTCGAGCACGTGGACCTGAAGCCGCTCGACGTGATTTCCTTTCCGCCGGGCGCCTCGCGCCGGTTCATGAACCTGAAGAAGGGCCCCGGCGGCAAGCGTGGCGTGCTCATGTTCGTGATCGGCGGCAACGCGCCGAGCGCCGAATTCACGAGCGAGTCGATGGACGAGCTCGAGCGCAAGGGACTCTGGAAGTGAAGTTAAGCGAGCTCAAAGGGGTTGCTTTCGATGGGAAGGGGATGGGCTATGTCCCGCCGAAGGTTTTGCGCATTTCACCTGGGTTAAGACTTCATAGGAAAAAAGCGAAAAACATTGATCCCGTCACCTACGAGGTCATCCGCCACGCGCTCTGGCACGTGAACGAGGAGCACGGCGCGACCATCCAGCGCGTCTCGGGCTCGCCGGTGGCGATGTACGCGCTCGACCTCAACCCCTCGATCCTCACCGAGGACGGCGAGTTCGTGTACTTCGGCCCCTACATGCAATACATGTCCGGCGTCACGGACACGCAGGTGAAGTGGGTGCTCGAGCACCGCAGCGACAACCCGGGCATCCGCGAGGGCGACATGTTCCTCGCCAACGATCCCTGGGTCGGCGCCGCGCACCAGCAGGACGTGATGCTGATTTGCCCCGTGTTCTGGAAGGGCGAGCTCTTCTGCTGGGTGACGAATTGCCTGCACCAGTACGACCTCGGCGGGATCACGCCTTCATCGTTCTGCGGCGCGGCCGAGAGCGCCTTCGAAGAGGGCATCTGCATCCCGCCCGTCAAGATCATCGAGAACAACGAGATCCGGCGCGACATCGAGGAGCTTTACCTGCGCTCCTCGCGCAAGCCCGAGGCCGTCGCGCTCGACTTTCGCGCGCAGCTCGCGGGCAACGTGACGGCGCGGGCGCGCGTGCTGTCCTTGATCGAAAAATACGGTGCCGACACCGTCAAAGGGGTCATGAAGAAAATCCTCGACAACGGCGAGCGCGCCTTTGTCGAGAAGCTGAAGCGCCTGCCGGACGGAGTGTGGCGAGAAAGAACCTATGTGGAGTGCTGCCGGCCTGGCGACCGCAGAACCCACAGGGTGGTTTTAACGTTGAAGAAGGAAAAAAATAAACTCACCTTCGAAAACGAGGGAACCGCGCCGCAGGACGGCGCCATGAACGCCACCTTCTCGGGCTGGCGCGGCTCGATCATGGTGGCGCTGAACCAGCTGCTCTGCTGGGACCAGTACTTCTCCATCGGCGGCGCGCTGCGGCACGTGGAATTCGATCCGACGCCGGGCACCTTCAACTGCGCCAATTTCCCCGCGTCGGTCTCGACCGCGCCGGTCCAGGCGATGGAGATCTCGCTCTATCCCGCCTACAACGTGCTCTCGAAGATGATCCACTGCGATCCCGAGATGCGCCGCGACATCATGTGCATCGGCGGCACGAGCCAGTGGCCGGCGACGATCTTCCGCGGCACCGACCAGTGGGGCGAGCCGTACGGCTACCTGCTCGTCGATCCCATCGGCGGGGCGATTGGCGCGTTTGCGACCGGCGACGGCATCTCCACCGGCGGCCAGTCGCGCACGCCCATCTGCAAGCTGCCGAACGTCGAGCACACCGAGCAGACCTTTCCGCTCCTTTTCCTCTACCGCAAGGAAGTGGTGGATTCGGGCGGCGCGGGGCGCCATCGCGGCGGCCTTTCGGCCGAATCCTGCTTCATCCCGCATCGCACGCCCACCATCACGCAGGACACGCTTTCCTCCGGCAACGCCATTCCGACCTCGCCCGGCATGATGGGCGGCTATCCCGGCTCCGTGAATGTTTACAAGTTCAAGCGCGATACCGATATAAAAAGCAGTTTTTCAGATTCCACGATCCCAAAAGCCATTGAAGAAATAAACGGCAAGGAAGAAACACTTCAATTGAGACAGGAGAACTTCCAGCAGAATCCCTCGGACGTGTACGCGGTGATCTGGTCGGCCGCGGGCGGCTTCGGCGACCCGTTCGAGCGCGATCCGGACAAGGTGCGCGCCGACGTGGTCGAGAACCGCTCCGTGTCCGCGGAGGCGGCGAAGGAGATCTACGGCGTGGTCTTGAAAGGGGATGAAATCGATCGGCTGGCAACCGGGGCGTTCCGCGCCGAGCGGAGAAAAGGCTTCGTGGCAAAGAATCCCCCGGGAAAGGTAAAAGCAAAAATAGAAATGAACCTTACCGACAACCTCGATCTGCGGGGCAGCAGGATCTGCTGCGCGAAGTGCGCGGCCGACCTCGGGCCCTGGAGCGCCAACTACAAGCAGCGCTGCGTGCGCCACGACGCCGAGATCGCGGCCGCCAACCCGAACATCGGCGACTGGAAGCGCTACATCGACGATCGGCCCGTGTTCCGGCAGTTCCACTGCCCGGGCTGCGGCGCGCTGCTCGAGAACGAGATCGCGCGCGAGGACGATGCGCTCTTGCGCGACATTGAATTAAGCCTCCAAAAATAAAACCGGAACAAAACAGGGATCCGTTGCCGCGCGCCGTCTGCGCGCTCGGCATCACGCAGATCACCGCCTGGGGCACGAGCAACTACTGCCTGGGCGTGCTCGCCAAGCCGATCGCCGCCGACACGGGCTGGGAGCTGAGCGTCGTCTACTTCGGCTTCACCGTGGCGCTGCTCGCCATGGCCGTGGTCTCGACCCGCGTCGGCCGCGCGATCGACCGCCACGGCGCGCGCGCGGTGATGACCTGGGGCACCGTGCTCGTCTCGGCGGGCCTCTTCGCGCTTTCGTTCGTGCGCAGCGAGGCCGCCTATCTCGCGGTCTGGACCTTCCTCGGCGTGGCGATGCGCCTGTGCCTCTACGACGCGGCGTTTGCGGGGCTCGTGCAGGTCGTGCCGTCGCGCGGCCGCCTCGCGATCTCCTACCTCACCCTCTTCGGCGCCTTCGCCTCGACCGTGTTCTGGCCGGTCGGCCACTACTTCAACGAGCTGATGGGCTGGCGCCAGACGCTGGTCGCCTTCGCGGCGATCAACCTGGCCGTGTGCCTGCCGCTCAACTGGTACGGTCTCGCGCATCGGGAGGCGCCCGGCAGCGCCGCGGCCGGGACCACGGCGCACGTGGCGCGCGACGGCAGGCCGCTCGAGGGCGCCGCGCGCCGCAGGGCGGTCGCGCTTTTCGCGCTGATCGTGTCGCTCTACAGCTTCGTCTTCGGCGTGGTGGCGGTGCAGCTCGTGCCGCTGCTGGAGGCGGCGGGGCTTGCGACGGCGGCGGCCGTCTGGGTTGCGTCGATGAAGGGCTTCGCCCAGTTCGGCGGCCGGCTGGTCGAGATCGTGTTCGGCCGGAACCTGCACGCCATGACGGTGGCGCGCATCGCGATCGGCGCGCTGCCCTTCTCCTATCTTCTGCTCTATTTCTCCGCCGGCAACTTCTACGCGATCCTCGGCTTCACGCTCCTCATGGGCGCGTCGCAAGGCGTCGTCACCATCGTGCGCGGCGCGCTGCCGCTCGCGCTCTTTGGCACGCAGGGCTACGGCACGGTGCTCGGCGTCATCGCCGCGCCTGCCGCGATCGTGGGCGCGATCGCGCCTACGGCGTTCTCGCTCGCCGCCGAGGCCTGGGGCTGGAAGCCGGCCGAGCTGCTGCTGGTCGCGCTCGCGGGCGCCTCCTGGATCGGCATCGAGCTGATGTCGCGCTGGGTGGAGCGCCAGCGTAGGATGGCGCCCAAGGAGGAGACAGCGACGTGAAGGCGCCCGCGTTTGCGTACGCGAAGCCCGCTTCGCTCGCCGAGGCGCTCGAGCTGCTCGCGCGCCCCGGCGCGAAGGTCCTCGCCGGCGGCCAGAGCCTGATCCCTTCGCTCAACATGCGCCTCAGCTCGCCGGAGTTGCTGGTGGACATTTCCGGTGTGCCCGGATTGAAGTCCATAGAAGTAAAGCCGGACGGGATGCGCATCGGCGCGCTTGTCACCCATTCGCAGATCGAGAAGTCCTCCGAAATAAGAAAGCACGTGCCGCTGCTCGCCGAAGCGGCGCCGCACATCGCGCACCCGGCGATCCGCAACCGCGGCACGATCGGCGGCAGCCTTGCGCTCGCCGATCCGGCGGCCGAATACCCTGCCTGCGCGGTTGCTTTGAACGCCACCGTTGTCGTCGAAAGCAAAAAGGGGAAAAGAAGAATTCCTGCGGAAACCTTTTTCAAAGGCCTTTTCGAAACCGGGTTGAAGGCGGACGAAATCCTGACTGCCGTCGAATTTGCGCCCGCGAAGAAGGACGACAAGTCGGTGTTCCTCGAGCTCGCGCGCCGTCACGGCGACTACGCGACCGTGGGGCTCGCAGGGCACAACGACCGGGTGGTGTTTTTTGCGGTGGGCTCCGTTCCCGTTCCTGTTTCACTCAAGGACGCGAAGACTTTCGTGAAGCAAGAACTTCAGCCCGCGGCAGACCTCTACAACTCCCGTGAAACCAAGCGGCATCTCGCCGGGGTGCTGCTGGAGCGCGCATGGAACACGCTGTCGACATCACGGTAGTTGTGAATGGCACCACGGTGAAGCGCCGGGTCGAGCCGCGCCAGCACCTGGTCGATTTCCTGCGCGACGAGCTCGGGCTGACGGGCTCGCACGTCGGCTGCGAGCACGGCGTGTGCGGCGCCTGCACGGTGCGCGTCGACGGCCAGATCGTGCGCGGCTGCCTCATGCTCGCCGTCCAGGCCAACGGCTGCCGCGTGGAGACCGTCGAAGGGCTGTCGGATTCGAAGGAGCTCGCGAGGCTGCAGAAGGCGTTTCATGAGAAGAATGCGCTTCAGTGCGGGTTCTGTACTCCGGGCATGCTGCTTTGTGCCCAGGAGCTCCTGAACCGGAAAGAAAAACCCACACGCGAGCAGATCCGGACCCACATTTCCGGCAACTACTGCCGTTGCACCGGTTATCAGGCCATCGTCGACGCCATTGAAGAGGTCTCCAATGGGTAAGGCCGAGCTGCCGCTTCACGCGCCGGGGACGCAGACCGACAAGGGCTACATCGGCGCAAGCGTGCCGCGGCCGAACGCGCAGCGGCTGCTGCAGGGACGCGGCGCTTACACGGACGACCTGCGGTTTCCGAGGCTCGCTCATGTCGCATTTTTCAGAAGTCCTTACGCGCATGCCCGCGTGAAGAGCCTGCGATTCGAGAAAGCAAGAGCAGCTCCCGGCGTGATCGGCATCTTCGACGGCCGCGACGTCGCCGAATACTGCAAGCCCTGGGTGGCGGTGCTCGGGCACCTGAAGGGCATCAAGTCGCCACCGCAGCATGCGATCGCGATCGAGCGCGCCTGCTGGCAGGGCGAGGCGGTGGCGGCGGTGGTGGCCGAGACGCGCGCGCAGGCCGAGGACGCTGTCGCGCTCATCGAGGCGGAATGGGAAGAGCTTGCCGTGGTCGTGGACATGGAGGAGTCGCTGGGCGGCAAGCGCGTCATCCATTCCGAGCTCGGCGACAACATCTGCTTCAAGCGCGAGCACGACACGGGCGGCGTGGACGAGGCCTTTGCCGAGGCCGACCTCGTCGTCGAGGAGACCTATCACTTCGGCCGGCACACGGGCGTCTGCCTCGAAGGGCGCTCGATCCTCGCCGACTACAACGCCGGCGAGCATTCGCTGACCGTGTACCAGTCGACGCAGGCGCCGCACATGATGCAGGACATCTTCTCGCGCCACCTCGGCATTCCCGAGGCGAGCGTGCGCGTGATCACGAAGGACGTCGGCGGCTCCTACGGCATCAAGGTGCACGTCTATCCGGACGAGATGGCGGCCTGCGCGCTCTCGATCATGCTGCGCCGGCCGGTCAAGTTCGTAGCGGACCGCCTCGAGTCGTTCCTGACTGACATTCACGCTCGAGAACACAGGGTAAAAATAAAAATGGCAGTAAAAAACACCGGGGAAATACTCGCCTTCGAGCTGGACGACCTGACCGCGATCGGCCCGTATTCGGTGTATCCGCGCACGAGCGGCATCGAGGGCAACCAGGTCGTCAACCTGACCGGCGGCCCTTACAAGCACCAGAAGTACCGCGCCAGGATGCACGTCGTCTTCACCAACAAGAACGTCACCTGCCAGTACCGCGCCGTCGGCCACCCGATCGCGGTCGCGCTCACCGAGGCGATCGTCGATTTCGCCGCGGCGAAGCTGAAGATGGATCCGGCGGAATTCCGGAGGAAGAACCTCATTCCGGACGACGCCTATCCGTACACGTTCCCTTCCGGCCTCAAGTTCGAGAAGCTCTCGCACCACCAGACGCTAAACAGGCTTTTGGAATTGATGGATTACAAGAAGCTCAGGGAGGAACAAAGCCAGCAAAGAAAGAAAGGCAAACATCTCGGCATCGGCTTGGCCGCCATGATCGAGGTCACCAACCCGTCGCCGGCGTTCTACGGGGTGGGCGGGGCGCGCATTTCGGCGCAGGACGGCGCGACGCTGCGCCTGGAGCCGACCGGCATGGTGACCGTGCTCTGCGGCGTGACCGAGCAGGGGCAGGGGACCGACGCGATTTTCGCGCAGATCGCAGCCAGCGCTGTCGGGGTGTCTTTAGAAAGAATAAAAGTAATCACCGGCGATACCGGAGTAACGCCCTATGGAGGCGGCACCTGGGCCTCGCGGGGCGCCGGGATCGGCGGCGAGGCCGTGCTGCTGGCGGGACGGGCGTTGCGGTCGAACGCGCTCGATGTCGCCGCGCAGATTTTGAAAACGGGAAAAGAAGAGCTGGATATCGAGAACAACCAGGTCGTCAGCCGGCTCACGCGCGAGCCCAAGCTTCCGCTGGAAGAGCTCGGCCGCATCGCGCACTTCAGGCCCGACACGCTGCCCGCCGACTTCCAGGCCGAGCTCTCGGTCACGCGCACCTACACGCCGCGCCAGTACGGCTTTACCTTCACGAACGGCATCCAGGCTTCCCTCGTGGAAGTCGATCCGGACACGGGCTTCGTCAAGCTCCTAAAGCACTGGTGCGTAGAGGACGCGGGCACCTTGATCAACCCCATGCTGGTGGATGAGCAGCTGCGCGGCGGGGTGGTGCAGGGGATCGGCGCCGCGCTCTATGAGGAGTGCCTCTACGGCCCCGACGGCCAGCTCTTGAACGGCAGCATGGCCGACTACCTCGTGCCGATGGCGGGTGAGATGCCCGACATCATCTGCGCGCACATCGAGACGCCGACCAGGCAGTCGCAGCTCGGCGCCAAGGGCGTGGGCGAAGCGGGCACCGCCGGCGCACCGGGCGCGGTCATGAACGCCATCAACGACGCGCTCGCTCCCTTCGGAGCGCGCGTCACCTCGATGCCGTTCACGCCGGAAAAGATCCTGCGGGCGCTCAAGAAATGCCCCTGAGCCACATCGAGCACTTCCTGCTGCAGACCTCCGACATGGAGAAAACGCGCGAGTGGTACACGACCGTGCTCGGCATGCGCGTCGGCCCGAGTCCTGACTTCAAGTTCCCGGTCTTCTGGCTCTATATCGGCGACAAGGACGTCGTGCACGTCTGTGAGGGCGGGAAGGGCGTGTCCGAGAACCGCAGGAAGTACGTCGGCCAGCAGTCGGAGGCGACCGAAGGCACCGGCGTCGTCGACCACATCGCCTTTCGCGCCACCGGCCTGCGCGACATGCTCGCGCACCTGAAGAAGCTCGGCGTCGACTTCAAGCAACGCCAGGTGGATGACCAGGGTCTCTACCAGCTCTTCATGTTCGACCCGAACGGCGTCAAGATCGAGCTCAACTACGCCGCGAGCGAGGCGCAGGGCCTTGCGCCCGAGCTGAGGGCGAGCGCGCTGCCCTAGCGCTCCGGCTTCTTTTGCTCGAGCCGGTAGCGGAAATCGCAGTGGCTCGCGCCCTGCATGATCGTCTGCGTGCGCTGCAGCTTCACCTCGCCGTAGCCTTCGACGAGCGGAAAATCCGGGCTGCAGGCGAGGAGGAACCCGAGCTCCGGCTCGCCGAGCTCCTTGTAGAACTTCGCGTACTGGCACTCCGTGACGTTCACTTCGTAGGCGTCCGGCGTCTTCTTCAGGACGTCGTACTTGAGCGCGTCGGCCGCGCCGAAGGCCTGCCAGGAGCGCTCGAGCTTGTCTTCGGCGCTGCGCGCGCCCTGCCGCTGCCAGGATTCCCGCCCGAGCTTGCGGTACATGTCGCCCAGCGCCTTGCGCACGAGCGCATGCGCGCGCTCGGTGCCCATTTCCTCGCGCAACGCCTTGATGAGGGGCACGAGCACCCGCGCCTGGATTTTTGCCTGCTCGATGATGGGGACGTTCGCCATTTCAGCTTTTCTCCGGAATATCGAACCGGGCCGGCCCGTTCATTGCGGAAGGAACCCGTTGCGGTAAGAATGGATGAAAGGAGCCGAGGATGTCCAGATTTGTTTTCCTGCTGCTCGCCTGCTTTGCCCTCAACGCTTTCGGCCAGGCCGAGTACAACACCATTACCGACGGCGACGATGCGCGCCTCATGATGCGCGGCAAGGATCCGGTGTCCTACTTCCAGGGCGAGCAGCCGGTGATGGGCAAGCGCGAGATCAAGGCCGACCACAACGGCGTCACCTACCGCTTCGCGAGCGAGGAGAACAGGAAGCTCTTTCTCGCCAACCCCGAGAAGTACGTGCCGATGTACGGCGGGCACTGCTCGAACGGCATGTCCTATGCGATCGGCGGCAGCTACGGCGAGACGCACCGGATCATCGACGGCAAGCTCTACCTCTTCGGCGGCGAGAAATCGCGCGCCTACTTCGAGATGGACCTCCCGACCAACAAGAAGCGCGCCGACCACTACTGGGAAACCGAGTACAAGGGCCACGACTGGCGCGAGGTCTCCGGCCGGCGCTCGCGCTGGGGCAATCGGGTCGACCACTACAAGTCGAACCGCGAGCTCGCGGCCGAGTACGAGGAGTATCTGAAGAAAAAAGGCGCTAAGTAACTAGCGCCCGGAGTAGAGCGCTTCGAACCCGGCCGGCCATACCGGGAACGCCGGCTGCCAAGCGAGCGCGCGCTTCGCCTTCGCGTTGGAGGCGCCGAGCTGCTCGTTCTGGTAGTAGACGCGCAAGGCGCCGATTCTTTTGCGGGCGGTGGCGACGTCTTCGCGCCCGGGCGCGGGCGCGCCAAGCAGCTTCGCCGCGTACGTCAGCCACTCGCTGAATCGAACCGGCGAGTCGTCGACGATGTTGTAGATGCCGCTCGTCCCGCGCTCGAGCACCCGCATCGTCGCGGCGGCGGCGTCGCGAAGGTCGATATAGGAGTAGGCGCCGGCGCCTTCGCCCACGAGCGGCATCGCGCCCTTTCGAATCGCCGCCGGAATCGAATCGCTCGGGTCGTAGCTCGTGCCGGGGCCGAAGAACCATCCGTACCTGAGCACCGTCCCGGCCATGCCGCTCCCGAGCGTTTGCTGTTCGAGCGAAGCCACCGCTTCGGCCAGAGGGCGAACGGGCGAATCGGCGCCGACATAGAGCGGCGTGTCCTCGTCGGTCAGCCCGCCGCCGGCGGGCGAGCATACGAAGGAGATGCTCTGCGCGATGAACCGGCGCGCTCCGGCCGCCCGCGCCGCCGCGACCAGGCTGCGTGTACCTTCGATCCGGATGCGCATCGTGTTCGCGTACGGGTCGCCTTTGTCGCCGAAGGCGGTGAGCTGATGGAGGACGACCTCGGCCCTGGAATCCGTGACCAGCCGCGCGAGCTTCGCCTCGTCGAACACGTCGCCCACGACGGGTGTGGCGCCCATTTCCCCGAGCCGCGAAGCACGCTCCTCGGAGCGCGTCAGCGCGACGACCTTGTGCCCCGCCTCGACCATGAGCGGCACGAGGAAGCGCCCGATCGCGCCGGTGCCGCCGGCGATGAACACCTTCATCGATCGGACACTCCTACAAGCCCGGGCGCTCGTCGTAGTCGAACCAGAACGCCTGCGCGCGCGCGCTGACCTGCCCGATCGAGGGCTCCGGGAAGTGCGTCGCGCAGACGGTCATTCCCGAATCGCAAACGCTCTCCAGGAACCGGCGGCGCGTTGCCCGGGCGAGCAAGGGATCGGAATCGGCGCGCATGATCCACTGAGGCTCGACGCATTGCACCGGGCTGTGGATGCAGTCGCCGGTGATGACCGCCTTCTCGCCGCCCGATGCGAGGCGCACGCAGAAGTGACCCGGCGTGTGACCGGGCGTGGGCTCGAGCCACACCTCATCGTCGAGCGCGAAGTCCGCCTCGACGAGCTGCGCCTGTCCGGCTTCCATGATCGGCAGCACGCTGTCGAGGAATTGCGGCTGCGGATGCCGGGCGTGCATCTCCTGAAATGCCTGCCACTCGGTGCGCGCGAAAATGTACTTCGCGTTCGGAAACGTCGGCGTCCAGCGCCCGTCGCGCAGCTGCGTGTTCCAGCCCACATGGTCGGCGTGCAAATGCGTGCACATTACGTAGTCGACGTCCTGCGGCCTTACGCCCGCGGCCGCCAGGCGCGGCAGAAAGGTGTCGAAGCGCTTCTGGTGCCAGAACAGCCGCTGCGGGCGCGACTTGTCGTGGCCGACGCAGGTATCGACGAGGATCGTCTGGCGGCGCGTGCGCACGAGAAACGCCTGGATCGGCAGCACAAGGTTGCCCGACGCCGGATCGAGCGCGCGCGGCTCCATCCATTCCCGGTGCCTCGCCCAGTCCTCCCTGGTTGTCTCGGGAAAAAAGCCGTAAGGATCGAAGTCCTTGCAGATCGACTCGACGACGCGGTGAATTTCGATCTGGCCGATCTTCACGCTTTCACCGGATTCGCGCTAGCGCTTTCGGGCTTTCAGGTACCAGTCGAGGATCTGCTCACCGTTCCAGTGCAGGACGCCCTTCTTCTTGTTGATCTTCGCGTACACCTCTTCCAGGTATTTGATGCGAAACGGCTGGCCGCTGATGTACGGATGGATGGCGATCGCCATGATCTTCGGGCGCTTCGCTCCTTCCTCGTAGTAGCGCTCGAAGGCGTCCAGGCACTTCTGCGTCCAGTAGGCCGCCTCGTGGTGCTGCACGAGCATCATCGGGATGTCGTTCGTCTCCACCGAATAGGGCAGGGTGACCAGGGGCCCGCTCGCGGTGTGGATCTCGGTCGGCTCGTCGTCATAGACCCAGTCGCCGATGTACTTGAGGCCCGCGGCGGCGAGGTGATCGGGGGTCTCGAGCGTCTGCGTGAGGCCCGGCCCGAGCCAGCCCACGGGGCGTTTGCCGGTGAACTTCTCGATCGTGTCGAGCGATCTTCGAATCATGCCGCGTTGGTCTTCCTCGCGATGGATCGGGCCCTGCTCGTAGCTGTGACCCATGAATTCCCAGCCGGCGTCCCGGCACGCTTCCGCGACGCGCGGGTAATCGACACAGACCCTTGCGTTGATCGCAACAGTCGGCTTGATCTTAAGGCGCCGGTAGAGCGCTTCGAAGCGCCAGAAGCCTACGCGCATGCCGTACTCGTGCCAGCTCCAGTTGGGCACGTCGGGGACGAGCACCGCGCCCGTCGGCGCGGGCAGCACCTGCCGCGCCATTGCGCGCGCAATGTCCCAGACCTCGAGGTTCACGATCGTCCAGACCACCACCCGTGCGCCGCCGGGCAGCTTGAGCGGCGGCCGGTCGACGATTGCGGAATAGGGGGTTCTTTCGCGTGGAATCATGGCCATACGGGTACTATAATGCCCCGGCAACTCCTGAGGAGGGGACCCCGATGAAATTCCGCAGCATGCTCGCGGCCGCGCTCGGCGCGATCGCCTTTTCCACCACCGTCGCGGCCCAGCAGCCGCTCAAGATCGGCTTCGGCATGAGCCTCACCGGCGCGCTCGCCGGCAACGGCAAGGCCGCGCTGATCGCAATGGAGCAATGGCGCGACGACGTCAACGCCAAGGGCGGCATCCTGGGCCGCAAGGTCGAGTACGTGTACTACGACGACCAGACGCAGCCCGCGTCCGTGCCCGCGCTCTATACGAAGCTGATGGACGTCGACAAGGTCGACATCGTCGTCTCCGGTTACGGCACCGCGGTGATCGCGCCGGCGATCCCGGTCATGATGCAGCGGAACATGTGCTTCATGACGCTCTTCGGCTTGAACCCGAACGGCAAGTTCAATTACGACAAGTATTTCCAGATCATGCCGGCGGGCCCGCAGCCCGGCGTAGGCTGGACGCAGTCGTTCTTCGACGTGGCGATGGCGATGAATCCCAAGCCGAAGACCGTCGCGATCGTCGGCGCCGACGCGGAATACCCGCACAACGCGCTCGACGGCGCACGCGTGCACATCAAGAAGCACGGGCTCAAGATCGTTTACGACAAGACGTATCCGCCCAACACCGTGGATTACGCGCCGATCGTGCGCGCGATCCAGGCGACCAACCCGGATCTCGTCTACGTCGCTTCCTACCCGCCCGACACCGCCGGCATGATCCGCGCGGCGAACGAGGTCGGCCTGAAGACGCGCATGTTCGGCGGCGGCATGGTCGGGCTCCAGTACGCGTCGCTTCGCACGCAGCTCGGGCCCTTGCTCAACGGCGTGGTGAACTACGAGATGTACGCGCCGGAAGTGAGCAAGAAATTCCCGTTCCTCGAGAAGATCATCGGCAAGTACCAGGAGCGCGCGGTGAAGGAGGGCGTCGATCCGCTCGGCTACTACCTGCCGCCGTATGCCTACGCGATGATGGAGGTGCTCGGCCAGGCGATCACCGCCACCAAGGGCACCGACCAGGCGAAGCTCGCCGAGTACATCCACAAGACCACCTTCGACACGGTGGTCGGCAAGGTTGCCTTCGCCAAGAACGGCGAGTGGGCGAGCTCGCGCGTGCTGATGGTCCAGTTCGGCGGCATCAAGGGCAACTCCCTCGACGAGTGGAAGGGCCCTGGCCGCATCACCGTGCTCGGGCCGAGCGAATACAAGACCGGCAACGTGCGCGCGCCGTTCCAGGACAACCGGAAGTAGCCGCGCTCTGATCCCGCTGCTCAACGCGCGCCGGCGGAGCACCCGCCGGCGCGCTTGTTTCTAGGCCATGGAAGCCGCCTCGATCGAGCTCTTCGTCAACGCGATCGTCGCCGGGCTGCTGCTCGGCGGCTTCTACGCCGCGGTGAGCGTCGGCATCTCGATCTCCTTCGGGATGCTCGACGTGGTGAACATCGCGCACCCGGCGTTCATCATCCTCGGCTCCTACATCGCCTATACGGTGAACGCGCGCTTCGGCTTCGACCCGATCCTCACCTCGGTGGTGCTCTCGCCGCTCTTTTTCGCGCTCGGGCTGCTGCTCTATCGCATCTACTATCTCTGCTTCGAGAAGCGCGGCCAGGAATCGCTGCGCGGCCTCGCCTTCTTCTTCGGCGTGCTCTTCATCACCGAGGTGACGCTCGTCCTCATCTTCGGCGTCGACTACGTGCAGGCGCGCACCGCCTACACCGACGCCACCGAGCGGATAGCGGGCATCGATTTCCCGCTGCGGCTGGTGGTGCCCTTCTTCGTGTCGCTCGCCATGGTGATCGGCCTGCAGTTCTTCCTTACGCGCACGTTCTTCGGCCGCGCGGTGCTCGCGGTGGCGCAGGACCAGCTCGCGCTCAGGCTCATGGGCGTGGACCCGGTGAGAGTCAAAGGGCTCGCCTTCGCGCTCTCGATCGCGACCGCGGGCGTGGCCGGGGCGCTCCTCATCGTGATCCTGCCGGTGCAGCCCTCGATCGGGCGCGAGTACATCGGGCTGGTCTTCGCGGTGTGCGTGCTCGGCGGCATGGGCTCGATCTGGGGAACGCTGGTCGGCGCGCTCGTGCTGGGCACGGCGGAGTCGTTCACGGCGACTTTCTTCGGCCCGTCCTGGGCGCCGGCCGTCTCGTTCGGGCTGCTGCTTGCCACGCTCGCGTTCCGGCCGGCCGGCTTGTTTGGAAGATGAGCGGCCGGTGAGAAACCGAACCTTCACCGCGCTCGTTTTCGTCTCGGCGTTCGCGCTCATCGGCGCAACGCTGCTGGTGAAGAACGAGTTCTACTTCCAGGCGGCCTACACGGTGCTGCAGTTCGTCGTGCTCGCGACCGCCTGGAACATCCTCGGCGGCTATACCGGCTACGTGAATTTCGGCACGGCGGCCTTCTTCGCGATCGGCGCCTACAGCACGGTCGTCCTCTACAACGCGTTCAAGGCGCCGCTGCCGCTCTCGATCCTCGCGGGCACCATCGTCGCCGGGCTCGCCGGGCTGGGGGTGGGCTATCTCACGCTCAGGCTGCGCGGCGTTTTCTTCGCCATCGCCACACTCGCGCTCTCGGTCGTGCTCTATACCTTCGTCGTCAATTGGGACTACGTGGGCGGCGCGCGCGGCGCCTACGTGCTTGCGCCGCGTGAGGTGCCTTTCGGCTTTTCGCGCTACACCCACCTCCTCTATGCGGCGATGGTGCTCATGGCCGCCACCGCGCTCGCCGTCGCGCGCGCGGTGGAAACCTCCAAGCTCGGCCGCGGGCTCGCCGCCATCCGCGACGACGAGCTGGCCGCAGAAGCTTCCGGCGTGCCGACCTTGCGCCTGAAGCTCGTCTCGACCACGCTGAGCGGCGCGCTCATGGGCATGGCGGGGACGACCTTTCCCTGCTACCTGTCCTTCGTCGAGCCCTCGTCCGCGTTCAGCCTCAACTACGCGGTCAACAGCATCGCCATGCCGTTGATCGGCGGGATGATGAGCTGGCTCGGGCCGCTTATCGGCGCGCTCCTTCTCGGCATCGTGCAGCAGGTCGTGCAGGTGAGCGTGCGATCGGAGTGGAACCTGCTCATCGTCGGCGCGCTCCTTGTCGTCTTCGTCACGCTCGCGCCCAACGGCATCATGGGTTGGGTGAGCGCCTGGCGGCGCAAGCGGATATGAGCGCTCTCCTGGAAGTGCGCTCGCTCGGCAAGCGCTTCGGCGGCTTCACCGCGCTCGAGGGGATCGAGCTCAAGGTGGCGCCCGGTGAGCGCGTCGGCCTGATCGGCCCGAACGGCTCGGGCAAGAGCACGCTCGTCAACTGCATCTGCGGGGCGCTGCGCAACGAGAGCGGCGCGGTCGTTTTCGCGGGCGAGGATGTGACGCGGCTCGCCGCGCACCAGCGCACGCGCCGCGGCATGGCGAGGAGCTTCCAGGTGCCGCGCCCGTTCGCGAGCATGTCGGTGCTCGAGAACCTGCTTGTGCCGATCGAGTACGCGAGCAAGGGCGGGGACGAGGAGGCGATGGCGATCCTCAAGGACATCGGCCTCGCCGCCAAGGCCGGTCTGCCCTCGGGCGGCCTCACGCAGGTCGAGATGCGCAAGCTCGAGCTCGCGCGCGCCATGGCGGCGAAGCCGAAGCTCCTCATCTCGGACGAGGCGATGGCGGGACTTGCGCCCGCCGAAGTGGACGAGGTGCTGCCCATCCTCTTCAGGCTGAACGAGGCGGGCATCACGATCATCATGATCGAGCACATCATGCATGCGGTGATGCGCTTCTCGCAGCGCGTCGTCTGCCTCGACGCGGGCAGGATCATCTGCGAGGGTACGCCCGGCGAGGTGGTCAAGAACGCCGACGTGCAGAGGGCCTACCTTGGCGCTTGAGCTGACGGTCGCGGGCGTGGATGCGGGCTACGGCGCCGTCCGCGCCCTTCACGGGATTTCGCTCTCCGTCAGGGAGAAGGAAACGGTCGCGCTGCTCGGCACGAACGGCAATGGCAAGAGCACGCTGATGAAATGCGTGATGGGAATCGTTCGCCCCACGCAGGGGTCGATCGTTCTTTCCATCGAGGGCGAGCGGCACGACCTTACCCGGCTGACGACCGAGCAGATCGTGAACCTGGGCGTGGCGATGGTCCCGGAAGGCCGGCGGCTCTTCCCGCGCCTCACCGTCGAGGAGAACCTGCTTCTGGGCGCGTTCCGGATGGAGGCACGGAAGGCGATTTCGAGAAACCTGCAGTTTTCCTACGACACCTTTCCGGTCCTCAAGGAAAGGCGCCGGCAGCTCGCGGGCTCGATGTCGGGCGGCCAGCAGCAGATGCTCGCCATCGCGCGCGCGCTCATGTCGGCGCCGAAGCTGCTGCTCGTGGACGAGCCCTCGGTGGGCCTGTCGCCGCTGCTCGTGTCGCAGATGATCACCATGATCGGGCAGCTGAAGCAGAGCTACGGCCTCACGGTGCTGATGGCCGAGCAGAACTTCCACCAGGCGATCCGCATCGCCGATCGCGGCTACATCATCGTGCACGGCGAGATCGTGTTCGACGGAAGGACCGTCGCCGAGCTCGAGGGCAACGAGCTCGTCAAGAACTACTATCTCGGCGCGGCGGCATGAAGCTGAAGAACGTCGCGATGGGCTGGTTCGGCTCGGTCATGGGGCTCGCGGGCCTCGGGCTCGCCTGCCGCGGCGCGGCGCCGGTCGTCAAGCAGCCGCCGGCGTTCTCGGAAGTCTGGGTGGCGCTGGGGACGCTCACGGCGCTCGTGCTGCTCCTCGCCTTGTTCTACAAGCTGCTCTTTGATTTCAAGTCCCTTCGGGACGAAATCGCCGACCCTGCGCGCCTCGGCTTCTGCGCCACCCTGCCGATCGGCGTCACGCTCGTGGCGGGCGGCCTGCAGCCCTATGCGGAAGGGGTAGCGCGCGCGATCTGGTGGTGCGGCGCGGCCCCGCTGCTCGTCTTCCAGATCTGGACGCTTGCGCGCTGGCTGCACGAGGACTTCGAGCTCGCGCACGTGAACGGCGGCTGGATGATCGTGCTGATCAGCGGCATCGTCATGCCGACGGCGGGCGTGCCGCTCGGCGAGGACCTGATGTCGCGGGTGATGTTCGGCATCTCGACCGCGGCCACGCCGTTCGTGATGGGCCTCGTCTTCTGGCGCACCGTCATCGGCCCGCGCATCCCGGATGAGCTGCGGCCGACCTGGTTCATCTTCCTCGTGCCGCCCTCGCTCATCTACGTGAACGGCCTCGCGCTCTACCCGGGCGCACCCGGGCTGGGGCTGGAAGCGATGTTCTTCAGCACGCTGCTCCTCGTGCCGGCGCTGCTCGTCGCCTCGCGCGGCTTCCTGCGCTGGCCGTTCACGCGCGCGTGGTGGGCCTTCACGTTTCCGCTCGACGCCGTCGCCGGCGCCGCCGCGAACTATGCGCGCTCGCACCCGGGCGGGCCCTGGCCCGCGGTCACCGGGATCGCCCTGTCGCTCGCGCTCCTTTTCGTGCTCCTCGCCATCTACAAGACCTTCCGGTCCGTCCTCGCGTGACCGAGCGCAAGCCGCTCGACGCCACCGCGTTCGCGGTGATGCTGGTGTGCACCATGCTGTGGGGCTTCCAGCAGGTCGTCATCAAGGCGACCGGGCCCGACATCTCCTTCGTGATGCAGTCCGGAATCCGATCCGTCATCGCGACGGTCCTGCTGCTGGCCTGGGTTTCATTCAGGAAAATTCCCCTGTGGGAGAAAGACCGAACCTTCTGGCCCGGCATCGCGGCGGGACTGCTTTTTGGCGGCGAATTCATCTTCATCTACTCCGGGCTCGAGTACACGGCCGCCTCGCGCATGGTGGTCTTCATCTACCTCGCGCCCATCCTCACCGCGCTCGGCCTGCACTGGTGGGTGCCGGGAGAGAGGCTGAAGCGCCTGCAGTGGATCGGGGTGTTGCTGTCTTTTTCAGGCATCGCTTTTGCTTTTTCCGGGGGCTTCCTGAATCCAACCCACAAAACCTGGCTGGGAGACCTGTTCGGCATTATCGGGGCGTTCCTCTGGGCGGCGACGACGGTGCTGATCCGCGCCACGCCGCTCGCCCGGGTGAGCGCGACCAAAACGCTCTTCTACCAGCTCGCCGTCTCCGCGCTCATGCTGCCGCTCGCCTCGATCGCGCTGGGCGAGAAGGGGATCGTCGCCTGGACGCCGCTCGCCATCGGCAGCATCGCCTTCCAGAGCGTGCTTGTCGCCTTCGCGAGCTACCTCGCCTGGTTCTGGCTGCTGACGCGCTACCTCGCCGGGCGCCTCGCGGTGTTTTCGTTCCTCTCGCCGCTCTTCGGCGTGCTTTCCGGCGTGCTTGTTTTGCAGGAGCCGCTGACCGCGTCCTTCGCGCTCTCGGCGTTGCTGGTAGGCTCGGGCATCGTCCTCGTCAACCTGAGAAACTAGCTTCCTTGCAGAAAGCTGAACACGCCGTCTTCCCGGTGCTGATCGCGCTCGGGTTTTGCCACCTGCTGAACGACCTGATGCAGTCGCTCATCTCGGCGCTGTATCCGATGCTGAAGGCGCAGCTGCACCTCGACTTCGCGCAGGTCGGCATGATCACGCTCGCCTTCCAGCTGACCGCCTCGATGCTGCAGCCGACCGTCGGCATCCTCACCGACCGCAAGCCCCGGCCTTACTCGCTTGCGATCGGCATGGGCTCGACGCTGATCGGTCTCGTGCTCCTCTCGATGGCGGAGCAGTACATGACGGTGATGTTCGCCGCGGCGCTCGTCGGCACGGGCTCGGCGGTGTTTCATCCGGAAGCCTCGCGCGTGGCGCGCGCCGCCTCGGGCGGCCGTTACGGCGTCGCGCAGGCGCTCTTCCAGGTGGGCGGCAACGTGGGCCAGGCGATCGGGCCGCTCCTCGCCGCCTTCATCGTGCTGCCGCGCGGGCAGGGCGCGATCGCCTGGGTGTCGCTCGCCGCGCTTCTCGGCATGACCGTGCTCGCGCGCGTGGGCATGTGGTACGCGGCGCAGCTTGGCGCGATCCACGCCAAGGCGCGCGCCGCCGGCGGCCCCGGCACGGCCCACCCTCGTGCCGCGATCCTCATCTTCGTCCTCATGCTGCTCGTCTTCTCCAAGCAGGTGTACACCTCGGGCCTCTCGACCTTCTTCACCTTCTACCTGATCGACCGCTTCCACCTCTCGGTGCAGGCCGCGCAGGTGCAGCTCTTCATCTACATGGCCGCCGTGGCCGTGGGCACGCTCGCGGGCGGCGCCGTGTCGGACCGCATCGGCCGCAAGCCCATGATCTGGATCTCGATCCTCGGCGCGCTGCCCTTCACGCTCGCGCTCCCGTACGTGAACCTCTTCTGGACGGGGGTGCTGACGATTTTCATCGCGCTGCTCATGGCCTCCGCCTTTCCCGCGATCCTCGTCTACGCGCACGAGCTGCTGCCCGGGCGCGTCGGGCTCGTCTCGGGGATCTTCTTCGGCTTCGCCTTCGGCCTGGGCGGAATCGGCGCGGCGGCCATGGGGCGCCTCGCCGACGCCTACGGCATCTATTTCGTCTACCAGCTGTGCGCGTTCCTGCCGGCGCTCGGGCTGGTCGCCTGGTTCCTGCCCGACGTGGAGGGTGCTCGCGGCCGCGCCTCCGCCGCCGCGCCCGCGGCTAGTCGATCCTGATGCCGGCCTTGCGGATGAGATCGCCGAGGCGCTTTTCCTCGGACGCCCGGTAGTCCATCGTCGCCGCCGGCGTCTGGTACCACGCGGTGGCGCCGCGATCGAAGAATTTCTTCTTCAGGTCCTCGCTCTCGAGCGCCCGCTTGGCGAACATCGTCAGGCGCTCGACTACGGCCGGCGGCACCTTCGCCGGTCCCACGATCGCGGTCCATGAGCTGATGTTGTAGCCGGGCAGCAGCTCGCCGATCGCCGGGATGTCGGGCACCTGAGGGCTGCGCGCGGTGCTCGTCACGCCGTAGCCCTTCACCTTGCCGGGGCGGTATTGCGCGAGCGCGCCGGGAATGTTGTCGAAGACGAACTGCACCTGCCCGCCGAGCAGGTCGGCCATCGCCGGCGCGGTGCCCTTGTAGGGGACGTCCACCAGCTGCACGCCCGCGTGCGCGTTGAACATCGCGCCCGAGAGGTGCGGCGTCGTGCCCGCGCCCGAATGGCCGTAGAAATATTTCCTCGGATTCCTGCGCAGGAGCTCGATCAGCTCGGCGAGGTTGTTCGCCGGCACGCTCGGGTGGCCGACGAGGAAGTTCGGCAGCGAGTAGATCGTGGTGAAGAAGGTGAAGTCTTTCGACGGGTCGAAGCGCATCTTGCCCGCCTTGAGCGTCGGCGCGATGGCGTGCGAGGCGATGCCGCCCAGGCCGATCGTGTAGCCGTCGGGCTCGGAGCGCGCCACCTCCGACATGCCGATGTCGCCGCCGTCGCCGCCGCGGTTATCGACCACGAACTGCTGGCCGGTGATCTCGGTGAGCGTCGCGCACAGGATGCGCGAGAGCGTGTCGGTCGGGCCGCCCGCCGGGTACGGGTTGATGTAGCGCACGGCTTTGGTCGGCCAGGCCGCCTGCGCGCGCGCCTCGCTGCCGATGATCCAGGGAGCGACTGCGGCGCCGCCGATTCCTTTGAGGAGGGTGCGTCGTTTCATGTCAGGCGGCCTTGACGATGGCGCCGTCGTCCTCGACGGGCAACGGCTGCGTGTTCCTCGAGACCACCCAGTCGCCGCGCGACTGAGCGGTGATTTGCGGGGCGTTGGCGCACGCGTTGAAGGAGATGTAGATGTGCCAGCGGTCCTCGGCCGACAGATTGTGGCCCGAGGCGTGGAGCAGGTTGCAATGAAAGACCAACGCGGTTCCGGCGGGTCCTGTAATGGGAACCGGGGTCGGTGATTCCTTTAAAACAGAAATAATTTCATTCTTGGGAACGGCCCAAAACTTGTACGAAGTGTTGTCGTCGAAGTAGGGCTCGATGCGGCCGCGCTTGTGGCTGCCCGGGATCACGTAGAGCGCGCCGTTCATCTCGGAGGAATCGGTGAGCATGACGGCGAAAGTGCCCATGTCCGGGCGCGCGCAGCCGTCGCGCATCCACGAGCCGTAGTCCTGGTGCCACATCCACACCGTGCCCTCGATCGCGGGCTTGGTGTTGATCTTGGTGTGATAGACGTAGACCTCGTCGGTGCCAAGCGCCGCGCGCACGGGCTCGAGCACGCGCGGCGTTCGCACGAGCGCGCGGAACGCGGGCGAGCGTGTGTCGCCGTCCTCCTCGTGCACGCGGAAGATCGAGCGCACCGCGCCGGTGTGCTCGCGGATCACGGTCTCGGATTTGATCTGGGAAAGCCGCGCCGTTTCCTGGCGCAGCACCGCGACCTCGGCGCGCGAAAAGAGGCCCGGAAAGATCAGGAATCCGTCGCGCTCGAAGCGTGCCGCCTGCTCTGGGGTGAGCTTCATGCCGCCCTCCTCGCGGGAAGTCTACAGCGAGCGGCGCGCGGCGGCGACCTCGCCGGTGAGGAGCTTCTCCAGGTCCTGTCTGCCGCGCTGCGACAAAGTGATCAGCTTCTTGATGTCGTCCCGGTGCTCGGCCTGCTCGGCGAGGGTCTCCTCGTCGTGGCGGCGGAATTGGCCGACCGCGCGGCGCGCCAGGATCGGCCCGAAGTCGAGCGCGCGCAGGGCGGCCTCGGCGGCGATGAGCGCCGAGCCGAAGGTCTCGCGGACCGCCGGGACGCCCATCTCGTGGTATTCGAAGGCATCCGAGCGGCTGTGCGCGCGCACGATCACCTTGAGGCCCGGAAAGCGCCGGCGCACGCGCTTCACCATCTGCATCGATCTTTCGTAGTCGTCGAGCGCGATGACGAGGAGCCGGGCCCTCTCGGCGCCCGCCTGGGCGAGGAGCTGCAGGTTGGAGGCGTCGCCGTAGTAGGCCTTGGAGCCGAAGCGGCGCACGAGGTCGACCTGGTTCGGGTCGCGGTCGATGACCGTGGCGCCGATCTTGAGGCCGTTCAGCACGCGCGTGACGACCTGGCCGAAGCGGCCGAAGCCGGCGACGATGACCGGGTTCTGCTCCTCGATCGTGTCCGGCGCGCGCTCCCCGGCGCGCCCGAGGCGCGGGGCGAGCCACTTCTCGTAGGCCATCATGAGGAGCGGGGTGGAGAGCATCGAGGCCGCGACCGACGCGTTCAGCACGTCGATCGTTTCGCGCGGCACCACCTTGCCTGCCGCGCCGAAGAGGACGAAGGCGAACTCGCCCACCTGCGAGAGCGAGAGCGCGAAGACCGTCGCGTCCTGCCGGCCGCAATAGCCGAACGTTTGCGCAATGGGATAAAGCAGGAGTGTTTTGAGTATGACCACTGAACAAGCTATTCCTAGAACCAAAAGCGGAGAGCGCAAAAACAAACCCAAATCCACTGACATTCCTACCGCGATGAAAAACAACCCGAGCAGCAGTCCCTTGAACGGATCGATGTCGAGCTCGAGCGCGTGGCGGTACTCGGAATCGGCGAGCAGCACCCCCGCCAGGAAGGCGCCGAGCGCGGCCGACAGGCCGAACGCCTCCATGAGCGCCGCGATGCCCATGACGAGAAGGAGCGCGAAGCCGACGAAGATCTCGCGCAGGCCGGTGTTGGCGATGTAGCGCAGCAGCGGCCGCAGGAGGAGCCTGCCGCCGACGATGACGGCGGCGATGATGCCGATCGCCTTGGCGGGCGCAAGCCAGTCGAACTCGGTTTTGCCGTCGGTGGAAAGGAAATTCAGGATCAAAAGGAGCGGAATCACGGCGATGTCCTGAAAGAGGAGCACCGAGAACGACGCCTGTCCGCCGGCGGTCTGCAGCAGGCGCTTCTCCTGCAGCGTGGCGAGGCCGATCGCGGTCGAGGACATCGCGAAGCCCATGCCGGCGACCACCGCCACCGTCCACGGTAGCCCGAGCGCCCAGCCGGCGGCGCTGACCGCGAGCGCGGTGAGGGCGACCTGGGTCGCGCCCATGCCGAGGATCGGGCGGCGCATCTGCCAGAGCTGGCGCGGGTTGAGCTCCAGGCCGACGAGGAAGAGCAGCATCACCACGCCGATCTCGGCGAAGTGCAGGATCGCCTCGGGCGCCGAGACGAGGCGCATGCCCCACGGGCCGATGGCGACGCCCGCAGCGAGGTAGCCGAGCACCGAGCCCAGGCCCAGGCGCCTGAACACCGGCACCACGATCACGCCGGCGGCGAGGTAGATGAGCGATTGATGGAGAAACCCGACGTCCTGCATGGCGTACTCCCGGCGTTCGAGATACCCGATTGTAGAATCGCGGCGTGGAACGGACCGTCAGCGCCGAGCTCTACAAGCTCGGCATGCGCTCTTTCGCGGGCGCGGTGTGCATCCTCACGAGCGCGCACGAGGGGCGCCGCTACGGCATGACGGCGACCGCGGTGTGCTCGGCCGCGGCCGACCCGCCGACGGTGCTCGTCTGCGTCAACCGCAACACGACCACGCACGAGGCGATGTCGAAGTGCGGCGTTTTCTGCGTGAACGTGCTGCGCGCCGAGGATCGCGAGCTCTCGGGCCTTTTCAGCGGAATCCAGAAAGGCGAGAGCCGTTTTCGCGACAGCCAGTGGACCCGGCTTTCGACCGGCTCGCCGGTGCTGATCGAGTCGCTCGTCTCGTTCGACTGCAAGGTCGTCAACCGGCTCGTGCACGGCACGCACACGGTGTTCCTCGGCGAAGTCGAGGAGCTGCTCATCGGCAAGAAGGGCAAGCCGCTTCTCTACGCCGACGGCCAGTACGCGAAGCTCGCCTCGCTCGCGCACGGCGAGCCACTGCCCGAAGGCCTCGACTACTGGGGGGTATGAGATGAGCAATCCGGTGTATGCGCTGAATCTCTTCAACGTCGCCGATCGCGACGAGTACATGGCCTATTCGCGGCGCTCGGCGAAGGAAGTCGCCGCGCACGGCGGGCGCGTGGTCGCGCTCGGCAAGTTCCGCGAATCGGCGGCGGGCGAGATCAAGCCGCGCACCGTGCTCATCCTGGTCGAGTGGGAATCGAAAGCGGCGTTCGAGGGCTACTGCAACGATCCGAGAATCGCCGACCTGCATCCGCACCGCGAGAAGGGCGCCACCGACTACATCTGGCACCTCTTCGACAAGCTCGAGGACCTGCGGCCTATTTTGAAATAGCCCTGCTCGCGCGCTCGATCTCGGCGCCGAGCGCCGCGTAGTCGCGCGTGACCGGGTACTGCGGAAACTCCTTCACCACGTTCTCCGGCGGGCAGAAGAGGATGCCGGCGTTGGCGGCGGCGAGCATCGACACGTCGTTGTACGAGTCGCCCGCGGCGATCGTCTGGAAGTTGAGCTCGCGGAACTTCGTCACCGCGGCGCGCTTCTGGTCCTTCATGCGCAGCTTGTAGTCGGTGACCCGGCCCGTGCCGTCGCAGACGAGCTTGTGGCAGAAAAGCGTCGGCCGGCCGAGCTGCGCCATGAGCGGCGCGGCGAACTCGTAATACGTGTCCGAGAGGATCACCACCTGGTGCTCGAGGCGCAGCGCGTCGAGGAATTCTTTGGCGCCCTCGAGCGGGCGCATCTGCGCGATCACCGCCTGGATCTCGGGCAGCCCGAGCCTGTGCTTCTCCAGGATCGCGATGCGCGCGCGCATCAGCTTGTCGTAGTCGGGCTCATCGCGCGTCGTGCGCGCGAGCTCCGGGATCTTCGTCGCCCTCGAGAACTCGATCCACACCTCGGGGATCAGCACGCCCTCCAGGTCGAGGCAGACGATCTGCATTACGGTGATACCCGGCGCCAGAACGCCCGCTCGCGCGAGGCGAGGAGCGGCACGGCCTCCGCGACGTAGGTCTTGAACGCGGCCTGCTGCTGGTGCACCTCGAACGCCTTCTCGTCCGCGTAGACCTCGTAGAGCATGACTTTGGTCCGGTCCTGGGGATCCACCAGCACCTCGAACTGCTTGCAGCCGGCCTCCTTGCGCGCCGAGGCCGCGTTCGCGGCGAGCTTCTGCATGAACGCATCCACGTTCTCGGGCTTGATGCGGATATTCACCTGCAGCACGAAACTCATCCGGGCTCCCTGATGTCTAAGTGACTGATATAATTCGTACCTCGCGCCCGTAGCTCAGTTGGATAGAGTACTTGGCTACGAACCAAGGGGTCGTGGGTTCAAATCCTGCCGGGCGCGCCAAATTCTACAAAGGCTCAGCGATCGCTGGGCCTTTGTCATTTTCGGCCTGTGACGGATTTGTGCCTCGGCCAGCAGCGGACATTCTCGACTAGCAACTCCATGACCACCCCCGTTAAGACAGCTAACGGATACTAATAGAGGCTAAGCAAAGGCTGCTCTGGAAACAAAAAAGGCCCAGCAATTGCTGAGCCTTTGTAGAATTTGGCGCGCCCGGCAGGATTTGAACCCACGACCCCTTGGTTCGTAGCCAAGTACTCTATCCAACTGAGCTACGGGCGCGAGGTACGAATTATAT
>DATAID010000056.1:0-26765 GCA_036262835.1 Burkholderiales bacterium | reverse complement strand
CGCCGTCGCGGCGGCCGAGATGGGCAACTACCTCTGCCACGCGCCGGGCGGCGAGATGTGCATCAAGGCGATGATCCGCGACGACATCGCGCAGGCGGCCGCCTGCGGCGCGCGCAATCGCGAGCTCGCGCTCAAGCTCATGCTGCGCAACTTCGTGTTGCACCATCCGCTTTGCGACGAGCGCCACCGCGTCCAGCTCGCCTGGCCCGAGCGGCGCCTGGCGGGGCGAAGCTAGCGCCGCGCGGCGGGGACGAGCAGCACCGGCACGGGGCTCGAGCGGATCACGAGCTCGGCATCGCTGCCGAGGAGCATGCGCTTGATTCCCCTGCGGCCGTGCGTGCCCATGATGACGAGGTCGGGTCGCCAGCGCTTGACCTCATCGACGATCGCGTCGGCGACGCGTCCGGCGAAGTTCTCGACCAGCGCCGTGCTCGGCTTGAGGCCCGAAGCGCGCGCGCGCCGCTCGATGCGGGCGAGCGTGCGCTTGCCGGCGGCACGCAGCGAGTCGAGCACGGGCCCGATGCTTGCGCCCGTGTCCGGGGTCATGAACGCGCCGAACTCCTCCACGACGTGCAGCAGCCTGACCTTGGCCCGGCCCCCGCGCGCCATTTTCATGGCCTGTTTCAGGCCCAGGTTCGACACCGAACTGCCGTCCACCGGCACCAGGATTCGCTTGTAGCTCATGGGAATTGCCTCCTTTTTTCGAGCCTAAGGGCGCTGGCGGGCGGGGGCTTGATCCTTGTCAAGCGAAGCCCCCGGGGGCCGCCCATCATGGTGAAAATGCCCAAGACCCTTTTTGGTTACATCTGGCGCGCAAGCGCGCGCCACCAGCTCGCGCTCTGCCTTCTGTCGGTGGCCGTCTTCGCGCTGAGCACCGTCCCGCTCGAGCTTCAGCGCCGCATCGTGAACGACGCAGTCGCGCACGGCGCGACGGCGACGATCGTGGTGCTTGCGCTTGCCTACGCCGCGGTCGCCCTGCTCGAGGGCGGCATCAAGCTCGGGCTGAATGTCTACCGAAGCTGGGTAAGCGAGAAGACCGTGCTCGGTCTGCGCCAGGGAATCGGCGCGCTCACCGGCCACGCGGTTTCCGCCGAGGATCGCGCGCGCGCCGAAGGCGTCGAGATCTCGATGATCCTGTCGGAAGCCGAGCCGATCGGCGGCTTCGCCGGCATCAGCTTCTCCGAGCCGGTCCTGCAGGGCGGACTGCTCGTCGCGATTTTCGGTTATCTGGCGTTTCTCGAGCCCTGGCTCGCCCTTCTCGCGCTCGCCATCTTTTCTCCGCAGCTCGTCTTCGTGCCGCTCATGCAGGCGGCGATCAACCGCCGCGTCGCGGCGCGCATCGAGACGCTGCGCGAAGTGAGCGGCGGGATCGTCGGCGCTTCGAACGGCGATGCGACGCTCGCGGCGGCGCAGAACGGCCAGATCGAGCGCATCTTCGGACTGAACATGGGCGTCTTCAAGCTCAAGTTCTCGATGAATTTCCTCATGAACCTGATGCACCACCTCGGTGTTGCGACCGCGCTTGGCGTGGGCGGTTGGCTCGCCGTGCAGGGCCGCATCGAGGTGGGCACGGTGGTCGCTTTCGTCTCGGGCCTCGGCAAGGTGAACGACCCGTGGGGCGACGTGGTGAACTGGTTTCGCGAAATGACGGTGGTCGGCATGCGCTATCGCCTGGTGGCGGAGGGCATGCGCTGGCTAAGCGGCATGGCGCAAGATGAGCAATGCAAACCGGCCTTCCTGGCACCGTCGAGAGTGAAGCGCCCCGCGTCGGCCTGACCGCGGGGGAAGCCGGGCAAAGGCTCGCCCGGGAAGGCCCCAATCTGCTGCAGTCGCGCCGGCGCCGCAGCGGGCCGGCAATCGTGCTGGGCGTCCTGCGCGAGCCGATGTTTTCCCTGCTGGCCGCCGCCGCGGCGGTCTACTTGCTGGTCGGCGACGTGCGCGAGGCCCTTGTGCTCGCCGCCTCGCTCCTCGCCGTCATCGCCATCGCCGCCGTGCAGGAGCGCAGGGCCGAGCGCGCGCTCGAGGCGCTGCGGGACCTTTCCAGCCCCCGGGCGGTGGTGATCCGGGACGGCGAACGGCGCCGCATCGCGGGCGCGGAGGTGGTTCGCGGCGACCTGCTGCTGCTCGCGGAAGGCGATCGGGTCGCGGCCGACGCGCGCCTGCTCTCGAGCAACGAGCTGCAGCTCGACGAATCGCTGCTCACGGGCGAGTCGCTGCCGGTAGAGCGGCGCTCGGGCGAGGTCTGCGCGGGCACGCTGGTGGTAAAGGGCCAGGCCGCGGCCGAGGTCACGGCCACCGGCGCTCGCAGCCGCCTTGGCCGGATCGGCGAATCGCTCGCGGGAATCGAGTCCGAGAAGACGGCGCTCGAGCGCGAGACCGCGCGCGTGGTGCGAATCGTCGCGCTTGTCGCGATCGTCCTGTCGCTCGCGCTCGGGGCTTCCTACGCCGCATTGCGCGGCAGCGGCCTCGAGGGAATCCTGGCCGGACTGACGCTCGCCATGGCTATCCTGCCCGAGGAGTTTCCTCTTGTCCTCACGGTCTTTCTCGCGCTGGGGGCCTGGCGCATCGCGCAGCGGGGCGTGCTCACGCGGCGCCTTCCCGCGATCGAGACGCTCGGCGCGGCCACCGTGCTGTGCGTCGACAAGACCGGGACGCTGACCGAAAACCGCATGGCGCTCGCCGATGTCCTGGCCGAGGACCGCTCGCGCGCGCTTGCCGCGGCCGCGCTCGCCTGCGAGCGCGACCCGTTCGATCCGATGGAGCGGGCGATTCTCGCCGCCGCTCCGGCGCAGGCCCTCGCCCAGCGCGCAGCATGGTCGCTCGAGCGAGACTATCCGTTCGGCGCCGGCTTTCTTGCGGTATGCCACGTCTGGCGATCGCCCGAGGGGCGGCGCGTGGTCGCGATCAAGGGCGCCGCGGAAACGGTGCTGCCGCTGTGCGACGGCAAGGAGGGCGCGAGCGATCGCGCCGATGCTGCGGCCGTGCGCGGCCTGCGGCTGCTCGCGGTGGGCGAGGCCGAGGCGACCGATGCAGCCCTTCCGGCGGATCCGCGCGACTACCGATTCCGCTTCCTCGGTTTTGTGGCGCTCGCCGACCCTTTGCGCGCGGAGGTGCCTGATGCGGTCGCCCAGTGCACGGCCGCGGGAATCCGCGTCGTCATGATCACCGGAGACCACCCCGGGACCGCGCTCGCCATCGCGAGCCAGGCCGGGATTCCCGCGCGTGGCGGCGTGCTGGCGGGCTCGGAGGTCGGCCGGCTCGATGACGCGGCGCTCGAGGCCGTCGTCCGGCGGGTCAGCGTCTTTGCGCGCGTGGCGCCGGAGGAAAAGCTGCGTCTCGTGACGGCGCTCAAGCGCGCGGGCGAAGTCGTGGCGATGACCGGCGATGGCGTCAACGACGCGCCCGCCCTGAAGGCGGCTCACATCGGCATCGCGATGGGGCAGCGGGGCACCGACGTCGCGCGCGAGGCGGCGGCGCTCGTCCTGACGCGTGACGACTTCGGCTCGATCGTCGCGACCATACGGCTCGGCCGCCGCATCTACGAGAACATCCGCAACGCGATGCGTTATCTGATCGCGGTGCACGTGCCGATCGCCGGTGCCGCCTTCTTGCCGATCCTGCTCGGCCTGCCGCCACTCCTCCTGCCGGTGCACGTGGTCTTCCTCGAGTTCGTCATCGATCCCGCGTGCTCGATCGTGTTTGAGGCCGAGCGCAGCGATGAGGAGGCGATGGCGCGGCCGCCGCGCGATCCGCGGGCGCGCCTTTTCGATCCCCGCACGCTCGTTCTCGCTCTGACGCTGGGGGCGAGCATGCTTGCCTCGGTCGCCCTCGCCTGCGCATGGGCGAGCGCGACGGGTCGCAGCGACGACGAGGTGCGCGCACTCGGGTTTGCCGCCATCGTGCTCGGCAATCTCGCGCTGATCCTGGTTCACCGCTCCGCCGATCGCCTCGCCATCCAGATGCTGTCGCGCGCCAACGCCGCCTTCTGGTGGGTCGGCGGCGGCGCCCTGGCCGCGCTTCTTGGCGCTCTTTACGTTCCCGCGATCGCGGCGCTCTTTCGCTTCGCTCCGCTCGGTGCGATGGAGCTGGCGGTCGCCGCGGCGGCGGCCCTCGCGGGCGCCGCATGGATCGAACTCGTCAAGCTCATGAAACCCCGGGCGCGCACGAGGGTCTGACAGGACATGGAAAAGCGCGTCCAGTTCAGCATCTGGTACTTCCTCATCGCCATGGTCGCGGTGGTCTGGATCCGGCAGTTCTGGGTCGACGCCACGCAGGTCGAGCCGATCACCTACAGCGAGTTCCAGGACTACCTGCGCCAGGGCAAGGTGGACGAAGTGGTGATCGGCCAGAACGCCGTGCAGGGCAAGTTCAAGCAACCGCTGCCCGGCGGGCGCACGCGCTTCGCCGCCGTGCGCGTCGACCCGGACGTGGCGCGCGACCTGGAGAAGTACGGCGTCAAGTTCTCCGGCGCGGTCGAGTCGAACCTGCTGCACACGCTCCTTTCCTGGATCGTGCCCGCGCTCGTCTTCTTCGCGGTCTGGATGTTCCTCATGCGCCGCTTCGCGCAGAACACGGGGATGGGCGGGGGCTTCCTCTCCATCGGCAAGAGCAAGGCGAAGATCTATGTCGTGAGCGACACCAAAACGACCTTCGACGACGTCGCGGGCCTCGACGAAGCGAAAGAAGAGCTGCGCGAGGTGGTCGGATTCCTGAAGGACCCCGCCCGCTACGGGCGGCTGGGCGGCCGGCTGCCCAAAGGCGTGCTCCTGGTCGGCCCGCCCGGCACGGGCAAGACGCTGCTCGCGCGCGCGGTGGCGGGCGAGGCGGGCGTCGCGTTTCTCTCGATCAGCGGCTCGGAGTTTGTCGAGATGTTCGTCGGTGTCGGCGCGGCGCGGGTGCGCGACCTCTTCGAGCAGGCGCGCACCAAGGCCCCCTGCATCATCTTCATCGACGAGCTCGACGCGCTCGGGCGCGCGCGGGGCGCCTATGGGGTGGGCGGACACGACGAGAAAGAGCAGACGCTGAACCAGCTCCTCTCCGAGCTCGACGGCTTCGATCCGAGCAAGGGCATCGTGCTGCTCGCGGCGACGAACCGGCCCGAGGTGCTCGATCCGGCGCTCCTGCGCGCCGGGCGCTTCGACCGGCAGATCCTCGTCGACCGGCCCGACAAGAAGGGGCGCATCGAGATCCTGCAGGTCCATCTCAAGAAGGTCCGGCTCGCGCCGGATGCGGACGCCGAGAAAATCGCCGCGCTCACGCCGGGCTTCTCCGGCGCCGACCTCGCCAACCTCGTGAACGAGGCGGCGCTCCTCGCGACGCGGCGCGGCGGCGAGGAGGTCGGCATGCGCGACTTCACCGCCGCGGTCGAGCGCATCGTCGCCGGGCTGGAAAAAAAGAACCGGCTGCTCAACCCGCTCGAGCGCAAGGTCGTGGCCTATCACGAGATGGGGCATGCGCTCGTCGCGCTCGCGCTGCCGGGCTCCGACACCGTGCACAAGATCTCGATCATCCCGCGCGGCGTGGGCGCGCTCGGCTACACGATCCAGCGGCCGACCGAGGAGCGCTTCCTCATGACGCGCAGCGAGCTCGAGAACAAGATGACGGTGCTGCTCGGCGGGCGCGCGGCCGAGGCGATCGTGTTCGAGCAGCTCTCGACCGGCGCGGCCGACGACCTCGTCAAGGCGACCGAGATCGCGCGCGGCATGGTCATGCGCTACGGCATGGTGCCCGCGCTCGGGCACGTCTCCTACCGGGACGAGCGCTCTCCTTTCCTGGACGTGCCCGGCGCGCCGGCGCAGCGCGACTACAGCGAGAAGACGGCCGCGGCGATCGACGAGGCCGTGCGCAAGCTCATCGATGCCGCCTTCGAGCGCGCGCAAGGCCTGCTGCGCGAGCGCCGCGGCCAGCTCGAGCGCGGCGCCGAGCTGCTCCTGCAGAAGGAAACGCTGGAGGAAGCCGAGTTGCTCGCGCTCGCGCGGCCCGAGCGCGCCGCGGCCTAGCCGCCTGAAGCAGGCTGCGGCCTAGCCGCCTGAAGCAGGCCGCGGGCTAGCCGCGGGTGGGCACGAGCAGCACCGGCACCTTGCTGTAGCGGATCACGAGCTCGGCATCGCTGCCGAGCAGCATGCGCTTCACGCCCTTGCGTCCGTGGGTGCCCATGACGATCAGGTCGGCGCGCCAGCGCTTCGCCTCATCGACGATCGTATCGGCGATGCGGCCGCCCGGATTCTCCGCGAGGCCGCTCTCGAAGCGCACATTGCGCGCCCGGGACTTCACCTTGGCGAGCGTGCGCTCGCCCTGCTTGCGCAGCGAGTCGAGGATCGGCCCGATATCG
Source organism: Burkholderiales bacterium (assembly GCA_036262835.1). Lineage (GTDB taxonomy): Bacteria > Pseudomonadota > Gammaproteobacteria > Burkholderiales > SG8-39 > RBG-16-66-20. Next base: position 20,434 of record DATAID010000056.1, on the reverse strand, counting down.
ACCGAGACCTCGGCGTTGGCGTAAGCGGCGTATTCGGCGACGACGTGAAAGAGGCGCAGGCGCGCGTCCCATTCGCGTGCGAGCTTGATCGCCTCCTTGAGGCCCCGGTGCGAGACGGCGCTGCCGTCCACTGGAACCAGGATGCGTTTGTAGGCCATTTGGACTCTCCTTGTTCTTCGGCAACCAAACCGTACCCTGAAAGTCAGACAGTATCCAAGCGCCAAAAATTCAACGGCTTGCCCAAGTCACTGTTCGGCTACATCTGGCGTACCACCGCGCGTCACCAGGTCGTGTTGTGCGCGCTGTCGGCCGCCGTCTTTCTCCTGAGCACCGTGCCGCTCGAATTGCAGCGCCGCATCGTCAACGACGCGATCAAGCGCGGCGCGCTCGACGCCATCCTCTGGCTCGCGATCGCCTACGCGGGCGTGTCGCTCTGCGAAGGCGGCATCAAGCTCTTTCTCAACATCTACCGCAGCTGGGTGAGCGAGCGCGCCGTGCTCGACCTGCGCGGCAACATCGGCAGGTTGACGGGGGCCGCGGCAGAGTCGAGTGACAGCAGCAGCGCGGGCGGCGTCGAAGTCTCGATGATGCTCTCGGAGGTCGAGCCGATCGGCAGCTTCATCGGCATGAGCATCTCCGAGCCGCTCCTGCAGGGCGGGATCCTCGTCAGCGTGTTCGGCTATCTCGCCTTCCTCGAGCCCTGGCTCGCGCTCCTCGCGATCGGCATCTTCTCGCCCCAGCTCGTCTTCGTTCCGCTCATGCAGGGCGCGATCAACCGCCGGGTCGAGCGGCGCATCCAGACCCTGCGCAAGGTGAGCGGCGGCATCGTCGAGGCTGCGACGAACGGCGAGCCGGTCTCCGAGGGCGAGCAGAGAGCGCGCGTCGAGCGGGTCTTCCGGTTGAACATGGGCGTCTTCAAGCTGAAGTTCTCGATGAATTTCCTGATGAATCTGCTGCATCACCTCGGCGTCGCGATGGCGCTCGGCGTGGGCGGCTGGCACGTCGTGCAGGGGAGCCTCGAGCTCGGCACCGTGGTCGCGTTCGTCTCGGGCCTGGGCAAGGTCAACGATCCCTGGCGCGACGTGGTCAACTGGTTCCGCGAGATGATGGTGGTGCGCGTGCGCTACGGCCTGATCTCGAGCGGCATGCGCAGGATCGCCGAGGGCGACGCTACAGCGCAAGCGTCGCCCGCCTGACCGTCGGGCCTTCGCGGCCCGTCGACAGGACGAAGCCGAGGCTCGCGCAAAAGGCGAGCATCGCGTGGTTTTCGGCGAGCACGTGCCCGATCATGGTCTTCAGCCCGCGCTCGCGCGCGACCTCGATCAGCGAGCGCATCAGGCGGCGGCCGAGGCCGCGCCGCTTCCAGGCATCGGCCACCACGAGCGCGAACTCGCAGCTCTCGCCGTCCGGATTGGTCGCGTAGCGGCAGATGCCGATGGCCGCGCCGGATTCTTCGACGGCGATGAGCGCCATGTCGCGGTCGTAGTCGATCTGCGTGAAGCGCACGAGCAGCGCGGGCGCGAGCTCCTTCACCGTGTCCATGAAGCGGAAGTAGCGGCTTTCGGGCGAAAGCGAGCGCACGAACGCCTTCTCGATGTCCGCGTCCTCGGGCCGGATCGGCCGCAGCGTGACGCGCGGCAGCCCGGCCGGCTGCCATTCGCGGATGTATTCCGCCGGGTACGGATGAATGGCGAGGTGCGCAAAGCGCCTGGCCTGCGGCGCGGCGCGCAGCGCGATGCGCGCGTCCACCGCGACTGCGCCGCGCTCGTCGGCGAGCAGGGGATTGACGTCGAGCTCCGCGATCTCCGGCAGCTCGCAGGCGATCTCGGAGACGCGCAGCAGCACCGACTCGATCGCCTTCATGTCGGCGGGCGCAAGGTTGCGGAAGGCGCCCAGCATTTTCGCCACGCGCGTGCCCCGGATCATGTCGGCGACGAGGAAGGCGTCGAGCGGCGGCAGCGCCACCGCGCGGTCGCGCAGCACTTCGATCGCCGTGCCGCCCGCGCCGAACACTACCGCCGGCCCGAACACCGGATCGCGCACGAGGCCCGCCATCAGCTCGCGCGCGCGGTGGCGGCCGACCATGGGCTCGACGACGACGCCCTTCAGGCGCGCGCCCGGGCGCAGGCGCGCCGCGTCGGCGAGGATTGCGCGATAGCCCTCGCGCACGCCCTTGGCGTCCGCGACATCGAGCCGGACGCCATTGACGTCACTCTTGTGCGTGATGTCGGGGGAATCGATCTTGAGCGCGACCGGATAGCCGGCCGCATCGGCAAGGCGCACGGCGTCTTCCTCCGTGGCGGCGCGGGCGCTTTTGGCGACCGGGATGCGGAAGGCTTCGAGCACGTCCTTGGACTCGGTCTCGGAGAGCACCGTGCGTCCTTCCGCAAGCGCGGCGCCGATGAGCGCGCGTGCGGCCGCGGGATCGGGCGCGGCCAGCTTCGAGAGCGGGCCGGGCGTGCGCAGGAGCGCGCGCTGGTTGCGGTAGAAGGCCGACAGGTGCGCGAAGGTCTCGACGGCGGGATCGGGCGTGCGAAAGGCCGGAATCCCCGCCTCGGCGAGCAGCCGTCGCGCGCCGGCGGTCTGCGCCTCGCCCATCCAGCACGCGAGCACGGGCTTCTCGCTTTTCTTCGCCTCATCGATCACCGCACGGGCCGCCGCCTCGGCGTCGGTCATCGCCTGCGGGGTCAGCATCGCGAGCACGCCGTCGACGTTTTCGTCCGCCAGGCAGGCGCGCATGGCTGCCGAATAGCGCGCGGCATCGGCATCGCCGATGAGATCAACCGGGTTGCCGTGCGACCAGCTCGCGGGCAAGGCCTCCTTGAGCGAGGCGATCGTGGCGGCCGAAAGCTCCGCGAGCGGCAGGCGCAGGTCGGCCGCGCGATCGGCGGCCATCACGCCCGGGCCGCCGCCGTTGGTGACGATGGCGAGCCGCTCGCCCTGGGGGCGGATGCGTGCGGCAAGCGCCTGCGCCGCGGCGACCATCGCGCCCAGTGAATCGACGCGCACGACGCCGGTGCGGCGCACCGCGGCGTCGAACACGTCGTCCAGGCCCACGATCGCGCCGGTGTGCGAGACCGCCGCGCGCGAGCCCGCGGGATGGCGGCCGACCTTCATGAGGATCACGGGCTTCACGCGCGCCGCCGCGCGCAGCGCCGAGACGAAGCGCCGCGCGTCGCGGATGCCCTCGATGTAGAGCAGGATGTGCGCGGTGCGCGCATCCTCGACGAGGTAGTCGATCAGCTCGCCGAAATCGAGGTCGGCCGAGGCGCCGAGCGAGACGACGCTGGAGAAGCCCACGCCCGCGGGCCGCGCCCAGTCGAGCATGGCGGTGCACACCGCGCCCGACTGGGAGATGAGGCCGAGCGAGCCCTCGAGCGCGCCGCCGTGCGCGAACGTGGCATCGAGTCCGAGCGAGGGCCGCATCAGGCCGAGGCAGTTGGGTCCGAGCACGCGCACGCCGTGGCGGCGCGCGTTTTCGAGCAGTGCGCGCTGCAGCTCCACCCCTGCCGCGCCGGCTTCGCCGAAGCCCGCGCTGATGACGGCGGCCGCGCGCACGCCTCTCTGTCCGCATTCGTCAATCAGGCCGGGAACGGTTTGGGCAGGTGTCGCGATCACGACCAGCTCGGGGCGCTGCGGGAGCGCGGCGAGCGAGGCGTGGCAGGGCACGCCGAAAACGCTTCGATGCTTGGGATTGACCGGATAGAGCGCGCCGCGATAGCCCGCCTCGCGCATGTTCTGCATCAGCACGGCGCCCACCGAGCCCGGGTTCTCGGAAGCTCCGACGATCGCCATCGACTCGGGCTCGAAGAGCGGCGAGAGGTAATGCCTCTCGGGAACGGTGCTCATTTCCTGCGCGCGCGGACGCGCTTGACCGCCTCGGCGACGAGCGCGACCGTGGACATCCTGTTCGAGGCGTCTGTGATGGTGTCGGTGGTCGCGATGACGCGGCAGCCGGCGGCCTCCAGCCGCTCGCGCGCGCCGCTCGCGAACACCGCGTGCACCGCAGCGCAGACCGGCGCAGCAAAGCGCTGCGCGCGCAGGCGCGCCGCGGCTCTCGCCATCGTTACGCCGGACGAAATGATGTCGTCGACGAGCACGGGCGTATGGTCGCGCCAGCGCGAGAGATCGGGAAGCGAAATCCGCACGTCGCGGTCGCCGCGACGGCGCTTCTCCAGCACGACGACCGGTGCACGCGCTCCGTCGGCGACCGCGCCCGCCCACCGGGCGCTTTCGATATCCGGCCCGATGATGAGCGGCCGGCGCACGTGCGCGCGGATCCACGCCGAGAGCACGCCGGCGGAGGCCGCCGCTTCGGCGGGAATGGAGTAGATCTCGCCGAGCGAGGCGTGCCGGTGCAGGTGCGGATCGACGGTGACCAGCCAGTCGAAGGCCTCGCTCGCGAGCGCCGCGAAGGTGGCCGAGGAGATCGCTTCGCCCTCGCGGAAGCGCTTGTCCTGGCGCATGTAGGCGAGGTAGGGCGCCACGAGCCCGATGCGCCGGGCGCCCAGCTCGCGCGCCGCGCGCGCCGCGAAGAGAAGGCCGAGGAACTTCGGGTCCGGATCGTTCAGCGTGCATACGAAGGCGATGTCGCGGCCGCGGCACTCGCCGGCGAGCCGCACGTACGACTCGCCGTCGGGAAATGCGCGCGTCTCCAGGCGCAGCGTCCGCGCCCCGAGGCGCGCGCGCAGCTTCGCCGAATAGCGCTCGTTTCCGGGCAGCGCGCAGACGAGGAGGCTCATTGCCCGGGCGCGACCGCGACGATGCCGGTCTGCGCGGCGAGGTATTGCAGCGCATAGGCGAGCTCGCCCGGCGCCTCGGCGTGCAGCGTGAAGAGCGGCTGGCCGGCGACGACCGCGTCGCCGACGCGCGCATGCAGGTCGAGCCCGGCCGCGGGGGCGCGCGGCGCACCGGCGAGCTTGGCGAGGCGTCCGAGGCGCCGGTTGTCGAAGGCGGCGACCCTGCCCGCGGCGGCGGCAAGCACGACGTGCGTATGAGGCGCGCGCGGCGGCATGCGCAGGCCGCCCTGCGCCTCGCAGATCGACTGGAATTTGCGCCAGGCGCGGCCCTCCTGCAGCACCGAGCGGGCCCGGCCGAGTCCGGCTCCGCGCTCGGCGGCGCCGGCGAGCTCGAGCACCGCCCCCGCGAGGGCGAGCGCGCGCTCGCGCAGGTCGGCCGGAGCGCCAGGGGTGTTCTGCAGGACGGCCAGCACGTCGCGCGCTTCGAGCGCCGGTCCGACGCCGCGGCCGACCGGCTGCGCGCCGTCGGTCTGCACGACCTGGATCTGCATGCCGAGCGCGCCCGCCACCGATTCGAGCGAATTGGCGAGCGAGCGCATCGCCGCGCCGCTTCTGACCTTTGCGGTGGGACCGACGGGCATGTCGATCACGAGGTGCGTCACGCCCGCCGCCGCCTTCTTGGCAAGGATGGAAGCGACCACCTGCGCGTCGCTGTCGAAATCGAGCGGGCGCTCCACGCGGATGAGCAAGTCGTCGGCCGGCGCGAGGCGCACCGCGCCGCCCCAGGCGAGGCAGCCGAGCTCCCGCTCGACCACGCGGCGTATATGCGCGACGTCGAGGTCCACGCGCGTCAGCGTTTCCATCGTGTCCGCCGTGCCCGCCGCCGAGGTGATGGCGCGCGAGGAGGTCTTGGGAATCGGGATGCCGCAGGCGGCGACGATGGGCACCACGATCGGCGTCGTGCGGTTGCCCGGCAGACCGCCGATGCCGTGCTTGTCGGCGACGGCCGGATAGGGCCATTGGATGCGCTCGCCCGTGTCGATCATCGCGCGCGTGAGCGCGAGCGTCTCGCCCGCATCCAGCCCGCGGCCCGCGGCCGCGGTGATGAAGGCGGCGATCTGCAGCTCCGAATAGCGGCCCTGCACGATGTCCTCGACGATCGCGCCCATGTCCGCTTCCGAGAGCCGCTCGCCATAGACCTTGGCGCGCAGGCGGCTCTCGGACACGACCGGGTCGGGGTGGGCGATGGTGATGTGCTCGCCCGCGCGCGCGCCGAGCTGCTGCCAGGCGTAGTCGGAAAGCGCGGCCTCGTCGTAGCCGATCAGGTCTCCGGTGACGACGTTCAGAGTCGCGAGCAGGCTCTTGCCGTCGAGCATCACCTTCACGCGCGAGCGCGACTCGAATCCCTCGGAGCGGCAGGCGTGCGAGTCGCTGCGCAGGTAAAGGACCGGCTCCTGGTAGGTGTCGATGCCGATCCGCCGGAGCCGCAGGCGGTGGTCCATGGCGCAGCCTAGCGCGAGTGGATCGTGGCGAGGTCGCCCGGGGCTTCGATGATCCTTAATGGAAGCAGCGTGAGCCTCTGGCGCGCGAGCTTCTTTTCCAGCTCGGACTGCAGGGCGACGAGGCGCACGCGGCGGGGATCGAACGAGAGCCCGAGCGTCAGCGTTTCGACGTTGACGCGCACGCTCGCCCGGTCGACGCCGGCGCTGGAGGCGGCGGCGGCTTCGATCGCCTTCTTCGTGCGCTCGTCCTTGCCGAGCGGCCCGTCGACGTGGAAGTAGACGGTGTGATGCCGCTCGCCGAGCGCCTTGGCGACCGCGGCGTGGTCGTACACCGAGGCGATCTTGTCCTCGACGCAGTAGCCGCAGGCGAGCGCCGCCGCCGGAACGAGCGCGGCGAGCAGCGTCGCGAGGTGTCGGCGCAGCATGCTCAGTGCCCGCCTTGGGCCTGCGGCTTCTTGTCCGCCGGCAGCGCGTCGTACCACTGGAAGTACTTGATGTACTCCTTCACTTCCGCGTCCGAGAGCGCCTGGTTCGGCATCGGGATGTTGTTGTACTCCTTCAGCAGCGCCTTGGCGTCCGCGTCGGTCTGCAGCATCTTCTCCGGCTCCTTCAGCCAGCGCGTGAGCCAATCCACGCTCCGGTGCTTGGTGACCCCGGCCAGATCGGGCCCGAGCTTCTTGCCCTGGCCGATCGAGTGGCAGGCAAGGCACTTGGACTGGAAGGCGAGCTGTCCCTTGACCGCTTCGGGGTCGGTGGGGCTCGCCTCGACCGAGGGCATGTTGTGGTGCTCGAGGTCCTTGGCGGGCGGCTTCGCGGCGGTCGAGATGAGGCCGATCGCGCCCTGCGAGGCGTTGGCGAAATGGTGATCGACCATGATGTAGGAGCCTTCCTCGGGGATCATGAATTCGACCGTGGCGCTGTTCGATGAGCCGAGCAGCACCGTCTGCATGCCGCGCATCTGGTTGTCGGGATTGCCCTCGAACCAGACGCGGTCGAAGATCGTGCCGACCACGTGGAAGCTCGAGGTTTTGGACGGGCCGACGTTCAGCACGTGCAGGCGCACGCGCTCGCCGGGCTTGGCCGGCAGGGGATTCTTCACCATGCCGTTGTGGACGCCGTTGAACACGGTGTGCGTCGGCTGCGAGGCGCGCAGGCGCTCGCCATCGAGCGTGTAGACGCCCGACTTGTCGCCCTTGCCGGGCGCCTTGGCGTAGAACTCGCTCTGGATGACGACGTACTCGCGATCCGCCTTGGTCGGGTAGCCGTTCTTGGGCTCGACGATCACCGCGCCGTACATGCCCGAGGCGATGTGCTCGAGGATCATCGGCGTGCCGCAGTGGTACATGAAGACGCCGGGATAGTTGAGCGTGAACTCGAACTCGATCGTCTGGCCCGGCGCGATCGACTTGTACTTGTCCTGCGGCGAGACCATCGCGGCATGGAAGTCCATGGAGTGCATCATCGGCGCGGCGGTGAGGCGCACGCCCGGCACGGGCTCATCCGAGCGGTTGGTCATGCTGAACTTGATGCGGTCGCCGACTTTCGCGCGGATCGTCGGTCCGGGGACGTGGTCGCCGAAGGTCCAGGCGCTGAAGCGCACGCCCGGGGCGATCTCGATGATCTTGTGCGTGGTGTCGAGGCGCACCGTCTTGACGGGCGAGGGGTCGAGCGGCTTCAGCTCCGGCACGTTGCTTAGCGAGGCGCCCTCCGCGAACGCCCCCTTGTGGCGCTCGTTGGACACTTTCGAGGGGACCGGCTTCAGGTCCATCCTGGAAATGTCGTAGGGGTCGGTAGGCGCGGCCTTCTGCTCGGGCGCCGGGTTGCAGGCGGCGAGCAGCAGGGCGCAGAGCGCGGGCAGGGCAGGGTTTTTCATGACTTTTTCCCGAGTAGGAGAGGGGTATAGACGAAGAGAAAAATAGCAAAACCGGCGCTCCAGGCGAAACCCGAGAGCGAAATGAGCGCTGCGTAGTGGCCCGAGAGCGGCGCGAGCAGGCGCAGCAGCGCGGCGAGGAAGACGAGCAGATAGAGGGCGATCGTACCGGGCCCCGCGGCGAGCGGCCGGCCGCTATGGCCGAGCGTGGCGCGCGTCATGACCGCGACCGTCATCGTGCCGATCGCGCCGACCGTGAGCGCGTGCAACGGCGCTCCCGACGGCAGCCACGCATAGAAGCCGTTCAGGCCCGCGAGCGCCAGCCCGAAGGCGAGCCACGCGTAGCCGACATGCAGCACGAAAAGAAGCGGGTTGCGAAACGTGGCGAGGCCGCGCCAGCGCGCGAGGCGCAGCGCGAGCGCGACGCCCGCGCCGATCTCCAGCAGCAAACTCGCCGTCGCGTCGGGCGCCGCGGCCCAGGCAACCACGCCGGCCGCAGCGATGCCGAGACAGGCCCAGTCGAGCGCTGAATGCGGCGCAGGGGCGCGAACCGCCGGGCGCTCCTTGGCGAGCCAGTTGCGCGTGAAGCTCGGCACGATGCGGCCGCCGATGAGCGCGATGAGAAGGAGCAGCATCGCGACGCCGATGCGCAATCCGAGCTCGGCCGTGTCGGCCAGGGCGAGCGCCTGCAGGTGCACGAGCAGGTTGCCGGCGAAAAAGGCGGTCAGGATCACGACCACCGGGAAGTTGTGGAAATTCCGCGCCGCGGTCACTTCGCGCGCCACCACCGCGATCAGCATCGCGCTGAAGGAAAGGTCGAGGACGGCCGCCGCCGTGGCGCCGATGCTTGCGGAGGCGAGGAGGCCGAAGCGCCCGGCAATCCACAGGCCCGCGAGCACGGCGAGGCGCGCGCCTCTCACCGGCAGCCGCCCCGTCCAGTTGGGGATCGCGGTGAGGAGAAAACCGGCGAGCGCGGCGAGGCCGTAGCCGAACACCATCTCGTGGCCGTGCCAGTACAGGGCAGGCAGGCTTCCCTCGAGGACATAGCCGTGCACGAACGCGGCGAGCCAGACCGGCACCGCGACCGCCGCCCATGCGGCTGCGAGGAGGAAGAACGGCCGGAAGCCCGCCGAGAGAATCAGCGCTGACGGCCTGTTTTCGATCGACGCCTGGGTCACGCGGCCTTCCTTTTCAATTCAGCTTGCGGAATGTTGCCGGTCAGGTCAGGTACCGGCTTGATCGGCGTCAAAGGAAGGGCTACAACGCGGTTCCGTCCGTAGTTCTTAGCCTGATAAAGAGCTTCGTCCGCGCGAGCAATGGCCGGATCCAGGCTCAAAGTTGTCCCTGGATCGCATAGGGCTATGCCCGCGCTGAGCGTCGTCTTCCTCGGCACATCGCCGAGGGGCCGCTCGCACGCGGCGAGGCGTATCCGCTCGGCGATGGCGATCGCCTGGCCGGGAGCCGCCCCGGGCAGAACGGCGCAGAACTCCTCCCCGCCGTAGCGGCCGAACACGTCCTCGGCGCGCAGGCAGCCGCTTGCGAGCGCTGCGAATTCGCGCAGCACGCGGTCGCCCGCCTGGTGGCCAAAATCGTCGTTTACCCGCTTGAAGTGGTCCAAGTCCAGCATCAGGACCGCGAGCGGCGCCACGGCGCGCCGCGCGCGCGCTATCTCGCGCTCCGCCAGGTCCATGAACGCGCGCCGGTTGTAGAGGCTGGTGAGTGGGTCGAACATGGCGAGGCGTCGGATCTCCGCTTCGGCGCGCTCGCGCAGCATGAGCAGGAACGAAAGGGATCCCAGCGCCGTGGTGATGAAAAGCATCATGAACGCCGCGGCGTGCACAGCGCTGCCCGAAAAGAGGCCCGGATACGCGGAAGGATCGGAGACGATGATCGCCGCGCGCAGGCCGAGCACGCCCGCGGTAGCGAAATACGAGCCCGTAAGCGCCCAGCGGGCCGGCCCGACCGGCGTGCGCAGCCGCGCCGCGGCCACGCCGGTCGCGATGAACGCGGCGCAATAGCTCGCGCTCACGAAAAGGGAGAAAAGCGCATAGTCTTCCAGCACCGGCACGATCAACGCGAAAAGGAGCAGCGCGGGGGCGACCGGCAGCCAGCGCGCCGGCCGCGCGCCGCCCAGCTCGATCACCGCGGCGAGCTGCAGGCACAGGCCCGCGAGGAGAAGCGCGTCGGCCACCCCAAGGGTGATGAGATCGGGCAGCGCGCCGCGCGCCGCCACCAGCAGCCAGCCCAGCGCCAGCGTGGCGAGGCCGGCGTTCCAGCGCGCGAAACCCTGGCCTCGGCCGGCCCGGATGCCGACCGCGAGCGTGACCGTCATCAGCACCGAGCTCACGATGAGCATCACGACGATCGTTCGCACGTCGAGATTCATGCGGCCTTCTGTCCTGCGTCCTCGCGGCTAAGCGGCTTGAGCAACGGCAGGCACTCGGCCGCAGGCATCGGGCGGCCGCAAAGGTAGCCCTGCAGCAGATCGCAGCGCAGCAGCTTGAGCAGCTTCGCCTGCGCTTCGGTCTCTATCCCTTCGGCGACCACCGTGAGCTTGAGCGAATGTGCGAGCGAGATCATGGTCGACACGAGGGTTAGCTCGTTCGCCTCGTCGTCCATGCTGGCGATGAACGCGCGATCGATCTTGAGCGTCTGAATCGGCAGCTTGGCGAGGTAGGCGAGCGAGGAGTAGCCGGTGCCGAAATCGTCGATCGCGAGGCGCACGCCCATGTCGTTTAGCTTGCGCAGGACCGGCACCACCCGCTCCGGATCCCGCATCACGTCGCTCTCGGTGATCTCGATTTCCAGCAGGCGCGCCTCGATGCCGAATTCGCGCGTCATCGCCTCGATCAGGCCGCACAGGTCGGTGCGCAGGAACTGCACCGCCGACACGTTGACCGCGATCGGCGCGGCGGCGAGGCCGGCGCGCTGCCACTCGCGCAGCTGGGCGCAGGCCGCGCGGATGACCCATGCACCGACCTCCACGATGAGGCCCGATTCCTCGAGGAGGGGAATGAAGGCGCCCGGCGGCACCAGGCTGCCGTCGGCCTTGCGCCAGCGGATGAGCGCCTCGAAGCCTTGAAGGCCGCCTTCGCGCGCGTCGAGCTTGGGCTGGTAATGCAGGACGAACTCGCGCCGCTCGAGCGCGCGGCGCAGGTCGGATTCGAGCAGGAGCTTCTCGGCCGAGCGCACGTTGAGCGAGGCGGTGTAGAACTGCAGGTTGTTCCGGCCGAGCTGCTTGGCGCGCAGCATGGCGGCGTTGGCGTTGTTCAGCAGCGCTTCGGCCTCCGGCCCGTCCCCCGGAAAGATCGCGATGCCGATGCTCGCCGTCACGAAGACCTCGCGGCCGGCGACCACGAAAGGCGCACTCATCGCCTCGAGCACCTTCTGCGCCACGCGGGCGGCGTCCTGCGTCTCGGCGATCTCGGGAAGCAGCAGCACGAATTCGTCGCCGCCGATGCGGGCGACCGTGTCCTCGGCGCGAACCATGCACGAGAGGCGGTCGGCAGCCGCGCGCAGCAGCACGTCGCCGTTCTCGTGGCCGAGGGTGTCGTTCACGTTCTTGAAGCGGTCGAGATCGACGAAAAGCAGGCCGACCGTGGCGTTCTTGCGCCGCGCATGCTTCAACGTCTGGCCCAGCCGGTCGAAGAAGAGCGCCCGGTTGGGCATTCCGGTCAGGGCGTCGTAGTGCGCGTTGCGCTCGACCTCGGCTTCGGCGCGCTTGCGCTCGGTGATGTCCTGCACCATGGCGACGAGGTAGTCGGGGTCGCCGTCGCTGTTGCGAACGACGGAAACGACCACCGAGGACCACCGCAGTGTGCCGTCCTTCCGGAGATAGCGGTTTTCCACTTCGTGCGTGCCTTGCTGGACGAGGAGCCGCATCGTTTCCTCGCTCGGCACGTCCTCCGGATGCAGCATGTCCATGAACGTCCTGTGCTTGAGCTCGGTTTCCGTGTACCCCGTCATCTGGCAATACTTCGGGTTCGCCTTGAGGAAACGGCCGTCCAGGGCGTTGTGGGTGATGCCTACGGCGGCCTGGTCGTAGGTCACACGGTGCAGCGCCTCGCTAGCGATGGCGGCATCCATCACGCGCTTCTGGCGGCGCAGCGCGGCGACGATTCCAGCGCCGAACAGGACCACGAAGAGCGTCCCGAGCGAGGCGCCCAGGAGATACCAGCGCTCGCGCTCGTTGGCTCTGGCGAGGACATGCTCCTGCGAAGTGCCGACCGCGACGATCTGCCCATAGTCCGGCATCGCGCGGTAGCTGATCAGGCGCACGATGCCGTCCCGGTCGCTCACATAGTGGCCGCGGCCCGCGGCGGCGGCGCGCTGGACGAGCAGGGTTTCGCTGATGTCGCGGGGCGGCCGGGTCTCGCTGCCGGCGTGCCGCGCGAGAATCCTGCCGTCCTGCCGCAGCAGCAGGACGAATCCGTGCGGCCCGAGATCCACCTCCTGGTACATGCGGGCGAAATAGTCGGGGTCGATTCCGGCGGCCGCGACGCCGGCGAAGCTGCCGTCGGGGCGGTTCATGCGGTTCGTCGCCATGATCGCCACCTTTCCGGTGCCGCGCGTCGCCATGGGCATGTCGAGCCGGAGGCCGCCGTCCGCGTTATTCAGGTGGTAGACGAAGTAGTCGCGATCCGATACGTCGAAGGGCGCCTTCACGTCGCTTCCCGTGCGAACGCGGCCGTCAGGATCGACGATCGACACGAAGAGGTAGGTTCCCCGGTCGGATCCCTTGGTCATGTCGAAGAACTCGGAAGACACGCTCCCGCCGGACCGCAGGTGCTCGTAGCGCAGGATCTTGAGCGTCTGGTCGACCGACCGGATCGTTCGGGCGGTCTGCTCCTCCAGGGCGAGCGCCAGGTTGTTGTTCACCTGTATCGCCTGCTGGATGTCGTGTTTGCGCTCGAACTGGATGCGCTGCGCGGTGACTGCCCAGAGCGCGCCGATGAGGGCGACGCAGCCGACTGCGATCCAGCGGATCGAAATGCGCTGAAGCCGCATGGTGCTATTGCCGTGTGCGGATAAAGGTCCGGCCGCGCAGCCGCTCGCGCGCTTCCGGAAGCTCATCGATCAGGTCGACGAGCGCGATGGCGATGTCGCCGAAGCAGTCGCCGGCCGAGCTCGGCGGAAAGGTGGCGATATCGGCAAGGGAAAGGTCGCCCTCGAGCTGGCCGGCCTCGCGGTCGGCGGGCGCCTCGGCGGCATTTAGAACCGAGAATCCCTGAAGTCCGGGCAGGCGGCGGAAGAGCGTGCGCACGGTCTCGTCGACATCGTTCATGATTTGGCCGCCAGAATGCGCTCAAGGCCGGCGATGTCGCGGATGCGAAGGTGCTTCTGCTCCACCTCGACCAGGCCTTCCTTGTCGAAGGCCGAGAAGAGCCGGCTCACGGTCTCGAGCTTGAGGCCGAGATAGCTGCCGATCTCCTCGCGCTTCATGCGCAGGGTGAATTCGGACTTCGAGTAGCCGCGCGCGGTGAAGCGCTTGGAGAGGTTGAGCAGGAACGCGGCGAGGCGCTCCTCGGCGCGCATCGAGCCGAGCAGCATCATCACGCCGTGGTCGCGCACAATCTCGCGCGCCATCACGGCGTTCAGCTGGCGCTGCAGCCCAGGCACCTCTCGCGCAAGGCTCTCGATCAGCGCATAAGGCAGCACGCAGACCTCGCTGTCCTCGAGAGCGATCGCGGCGCCGTGGTAGCGGCCGGTGCCGATGCCTTCCATGCCGAGGAGCTCGCCGCCCATGAAGAAGCCGGTCACCTGCTCGCGGCCTTCGCCGTCGGCAATGCTTGATTTGAAGAAGCCGCTGCGCACCGCGTAGAGCGCCTTGAACTCGTCGCCCGCGTTGAAGAGCGCCTCGCCGCGCTTGACCCGCCGGCGCGCGTACACCAGGTTCTCGACCCGCGCCAGGTCGTCGGCGCAGATTCCCGCCGGGATGCACAGCTCGCGGAAGTTGCAGCTCGCGCAGCTGGCGGTGAACTTCTTCGGCGCGGCGAGGTGCTGCGCGGCGGGTTTCATCATGACGACGTGCATGGCGTTCTCTCCCCTGGTCAGTGCCTGGCGGCGACGCGCTGCGCGACGGCGTCGCGCAGGCAACCGAATTCCCTGCTTTTGTCGAAAAAGGCCCGCGCGCCGAGCTGCCTAGCCATGTAGCGGTAAGGGTCGGCGGCGAAATTGGAAAACATGCAGTACTCGGTTGCCGGCGTCTTGCCTTCGAGCGCTCGCAGCACGTCAAATCCGCTGCCGTCCGAGAGCTGCATGTCCAGAATGACCAGATCGGGCCGAAGTTCCTGGATTTCGCGCACTGCTGCGTCGACGCTGCCGGCCTGGCCAGCGAGAGTGGCATGGCACTGCTCGATCATTTCCGCGACCCGCCGGCGGATGAGCGGCGAGTCATCCACCACGTAGATCCGCAGGCTGTTTGAGTTGTCGTCGGTGTGCATGCCGCCACTTTGCGGCGGCAGGCGATTACAGCCTATCGGCGGCTACTGATCGGGTGTTCGGAAAACGGCGCGGGCGCCGGTAGGACGATTCCTACCTCGCGGGCTTCGCGGCGGCGAGCGCGTCGCGCAGGCGCTCGAACTCCGTTGATTTGTCGAAGAAGCCGCTCGCGCCGAGGCGCTCGGCGGCGGCCCGGTAAGCCTCATTGGCGAAGTTGGTGAGCACGTAGAAAGCAACCTGCGGCGCCTTCTCGCGCACCGTCCGGAGCACGTCGAAGCCGCTTCCCGACTCTAGCTGGATGTCCAGCACGACCGCATCGGGCGGGTCGGCGAGGATGGCACGCGTCGCGGCCTCCGGGCTCGACGCATGCCCGACGACTTCGGCGCGCGGCAGGGCGGTGATCATCGCATCGACGCGCTTGCGCAGCATCGGCGAATCCTCGACCAGGAACACCCGTAGGGCGCGGACCTTTTGCTCCATCGGAGCAGTATCGGGCCAACCCATCGGCATGTATGTAGCGTCCCGACGAAGCCCGTGTAGGAATTTTCCGAAATCGCGAGAGAACCCGGTTGATATAGGACAAACCCGGCTTTCCTGCGCCTGCCATAGTGCGGGCGTGCAGGAAAAGCTTGAAATCGCGGTCTATGCGGTGGCGGGAATGGCGGGCGCCGCGCTCGTCATCCTCACAGCCCGGGCGCTCGGCTGGTTCTAGTCAGAAGAGCTTGTTCTCGAGCGCGTAGCGCACGAGATCGGCGGTCGTGCGCAGCTTGAGCTTCTCGAGCATGCGCGTCTTGTGCGTGCTCACCGTCTTCACCGACAGGTGCAGCTGCTCGGCGATGCCGGTGGGGCTGGCGCCGGCGACGAGCAGGCGCAGCACCTCGAACTCGCGGTTGGAGAGCGACGCGTGCCCGGTCGGATGGGCCGAGACGAGGCTCGCCGCGGCCGCCTCGCCGATGTGCACGCCGCCGCCGGCGACCTTGCGCAGGGCCCCCATGAGCATTTCGGCGGCGCTGTCCTTGTTGAGGTAGCCCGAGGCGCCCGCCTTCAGCACGCGCGCCGCGTACTGATCCTCGCCGTGCATCGAGAGGACCAGAAGGCGCAGCTTCGGGCGCTCGATCTTCAGGCGCTTGATGAGATCGATGCCCGAGAGCCCCGGCATCGAGAGATCGAGCAGGGCGACGTCGTACTCGTTCGCGCGCACGAGCGCGAGCGCCTGGTCGCCGTCGGCGGCCTCGGCCGCGACCTCGACGTCGGGGTTAGCCGCGAGGATGCGGCGCAGGCCGTCGCGCACGATCTTGTGGTCATCCGCTATGAGGACGCGAATCATCGGCCGCCATCATGCCGCAGATTCGCCCGCCTTGCCCTGCATGGGAACCCGGACGCGCACGCGCGTGCCGCCGCGCGTGGCCGGCGAGATCTCGAGCTCGCCGCCGAGGTAGGCGAAGCGCTCCCGCATGCCTTTCAATCCGAGCGAGCGCGGCTTGTGCAGGTCGCCGCCCGCAATGCCGCGCCCGTCGTCCTCGACTTCGAGGCTGATTTCGCCGCCCCGCGCCTCCAGCCGGACCCAGGCCCCTTTCGCTCCCGAGTGCCGGGCGATGTTGGTCAGCGATTCCTGCAGCGCGCGGTAGACGGCCGTGGAGACGTTCTTCGAGACGCCCTGCAACTCTTCGGCGGGCGCGATGCGCGCGTCGCAGGCGACCCCGGAGCGCTTGGCGAAATCCTGCGCGAGCCAGGCCGCCGCGTCGGCGAGGCCGAGGTCGTCCAGCATGAGCGGGCGCAGGTCGGCCGAGATGCGGCGGGTCGAGCTCACCGTCTGGTCGAGCATCTGGCTCATCTCCCGCGCCTTTTCCAGCAGCTCCGGGTCGGTGATTTTGTCGCGAATCGAGGCGAGATCCATCTTGAGCGCGGTGAGGAGCTGCCCGAGCTCGTCGTGCAGCTCGCGAGCGATGCGCGTCTTCTCCTCCTCGCGCGCTTCCAGCACGCGCGCCGAGAGCTCGCGCAGCTCCTTTTGCTGCGCGCGCAGCGCGTCCTCGCCCTGCTTGCGCAGCGTGATGTCGCGCAGGATCACGGTGAAGTAGCGCCGCCCTTCCTCGACCGCCTGCGAGATCGAGGCTTCGATCGGAAATTCGCTCCCGTCGGCGCGCAGCGCCCAGAGCGTGGTGACATCGCCCATGCGGCGGCTGGTCACGCCGGTGCTGCCGAATTTGTCGATGTGGGCGCGGTGCGGCCCGCGGAAGCGCTCGGGCAGGAAAGGATCGAGCGGCTTGCCGAGCACATCCTCGCGGCGCGCGCCGAAGACCTGCTCGGCCGCGCGGTTGAAAAGGACGATCCGGTACTGCTCGTCGATCGTGACGACGGCGTCCATCGCCGAGTCGACGATCGCGCCGAGCCGGGCCTGCGCCTCGCTCAGCGCCCCGCGCATGCGCAGCGCCTCGGCTTCGGCCTGCCTGCGCAGCGTGACGTCGCGCAGGATCACGGTGAAATAGCGATTCGCCCCGGTGCCGGTTTGCGAGATGGAGGCTTCGATCGGAAACTCCGTTCCGTCGGCACGCAGCCCCCACAGCGTGGTGTAGTCGCCCATCTTGCGCCCGGTGACGCCGGTGCGGCCGAAGCTCTCGACGTGCCCGCGGTGCGCGGCGCGGAATCGCGCCGGCAGGAAGCGCTCGAGCGGGCTGCCGATCGCGTCCGCGCGCGGGCAGCCGAACACCTGCTCGGCGGCGCGGTTGAAGAAGACGATCTTCTGCTGGGAATTGACCGTGACGATGGCATCCATCGCCGAGTCGACGATCGATTCAAGGCGCGCGTCGCTCTGCTCGCTGCGGGTGTCGGCGAGCAGCACCTCGCGCGCCGCGACGAGCACGCCCACGCCCACGGCGACCATGTCGGCGACGATCGCGGTGCCGAGCAGCCACGGCGAGTCCATGCCCCGGTAGATCGCGGCGACGTTGACGACGAGGAGCGCGCCGAGCGCCGCCGCTCCCGCGGCGAGGACGGCCGGATGGCGAAATACGCTTCGCTTGACGAAGGTCAAGCTCTCGACGCTATCGGGCTTCATAGTGCCCCTTGATGCGCTACCCGGGTCCGGACCGCTTTAACCGCCCTCAATTCCTCACTGGCAAATATACGCTGAGCGTACTGCGCGACAGGAAATCCTTCGTCAGGAAATCCCCAGGGTCATGCGCTTCGGTTGACGAAGGTCAAGCTCTCCCCGCTTCGTGTCCTCATAGTGCCTTCTGATGCACTACCCACCCTTCGAGCTCCTCGTCGATCCGGCTCTGGTCCGCAAGTACGACCTGAGCGGTCCCCGGTATACCTCGTACCCGACCGCCGACCGCTTCGTGGAAGCCTTCGGCGCGCCCGAGCTCGGCCAGTGGCTCGAGCGCCGCGACATCGGCGGCATCAGCCTGCCGCTCTCCGTCTACGTCCACCTGCCGTTCTGCGACCGGATCTGCTACTACTGCGCCTGCACGAAGGTCGTGACGCGTGACCACGGCCGGTCGGGCAAATACATTGACTACCTTGCGCGCGAAATCCGGCACGCGTGCGAATACCTTGGCGCGCAGGCAGGACAATCCCGGCCCGCCCGGCCGATCAGCCAACTGCATTGGGGCGGCGGAACGCCAACCTTCCTCGCGCGCGAAGAGATGGCGGCGCTCATGGCGGCGCTCGATGAGCACTTCGCGCGCGGCCCGGCGACCGAGACCTCGATCGAGGTCGATCCGCGCACGGCGGAGCCCGGGCGAATGGCGTTTCTCGCCGAGCTCGGCTTCAACCGGACGTCGATCGGGG
Organism: Burkholderiales bacterium; assembly: GCA_036262835.1. Classification (GTDB taxonomy): domain Bacteria; phylum Pseudomonadota; class Gammaproteobacteria; order Burkholderiales; family SG8-39; genus RBG-16-66-20. The sequence goes on along the minus strand of DATAID010000056.1, from coordinate 2,093 downwards.
TGCAGGACTTCGATCCGGCGGTGCAGGCGGCGGTGCACCGCGTGCAAAGCGAGGCCGAGACGCGGCGCGTCATCGACGAGGCGCGCGCCGCCGGCTTCCGCTCGGTCAACCTCGACCTCATCTACGGGCTGCCGCGCCAGACGGTGCGCTCGTTCGACGCGACGCTCGAGAAGGTGCTCGCGATCGCCCCCGAGCGCATCGCGCTCTACAGCTATGCGCACCTGCCCGCGCTCTTCAAGCCGCAGCGGCGCATCGCCCAGGCCGATCTGCCCTCGCCGGACGAGAAGCTCTCGATCCTCATGCTCGCGATCGAGCGCCTGACGCGCGCCGGCTATCGCTATATCGGCATGGACCATTTCGCGCGCCCGGAGGACGAGCTCGCGCTCGCGCAGGAGCAGGGGCGCCTGCAGCGCGACTTCCAGGGCTATTCGGCGCGGCCCGCCGCCGACCTGCTCGGCTTCGGCATGTCGGCGATCGGGCGCGTCGGCCCGACCTACTATCAGAACGCCAAGCGGGTGGACGAGTACTACGCCGCCCTGGACGCGGGCCGGCTGCCGGTGTGCCGGGGCCTCGAGCTGACCGCGGACGATCTCGCGCGGCGCGCGATCATCCAGTCGCTCGCCTGCAACTTCCGCGTCTCGATGGAATCGATCGAGATCGCGCACGTCATGGACTTTCGCCGCGCCTTCGCCGCCGAGCTCGCCGAGCTGCGGCGCCTGCAGGACGACGGCCTGGTCGAGCTCGAGGGGGACTGGATCGTGGTCACGCCGCGCGGACGGCTGCTCGTGCGCGCGGTGTGCATGGTTTTCGATCGCTACCTGCGCGAAAAGATCGTGCGCGCGTCCTACTCGAAGGTGATCTGATGGAGCCGCTCGCGCTCGCGATGCTGGGCGCCGGGCTCGCTTCCGGCGCGCACTGCGTCGGCATGTGCGGCGGCATCGTCACGGCATTTTCCGGCCGCCGCGCGATTCCGATCCTTCCCGCCGTGCCGCAACGGCGTTGGCTGCGCCAGCTCGCCTTCAACGGCGGGCGCATCACGACTTACGCCGCAGCGGGCGCGCTCGCCGGCTCGATCGGTGCCGCGGCCTACGCCGCCGGCGCGCTTCCCGCGCAGCACGCGTTGCAGATCGCGGCGAGCCTGCTGCTCGTCGCCGTCGGACTCCATCTGCTCGGAGCGACACGGCTGCTCGCGCCGCTCGAAGCGCTCGGCGCGCCGCTCTGGACAAGGCTGCAGCCGCAGGCGGCGCGGCTCCTTGCCGGTACTTCGCTCTCGCGCGCCTATGCCGCCGGGCTCCTCTGGGGCGGGCTGCCCTGCGCGATGGTCTACGGCGCGCTCGCGGCCGCGGCGCTGGCCGGCGGCCCGATGCAGGGCGCCGCCGCCATGGCCGCCTTCGGCCTGGGCACGCTGCCCTTCTTGCTCGCCGCCGGATGGCTGGCCGGGCGCCTGCGCGCCTGGCGCCGGCTTGCCGGCGGCCTCGTCTTCGCATTCGGCGCGTACGGGCTTGCTCATGCCGGCGGACTCGGCGAGCAGCTGCGGCGCAGCCTGCTTTGCTTTTAAGGAGATCGTCATGCGTAAATCGATCCGCATCATCCACGAGGAGCACCGCTCGATGTCGGCGGTGCTGCACGGGCTGCTCTCGCTCGCGCGCACGGCCTCGGATTCCCGGGTGGTTCCCGAGTTTCCGGTGTTCCACGCCATGATCCACTACATCGATGCCTTCCCGGAGCGCCAGCACCATCCCAAGGAGGACGACTTTCTCTTCTCCCGCCTCGCGGTGCGTGCGCCCGAGGCGCGCGCGCTCATCGAGGAGCTTCGCGCCGAGCACGTGAAGGGCGCCCGGCTCGTGCGCGAGCTCGAGTCGGCGCTGCTCGCCTGGGAGGTGAATGGCAAAGAGGACTTGCCGGCCTTCGGCGCCGCGATCGAAGCCTATGCGCGCTTCCACTGGGACCACATGCGCAAGGAGGAGCAGCAGCTCGTGCCGATGGCCGAGCGCTTCCTCACGGAAGACGACTGGCGCTGCGTCGACGAAGCCTTCGCCGGCAACGAAGACCCGATCGCCGACCTGCGCGCGGCGGACTTCGAGAAGCTCTAC